>DASWIA010000064.1:0-42810 GCA_036397895.1 Acidimicrobiales bacterium | reverse complement strand
ACCCGTCCCACCTCAGGGTCCAAAGCGCGTGTCATGATCGCGAGTGCCTCCACTGGTCGTTGGTTTGTGAGAGCACTCGCATCAAACGCGAGACACCCCAACGACCGGTGGATGGTCACCTATCCGCGCGGCTCCTAAGAGCGTTCCCGACTCTCGTCCGAACGACCCGCCAAGGAAGCGCCGTTTGGAGCGGCTCGACCCCGTCTGCCGTAACGGGATTATGGGTTGGGTGATCTGTGCAGGCACTTCGGGGACCCAGAAGCCTGGGACATGGAAGACTCCCGAGGCATGGGCGCCGGCGCGGCTGTCAGCCGCATCGACCACGTCGTGGTGGAAGCCGGGGACGAGCACGCATTGTTCGATTTCCTCACGGACCGCCTCGGATTGCCCGTGGCTTGGCCGATGGCGCACTGGGGGTTGATCCACGAAGGGGGTGTGGGTTTCGGTAGCTGCAACGTCGGGTGCAACCATCCGGTCGATCCCGCGAGCGATCCCTCCGCGACGATCCGAGCGATCGCGTTCGAGCCGGCTGAGTCCCTCGCGGGGGCGATGGCCACACTTGAGCAGCGAGGGGTGGCGCTCACGCCCCCGATGCCGAGCGGAACCATCGATGTTCCTGACGAGCCGCCGTTTCTTCCTTGGAAGCGCGGGTGGAGCAACGCCTTGGTGCTGAGCGAGGGACTTCAGCCGACTCCGTTCTTGTGCGCCTATGACCATGATGTCGATGTACAACGCGAGGCGAGCCAGGCGCACTTCGAGGGCGCAGACGGTGGCCCGCTCGGGATCACGGAGATTCATCGCGTGATCATCCATACCGATGACGTCGCCGGCACATGCGACCTCTGGCGTGTGTTGCTCGGCGAGCCCATCGAGCAATGCCTCTTCGACTTCCGAGATCGTCCGGGCGTTCGGATTCATCGGGGTACGGGACCTCCCGCGCTCGTACTCGGCGTTCGATCGACGACGGTCGCTTCAGCGGGCCTCGACGAGTTGGGGATCGAGCATCACATCGACAGCTCGACGCTCGAGATCAGCCTCAACCCCGCCGACTTGCTCGGCCTCGACATCCGCCTCGTCGAACGCTGAATTCGTAGTACCCAAACGCGAGTTGGCCATCGCCCCAGACCACTGACGGTGTACACGAATGGGCGCAGGACACGGGCAGCGAACGCTTCTCGCGGCCACCGTTCGCGGGCGGATCCCATCAACGCGCGACTCGGACACTCCCGACACGACAGCGTGTCACCGAACCGGTGCTCGGGATACAGGTCAGACGCTCGTGTCAATCCGAACGCCGAGCCATAGCTGGCGTTCTCCCGACACCGCTCTGACTGGAAACTGCGTCGACGACCACGGCGTGTGTCGACCGTGCGTTTCGATAAGAGCTCCCAGCCCGACACCGCGTCCGGTTGGCTCCTCACAGGCCGGTGCGCAGGTCCAGCGCTCGCTGCTTCCACGCGGAGCCTGCTCCGACTTTGTCGTAGATGGCGAGGGCGGCGTCGAGGTGATCCCGGCGGCCGGTGACCCGTCCCCAGTCCTCGAGGGCTTCGGCTTCGTAGTGCTGCAGCGAGAACCGGTGGAAGACGTCGATCGCTGCCGCGAAGTGCGACTCGGTATCTGAGTCCGATTGCGCCAGCGTTGCCTTCGCGAGCTCGAGGAAACCGAGTACGCCGCGGATGTCGTCCGCTTGGCCGAGCAGGTGCTCCGACGCTTCCAGGAGACGTCGGGCTTCGTCATGGCGTCCAGTACGTGTGAACAACACCGCTTTGCGAAGGTTGGCGACCGCCACCATATTGCCTACGACGGAATCGAACAGCGCTTCTGCCTCGTCGAATCGTCCTGTCCGCTCGGCGAGCGCAGCCCTCAAGATCGTGACCATGGCTAAGGCACCGACGTTCCCGTCGGCGGCCAGGGCGTTGCCTGCGCCTTCCATCCGTGGTCTTGCGAGCTCGAAGTCCCCACGCCAGTACTCGAGGAAGGCGTTGTCACGAGCTGAGGGGACCTGCTCCGAGAGTGCTTCCATCTCGTCGAGACGACCGGCCAAGCCGAGGTTGAGCCACTTCTCGCCCTGGAGGGCGTTGCGCAAGCCCGGGGCACCGGCGTGGCGGCCGGATGCCAGCTCCTCGTCGATCCATCCGATCGCCGACAGAGGATCGAGGTGGGAGCTCATGGACGTCGCGGCAATGAATGCAGCCACCCACGCGAGGACCGGCTGGCCGAGCCGTACTGCCTCGCGGTGTGCACGTTCGAGCTCGGCGAGACCCTCGACGGTTGAACCGGTGGCCATGAGCCCACCGGAGCGCAGCATGTGGGCGTTGGCCTGGATCGTCTCCAAGCCGAGCTGCTCGCCGATGAGGAGCGCTCTGTTGGCGGCGTCGATGCACCGGTCGGGTTCCCCAAGCACCACGTGAGCACTGGCGAAGCCGAGATGCACGTACGCCAGGGCGGCCGAAGCGCCATCGGCCTCGAGCACTGCCAGGGCGGCCTGGAGGTTCTCCATCGCCCGGCCGACGTCCGAGCGTCCCGGGAACGTCGCGAGGTTGCGCCCGATGCGGGAACGCACCTTGGCCGCGCTGCGCAGGTCGCCGAGCTCCTCGTAGATCTCCCGGGCCCGTTCGAGGTGCTCAATGCCCCGTTCCCACCCGATGTCGGCTGCATAGGTCGCGTCACCGATCAGCTGCAGCAGTCCGGCGGTTTCGGCCGGATCGCCACTGGTGTCGTCGAGCAGCTCGACGGCCGCCTCGATGTGCTCGCCGGCCTCGTCCCATGCGTAGTTCTGCCGAGCTTCGTGCGCGGCGATCACCGACGCGGTCACTGCTTTCTCGGGATCGGCTGCCGCACCCGCCTGGCGGAAGTGAACCGCGATCGCACCTGTTGCGCCACGGCTTGCTTCGAGCGCCTCGGCCGCCCGGAGATGGAAGCGCTGGCGACGCGCCAGGCTGAGCTCCTCCAAGAGCGTCTGGCGAACCAGTGCGTGGGCGAACGAGTAGCCGGCGCGACGCCCACCAACCTCCACCAACAGGCCTGATGACACGCCGATGTCCAGCGCGGCCAACACCTGCTCGCTGTCGCCGTGCATCCCTGTGAGGGAAGCGACGTCGAACTCGGAGCCGAGGACCGCCGCATTCGCCAACACATCGTTGACCTCCGGTCCCAGGCGGGTGAGCCGGCGCCCCACCACCTCGCGAATGCCCTCCGGCAACTCGAGATCCTCGACCCGCTCCACATCGGCGACCCCCATGCCGTCGCTCTCGTAGATCCTCCCCGTCTCGACCAGGTGCCGGATCACTGCCTCGACGAAGAACGGATTGCCGTCGGTCGCGGCGTGCAGCGCAGCGGCGAACGCACTCGTGCCGGAACCCAGTTCGTAGCCGGCAGCGCCCTCGAGGAACGCCACCACCTCGCCGTCAGTGAGGCCCCGCAGCGCGATCCGCTCCACCCCGACCTCACGACGCAGATCCGCCAACACCTCGGCGAGCGGATGCGTCCGATCCACGTCGGTGTCGCGATACGTGCCCACCACCATCACCCGGCAACCGGTGAGCGACCGCACCACATGACGCAGCACGAGTGCCGACGCCCGATCGGCCCAGTGGAGATCGTCGAGCACCAACAACACCGGCTGCTCCCCAGACATCGCCTCCAACCAGGCCACGACCGCTTCGATGAGACGAGCCCGTTCCGACTCGGCGTCCGCCTCGAGCGGGACGGGCAACAGATCGGCGTGCTCAGCGAGCTCGGGAACGAGACGCACCAGATCACCCGCGAAGCGACCGAGCAGACCCGGGAGCCGGTCGGGGGTGACGCCAATAATCGCATGCCGGATCGCCTCCACGAAGGGCTGATAGGGACGACCGACCTCCTCGTCACACCGCCCCGCGGCCACCACCGCACCCTCGTCACGCACGGAACGAGCGAGCTCCGCGACGAGACGGGTCTTGCCCACCCCCGGCTCCCCGGCCACGAAGACCGTCCGCACCTCTGCTCCGGTGGCCTGCTTCCATCTCTGCGCCAACGTCTCTTGTTCCCGCTCACGCGCAACGAACGGAAACGTCGCCGTCCCAGTGAGGAACCGCGGCAACTCAGGAGCAGACGACGGACGCGGGATCCACAACACCTCATGCAGGACGAGCGGTTCGAGACCCTTCAGCGACCGTTCCCCCACCGACCGGCTCTCGTGCACGCTGCGGCTCCCCGCCAACGCACGAACGAGCTCCGTGCACAAGATCTGACCACCAGCCGCATCCGCACACACCCTCGATGCCTGCACCACCGGAGTGCCGAACACGTCACCCTCCTCGAAGGACACGTCGCCCGCGGCGAGACCGATACGGACCAAGACGGGCTCCCGGCCCGGCAACTGGTGCAACCGCTGTTGCATCCACGCCGCGCAGCCGAACGCATCAGATGCCGAGTCGAACACGGCCAGCACGCCATCGCCCAGGCCCTTGATCCTCGTACCGCCGAATGCCCCGATGGCATCGTCGAGGACCCGGTCGTGGGCCTGGCGCAACTCATCCGCCGCGCTGTCACCGAGCCGGCCCCGCTGCTCCGTCGAACCGACCAGATCGGTGACCAACACCGTCGCAGTCCGATTACGCCCCCCAGCCATACCGCCACGGTACCCCTGCACCACCTCCCGCCCATCCCGATCGTCGGTCGGCCTGACCGCTACAGCTAGGCACAACGACTGCCGCTCCTCACCTTCGGTTGTTGAGGGGTCGATCTCGCTGCGTGAGAATCGGCGCTAACCGGCGGCTGGCTCGGCCTCGGTTGCGGCGTCACGCCCCTGGAGGCGAACCGTGGCCAACCAGGGCATCGTCGCTCGTCGGTGGAGTGTCCACCACGTCAGGCGGAGCTGTCGCCCCGACGGCGTGGGCCGCGTACTCGAGGGCGAGGCGCCGGGCGATGTCAGCGGGGGGAACTGGTTTGGAGAACAAGAAGCCCTGAAGGAGGTCGCAGCCCTGGTTGGCCAGCACTCGGAACTGCTCCTCGGTCTCGATGCCCTCGGCGACGACGCGGAGCCCCAGGTTGTGGGCCATGGCGATCGAGGCGGACACTATCGACGTCTCCTGCTTCGACGTGCCCTGGACGAACGACCGGTCGATCTTGATGGCGTCGAGGGGCAGCTCGGCCAGATAGCGCAGCCCGCAGTAGCCGGTGCCGAAGTCGTCGATGGCGATCGACACACCCATCTCCCGGAGATCGCGGAGTGCAGCCGCGATCAGCTCGGTGCTGTCGACGGCGGCGCTCTCGGTCAGCTCGATGGTCAGGAGCTCGGGGGGAAGCCCGGTCGTGCGAAGGACCTCGGCGACCAGCTCGGGGAGACCATGTCGGAACTGGCGGGCAGAGACGTTCACCGCGATCCCGGCATCGCCCAGACCGTCGGCGTGCCACCCAGCGGCTTGGCGGCACGCTTCGGTCAGCACCCACCGGCCAAGGTGCACGACGAGATCAGATTGCTCGGCCACCGGCACGAAGTGGCCGGGGAACAGCAGCCCGGACTCAGGGTGGTCCCACCTCACCAGCGCCTCACAGTGGTCGGTGCGGCCCGTACGCGCGTTGAGCACCGGCTGGTAGTGAAGGACCAGCTCGCCGCGTTGGATGGCCAGGTGAAGCGCCGTCTCGATCTCGAGACGCTCGTGGGCGACGGTGGCCAGCTCGGACCGGAAGACCTCGTAGGTGTTGCGTCCCGATTCCTTCGCTCGATACATCGCGGCATCGGCGCTGGACACGACGGCGTTGGGTACGCCGCCGTCATTCGGCGCCACCGCCACACCGATGGACACGCTCATCCGCAGAGCGCTCTCGGCGATGGTCACCGGTTCAGCCATGGTTTCGAGGATTCTCTCGGCGACGACGATCACGTCCTGGTCCTCTTCGAGGAACGGGAGGAGGACGGCGAACTCGTCGCCGCCCAGCCGCGCCGCGGTGTCCTCCTCGCGGATGCACCGCTCGAGCTTGCGAGCGACCGTCACCAAGAGCTGGTCGCCAGCCGAGTGACCGAAGGCGTCGTTCACCGACTTGAAGTGGTCGAGATCCAGGAACAGCACACCGACGCGGCCGTCGTTTCGCCGAGCATGGGCCAGGGCGCGATCGAGACGATCCCCGAACAGGTCGCGGTTGGGTAGCTCGGTGAGGCTGTCGTGGCTGGACTTGTGCTCGGTTTCCGCACGCCCGACGAGGAGAGCGCTCACGTAGGCCACGAGCACCCCCGCGGTGATCATCGTGGTCGTGGCGGTCGAGGCGGTCACCGCAGACTTCCGCCAGGCCTCGATCACCAGGACGGCTGGCGCCATGAGGAGACCGCCCAGCACCAGACCGAGATGGATGGGGCTGAGCAGTCGTGGCTCGAGGGCCAACGGTTCGACGAGCAGATCGGCGGAGCGGACGACTGCGGCGAGGCCGATGAACACCAACCCCGCCACCATGATCGCAGTGATCAGGAACTCGGGTGCTTCGACCACTGACAGCCCGCTGAGCCCGGCTAGGCCGTGGGCCCCGGCGACATAGGCGAATCCCAGATTGAGGTAGCGATAGGTGGCGAGTCCGCGGCCGTTCCCGGTGAGTAGCCGAAGGAGGATCACCACGCTCGCCGTGTCGGCGGCCATCACTACCACCGTGGGGAGCATGACCCGATCAGCGATCGCCGCATCGGGGAGCAGACGGCCGGCCACCGCCCAGGTGCCGAGTCCGACCAGGGCGCCGATGAGGCATGCCTCGACCATGACGTCGATCTCGCGTCCGGGGAGACGACAGGCCACGATGTGGAGCAGCGCTCCGATGATGAGGAGGTATCCGATGAGGATGCCGGCAGCCTCAACCGCGGACATCTCGAGGTCGATCATGGAACGCAGCCCGCCATCGGCGGCGGCGATGAGCGCCAGACCGGCGCTGAGCTGGACGATGCCCCGTGGTACGCCGACCGTCGGGTCCGTCCGGAGGTGGCGGCGAGTTCCCCACCCGATGGCGCCGAGGGTGAACACGCCGGCAACGCGAACCGGAGTGACGCCGGCGATCAGGGTCCAGACGGCCAACGCAGCGGCGAAGGCGGCAATGGTCGAGGCTGCGTCCACATGGAACGCTCCGAGCCAAGTCGCAGTTCGACGTTGCTTCACCACCTTCGACATCGGCACGTTGGACGTGCGTCGAAAGGGTTCCCGGCACAGAATGCGGACGCTTGACGTTGAGATACCGCCCTTGGCGTCACGATTGTGCACTACACACCCCAGCGAGGAGTCCGATGCCCCCGACAGCCGCGATGGCGCTTCGTCACGACTGGTCGGTCGATGAGGTTGCTGCACTCATCGGCCGCCCCTTCCATGATCTGCTGCACGACGCCCACGTCGTACATCGCGCCGGGAACGACCCCCACGTAGTCGAGGGGGCGATGTTGCTCTCGATCAAGACCGGGGGTTGTCCCGAGGACTGTGCGTACTGTCCGCAATCATCGAGGTACGACACCGGCCTCGGTGCCGAGCGACTGATGCCGACTGAGGACATCGTCGCCGCGGCGCGTCGGGCGAAGAAGGCGGGTGCCACCCGGTTCTGCATGGGCGCGGCATGGAGATCTCCCAGCGATGCTCAGGTCGAGCGGGTGGCCGATGCCGTCCGAGCGGTCGGGTCGCTGGCCATGGAGACGTGCGCCACCCTCGGCATGCTGACCGCGGAGCAGGCTCGGCACTTGGCCGATGCCGGCCTGGACTTCTACAACCACAACCTCGACACCTCGCCGGAGTTCTACGGCGAGATCATCACCACCCGCAGCTACCAGGACCGACTCGATACGCTCGGCCATGTGCGGGCTGCCGGTGTTGCAGTGTGCTGTGGCGGCATCGTTGGCATGGGCGAGGATCGCCGAGTTCGAGCAGGGTTGCTCGCCCAGCTTGCGAACCTCGCGCCCCACCCCGAGAGCGTGCCCATCAACCTGCTGGTGCAGGTTCCGGGTACGCCGCTGCATGGCACCGACGAGCTCGACGCTCTGGAGCTGGTGAGAACCGTTGCCGCGGCGCGGATCATGATGCCGGAGTCGGTCGTGCGCCTCTCAGCGGGCCGGTCGCAGATGAGCGACGAGCTCCAGGCGCTGTGCCTGCACGCCGGGGCCGCCAGCATCTTCTTGGGCGATCGCCTGCTGACCACGGACAATCCCGGTGACGACCACGACACGGCGCTGCTGGCGCGACTCGATACCGCCGTGGCCGTGCCCGTCGAGTGAGGCGCGCGGGGAGGCCTAGTAGAAGGTGCCGCGCCTGTTCATGATGGTGAGCACCCCAACGGTTGCCGCGGCGACGCCGAGGAGGAGGACACCCACGCGAGTCGTCGTGGAGAGCGTCGAACCGACCAGTGAAGCGAACAGGCCGGCCAAGGCGACGAGCAGCGCAACGATGGTGAGTGAGTACCAACGGGTTGTCGTGGTCGCTAGGACCTCGATGGGCTCGTTCTCGTCCGGTCGCATCCGGGCGATGTCGTCGACCAGGCTGCTCCAACCCAATCGGGACGAGAGGTCCTCGCCGGTGGCAGCGCCGGCACCGTCGTCGTCGAGTGAGGTCTCGGCGAAGGCGTTGACGTAGCTGGCGATGTACTCGCTGGCTGGAGGCGTCGTGTCGACGGGGGCGGTGTGGGCTTCGGGGTCGACCTCGGGGTGGGTCGGGCTGCCGGCGGCCGTGGACGCGTGAGACGTACTGGTCATGGTTGGATTTTCGGTACTTCGCGCTCCCGACTTGAGTCCTTCCCGGATTGTTCGCCGCGCTCGGTGGCGATCAGGCGGCGAGGGCCTGGGCCACGCGGCGGTGGATCTGGCGAGCGTTGGCCTCCGAGACGCCGTGGAGCGCGGAGACGGTGACCGCCGGCCGGGGGTTGCCGCCGGCAAGCTCGGTCTCATAGGCCAGATACACCAGCTGGTGGCGGCGGTTGGCTGACGCCTTCGGAAGAGCGGTGACCAAGCGGGCGGCTTCGGCGTGGTGGGCGGCCAGCGAGGCCAGGACATCGAGCTCGTCGCGATGGTCGAAGGAGTCGAGGTCTCGAGATGGCTCGGGCAGCCGGTCAGCGCCCAGTGTGTGCTCGCTGTCCAGACATGACGTGTGCGGACCCAGCACCCGGCCCAGGTGGCTGTTGATCTCCGCCCGTGAGTACCGCCACGGAAGAGCCCCACCGTCGGACGACCAGGCCGCTGACCGCTTGAGCAGGATGGTGGTGAACACGTCAGCGGCGAGCGACGCGATCTCATCGGGATCGGCCGCCACGTGGTGGAACCCCTGGGCCCGGACCAGGCGGCGAACCAACTTGGTGAGGGGCGGCTGAGCAAGGTGCCAGGCGGCACTCAACGTCTCCGGGCTCCGGTCCCCGTCGCCGAGCGCCTTCCACACCGCGGCGATTCCCGCCCGGTGGGCGTCGCCACCGGGGGGGACGCGCCGGGGAGGCGGCAGCGGGCGTCGTACGCCAGGCGTGGGTCGGTAGCGGGATGGCCGTGCCGGCACTGCGGAGCGTTCCACCGGTGTTCCCTTCGTCATCGGTCTGGCTGTGGCACCCGGCGCCGAACCCAGCAGGTTCGGTCGGGTTGCCGGTGCGGTCGACGGGCCGAGTCCCTCGCGCACACTCGTGATGAGTGTCGCCATCGTACCCATATCGGCGACAGAAGTGAATCTGGAACGCGTTCTAGTTCGTCGGTCAGACTGCGAGCGATGCTCGCCGACCTGCACTTCGATGACCGGGTGGCACTGGTGACGGGTGCCGCGGCGGGGCTGGGGCGAGCCATCGCCACTGGGTTTGCCGAGCGTGGCGCCGCGGTCTCGCTCGTCGATCGCGACGCCGAGGCGCTCGCCGCGGTGGTCCAGGAGCTCGGCGTCGGGGGCGCAACGGCCGCGGTGGTGAGCCACGTCGGCGACGTGCGCGACCCCACGGTCGTTGACGAGTGGATGGCGACGACGATCGATCGGCTCGGCCGGATCGACAGTGTGGTCAACAACGCCGGCGGTACCTTCAAGGCCGCCTTCGCCGATGTGGGTGCCAAGGGTCAGCAGGCGCTGGTGGACGAGAACTTCACCAGCGTCACCCACGTCGTGAGGGCCGCAGTGCCCCACATGGTCGAGGGTGGTGGCGGGTCGATCGTCAACGTGACGTCGATCGAGGCGCACCGGGCCTGCCCTGGTTTCGCCGTGTATGCGGCGATGAAGGCGGCGGTGGCCAATCTCACGGCCAGCCTCGCCCTCGAGTACGGGCACCACGGCATCCGGGTGAACTGTGTAGCGCCCGACGCCATCCCGACCGAGGGCGAGCTGTTCCTAGCCGTCGGCGACGATCCCGCCGCCGACGGCGGCTATGGGCACACGACCGCTCTGGGCCGATGGGGCGAACCGATCGAGATCGTCGGGCCGGTGTTGTTCCTGGCCAGCGATCTGGCGTCGTTCGTCACCGGGACCACGCTCCACGTCGACGGCGGCAACGACGCCGCTCGTGGTTGGCGCCGCAAGCCCGACGGATCGTTCCAGCCATGAGCGCTCCCGCCCGATGAGGGTGTGTCCCACCGATCGGTTGTCGGTCGGCATCCAGCTTCCCGTGCAAGCCCTCTCGTCGCGCTTCGCCGACGAATGGGAGCATGACGCCTCGGTCGGCGACATGATCTCCATCGCCGAGGCTGCCGATCGTGCCGGCCTGTTCTACGTCGCCGTGTGCGACCACGTAGCCGTCCCGCGCGTCGATGCCGAGGCGATGGGAACGACCTGGTTCGATACCATCGCCACGCTCGGCCTCCTGGCCGGCCGCACCCACCGAGTTCGTCTGCTCAGCCACGTCTACATCCCGGCCTACCGCCACCCGCTCCAGGTGGCCAAGGCCTTCGCCACCCTTGACCGTCTCTCGGCGGGGCGGGTGATCCTCGGCGTCGGCGCCGGTCACGTCCTCGGCGAGTTCGAGGTGCTCGGAGCCGACCATCGTCGACGCGGTGCACTGCTCGACGAGTCGATCGCCGCCATCTCCGCCGCGCTGGTCGACGAGTTCCCCGACGTCGACGGCGACACCTGGTCGTTCGCCCACGCCGGTGTGGGTCCCCGACCGGTGCAGCAGCCTCGCCCTCCGGTCTGGATCGGCGGTTCGTCGCCGGCCGCGATCCGGCGGGTCGGCCGCCTCGGTGATGGTTGGCTGCCGCAGGGCACCCCGTTGGCTGATATCCCTGCTGCGCTCGAAATCATTGTGGCCGAAGCCGAAACCGCCGGGCGGGGGGACGAACCGCTCGACATCGGAGCCAACGGGCCGCTGGTCCACGTCGGTGACCCACCGGGCCACATCGAAGGCGACCGCCGGTTCATCACCGGCGACCCCGAACGCGTCGCCGCCGCGCTCGGCCGTTGGACCGATGCAGGCGTCGATCACGTCCAGGTCGCCTTCCGGGGGGCACGCTCGGCCCAAGAGTGGTGTGATCAGATCGAGCGCTTCGGCGACGAGGTGCTTCCCCTGCTGGGAAAGGAGGATCGATGACGTTGCTCGACGACAAGGTCTGCATCGTCTCGGGTGTGGGGCCGGGGATGGGCCAGGCCGTGGCCCGGGCCATGGCACGCGACGGCGGGCGCGTGGTCCTCGTCGCACGCGACCACGAGCGGCTCAGCCAGGTGGCTGACCGGATGATCGCTGCGGGCGGCGTAGCTCTCCCCGTACCCACCGACATCACCGATGGCGAGGCATGTGCCGCGCTGGTCGAGCGGACGCTCGAGGAGTTCGGTCGCATCGACGTGCTGGTGAACAGCGCCTTCCGTCCCGATCCGTCGGTGTCGTTCCTCGATGCCGATCTCGACGTCTGGAAGAAGGTTCACCTCGTCAACGTGTGGGGAACCTTCGGTCTCACCCAGGTGGTGGCCCGTCAGATGGTGGAGCAGGGAGACGGCGGATCGATCGTGAACGTGTCCTCGATGGTGGTGCGCAAGGCGATGGAGCTCCAGGGTGCCTATGGAACCTCCAAGGGGGCGGTTCACGTCTTCACGCGGATCCTGGCCCGAGAGCTGGCCCGCCACGACATCCGCGTGAACTCGGTGGTTCCCGGGTGGATGTGGGGGCCGTCGGTGCAGATCTACGTCGACTGGCTGATGCAGAGCGACGGTCTCAGTCTCGAGGAGGCCAAGGCGAAGATCGCCGTCGACATCCCCCAGGGTGAGATCCCCTCGCAGGAGGATTGCGCGGAGGCGATCGTGTTCCTCGCCTCCGACCGGGCGCGAGTGATCACCGGGCAAGCGCTCGACGTGAACGGCGGCGAGGTCTTCCACTGATGGGTCCAATGGTGCAAGGCAAGGTGGCCTTCGTGACTGGAGCGGGGAGCGGCATCGGCCGCGCCGCCGCCCTCCTGCTGTCCACTGAGGGCGCGGCCGGAGTGGTGTGCGTCGACATCGACGGTGCGACCGCGGCGGCGGTGGCTGGCGAGGTGGACGACGCCGGTGCCGTCGGTCTCCCGGTGAGATGCGACGTCACTGACGACGACGAGGTGGGCGCCGCGGTGGACGCTGCGGTCGCCCGCTTCGGCCGGCTGGACTGCTGCATCAACAACGCCGGGACAAGCGGAGCATGGGCCCCCATCGCCGAGCACCCGCTCGAAGAGTGGCACCGCACCATCGCGGTGAACCTCACGTCGGTTTTCCTGTGCATGCGCCGGGAGGTCCCGGCGCTTCTGGCCGGCGGTGGTGGCGCCATCGTCAACTCGTCGTCGGGCGCCGGCCTCGTCGCCTCGCCGGGGCAGGCCCCCTACGTGGCGTCGAAGCATGGCGTTCTCGGGCTCACCAAGACCGCGTCGCGGGAGTACGCCGGTCAGGGGATCCGGGTCAATGCCGTCTGCCCCGGTACCATCCGCACGCCCATGCTCGACGGCTACATCGACGCCAATCCCGAGATGGAGCGGATGCTGGCCAAGGTGTCACCGCTCAAACGACTCGGCGAGGCTGCCGAGGTTGCCGCCGCCATGGTGTGGCTGTGCAGCGACGCGGCATCGTTCGTCCACGGCCACAGCCTCGTCGTCGACGGCGGCGCACTCGGCCGCTGAACCAATCCTCGAAAGGACCGCACCCCCATGCATCAACGATTCACCGGCAAGCGCTGCTTGGTCACTGGCGCCGCGTCGGGGCTCGGTCGCGCCACATCGCTGCGCTTGGCGGCCGAGGGTGGCCGGGTCGTGTGCCTCGATCTGGCCGACGCCGTTGAGGAGACGGCGGCTGTCATCGCCGCTGCCGGGGGCGATGCGCTTGTTGTCACCTCATCGGTGTCTGATCCGGCGCAGGTGGAGGGAGCCGTCACGCGCGCCGTCGCACATCTCGGTGGTCTGGATGTGCTGTGCAACGTCGCAGGCGTCCTGCGCATGGAGCACACCGAGTCATCGTCGATCGACACCTGGAACCTGGTCATCGGAGTCAACCTCACCGGTACGTACCTGATGGCTCGCCATGCCCTTCCCCACCTCATCGAATCGAAGGGCAACATCGTCAACGTCGGCTCCTCGGCGGGCCTTCGCGGCCACGCCTATGCCGCCGCCTACTGCGCGTCGAAGGGCGGGGTGATCCACCTCACGAAAGAGCTGGCCGAGGAGTTCAAGGCGGCCGGCGTCCGGGCCAACGTCGTGTGCCCGGGCGGCATGGCCACACCCATGGTCGGCAACCTCGAGATCCCCGACGACATCGAGATGAGGCTCCTCCTCAAGCACACGTCGCCGATGGGAGAGTGCACTCCCGATCAGGTCGCCTCCACCGTGGCTTTCTTGGCCTCCGACGAGGCCGACTACATCACGGGTGCTGTCGTGTCCGTCGATGGCGGCATCACGGTGTGAGACCCGGCCTCCCCCCGACCCCTCGACCAGCACCACCGACGTCCCCGAAGGAGACCCTGGCGCTCGTGGCCGTGGGCGGTGGAGTCGGTGCGCTGCTACGCCACGTCAGCGCCGAGGTCATCGGTGCGGGCTCGAGTGGGATCCCGTGGAGCACGCTGACGGTCAACGTGATCGGCAGCCTGGTGCTGGGGGTCGTGTTGGCCCACCACGAGAGCGGGCGAGCCGCCGGCTGGTCACGCCCGCTCCTCGCCGTCGGTCTGTGCGGCGGGCTCACCACGTTCTCGGCGTTCGTGGTCGAGGTCGACCGTCTCTGGTGGGCACGATCGGCCGATGTCGCCATCAGCTATCTGATCGTGACCGTCGGTGTGTGTGT
Source organism: Acidimicrobiales bacterium (assembly GCA_036397895.1). Classification (GTDB taxonomy): domain Bacteria; phylum Actinomycetota; class Acidimicrobiia; order Acidimicrobiales; family DASWIA01; genus DASWIA01. The sequence goes on along the minus strand of DASWIA010000064.1, from coordinate 28,642 downwards.
CGCCGCGGTGGTAGTGGGCCGGCACGCGATGAGGCGATCTCGGAGTGCGGTGCGATGACAGTGCTGTTGGTGACCGCCGGCGGCGCCATCGGTTCGGTGGCGCGGTGGTGGGTGGGTACCCTCCTGGTGGAGCGAGGCCCGCGGTTCGGTCCGACGCTCGTGGTCAACGGCGCCGGTGCGGCGCTGTTGGGGGTCGTCGTGGGGCTGGGGTGGCGCGGTGGCTGGTTCGACTTCATCGGCATGGGGCTGATCGGTGGGTTCACGACCATGTCCAGCTTCGCGGCAGACATCGAGGACCTGGCCCGCCGGCGCTCGCTCTACGTGGCGAGCGCGCTGGGATTGACCGCCGTGGTCGGTGTGGGCGTGGCCGCGACGGCACGGACGCTGGTGGGCTAGCGCGCGCCGAGGGCCCGCCGGAGCGGGCCCTCGATCGCGCGTTGTGAGCTGTGGCGACTGACTAGGCGGATGCCTTGGCAGTCTTCTTGGCCGTGGTGGTGGCTGCTTTGGGGGCGGCCTCCTCGCCGGGCAGGAAGCCGTCGACGAGGCCGGCGATCGAGCGGGCCAGCTCGGCCTGGTACTCGAGGACCTTCTGCGTGAACTCGAAGGCCAGCTCGACGAGCTCGGCCGGCTTCGGGAGGTTCTCGATCACGTCGAGGTCGGAGATGGTCTCGGGCAGAAAGCCTTCGATGGTCTCGGTCCAGTCGCCGACGGCCTTGGTGGCCTGCTCCTGGCTGGTCTTGATCACGTCGTTGATCTGCTCGTTGACCTTGTTCACGAGGTCGGTGGTGTTCATCGGTGCTCCTTGGGAGGGTGGGGGGCTGTCGTCCCGCTTCAGTGGTGTGCTTACTATTGCAAGCATCCGCTACCCGCGTCAAGCAGTTGGGAGCGTGGCGTCCGTCACATCCCCAGGCTGGGCGGCCGTGGTCGCCGGAGGCAACGGCGACGGAGACCGGTGCCTAGGATCGGCGGCGTGCGCGCCGTGGTCCTCAACGAGTACGGAGGACCCGAAGTCCTCACCATCGCCGACGTAGCTGAGCCGCGGCCCGGGCCCGAGGACATCGTGGTGGAGATCCGGGCCACCGCTCTGAACCGGGCCGACGTGCTGCAGCGGATGGGTCTCTATCCCGGTCCACCCATGGAGCACGAGATCCCGGGCTTGGAGTTCGCCGGAACCGTCGTCGACGCCGGCGATCGAGTCATCGGTGTCGGCGAAGGCGACGAGGTCATGGGCATCGTCGGTGGTGGGTCCTACGCCGATCGCATCGCCGTTCACCATCGCCAGGTGATGGCGGTTCCCGACACGGTCCCGCTCGCCGACGCCACCGCCATCCCCGAGGTGTTCCTCACCGCCTGGGATGCGCTGGTCCGCCAAGGCGGTCTCACCTCGGGTCGCCGAGCCCTGGTGCACGCGGGCGCCTCGGGAGTGGGAACCGCTGCCACCCAGATCGCCACGGCGATCGGCGCTTCCGTCGCCGTCACCGCCAGCGCCGCCAAGCACGATGTGTGCCGCGCCCAAGGGGCCGATCTGGTGATCGACTACCGCTCGACTGACTTCGCGGACGCCATTTCGGGGTGGACCGACGGCGAGGGAGTCGACGTGGTGCTCGACGTGGTGGGCGGCGAGTACCTCAATCGCAACATCGCATCACTCCGCGTGGGCGGCACCGTGGTGCAGGTCGGGGTCATGGATCCATCACCGCCCACCTTCGCCCTCGGCGCCCTGTTGCCCAAGCGGGCGACGCTGGTGGGAACGGTGCTGCGCGCCCGCCCCCTCGAGGAGAAGATCGCCCTGACCCGGCAGTTCGCCCGAGAGGTGCTGCCGCTGTTCGATCACGGCCCGCTGCGTCCGGTGATCGACTCCCGCTACCCGCTCGAGCAGGTCGGCGCCGCCCACGAGCGCATGGAGTCGAACGCCAACGCCGGGAAGATCCTCGTCGACATCTCCGGCTCCTGAGGCGTCGATGAGGGTTCAGGAGCGGTCGGCGATGGGCACGTACTTCCGCTCACCGACGCCGTCGTAGCGCTGACGGGGACGGCTGATCTTCTGTTCGGGATCGGCCAGCAGCTCCACCCAGTGGGCGAGCCATCCGGCGGTGCGGGGGATGGCGAACAGCACCGGGAACATGTCCATCGGGAAGCCGATGGCCTGGTAGATGAGCCCGGAGTAGAAGTCGACGTTGGGATAGAGCTTGCGGGACACGAAGTACTCGTCCTCCAAGGCGATCTTCTCGAGCTCCAGGGCGATGTCGAGCAGCGGGTTGGGGCCGGTGATCTCGAACACCTCGTGGGCGGTCCTCTTGATGATCGCCGCCCGCGGGTCGTAGCTCTTGTACACCCGGTGGCCGAACCCCATGAGTCGCTCGTTGCCGTCCTTCACCCCGCCGATGAAGGCAGGGATCTCCGACGGGCTGCCGATGCGCCCCAACATCCGGACCACAGCCTCGTTGGCCCCACCGTGCAACGGGCCGTAGAGCGCGGCACTGGCTGCCGCCACCGACGAGTAGGGATCGGCGCGGCTGGATGCCACCACCCTCATCGCGGTGGTCGAGCAGTTCTGCTCGTGATCGGCATGGAGGATGAACAGCACATCGAGAGCCCGGGCCAGCGTGGGGTTGGCATCGAAGCGGGGCTCAGCGATCTTCCACATCATGGACAGGAAGTTGGAGCAGTAGTCGAGGCTGTTGTCGGGGTAGACGAAGGGCTGGCCGGCCGAGTACCGGTGGGCAAACGCGGCCAGGGTAGGCATCTTGGCGATGAGGCGGGTGATCTGGCGCTGGCGGTTGGCGGGGTCGTCGATGTCCTTGGCGTCGGGGTAGAAGGTGCTGAGGGCCGCCACCGTGGACACCAGCATCCCCATGGGGTGGGCGTCGAAGTGGAAGCCCTTCATGAACTCCTTCACCTTCTCGTGCACGAAGGTGTGATAGGTGACGTCACGCCGCCACTCGGTCAGCTCGTCGCCGGTGGGGAGATCACCGTGGAGCAGGAGGTACGCCACTTCTAGGAAGGTGGATTCCTCGGCCAGCTGCTCGATGGGATAGCCGCGATAGCGAAGGATCCCCTCGTCGCCATCGAGATAGGTGATGGTGCTAGAGCACGCCGCCGTCGACAGGTAGGCAGGGTCGTACACGAAGAGCGAGGGATCGAGCTGGCGAATCGCAGATGCGGAGATGGTGCCGTTCTCGATCGGAACCTCGACGCTGGTACCGGCTCGGTTGTCGATGATCGTGACGGTCTCGGCCACGAGTCCTCCCCTGGCGGTTCGATGAGCCCAGGCGAATCTATCGGGCGGGCTCGGGGCTGTGGATTCCTGGCTGGTGCCCGAGCTGCGCGACGACGACGCCGTGAAGGATGTCTTGCACGGCCCGGGAGGCGGCCGATGGCAGCTCCCGCCGTCTGACCGCCAGCCCTACGCTGCGCCGGGGTGTGTCGAGCAGTCGAATGCGTCTCCAGGGGCCCTCGAGCCAGCTGGGAGCGGTGGTGGCTGGGAGCACCGTGGGGCCGTAGCCCTCGAACCCCAAGGTTCCGAGCAAGCGAATGCCGTCGATCTCGGCCATCGCCGTCAGCTGCACCCCCGCCACCGACGCCGCGTGGTCGAGCTCGGTTCGAAGGGCGGTTCCCGGAGCGGGAAGTAGCAGCTCGAGACCCTCGAGATCGGCCAGGTAGACGCCGTCGGCGCCGGCCATGGGGTGGTCGTCGGGGACGATGAGGAGAAGGTCCTCGTCGAACAGCGCTTCGGTGGCCACGTCGGCCTCCGTCAGCGGCAGGTTCACGACCGCCTGGTCGAGACGACCGGCTGTCAGCGGGGGTACGAGGTTGGTGGTACCCCCCTCGGTGATGACGAGCCGGACGCCGGGGTGGAGATCACGCAGGGCGTCGACGAGGTGGATCACGAGCCAGCGGGCCGTCGATCCGATGACTCCCAGGCGAACGGTACCGGTGACGTATTCGCGCTGAGCGGCCAGGTCGCTGGAGATGGCATCGACCTCGGCCGCGGCCCGACGAGCGCGGGCGACGACCACCTCGCCCTCCTCGGTGAGTCGTCCTGCGGATCGGTCGAACAAGGTGGCACTCAGCTCACGTTCCAGGCGAGCGACGTGGGTGCTCACGTTGGACTGGACGGTGTGCAGCGCGGTGGCCGCCGCCGAGAACGTGCCGCGGTCGGCGACGGCCACCAGCGCGGCGAGATGCCGGAGATCCATCGCAAAAAACGATACCAAACATCACCAGAAGCTGTTGGACGGATGGTTGGGGTCTGGTGTTGGATGGGTACCAGCAACGACGGCGACGATCCCGGTTCCCCCTTCCGGTCGATCGATCGCCCTCGCGAAGGCGCCGGAACCTCCCCCCTTGTCCGGCGCCTTCGCCGCGCCTTCACCCCCTGTTGGCTCCTCGGCGCCGGGGCACCGCCACCCGCCCATGGCGCCGGCCAGCACTAGGTTGGCCGGCATGAACGAGGCTGCCATCTTCGATCTCGACCGGACCGTGCTGAGGGGGGCGAGCGGGCCGTTCTTCAGTGAGGCACTGCGAGCCGCCGGCGTCATCGGGGGACGCCCCATCCCCGGCGAAGGCCTGGTCTACAAGGTGTTCGACACCATCGGCGAGACCCTCCCGGCCATGATCCTGGCGCGCCGCGCCGCATCGTTCGCCGCCGGCTGGGCCCAGGAGGCGGTACAGGGGGCCTCGGCCGCGGCCGCCGAAGCCCTGGCCACCGCGGTGCAGCCCTTCACCAAGCCGTTGCTCGACGAGCACCGCCGCGCCGGGCGCCTGCTCGTGCTCGCCACGACCTCTCCGGTGGACATGGTGCAACCGATCGCCGACCTACTGGGATTCGATGATGTGGTGGCTACCACCTATGGCGTCAAGAACGGGCGCTACGACGGAACCATCGTCGGCCGGTTCGTGTGGGGCCCGGGCAAGCTGGCGGCGGTCAGGGAGTGGGCCGAGCAGCGAGAGGTGGATCTGGGTGGCTCGTTCGCCTACAGCGACAGCGTCTTCGACACGCCGCTCCTCGGCGCGGTGGGGAACCCCGTAGCCGTGAACCCTGATGCCCGCCTGCGCCTGGTGGCGTTGGCCCGGCGATGGCCGGTGCGCCACCTCGACTCGCCGCCGGGGGTACCGAAGCTGTTGGGCCGTGAGCCGTTCGAGCTGTTCGCTCCACTTGCCCGCCCCGAGCTGGTTCCCTATGCCCGCTTCGACATCGACGGCGTCGAGAACATCCCCAAGGAGGGCCCGGCCATCATCTGCGCCAACCACCGCAGCTACTTCGACACACTGGCGGTGGGGCTCACCGTCGCCCGTTCGGGCCGGCCGGTCCGCTTCCTGGGCAAGCGCGAGGTGTTCGATGCACCCATCGTGGGCCAGCTCGCCCGGGCGCTCGGCGGCATCCCTGTCGATCGCGGGACGGGGAGCGATGAACCGCTCCGGGCTGCCGCCGAGGCGCTCGAGGCCGGTCAGTTGGTGGCGCTGATGCCGCAAGGGACCATCCCCCGTGGTCGCGACTTCTTCGATCCGAAGCTGAAGGGTCGGTGGGGCGCGGCCAAGCTGGCGAAGATGTCGGGGGCGCCGGTCATCCCGATCGGGACGTGGGGCACCGAGAAGGTGTGGCCGCGGAGCAGCCGCCTTCCCAACATCACCAATGTGTTGAATCCCCCCGACGTGCGGGTTCGGGTCGGACCTGAGGTGGCGCTGGGGCGTGAGGCGGCCAACGCTGACACCGAGCGGATCATGGATGCGATCACCGCGCTGCTTCCTCCGCAGGCCCACGAGTGGCACGAGCCGACCGCCGAGGAGCTGGCGGCGGCCATGCCGCCCGGATCGGATGCCGACCCCGAATCGGAGACCGGGGACCGGCGGCCCGGGACCGACTGAGGATCGCTAGTCCGCCGGGATCCAGCCGGGATCCAGCCGGGTCATGGCCAGACATCGCCAACAGCGCGGCGCGAAAATGGGCCTCAGCGCCACTAGCGCGCCGCGCTGTCCGATCCGGAGGGCGTCACAGGGCTGAGAGCAGGCCAGGAACGGCGCCGACAGCGGGCGGTGCACGGGCCGGGATCTCCAACGGAGTCGAAAGACGCCAGTCACCTAGCCCCCGTCGGTGCCGTCGGTGTCCTGCTCGTTGGGATCGACGGGCTTCGGCCCCGGTTCAGAGGTCGGATCGGTGGGTGTGGTGATGTCGCCGTCGGCCACCACCGGCGGTGCAGAGGTGGTCGTCGGGGGTGGAGGGCGCAAGGTCTTGCCGTCGCCCGTGTCGCACCCCGCAACCGCGAGCACGGTGGCGACGGCGATCGCGGCCAGCGGCGTCCGACTCAGATGCATTCGATCATCAGCGATCCGTCACCCGCTGGGCCGTCCTCGACATCCTCGCTGAACGAGAACTGGTAGTAGGCGGCGGTGGTGGCGATCTCGAGACCGTCATCTGACTCGTCGATCTCGAGGAGGGGCGTGGTGCCGTCACCGTGGAGGTCGTGGACCTCGCCGGTGTCGTTGTCGTGGACCCGTTGCGCTTCCCAGGTGATCTCGTCCCAGCGGATGCTGATCGTCTCCACGACTGCATTCGGGTCGTCGAGAGCAGTCTGCACGACCTGGATCGAATACGAGTCGCCGTCGGCGTCGGTGCCCTCGGCATCGACCTGGAGGGTGTTGTAGGGCCGTTCGTCCGGTGGTGCCGGACGAGCTCCACACAACGTCACCTCGGCGTCGACGTCGAGTCCGGCGACTCGTCCACGGATGTGCCCCGCCTCGTAGAGCGTCTCGGACTTTGATGCCGTCGGGTCGGGTGATCCGGCGTCGTCGCCGTCGCCTCCCCCGCCGTCGCCTCCCGACGAACACCCGCTCGCCAGGAGCATGGCCATGGCGGCGATGGCAATGGCCGTTGCGGGCCGGATCAGCCGACCGTCTTCTGCCGGATGATGTTCAATGCCGACCCGGCCCTGAACCACTCGATCTGCTCCTCGTTCATGGTGTGAGTGGCGGTGAACTCTACGGCACGGCCGTCATTCTTCTGGGCGATGCAAGGGACCGGGATGTCGGGGGACAGGTCGGCGAGGTCGAGGACCGATATCCGGTCGGTTGCCTCGATCTGGTCCCAGGTGGCCGGATCGCTGAAGGTGAGGGCGAGCACCCCCTGCTTCTTGAGGTTGGTCTCGTGGATCCGGGCGAAGGAGCGTACGAGCACAGCCTTGCAGCCCCTGAACCGTGGCTCCATCGCCGCGTGCTCACGGGAGGAGCCCTCGCCGTAGTTCTCGTCACCGATCATCACCCACGGCACCCCAGCCGCGTGGTAGCTGGCGGCGATGTCGGGAAGTGGTTTGGCCTCGCCATCGGTCACGTCGACCCCGGTGCCGGCGACCTCGCTCCAGGCGTTCTCGACGCCGAGAAACAGGTTCCCGGAGATGTTCTCGAGATGTCCGCGGTACTTGAGCCACGGGCCGGCCATCGAGATGTGGTCGGTGGTGCACTTGCCCTCGGCCTTGGCAAGAGGCACCAGGTCGACGTAGTCGTTGCCGTCCCAGGGCGCGAAGGGTGTGAGGAGCTGGATGCGATCGGAGGTCTCCGACACCACGATGTCGATGCTGGAGCCGCCCACGGGGGGAGGGACATAGGTGAGCTCACCGGGATCGAACCCCGATGCCGGCAGCTCTTCGCCGACCGGTGGTTCGAGCCGCACCCCGTCGATTTCGTCCGTGCGGGGATCGAAGTCGAGGTGACCCGACAGCGCGTAGGCCATGACGGTGTCGGGGCTGGCGACGAAGGAGAGCGTGTTGGCATTGCCGTCGTTGCGCTTGGGGAAGTTGCGGTTGAAGGAGTTGACGATGACGTTGGTCTCGCCCTCGTCGATGTCGTCGCGCTGCCACTGACCGATGCACGGACCGCAGGCGTTGGCCAGCACAGTTGCACCGATGGCCTCGAGATCGGCAAGGAGCCCGTCGCGCTCGATGGTGGCCCGGATCTGTTCGGAGCCGGGCGTGATGAGAAGCGGCGTCTTGGCTCGGAGGCCCTTGGCCGATGCTTGGCGGGCGATGGAGGCGGCGCGGGTGATGTCTTCGTAGGAGGAGTTGGTGCACGAGCCGACCAGCGCGGCCGACACCTTCGATGGCCACCCGTTGAGCTCGGCGTTGGCACCGATCTTGGAGATGGGTTGGGCGCGGTCGGGGGAGTGGGGGCCGTTGATGAGCGGCTCGAGGGTGGAGAGGTCGATCTCGATGACCTGGTCGAAGAACCTGCCGGGATCAGCCTCGACCTCGTCATCGGCGCGCAGGTCGGCGGCGACCCCGTCGGCGAGATCGGCGTACTCCTGGCGCCCCGAGCTGGCGAGGTAGCGGGCCATGGCGTCGTCGTAGGCGAACAGGGACGTGGTGGCCCCGATCTCCGCACCCATGTTGCACACCGTGGCCTTGCCGGTGGCGGAGACGGACCGGGCGCCGGGGCCGAAGTACTCGACGATGGCGCCGGTGCCGCCCTTGACGGTGAGTATCTCGGCGACCCTGAGGATGATGTCCTTGGCCGAGGTCCAGCCGTCGAGCTCGCCGGTGAGGCGGACGCCGATCAGCTTGGGCCAGCGGACGTTGAACGGGAAGCCGGTCATGACGTCGACGGCGTCGGCGCCGCCCACGCCGATGGCGACCATGCCGAGGCCGCCGGCGTTGGGCGTGTGGCTGTCGGTGCCGATCATCATGCCGCCGGGGAACGCGTAGTTCTCGAGCACGACCTGATGGATGATGCCGGAACCCGGCTTCCAGAACCCGATGCCGTAGCGGGCCGACACCGAGGCCAGGAACTCGTAGACCTCGCGATTGGCGTCGTTGGCGGTGGCGAGATCCTCGGTGGCACCGGTGTGCGCCAAGATGAGGTGGTCGCAGTGCACGGTGGAGGGCGCCGCCGCCTCGTCGAGTCCCGCGGTCATGAACTGGAGAAGTGCCATCTGGGCGGTGGCGTCCTGCATGGCCACCCGATCGGGGTCGAAATCGTTGTAGGTGACCCCGGCCTCGAAGGAGTCCGTGGGGTCGCGGAGGTGGTTGATCAGCACCTTCTCAGCGAACGTGAGTGGGCGCCCGGCTCGCTCTCGGGCCTGGGCGACTCGGGCCGGCAGCCGGTCATAGACCGCTTCGATGAGCGGGACGGGAGTGCGGGCTTCAGCGGCCATGCTGTGCTCCTAAGGCAGAGGTGGCGGAGCGGACGGGATCAGTCAAGTACACTACAAGTATACCCAGACAAGTGCAATACAAGTAACGACAGCCGGACACCGGAGGACCGCACGTGCGCAGCGTCCGATACCGCGAGATCGCCGACGACCTGCGCCGGCGGATCGGGTCTGGCGAGTTCGGGGCCGGGCGTTTGTTGCCCTCGGAGTCCGAGTTGTCGCGAGCCTATGGCGTCAGCCGGGTCACGGCTCGCAAGGCACTCGAGACCGTGCGAGACGAGGGACTCATCGACAGCCGGCAGGGGTTCGGCTGGTTCGTCGCCACCGATCCGTTGCGCCAGAACCTGGGCCGCCTCGGCACCATCGAGGCGCAGCTGGCGGCGAGCGGGGTCGTACCCGAGCGGCGGGTCCTCGAGTTCGCCTTCGTCGATGCCACCCCCGAGGTCGGCCGGATCCTCAGCTGTGAGCGAGTCCTGGAGGTCGTCCGCCTCAACCTGGCCGACGGCCATCCCTTCGCCCGGGTGACGGTGTGGTGCCCCGAGGAGCTGGGTGACGAGCTGTCACGTGCCGACGTGGAGGGGTCGCCGTTCTACGAGCTGCTCGACGTCGAGCTGGGCGGCGCTACCCAGACCATCGGTGCCGTCGCTGCCGCCCCCAACATGGCCACGCTGCTCGAGGTGCCCACCGGCTCGCCGCTGCTCCGGTGCGAGCGCACCACCACCACCGTGTTCGGCGAGGCGGTGCTGCACAGCGAGCACCTCTTCCCGGCCCATCTGACCGAGTTCGTGGTGGCCCTGCCTCACGCCGAACGCTCGATCGCCCCCAGCGGCCTCCGACTCCTCGACATCGAGGGGTGACCGATCAGGCCGAGGCCGCCACCCGGCCCGCCGCGCCAGCCTCGATGCGCTTGATGCGATCGGAGGGGAGCACCATCCAGAACTCCTCCGATGCACGGTCCCAGTGCTTCAGCAGCTCGTGGGCCCGGGTTGAGCCGGCGAGATCTGCGTGGCGCTCGACCATCCACTTGAGGCCGTCGAGATCGTCCTGACCCGGGCGGAGTGCCTCCACCAGTGCGGAGTTGAGGCGGGTGCCCAGGCGGTTGCGGGGGTCCCACACGAAGGCCTGACCGCCAGTCATGCCAGCCCCCAGGTTGTGCCCGACCGGCCCGAGCACCACCACAAGACCTCCGGTCATGTACTCACAGCAGTGGTCGCCGGTTCCCTCGACCACCGAGACGGCACCCGAGTTCCGAACCGCGAACCGCTCACCGACGGAGCCGGCCACGTAGAGCTCACCGCCGGTGGCTCCGTAGAGGCAGGTGTTGCCGGCCAGAGCGGGGTCGCCGGCGTCATCTTCGGGGGGGCGGATGATGATCGAACCGCCACCCATCCCCTTGCCGACGTAGTCGTTGGCGGGACCCACCAGCTCGAGCTCGATGCCGTGGGTGATGAAGGCGCCGAAGCTCTGCCCGGCGGCGCCGTCGAACGTGGCTCGCACCGTTCCTCGGGGGCGGGTCGAGCCGAACTCGAGCGCCACGGCACCGCCCAGCGCGGCGCCGATGGTGCGATCGCCGTTGGTGATCGGGTAGCGAACGTCGATGTCCTCGCCTTCCCACAGGGGCCGGAAGGCATCGGCCAGGAGCCGATCGCCCAGATCCGAGCGCGGCATCTGCATGGCGACACCTTCGACGAAGCGAAGCGGAACGTCGTCGCTGGCCCGGGTCAACAGCGGGGAGAGGTCGAGGGAGTCGGCGCGCCGATCGCCGGTGGTGCGTTGGCGGAGCAGGTCGGTGCGACCGATCGCCTCGTCGAGGGTGCGCAAGCCCAGGGCGGCGAGGTGGGTGCGCACATCTTCGGCGACGTAGAGGAAGTACGCGGCCACCCCTTCGGGTGTTCCCGAGAAGTTGGCCCGCAGGTTCTCGCGCTGGGTAGCGACCCCCGGCTTGCAGGTGTCGCGGTGGCAGGCGCGCAGCATGATGCATCCTTCGGCGATCATCGCCGCCGTTCCGAAGCTGTACTCGTCAGCGCCCAACAGCGCGGCCATGATCACCTGCCGGCCCGTCTTGAACCCGCCGTCCACCCGGATCCGGACCCGGCTGCGCAGACCGTCGCTCACCAGCGCCTGCTGGGTGTCGGCCAAGCCCAGCTCCCACGGCATGCCGGCGTGCTTGATCGACGACAGCGGGCTGGCCCCGGTTCCACCGTTGGCGCCGGAGATCTGGACCACGTCGGCCAGTGCCTTCACCACGCCGGCGGCAACGGTGCCGACTCCGTCCTCGGCGACGAGCTTCACCGACACCTGTGCCGCGTTGACCTGCTTGAGGTCGTAGATGAGCTGGGCCAGATCCTCGATCGAGTAGATGTCGTGGTGCGGTGGAGGCGAGATGAGCGCCACGCCGGGTTGGGTGTGACGGAGGCGAGCGATCTCCGCGGTGACCTTGTGGCCCGGGAGCTGGCCGCCTTCGCCGGGCTTGGAGCCCTGCGCCATCTTGATGTTGAGCTCGTCGGCGTGGGCCACGTACTCCGGTGTGACCCCGAACCGGCCACTGGCGATCTGCTTGATGCGCGAGTTCCGGTCGTCTCGACCCTGCCCCCGTGTGCGGTAGCGGTCGGGGGCTTCGCCGCCCTCCCCGCAGTTCGACAGGGCGCCCAGCAGGTTCATGGCGCGGGTGAGGGTCTCGTGGGCTTCACGTGACAACGCCCCGTGGGACATGGCCCCGGTGCTGAACCGCTTGACGATGGTGGCGGCAGGCTCGACCTCGTCGAGCGGGATCGGTGATGGGGCGGCGATCAGCTCGAGCAGGTCGTGCACCTCGGTTGGAGGCCGGTTGGCGACCAGCTCGGCGAACTGCTCGTAGAGGTCGTAGCGATCACCCTTGATGGCGCGCTGGAGCAGGTGGGCAGCGGCCATGTCGTGGTCGGCGGGATCGTCGAGGTGGTCCTTCACGAGGGTCAGCGCGTTGAGGCTGTCGACGACCTCCTTGCTGTGCGCGTGGTACTCGCCCGCTCGGCGCACCCGCACCCATCCGCCGTCACCGAGATCAGGCGCCTCCCATCGGGCCAGGGCGTCCTCGCCGAGGGCGTCCCATCCGATGCCGCCGATGATGTTGGGTGTGCCCGGGAAGCACCGTTCGACCACATCGGGGGCCAGTCCATTGACCTCGAAGATCTGGGCGCCCCGGTAGGAGTCGACAGTGGAGATGCCCATCTTCGACATGATCTTGAGGACGCCGTCCTCGATGGCGGCCTGGAAGCGGGACTGGGCTTCGGTGCTGACCGGGTCGCCGTCGGTGCGGTCCGATTCCTCGGCGACCGATTGCAGCGCCAGCCGCGGGCAGATGGCGTCCGCGCCGTAGCCCAGGAGCGTGGCGGCTCCGTGTGTGTCGCGCAGGTCGTCTGTGACCACGACCAGGCTCACGAGGCTGCGCAGCCGCTCAGCAACGAGGCGATGGTGCACGGCGCCAGTGGCCAGGAGGCTGGGAACGGGAACGCCGCTCGCCAGCTCACCGGGACCGATCACGAGAACCCCGGTGCCACCGCGGACGAGCCGCTCGGCTCTGTCGCAGGCCGCATCGACGGCGGCAAGCAACCCGTCGGGCCCGTCGTCGGCGGCGAAGCTGATGTCGATGCGGTCGGCGGCCAGCGGGTTGTCGAAGGGGTTCAGCAGGGCATCGACGGCCGAGGGGTACAGGAAGAACGACTTGAAGGTGAGGAGCCGGGCTGCCTCGGGTCGCTCGGAGAGGATCGGCTTGCGGGGGCCGAGGAGGGTTCGCAGGCTCATGACCCGTCGCTCCCGCAGGTGATCGATCGGCGGGTTGGTGACTTGTGCGAACCGCTGCTTGAGGTAGTGCGGCAGTGGTCGGGCTCGTCCGGCGAGAAGGGGCAGCGGAGAGTCGTCGCCCATCGAGAACGTGGGCTCCTTGCCGTCGGTGAACATCGGTTTGATGATCATGGCCAGCTCTTCCTTCGAGAAGCCGTGCACGATCTGGCGACGCTCGAGGTCGTCGGGAACTCCCTCGACGGGGTTGCCCCTCGACATCGACAGGAGCCCGTCGGTGGCCCACTTGCCGTATGGAGCGGCAGCGGCGAGCCGCTCCTTCAGCGCCGCGTCGTGGAGGACGCCGCGGGTGGGATCGATGAAGAGCATCTCGCCCGGCCCGATCCGGCCCCGCTTGACCTGGCCATGACCGGACAGGTCGACCGCCCCCGCCTCCGAGCAGCAGACCACGAGGCCGTCCTCGCAGATCTCGTAGCGCATGGGCCTCAGGCCGTTGCGGTCGAGGGTGGCCCCCACGCCGATGCCATCGGTGAACACGAGGCCGGCGGGGCCGTCCCAGGGTTCCATGAGGGCGGCGTGATAGCGGTAGAACCCGCGAACCTCGGGATCGAGGTCGCGGTCGTTCTCCCAGGGCTGGGGGACGAGCATGGCCATGACGTGGCGGATGTCACGGCCCCCGCGGGTCAGGAACTCGACCGCCTCATCGAGCTTCCCGCTGTCCGACGCCTGGGGATCGAGCAGGGGGCGGTAGAGGTCCTCGTCGCCCAAGCCGGCCGTCTCGGTACCGAGAACGGCTCGGGCGACCATGCGGTTCTCGTTGCCGCGGATGGCGTTGATCTCGCCGTTGTGGCAAAGCGTCCTGAACGGCTGGGCTCGCTCCCACGTCGGGAGCGTGTTGGTGGAGAAGCGCTGGTGGAAGATGACGAAGGGCACCTCGATGGCGGGATCCTGGAGGTCGAGCCAGAAGTCGGCGACGCGGTTGGCGGCCGAGAGTCCCTTGTAGACCGTGGTCCGGAACGAGCAGGACGCCACGTAGACGCGGCCGCTCAAGGTTGCCAGCCGTCGCCGGAGTCGCAGCGCCACCCGCTCGTCGCCCTCGGCCCCGCCCTTTGTGGCGAAGACCACCTGGCGCAGCTGGGGACGGCCGTCTCGGGCGATCTGCCCGAGGGCATCGTCGTCGACGGGAGGGGTGCGCCAGTCGACGATCTCGAGTCCCTCGGCGGCGGCTGCGGCGGCCAACTCGTCGCGAGGATCGTCGCCCCGGACGAAGAGCATGGCGATGCCGGCATCCGACGGGAAGAGGTTCCGCGGGATGGGGAGCAGCACTCCGGCACCGTCGGCGCTCCTGCTGTCCGCTGCGATGGCGCCCCGGTGGATGACGCTGGCCAGCCCGCCGAGCGCCGAGTCCACGATGCTGCGGCTGGCGGTGCCGTGGGCGTGGGCGACGAAGCCGATGCCGCAGGCATCGAGCTCGCGGGCAGAACCGAACGACGAAGCCATGGTGGGCGATCCTCCAAGGTGGAGACGACGGATTGCGACGGATTGATGCGTCGAGACCGCTTCCCCGTTGAAGGGGGCGCCGTTGCCCACTCGGTCCCGTGAGGAGATCAGGCTACTCGCTATTCGACGAAGATGGTGCCCGTCATCTGCGGGTGCACGATGCAGACGAACGTGTAGGAACCGGCCTCGTCGAAGGTGACATCGAGCGTCTGGGTCGTCGGACCGGTCACGACGTCGGTCTGGACGTCGAGCTCGTTGATCCGGATGTTGTGCGGGAGGTTGCCGTCCTGATGGTCATGCACGAAGGTGATCGAATCACCGACCCCGGCCTCGATCTCGGCCACGTCGAAGGCGACGCCCTTGGACACGATGGTGACTGTGTCGCCGTCGGTTACGGTGATCGGTTCGACCGTCTCGTCGCTTCCTCCACCATCGCTGCCGCATGCGGCCATGAGGATCGTGAGTGCGAGCACGAGGGCGACGGACCGGGCGAGGGAGACGGGGCGATTCATGAGCGCCGACAGTTCTTTGCGGCGGGCCGTGCCGTCAAGCGAGCTTGGATGCGATGGACCCCGCGGCCCGCAGTGCCCGCCCATCGGACCCCTCGGCCGAGAAGCGGCGGGGAAGGCTGGCCGCCGCCTCGTCGAGGAGGGAGCGGAGGACGTCGGCCTTGGATGCCCCGGCTGCTTCCCACAGGTAGAGCGACAGGCTGCCGGGGACGGTGTTGACCTCGTTGACCCACAAGTCGTCGCCGTCGAGGAGGAAGTCCAGGCGGCACAGGGAGCGCAGCCCGGCCACGTCGACAAGGGCGGTGGCCGCATCCACCACCGCGGCGGCGACCTTGCCGTCGATCTTGGCTGGCAGCTCACGGGGTGTCGATGCCATGCCTTCGCCGCCCAGGTACTTGTCGCCGTAGGAGAGGATCCGTCCGCCGTCGACCGTTCGCAACGGGCGGGCGATGGGGGAGAGCGCGACGCCTGGATGGGTCCGCACCGAGATCTCGAGATCGTCGGCATCAGGGAGATAGGGCTCGACGAGCCCACCGTCGCGGAGATGCGGAGACGATCCCCTCAGGGCTCTGGCTGTGGCCACGTCGGCCACCACCTCGATGCCGATGCTCGACCCGCCGAAGCGGGGCTTCACGATGTATGGGCCGTCGAAGTGGGGATCAGGGCTTTCGGGGCCCAGGACGGCACGGGGGAGCACCGCCAGCCCCACGGCGGCGGCCAACGAGGAGAACGCCAGCTTGTCCATCCCCAGGGCGGCACCGGCGTGTGTGGGGCCTGTGTATCGCAGGCCGGCCAGGTCGAGCGCGGCCTGGAGGGTGCCGTCCTCGCCCGGCCCACCATGGCAGCAGTTCAGGACGACATCGATACCGAGCGATCGCCGCCTGCCCATCCGGCCGAGCGCCGCGAACCCGCGGTCGACCCCGAAGCCCAGCTCGATGTCGGTGGCGCCTCGCGGGACGCCATCGGCGAAGTCCGACGCCTCGAGCCCAGGGTCGACCTGGTGGAGTGACCCGCTCTTGGACCAGTAGATGGCCTCGACGCGAGTTCCGCTCGCGGTGAGGGCGCGTGCAGCCTGCAGGCCGGTGAGCACCGAGACGTCGTGCTCGGGCGACGGGCCTCCGAACATCACCGCAGGCAGCATCACGCAGGCAGCATCACAGCAGGCGCGGACATCGGTGCGTGACCCTAGCGGTGGGCGTGCCGCCTCATGGGTAGTGATCGGGGAGGTCGTTCTCGTACAGGACCACGTCGCCGGCGGTCAGGTTGGCTCGCACCCACTCCACCGCCGCCTCCCGGGTCGGGAACGTGTGCACGGCTGCATCGCCGTTGCCCGCCCCGGCCAGGAGGGCAGCCCGGTTGGTGCGGCCGACCACCGCGATGTCGGTGGCCTCCGACGCCGCCCGGAGGGCGAAGGCTCGGTTCTCGTCGTCCTGGCGACGCCCCAGCTCGATCATGCCGGGAGTGACAACGACCCGCCGTCCCTCGGTCTGGTGGTCGGCGAGGAGGTCAAGGGCGGCGGCGGCCCCAGCCGGGTTGGCGTTGAACGTGTCGTCGATGAGGACGACCCCGCTGGGTGCGGTGACGACCTGCTGGCGGTGCTCGGCTGCGGGGAGGTCGCCCAGCCGGTCGACGATGTGGGCAACCTCGACGTCGAGCGCCAGGGCGAGGCCGACGGCGGTGGCAACGTTGGACGGATGGCGACCCGTGGACTCGATGGTGGCCACCAGCGACCCGTAGACCTCGACGGCGAGGCCGTCGCTGGTGCGGGTGACGGTGGCGTCGGCCTCGGGGTCGTGCGCAGAAACCCGCACCACTCGCTGACCGCGCTGTGCGGCCCGGGCGGCCGTTTCGGCCAGACCGGCGGCATCGATGTTGAGCACCACCGTCGATGCCGACCCGAGGATCTCGGACTTGGCCGCGACGATCCGCTCGATCGATCCGTACCGTTCGAGGTGGACGGGTCCGATGGCACAGATGGCCGCCACGTCGGGTTGGATCCAGCGGCACAGATCGGCGATCTCACCTGGGCCGTAGGCGCCCATCTCAGCGATGAACACCTCGGTGCCCGAATGGAGTCCTTCGTTGATGGCGCGGCTCAGACCCGCGGTGTTGTTGAACGAGGCGGGGCTGGCCACCACCGATCGCACTCCCTCGAGAAGGTGGCGCAGGTAGCCCTTGGTCGTGGTCTTGCCGTAGGAGCCGGTGATCGCCACCACGATCGGGTTGACCTGTCGCAGCTTCGAGGTGGCCGCCTCGACGTGTGAGCGGGCGGCCCGACGTTCGAACGGAGCGGCGATGGCGAGAGCGAGGTCGATCAGTTGGGCGGTACCGATGCAGAGGACGAACGCGCCTTGCCAGGGCGAGGCAGCGATGGTGGCCGCGCCGAGGACGGTGGCGGCGAGAGCGGCGGCAACGGCGGCAGTCGTCTTGAGCCGCCGGGTCCAGGCCAGCGGCGAGGTACGTCCCTTGATCGACAGGCCGGGGGGACCGATACCCACGAAGATGGCGGTGACGAGCACGAGGGCCGGTTCGCCGATGACCAGCCCGACCAACCCGACGAGGGAGGTGAGGACCGCCCACGGCGGCTCCCAACGGCGCTGGAAGCGGCTGACCCGCCCCGGCGCGTAGTGCTCTCGCTGGGCCACACGGAGCCACCGAATGCCGGCGACGCTGGCGGCGCCGAGACAGCCGACGGTGGCCAGGACGGCGATCACGGGCCTGCCACCGCCGGGAGGGCGGCGAGGCGGCGGTCGATGGCGGATCGCAGCGCTTCGGGGGCGTCGGTGGGTGTGAGGTGACCGACGCCGTCGAGAACCGTGAGCCTGGCACCGGGGATGTGGTCGGCGGCCCACTCCGCATGGGACAGCGGGGCGGCGGTGTCGGCCGCGCCCCAGATGAGCTCGACCGGACACGACAGCTGGCCGGCCAGATCGTCGTAGTGCTCGTTCACCGCGGTGACCAACACGTCGCGCATCACTCCGCGGGCGGCGCGGTAGTCGGCCGAGCCACGCCGGCGCCGCTCGGCCTCCATGCGTTCGTCACCGATGACACCTCGTTGGTGCAGCCAGCGAACGGCGCGATAGGCGAGTGCGGGGGCGGGGCTTCCGTCGTCGGATCGGGGTGCGAGGTTGGGTACTCCCGAGAGCACCAGCGCGCCGACGAGGTCGGGAAACGCCGACGCCAGATGGAGTGCCACTCGACCCCCGAACGAATGACCAACCACAACCACCGGTGGCGCCAGGTCGGAGATGGTCGGCGCCACCTCCGACGCATAGCGGGCCGATCCCCACGACGTCGGTGGAGCCGGTGTGGCCCCGAACCCCGGGAGGTCGAGTGCCACCGCCTCGAGTCCACCAAGGACGGCCGTCCAGTCGGTGTGGTCGCGGGCCCAGCCATGGAGCGCCAGCACCCGCGCCGCGCCATCGCCGTGGCGCATGCCGAAGAGGCGGCCGTCCGCGAACGTCGTGAGCACGGCGTGCACGTTAGAGGGAGCGAGCGGTCGCGACCCGGAGTGCGAGCCGGCCGTCAGGCGGTGGCACCCAGCCGTCGCAGATCCGCGAAGCGGGCCAAGATCAGGGCCACGACGACGCCGAAGACCATGACGGCGCGCATGGAGGTGGCCTCGATGATGGGACCGGCCACCAGGTTGCCGATCGGCACCATGCCGCCGAACCCCATGATCCACAGCGCCATCACTCGGCCACGGACGCCGTCGTCGATCACGTCTTGCAGCGTGGTCGACAGCGAGGTGATGAACGTGAAGTAGGCGAACCCGACGGCGAAGGCCAGCGGAAAGGCGGTTGCCGGCTCCGACGCCAGGGCGAACGGAAGCAGCAGCGCCGCGTACGCCATCAGCGCCCTGGGCACGGCGGCGGCCTTGGACCGGTCCGACCACACCGTCCCCTGGGCCAGGGAGCCGAACATGGCTCCCAGTCCGAAGAGCGCGTAGAGGGCGCCGTAGGCGAAGCTCTCGGGGTCGATCCCGAAGTTGTCGTGGGCTACCACCGGCATCTGGCCGACGAAGGTGATCGCCAGCAACGAGAACGTCGCCAGCAGCACCAGGCTGCGCGCCACCACCGGGTTGGTCCGCGCCACGTCGATGCCGCCGAGGATCTGACGCCACCCGGAGCGACCCGCCGCGGTGGGTATCGGAGGCAGGGTCACCCGGATCAGCACGGCGATGACGGCGAGAAAGGTCAGCGCGTTCAGCAGGAACACGAACGCGGGCCCGAGCCACGGGAACAGCAGACCTCCGATGGCCGGACCGATCACTCGAGATCCGTTCATCTGGGTGGAGTTCAGGGAGATGGCGCCGGGAAGGTCCCGGCGGCCGACCATGAGCGGGATGGTGGCCGACCAGGTCGGCGCGTTGATGGCGTTCCCCATCCCGATGGAGAAGACCACGACAACGATCAACGCCAGGTTCGGTGAGTCATCGAGCGCCAGTCCCGCCAACACCGTCGTCATCGCCATCTGCGCGACCTGGGCCGCGATCAGCAGGCGGCGACGGTCGAAGCGATCAGCGAGCAGTCCGCCGATGGGGGTGACGAAGAGGAGAGGTCCGAGCTGGGCGAAGATGATGACCCCGACGAAGCTGGCTGAGCCGGTGAGCGTGTGGGCCCACGCCGCCAGCACCACGTTCTGCATCCACGTACCGATGTTGGATGCGAAGGCGCCGATGTATACGACGCGGAAGTCGCGGTGGGCGAGAGCGGCGCGGGCCGAGCCGGGGCGCCCTCGGGGGACGACCAGAGCGTCGGGATCCAGCTCGGGACGGAGGGCGGTCACGGGGTGAGGTCGGCCATCAGCTCGAGCACGAGTGGTGGGCCGTTCACCAACATGGTGGTGAGGCAGGTCTGCTCCCAGCGCTCGAGGTCGGCGCGGATCTTGTCGAGCGGGCCCACCAGGGCGACGTCCTCGACCATCTTGGTGGTGACCGCCGTTGCCGCCTCGTCGGGGTGGCCATCGAGGTAGAGGGCCTGGATGCGGTCGACCTCGGCCTCGTGGCCCATGCGCCGGAAGAGGTCGGCGTGGAAGTTGGCGTCCTTGGCGCCCATGCCGCCGATGTAGAGCGCGAGCATCGGCTTCATGAGGTCGGCGGCCTCGTCGACGGAATCACCGAACAGCGTCGGGACGAACCCGATGACCTCGAAGTCGTCCATGGTGCGCCGGGCGCCGGGCCGGGCCATGCCCTCGGCCAGCCGTTCGCGGCACCACCCGTCCATCTGTGGGCTGAAGAAGATGGGGAACCAGCCGTCGGCGATCTCGCCGGCCAGCGCCACGTTCTTCGGACCTTCGGCACCCACCACGATGGGGATCTCGGGGCGCAGCGGATGGACGTTGGGCTTGAGGGGCTTGCCGAGCCCGGTTCCACCCGGAAATGGGAGTGGGTAATGCGGGCCGTCGCTGGTCACCGGCGCCTGGCGGGCGAGCACGTCGCGGATGATCTGCACGTACTCCCGCGTTCGGGCCAGCGGCTTGGGGAAGGGCTGGCCGTACCAGCCTTCGACCACCTGGGGGCCGCTGACTCCGAGGCCGAGCACGAACCGACCGCCGCAGAGGTGGTCGAGGGTCAGCGCCGCCATCGCCGTTGCGGTCGGTGTGCGGGCGGAGACCTGGATGAGGCTGGTGCCGAGCCGGACCCGTTCGGTTGCCGCGCCCCACCAGGCCAGCGGGGTGAGCGCATCGGAGCCGTAGGACTCGGCGCACCAGATGGAGTCGAACCCGAGCCGCTCGGCGGTGGCCACCGCCTCGGTGGCGTCTGGGGGTGGTCCCTGGCCGCTCCAGTAGCCGAGCTGAAGTCCGAGCTTCATGGTCGCTCAGTCTGGCCGGAGCGTGGGGTGAGGGGCCATGTCGTCACGGGGCTGGCTGAGCGGGGTCGATCACCACACCTGGATTGAGGATCCCCGCCGGGTCGAGCGTCGACTTGGCGGCCGTCAGTGCCCGGGCGAAGAGGTCAGGTCGTTGGCGGTCGTACCACGGCCGATGGTCGCGACCCACCGCGTGATGGTGGGTGATGGTGGCCCCTTGCGCCGAGAGCACCTCCGACACCGCAGCCTTGACCTCGTCCCACATGGCCACCTCGGATCCCGGTCGGGCCGGGGCCAGGATCGAGAAGTAGGGGGCGGGACCGTCGGGGTATACGTGGGTGAAACGGCAGGTGATCCAGCCACCACCGCAGATGTCAGCGAGACCCTTCTGCGCCTCGGTGGTGACGGCGGCGTGGAGGTCGCCGAAGCGATCCCAGGTGGTGGCGGTCTCGAACGTCTCGGCGATGACGCTCATGGCGACCATGGCGTCGCGGGCGTAGGGGGCGCGGATGAAAGCGTTGCGCCAGGCGCCGACCGCGCCGTCGCGGCCGGCCGCCGCGGTGGCGTCATCGGGCCCCGTCACAGCGATGGCGTCGGGGACGGTGCCGCCGTGGTCTCGGGCGATCTCGACCGCTCGTTCGATGGGGCGGTCGACAGGGTGGTCGGCCGACTCGAACCCGACGATGAGGAGGTGGGCACCGCTGGCGACTCCCGCCGAGAGCATCGCCTCGGTGGAGTCGAGGAGACGGCAGTTGGTCGGATCGAGCCCGCTCTGGCTCACGGCGCGGGTGGCGTCGACGGCGCTGGTGTAGTCCTCGAAGTGCACCGCGGCAGACGACTTCCACTGAGGCCGATCGGCCAGACGCATCCACGCTTCGGTGATCACGCCGAGGATGCCCTCCGACCCCAGGAACAGCCGATCCGGGGAAGGACCGGCGCCACTGCCCGGCAGCCGAGCCGATTCCGCGATTCCGCTCGGTGTGACGACACGCATCGACTCCACGAAATCGTCGATGTGGGTGCGGACGGTTGCGTAGTGGCCACCGGATCGGGTTGCCAGCCAACCGCCGAGGGTCGAGAACTCGAAGCTCTGCGGGAAGTGACGGAGCGTGAGTCCGTGGGGTCGGAGCTGATCCTCGAGGCCGGGCCCGAGGATGCCGGCCTCGATGCGGGCCGCTCGGCTGGTGCGGTCGATCTCGATGACCCCGCTGAGCGATGTGAGGTCGAGGCTGATCCAGGGCTCGGGTTGACGACCGCCCTCGACCCCGCCCACGACGCTGCTCCCTCCTCCGAAGGGGACCACGACGATCCCGGCGCTTGTGCACCAGTCGAGGACGGCCACCACGTCGGACTCGCCCGCCGGATGGGCGACGAGATCGGGTGCGCCCGAGAAGTCCCCGCCGAAACCACGGACCACGTCGCGGTAGGAGCGTCCGTAGGTGTGGAGGGCACGATCGCGGCGATCGTCCGACATGAGCGGTCTCAGCGGTTCCGGCGGTGTGAGCCGAGATGGGGTGATGGCGATGTCGCCGAGCGACGGCGCGGGCCGGACGACGAGGTCATCGCGCTCGAACCGGTGGCGGAGCGCGTCGGCCAGCCCCTCGGACTGATCGCTGGTGAGGGCATCCTCCTCGTTGCCCCAGCCCCACCAGCTCCTGGTCCGAATCCGGTCGCTCATGGCCACGAGAACGTACTGGTGGACGCTGGGCCGGACCAGCAGAGCGGAGTGGCAACGTTTGCAGAACCGCTCAGAAGGGGCGCCATCGTGTCGATGGGTCACACGATGACACTGGTGAGCGCTACGGGCTGGGTCCGGGCACAGTGGCGCCATCTCCCTCGGGGCGGCGCCCTTCCTCAACTGGTGTTGGAGCGGCGGCATCGCGGCATTCGGGCGGTCCTGTGGTTGCACGTCCCCGCGCTGTTCGTGTTCGCGCTGGTGGCAGAGCAAGGCGATGTGATCCACGCCGCGGCGGAGGCCGCGGTCATTGCTCTCTTCCCGGTGGGCGCGCTCGTGTCGCGCCGCCACCCGACCCTCAGCATCACGATGACGTCGTTGGGCCTGATGACGAGCTCGGCCGAGCTCGTACATCTCACCGACGGACTCATCGAGATGCACTTCCACTTCTTCGTGATGGTGGGCGTGATCACGCTTTACCAGGCATGGACACCGTTCCTCGTTGCCATCGGCTATGTGGTGATCCAGCACGGCGTGGCCGGAGTCATCGACCCGACCTCGGTGTACAACCACCCCGCCGCCGTCGACAACCCGTGGGGCTTCGCACTGATCCACGGGGTCTTCATCCTGGCCATGAGCTCGGTCGGGATCGTGAGCTGGAAGCTCAACGAGGCGCTGGTGTCCTCAGCAACTGACTCGCTCTCACTGTTGAACGCCACCCTCGAGTCGACGGCGGATGGGATCCTCGTGGTCGACACGACCGGCCGGATCGTCAGCTACAACACCCGCTTCGCCAACATGTGGCGCATCCCGCAGGACATCCTCGACTCCCGTGACGACGAAGCCGCCATCAGCTCCGTCCTCGAACAGCTGGAGCAACCCGGCCGCTTCGTCGCCAAGGTCAACGAGCTGTACTCGACTCCGGGGGCCGAGAGCATGGACATGCTGATGTTCAACGACGGCAGGGTATTCGAGCGGTTCTCTCGCCCGCAGATCCTGAAGGGCGACATCGTCGGCCGGGTCTGGAGCTTCCGCGACATCACCGATCGGCATCGCCTCGAGGCCGAGCTCGAGCACCAGGCGTTCCACGACTCGCTGACCGAGTTGGCCAACCGGGCGCTGTTCCGAGATCGCGTCGACCATGCGTTGACCCGAATGGCACGCTCGAGTGAACGGAGGCTGGCCGTCCTCTTCTTGGATCTCGACAACTTCAAGACCGTCAACGACAGCTTGGGCCACACCGCGGGCGACGAGCTGCTGGTGGCGGTCGGACATCGGATTCGGCAGTGCCTCCGACCCGAGGACACCGCGGCGCGCGTCGGCGGTGACGAGTTCGCGGTTCTCCTCGAGGATCTCGACAGCGCCCACCACGCCATCGAGGTGTCGGAACGGGTGCTGGAGGCGCTGCACCGGCCGATCGAGGTGGCGGACAAGGAGATCGTCGTGTCGGCCAGCATCGGGATCTCGATGGGCGCCGTTGACATGCAGGTGGAACAAGTACTCGGCAACGCCGACCTGGCTATGTACACCGCCAAGCGAGAGGGCCGGAATCGCTACAAGCTCTACGTGGCGGAGATGCACGAGGCGGCAATCGAGCGGATGGAGGTGGAGTCGGCGCTCCGTCGGGCCTGTAGCCGCCAGGAGCTCGTCGTGCACTACCAGCCCATCGTGTCGTTGCAGACCGGTGCCGTCGACAGCGTTGAGGCCTTGGTTCGCTGGAGGGATCCCGATCGTGGGCTGATCTCGCCCGCCGCCTTCATCCCGTTCGCTGAGGACTCCGATCTCATCGAGGAGATCGGTCGCGACGTGCTTCGCCAGGCATGCCAACAGGCCGTGCAGTGGAGCGGGGAACGGGCGGACATGACAAACATTGGTGTGGCGGTGAACATCTCTCCCCGACATGTGCGCGACCCACGATTCGTCAGCAACGTCAACGATGCGCTGACGGTGAGCGGGCTCCAGCCCCATCGGCTGACGATCGAGATCACCGAGAGCGCGGTCATGCATGACAGCGACATCGCCTACGGGCACCTCGTCGACCTGAAGTCCCTCGGGGTTCGCCTCGCCCTCGACGACTTCGGAACCGGGTACTCATCGCTCAGCCACCTGCAGCGATTCCCGATCGACGTTCTGAAGATCGATCGTTCGTTCGTGGAGCGTCTTGATCGCGGTCGGGATCAGGCTGCCCTGGCGCAGGCCATCATCCGGTTGGCGGTTTCCCTGTCGCTCGTGGCGGTGGCCGAGGGAATCGAGACCGAGTCCCAGCTCACCGAGCTCGTTGCCGCCGGATGCCAGCGTGGTCAGGGCTACCTGTTCTCGCCCGCGGTTCCACCAAGCGCGATCCCGGTCGTCATCGATGCGTTGTCGGCGCGCTGGTCGGAGACGATGGCGCCCATCACGACGCCGAGGCAGGTGCGTTCGTAGGGTTCGGGCCCGTGGACTTTCGAGATCACTCCATCGAGTACCTGGCCACCGCCGTCCGCAGCGGCAGTCCCTCGGCCGCTGACCTGGTGGAGGCGGCGCTCGACCGGATCGCCGCCCTCGACGATCGTCTGGGTGCGTTCGTGCTCGTTGATCCCGGGCGGGCGCGGGCCGAGGCGGCCGACGTGGATCGCCAGCTCGGTCGCGGCGACGACCCGGGGCCGCTTGCCGGCATCCCGCTGGCTGTGAAGGACGTCACCGATGTGGCCGGCTGGCCGACCACGCACGGCTCGATGTGTCATCGCCATGAGCCGCCGGCGACGGCAGATCACCCGATGGTCGCCCGGCTTCGAGCGGCCGGTTGCGTGCTGGTCGGCAAGACGAACACGCCCGAGCACGGGTGGAAGGCGGACACCACCAACGCGTTGTTCGGAGCGACCTACAACCCGTGGTCGACCGACCGGTCGCCGGGTGGCTCTTCCGGCGGGTCAGCCGCCGCGGTGGCTGCAGGCCTGGTGCCGCTGGCGACGGGGAGCGACGGCGGAGGCTCGCTACGCATCCCATCGGCGGTCTGCGGCCTGTCGGGGATGAAGGCGACGCTGGGCCGCGTCCCCAACGGAACGCGACACCCGCCGGGCTGGTGGTACCTGTCGACCGCGGGCCCGATGGCGGCCACGGTGCGAGACGTGGCCGTGGCCCTCGATGTGTGCATCGGTCGACATCCCAACGACCTGCACAGCCACCTCCCCGATGTCGGGTCGCTCCGGGCCGCCTGCGATCACCCGAGGAACCGTCCCCGCATCGGCTGGGCGCCGACCTTGGGCTACGCCAGGCTCGACGATGAGGTGCTGAGGGTCTGCGAGGCGGCGCTGGATGCGCTCGCCGGCGCCGGGTGCGAGATCGTGGAGCTCGGCGGGCCGTTCGATGCCGATCCGCTGAACCATTGGTTGGCGGTGTCGTCGGTCTGCAATCTGCGCTCGCTCCTACCCTGTCGGGGCACGGAGGACTGGGATCGGATCGATCCGGGTCTTCGCGCCCTCATCGAGCACGCCGAGTCCAGCGTGAGTGCCCTCGACCTGCTGGCCGCCGAGGACGCCGCCCACGACATGGTCGTGAGATTGGCCGCGGCGTTCGAGCGATGCGACGTGATCGCCTGCCCGACGACGGCTGGGATCACCCCGCTCTCGGGCGAACCCGGAACGATCAACGGCGAGCCCGACCTCAACTGGGTCCAGCTGACGTACCCGTTCAACATGACCCGGAGCCCGGCGGGGACAACCCCTGCCGGGCTCACCAGCGGTGGGCTTCCCGTGGGGCTCCAGCTCGTCGGTCCGGTTGGCGCCGATGACGTGGTGATCTCGACGCTGGCCCGGGCATCCGACGTGATCGGCTTCGACCGTCGGGCGCCGTTCGGTCAGGAGTAGGTTTGGTCCATGGTCGCGTGGCAGGCGTTCGGTGAGAGCGTGGCCGTGTGGGTGCGGATCGACGAGTCCCTGGTCCGCCGGAGCGAGCTGCCGGTGCTCGGCAGCCGAGCAATGCTCGTGGCCAGCGAGCTCCACGCCTCACCGGTGGGCGCGTACCGCAGCCTTGGTCTCTTCGCCCCGGTGCGGATGGGGCTGCGGTTGGGGTTCAGCGCCATGCTGATGGTCGTCGATGGCCCCGAGGCTCGCCGCGTCACCACGAGCCGCTGGGGGCTTCCCACGCGGACGGGCAAGCTGCGGTGGGTGAGCACCAGCGACCAGGTCATCGTCGAGTGGCCGGAGCCCGGGTTCGTGCTCACCGCTCAGATCGGGGGCATCGCCCGACTCCCGGTGATCCTGCCTGCTCGGCTCCTTCAGCACCGCACCGACGGCCCCGTCGTCGTCAACGGATCGGTGCGCGGCCGCACTCGGCGCGCCATGGTGTCGATCACCACCGACGACGACGACCTCGCCGGCCTCGAGGGCCTGCACCGTGGTCACCACGTTGCCGGGCTGCGCATGGTCACTCGCCCAGCGCGCCGTCCCGTCGCCGTCGCCTTCAGCCTCGAGGCGCCCATCACCACCGAAGGTGTCAGGCCCATGGTCGGTGCTCACCGGTCGGCGGCTGGGGTAGCCTCACCGCTCCCACAACGGGCGTATAGCTCAGACGGCTAGAGCGCTGCCTTCACACGGCAGAGGCCACAGGTTCAAGTCCTGTTACGCCCACTCCTGTTTGCCCAGGGCACAGGCGTTCGGCCGACCGTAGGCGGTACAGGTTCTCGGCCCGAGCCCCCGATGCTGTGCCACGTTCCCGTGCGCCGGCTTTGTGCGCCGGCTTGCTGTCCCTCGGTTGTCTCCTGTGCGGCCCTGCGGGCCAACTCGATCGACGCCTTGGGCGCGAACACGCCGGAGAGGAGGTCACCCAGTTCGCGAGCGGATGACGTCGATCATCAGGACGGCGTCGGACCCGCTCGGCAACGGCACGCATCCGCTGCGCTCAGCGCCAGGGGTTCAAGACGTCGAGTCCATCGAAACGCGTGAAGTCCTTGATATCTCGAGTCACGACGGTCATCCGGTGCGTGAGCCCCGTGCCGCCGATGAGCGCGTCGCGAAACGGTGCTGGGTCCGGGACGTGGAGCGACGCAGCACGGCGGGCTACCTGCTCATCGACGGCGAGGACGCGTTCTGCGAACGCAGCGGCGACGCTCTGGTCGAGCCAGGCGCGCAGCACGGCTCCCTGGTCGGGATCGGATCGCTCCAAAAGCAGAACCCCATGCTCGAGCTCATGGATCGTGATCGCGGAGACAAACAGCTCAGCTGACGGAACGCGCCCTGCCCACTCGGCGACGCCAGGATTCGCCTTGCCCGACCGGACCTTCCGGAGCTCCGAGATGGTGTTCTTGTCGAGTAGGTACATCAGTCGAGCCGGGCGGGATCAGCCAGGTCGTTGTAGCGAGGTGTCGAGAACTCGATGTCCTCGACGCCCGGAGGCTCGCCGAGCAGGTCGAGCACGCGGTTCCTGCCGATGAGCCCCTCGTAGGCGTCGAAGGTGAGCAACACATGGGCCGGGCGGCCTCGGTCTGTGATGTATACGGGACCGCTCTCGGCTGCCTTCTTCGCGCCGCTGGTGTCTTGGTTGAAGTCGCGGCTACTGATCTGAGTGGTCATTCGTCCTCCTTGTAGTAACATATCTACAATAGCAGCGTCGGGTGCAGTCACAACGCGCGCGATTGCCGGCTCGCGCGGCGTCCTCGCCAGCGCGAATGGTTGATCGGTCCGGTCGACGATCTCATGAATGACGTCAACGGGCCCGCTGAGGATCCTCACGTCGGTGCGGTCTCTCATCAGCGTCAACGGAGCATCCAGAAGAAGAGCCGGTAGGCGAACACGAGCAGAGCGACCGTGATCACCACCACTGCCAGGAGATCTGGGCGATCGGTGCGTGAACAGTCAGGCTAGTGCTCCTGCCTCCGATCGATGATCCTCTTGACGCTCATGTGCGAGATCCCGCTCTCGGCGGCGATGTCCCGAAGGGACGCGCCGGCCCGGCGAGCTTCGCGGACCGCGGCGTCGCGCTTGCTGGTCGCCACGTCAGCGTTCTCCGCCGCGTAGCGAACGAGCTTGAGGAGGTTGGTCTGGGTCGTGTCGTCAGTTGCGGTTGTCATGTTCACCTCACTCTCTGAGGGTGACGTCTGGCCGAGGCACCTCCAGATCGGAGCGGTCTGCCACGGTCCCGGCTCGTTGACCGCCAGGGATGGGCACAGGATGCGGGGTCAGATGGGCACGATCCTCACGGGGACCGGCGCACAGACAGCAGCCATGTCGTGCGGGTCGCTGCTGATCACCACGAT
>DASWIA010000063.1:0-2400 GCA_036397895.1 Acidimicrobiales bacterium | reverse complement strand
GACACCGAGATCCGGGTCGATCCCCTATCGGGCGAGCTCCAGGTCCGCGGTCCCGAGGTGACTCACGGCTACCTCGACGCCGGCCGCTGGCGTACCGCCTGCACTGAGGACGGGTGGTTCCGCACTGGCGACCGGGCCCACATCGACGACGGCTGGCTGGTGGTCGACGGCCGCCTCGACGACATGATCATCCGTGGTGGCGAGAACATCGTGGCCGCCGAGGTCGAACGGCTCCTGGAGCAGCACCCCGATGTGCGCCAGGCGGTGGTGGTGGCCGAACCCCATGCGACGCTGGGTCAGCGGGTGTGTGCCTTCGTGGTCTCGGATCCCCACTTCGACATCGACGTCTGCCGCCGCCACTTCGCCGACCAGGGAGCGAGCCGCATCGCCACACCTGAGCGCATCGTGGTGGTGAGCGTCATCCCCACACTGAGCACCGGCAAGGCGGACCGGTTGAGCTTGGCCCGACGAGCGGCCGAGATGGCCATCGACGGCTGATCTCGGGCCAGGGATCAGACGCTGTGGAGCTCCCTGGATGGTCCGGCCACGGTGATGGCCAGGCCACCAGCCATCAGGAGGGCACCGGCGAGGACCAGCAGCCCGTCGCTCGGGCCGGTCGTGGCGAGCTGGGCTACCGGTGCCGCAGCCACCGCGGTCTCGGTGACCGGCGCCTCGCTCGAGCGGGCGACCTCCGCCGACTGCGCCGGCTCGGCGGCTGCCGGAGCAGGCACCTCGGTGATCACGACGCCCTCCACCTCGGTCTCGACCGGGTCAGACTCCAGCACGGCGTCAGTCACTGGATCGGGGTCCGAAGCGGGCTCAGGGTCCGAAGCGGGCTCAGGGTCCGGCGCGGGCTCGGGGTCCGGCACCGGAGCGGGGTCCACAACCGGATCAGCATCGTCGATGACCACGCCGCCAAAGCAGAAGTAGACCTGGCCGGTGCCTGACGGCTTGCCCGAATTGTTGGTCGGGGCCGCCAGCTCGGTGTCACCGAAGGTTCCGTCGGGCAGGTAGTCGTAGACCTCCGCCCCGGGACCCGACTTCACGACCACGAGGCCGACCCGGCGGGTCGAGGTGAAGTCGAACGATGTCTTGGTCGCTTCGGTGATGGTGATGTGGCCCGAGGTCGTGCCGGTCAGCGGGTGGAGGTGCAGGTCATCTAGATCCGGGGCGACCGAGCACTTCGGGTTGACGGTGACGTAGTCGGGTTCCACGGACGCGGCGCCGACGCTCGGCACGAGCAGCCCGAGCGTTCCCACCATCGTTCCTGCGGCCAGAAGAGCGCCCCCGATCCGCCGCTGTGTCGATCCCTTGAGTGCCATGCCAGGTCCTTTGACGTACCGGTTGATCAGGTCAACGTCGATGTACGTCGCCGGTCCGCACGATCCTGCACGCAACGTGGCGGTGAACACGCGAAAGTCCCGCCCAATCACCCGATTATCGGGCAAATTGGGCGGGACTTCGCCAGAAGGCTCTAGCTGAGCTCGAGCTCCTTGGTTGGCCCGGCGAAGGCGATGGCCAGCCCACCGAGCACCAAGAAGGCGCCGGCGAGGACCAACAATCCGTCGTTGGGACCAGTGGCGGCCAGCACCTCGGCCGCGACCTCAGGGGCCGGCGCCGCGGGCGGCGGGGTGGGATCGGCCTCGATGACCACGCCCCCCACCACGGTCTCGGTCTCGGTCTCGGTGGTCGTTGTGGCCTCCACCTCGGTCTCGGTGGTGGTTGTGGTCTCGGCTTCCGTCGTCGTGGTCGTCGGGCCCGTGCCGCCGAAGCAGAAGGTCACGTGGCTGATCTGCGGCTGCTGCTCGCCCTTGTTGTCCGGAGCGACGAGGCCGGTGTCGGCCAGCGTGCCCTCGGGGCTGTAGTCGTAGACGTTCGCATTGTTCCCGCCCTTGACGATCACCTCGATCACGAGCTCGGTGGAGGTGAAGTCGAAGGAGTGACCATCTGTTTCATCTGCGCCGGTGATGGTGATCGAGCCGTGGGTGCCGTTGGTCGGCGTGTCGTCGATCTTGAAGTCGTCGCCCTGCGAGCAGTCCGGATTGCCCGGCACCACCGTGGGCGTGACGTGGTTCGCCTGCGCCTGGGGGATCATGAGCCCGATCGTGCCGACCACCGTGCCGGCAGCGAGGAGGCTCGCTCCAATTCTGCGTTGTGTGGTTCCTTGCAACTTCATGGTGTGCCCTTCGCTTTCGTGGGGGTGCCGCCAAATCGCGCATGCCGGGCCAGCGACCCGCTGTCGCTGCCCATCACGCAGAGTAGATGAGAAACCGCGAGGAATCTACTCAAGTTGGAGCGAGTTTCACCGATAACCCCTCGCTGTGCGCGGCCGAGCACGGCGCGCGGTCGCAACGGTGTTCTGCACGTACCTTCGTTTGCGTAGCGGTCGCGTAGCGACCG
>DASWIA010000062.1:0-36939 GCA_036397895.1 Acidimicrobiales bacterium | reverse complement strand
CTGAACTTTCAAAGAACGAAATTATTCGTTTTAAATCACTGTGTTCCTGCCATCCACCCAACCCCATTGCGCTGTGAGGCGGAAATGGTGGGCCCAGATGGACTTGAACCATCGACCCCGCGCTTATCAAGCGCGTGCTCTAACCAACTGAGCTATGAGCCCATGGTTGGAAAATGGCTGCTCTAGAGCTTGAGATCGCGAGCGAATCGAAATGGTGGAGCCGGCGGGACTCGAACCCGCGACCCCCTGCTTGCAAAGCAGGTGCTCTAGCCAGCTGAGCTACAGCCCCGAATCGTACCTCGAAGGGGTCTCCGGCCCGAGGCGGCGCGGAGACTCCCTTGAGGAACGGGTCAGCATATCGCTGCCAGGGTGCCCACCTCGCTCGCCAGCAACGGGCGCCGAAGACTGAGCACCGGTGGTCAGGGCAGCCAGTAGCCGGCGATGCGGTGGTGGCGCGATCGGCCCAGTACAGCGTTGGCGGCCTGGAGCCCCGAGAGCACGGCCGCTTCGATGCATCCGGCGTTGAGACCACAATCGGTCCAATCCCCGGCCAGGAACAGGTTGTCGTACCCACTCTCGTCGGGTCTCAGCCGGTAGCGGTCGGTGCCCGGCAGCGACTGGACGTAGCGGTCGGAGGGATCCACGTTGGCCACCCAATGCTGGCTGTCGATGGCGTCGGGACCCCGGCGACCCTCCCGGCCGCAGAGAAGATCCCAGCGAAACCGTCCGTCGCCACCGGCGGTCCCCGGAAGCAGGTGCGCAAGATCATGCTCCACGAAGCGGCGGGCGTTCTCGCGCACGGTGGCGTGGTGGTCCGCCACCGACGCGCCGGGTTGGTCGGCGAGAACGCTGCAGAAGTAGGCGATGGTGCCGGGACGGTCATCGGCGGGCCAGTCCTCGACGTCGATGAGCTGAGGCATCGACGCCCACGTGTCGAACGGGGTCACGAAGCCGCTCACCGTTGACCCGGGGTGGGGCCAGCCCAGCGACGGCTCGTCGGGGCGGAGCCACAGCTGGAGCGCCTGGGTGGGCACCGTGGAGACGTTGGCGATCATCGCCTTCCAGGCCACATCGTGGGCGATCAGCTCGGCGCAGGTGTGCTCGGCCATCGCCGGGGGGATGGCGAAGATGACGGTGTCGAAGTCCTCACCCCGTCGGAGAACCCGCTCCTCGGCGTCGGGCCAAGTGCAGTGGTGTGCCTCGAGCGGGTGTCCGGTGACGGCCGACGCGGCCGAGGTGAGCTGGTCGACGAGCGGCGCGTCGGGAAAGCACGCCAGACCCTTGACGTCGATGAGCGGCTCGTAGGTGTCGCGGTCGACAGCCAGGGCGACCTGGCGGCCCATTGCGATGGCGTCGATGGTGTGGCGGTCGGGCGAGAGGTGCAGAGCGTCCACCCGGTGAAAGAACTCGAACCTCACGCCCCGCGCCCGCAACGCCTGGTACATCGGTGCGAACACGATGTCGCCCATGCCGGCGGCCATCTTCCAGAAGATGGCGCCCTTGTACTCGAACATCATCTTGCCGGTGAGGAAGACGCCGAGTCCGGCGCCGAAGCCCGGTTGCGACAAGTCGGCGCCCGCGAACCCGAACACAAGGTCGTAGAGCCCGCGCATGAAGGCGAAGTCTCTGACCTCGGGTGACGCGCCGTGACTCACGATCCAGTCGACGAAGTCACGGTCGTTGATGCGGCTGAACCCATCGGGATCGATGAGGAGGTTCTCGGTGACGATGCCGCGCACCACGGCCACCATCACCGAGGCCAGGCACCAGGCCCGCCGGATCGCCGGATCGCTCCCGGCGCGGGCCAACAGCGCGGCCTCGAGCCTGTCGACCGCCACATCGAGGGCCTCGGGATCGGCGACGACCTCCCGGCGCTCAGCGAGGGACGACCGGGCCAGCCGAACCAGCTCCAGGGCCACCGCCACCGCCGCCGTCTCGATCTTCGTCGGGCGGGCCGAACCCCCTGGCGGGCTCCCCGGCGACGCCCAGGCCCACGCCGGTGGCGGCTCGGCGTCGGTGCTCAACAGCAGCCCGCCGGTCCCGCCAACGTCCACGTCGTCGAGTGATGCCATGAAGTCGACCAGCAGGTCGACGGCACGCATGACGAACTCGACGGCCGTCATCTCCCGTCCAGTCGAGTCCGGTTCTCCCGGCAGCTCGTCGTTGGCCCGGAACCGCCCGAGCCAGTGCATCCACGATCCACTGGCGCGGTCCTCGAGCCCGACCGTGGTCTGGGGCAGCAACGCTTGACGCCAGGTGCGGATCGGGCACGCCGGATCGGTCCGCTCCCGATCGAGCTCGCGATAGCACTCGCGCAGCAGGCGGAACGAGTTCTCGTAGTAGCCGAGCCAGATGTGGAGCCCGTGCTCCTCGATCCGGCCGTGACGGCCGCGACTGCTGGCCCCTTTGCCGCCGAGCCGCCAGCCGCGCTGGTACACCGTGATGGAGCCGAGGTCGTCCCGCCAGCCCTCTTCGCTCAGCCGCCAGGCGGCAGCCATGGCCCCCATGCCGCCGCCGAGGATGGCGACGTCTGGCCGGTGGACCGTCACGAGGCGAGCAGGCGTCGAGCTCGGTCGAGGTCAGCGGTGCGCGCGTTGGGTTGGTGCCGGTCGACGGAGGCGCTCACCATGGCGAGTCCCGGATCGGCGTCCGCCTCGGCGAGGTCGAGCGCCGAGCGAAGCGCGAACACGGCCGCGCCCTGGTCGATGGCGAGGGCGTGGGCTGCTCGCAGTGCCTCTATGCGAACGGAGCAGTCGTCGATGAGATGGGCCTGGGCTCGCATCGTCTCGGCGTCGTAGAAGGTCATTCCGGTGGTCCTGCTGTGCGACCCTGCCTCGGCGAACGCCGCCCGCGCCGCCTCGCCCTCACCGCCGCGGGCGTGCAGCGTGCCGGAGATGGTGAGGTAGTAGGAGAAGTAGGCACCGATGTCGAGGGCCCGCCACATCGACAAGTAGGCGTCGAGAGCGTGGGCGTGTTCGGCTGCGGCCCGAGCGTCCTCGGAACCACGGTTGATGGCATGGAGCCCGGCCACGGCGGTGCGCAGGGTTGATGCGACGAGCAACCAGCTGTCGAACCCGTGCCGCTCGGCGGTGCCGATCAGCTCGGTGGCGACCAGCTCAGCGGCTCGGAGGTCTCCGCGCTCGACCAGTGACCACCCGCGAAGCACCAAGGCATAGCAGTAGGAGAAGGGCCCCTGAGGGAAGTCGATGCTGGCGGCCCGCGCGCCGGCCTCGTCGAACTGCGCGTCGGCACCGACGGTGTCGCCACCCACGTAGCGGGCCATGGCGAGATGGGTGTGGATCGAGGTCATCGGGTCGTTGGGCAACCACCACGTCTCGATGGCGTAGTCGGTTCCCGTGCTCATGGCCGCGTGGGCCGCCTCCAGCCGCTCACGGCTGGCTCCGAACCGGCCCTCGAACCAGTCGACCATCCCGAAGCCAGCCTCGTTGGCCGGCCGGAAACGGGTTCGATCGTCGAGCAAAGTGGCGCGGAGCGCTTCGAGCACCTCGCGGCTGCGGTGGAGGTCGGCCCGGCTGGTGTAGTAGCCCCACAGGGCTACGAACGTCGCGAACATCTCGTCACCACGAGGGTCGGCGAGGGTGAGCTCGAGACATCGCTCGAAGTCATCGGCGGCTTGACGGCTGGCGTTGCCCTCCACCGTCACGGCCAGGAAGCCACGCCGGAGCCGGAGCTCGGCTTCACGTGACGCCAGCCGACCGGCCTGGGGTGATCTCACGATCAGGTCGATCGCCTCGCCAAGACGGAGACGCGCTTCGCGCAGGTCGCCGCGCCGGCGGGCAACATCGGCCGCCGACTCATAGGCGTCAGCTGCCCCGGTGATCTCGCCGGCCAGGGTGAAGTGGCTGGCTATGGCGATCCAGTCACCGGCATCGTCGTCATCGGCATCATCGTCACCGGTATCGGCCAGCATGGCCCGGGCGACGCGGAGGTGGATGTCCCGTCGACGAGACACCGGTTGCAGCTCGTAGGCGAGGTCGCGCAACAGCTCGTGAAGGAACCGGTAGCCGCGGGCCCGTCTCTCGAAGATCCCCAGGTCGACCAGAGCTCCCACCGTCGTCTCGAACTCGGGTACGGCGGGCTCGACGACGCGTCGGAGAAAGTCGCGGTCGACCTCACGACCGATGGCGGCGGCCGTGCCGGCCACGGCCACACCGCCGGGCGTTGCCTGGAGACGGGCGACCAGCGGCTCATAGAGCGGGGCTGGGATCGTCGATGTCGGCGGCGCCATGTCGCCGGCGATCAGCGGACCGGCACTCGCCAGGTGCTCGACGAACAGCGGGACACCGTCACTGCGCCGGACCACTTCCGACATCTCGTTGTCATCGAGAGCGTGGGGAGCGACGGCGCGGGCCAAGGTTCGGACATCGTCCTCGTCGAGCGGCCGGAGGTCGATCACGTCGGCGTCAGCTCCAACTACGGGGTCTTGTCCGGATCGGATGGTCGCCAGGAGCATTCCTCCGTTGAGCCGTCGCATGTGGTCAGACACCAGCGACCAGGTGGATTCGTCCACCCAGTGCAGGTCCTCGACGACAAGCAGGCCGGGGGCGGGACCGAACCGCGCGGCAAGGTAGGAGAGAACGGCATCGCGGATGCCTTCGAGAAGCTTGCGGCCTTCGGATTCCGGAGGCGCGTAACCCGCGGTGCCACTGATGCCGAGCAACACCGCCAGGTGAGCGAGGTGGTCGTCGCTGAGACCGCGATGGGTGACCTCGTTGCGCAGCGCGTTGAGCCGTCGCTCGCCTGAGAGTCGCTGATGCTCGATCCCGCAGCTCCGTTCGATCAGCGTTCGGACCGGGTGCAGACCCGAGTGGGTCCGCAACGGCGAGCCGCCCAGCTCCACCACGGGGACTCCGACCGACGCCAGCTCGTCGGCCACGACGTGCACGAGGCGTGTCTTTCCGATGCCAGGCTCACCCCGCAGCACAACGGTGCGAGTGCTGCCGGCGGCTTCGCTCCACGCCGCTCGAATCCTGGTCATCTCCGCGTGCCGCCCGACGAGCGGAGTCCGCTCGACATGTCGGGGGGGTTGGGCCACCGGACCGATCACAACGTGGCTCCGGAGCGGGACCGCGAGCCCCTTGACCGGCCGGGGTGGCTGAGCCGCCAGCTCGAAGTGCCCGCCCACGAGGTCGAGGATGCTGTCGCTGACCAGCACCGTTCCCGGATCTGCGAGCTCTTGTAGCCGCGCCGCCACGTTGGCGGCCAGGCCGTAGATCTCGTCCTCATCGCGGTCGAGGAAGACGCGCCCGCTGTGGACGGCAACCCGGGCTGCCAGCCGGTGTCCGAGCGCGTCGTCGACGCGGCCCGAGAGCGCCTCGATCTCGTCCAGCAGATCGAGGCCCGCTCGAACAGCTCGAACGGCATCGTCCTCGTGTGCAACCGGGTGACCAAAGGCGGCGAGGAGACCGTCGCCTCGCACGGCGAGGACATGGCCGTCATAGCGGTCCTCGATCACGGCGCGGCACACCTCCTTGTACTTCGAGATCAGTGTTCGGTAGTGCTCGACGTCGAGCGCTCCGCTCAGCTCCGTCGAACCCACGAGATCGCTGAACATGATGGTCAGCTGTCGGAGCTCTCCGTCCCCGCATGCCGCCTCCAGCAGGCTGACCGCCTGCTCGTTGTCGCCGTCGTCGTCGAGCATCTGCCGAGCGAGCTGGCGAGCGCGTTGGCGGTCGCCGCGGAGCATCGCCTCGGCGGCCTGAGCCAGGAGTGTGTCCAGGGGCGAGTCCGGCGCGTGCACGAATCGTCTCCCCCTCAGGCGAGGAGCCAGACCTTGTGCGTAGAGATGGAGGCGGTGATGTTTGTCGCCGGCGGAGGGCCTCCGACCATGACCGTCCCCTGGTAGGCGACCTTGTCCAGGCCGGTGGTGTCGGCGTTGACGTCGAAGCTGGTTGCTCCCGCCGGCAGCAGCGCGGGATCGAACGAGATCCGCGACGGCGGGATCGTCACGTCACCGAAGACCGAGATGAACGGGGTCACCAGGGAGAGCTGACGGGGGTGGGACTCAGGCTCGACCGCGACGCTGGCCGTGGCCTGATCCGAAGCGGTCGAGTCGCGAATCATGGTGAGGATCCCCACAAGCTCGAATCCCAGCCCGGCGGCGCCGAGCACAGAGATGGCGGCACAGCGCGCCAGATCGCTGGCCGCGTCCTCCACTCCGTAGGTTCCGGCCCCCGCCCGAGCCGCCATGTCGGCCGCATGGCTGCCGGCCTCGGCCAGCCACCAGGCGGAGAACCCGGCCAGCTCGTCGATGAGTGCGCTCGTTGGGGAGGACATCGGTGACGAGCGCTCACTTCACCGTCGTGGTCGACTCGCGGCTCGGCATGCGCTCGGCTGCCTTCTTGGCGATCTCGGCAATTCGGCCGAGCTCGGTGAGCATCCGGTTCATCGCCTTGGTGGCATCCTGGAACAGGGCCTCGGTGCCGTAGGTGCCGTCGGCTGCCTTCTGGTACGACAGCTTGTAGGCGGCAGCGCACTCGTCGAGGCACTCTTTGGCCGCGGTGATGGCCTCGTCGATGACCGGTGAGAGGTCGGGCGCGCCGGCGGTCGGATCGGTGGTCACATCGTCTCCTCGGGTCGTGTCGTCGTCTTTGTCGTCCATTGGGTCGTCCATTGGGTCGTCCATTGGGTTGTCGAGTGGGTCGGGATCGGGAACCGTCGTCGTACCCGGCCACGGTTGGGCGTCGCCGGGGTCGCCCGACAGCGCGCAACCCAAGATGACGTCCTCGACCAGCGAACCCCACCCCAACGCGCACATGACCATGGCCAGGCCCGTACCCTCGATCGGCTGGGCGAAGCGAACGGTCTTGGTGGTGGTGACGCAGATCCCCCCGGCGTCGTCTGGCTGGATGCTGATCGTGCCCTGGTCGATGACGACCTGCCCGTCGGAAAGCCCGGGGTCGCCGCACTTGCGGTAGGAGAGCAGCGCCCCGCCGTCGCCGGTGTCGGCGGTGACGAACTCGAGACAGGTCGTCAGCGTCCATTCGTCTGGGGCGGGTGGACACGACAGCGAGATCACCTCGACGAAGCGACGGGGACCGGGCTGGGTGTGGTCGCCGATCGGCGTCATCTCGCACCACAGCTCGCTGCAACCCGGCCAGTTGGCCGGGTCCAGGAACGCGGCGGCCTGGGCCACGGTCACGGCGTCGGTGCAGAAGCCGCTCCGGAGCTGTGTTGCCAGGAGGGTGTCGCCGTCAACGGTCACCGAGACGAGATCACCCGTGCACGGAGGCGTGGCATGTTGGGCCGTCGCCGCCGGAATCAGATGGCGGTCCACGGCATGGTCGATCATGTCGCCGAAGTGGGTGACGTGGGGATAGACCTCGTCGGAACCGACGGCACCGAGCAGCTCTGCAGCAGCCAGCTCGTCGGCCGCCAGGGTGTCGTGGGTGAGTGCTCTGATGGCGCCGGAGCGCGCCGCGCCCTGGGGGCCCAGCTCGGGAAGCAGGCGCGAGGCCACGGCGAGGGCGTGGAGGCGGCGGCTGGGCATCGCCCCGGTGGGCTCGATGGCACCGAGCTCGTCGAGCGCGACGGCCAACGAAGGGATCCCGGGCGTGTTGCCGTACTGGTCGGAGAGGCCGACCAGCACATCGAACCATCCGGCCGCTCCGTCGGCGTACGGCGGGTAGAAGCGGGCAGCCACGTCGCCGAGAGCCGGATCGACCACCACGGCGCGATCGACGGCACCCAGGATCGCTACGAGCGCCGCTACTTCACCCATATGGTTCGCCCTGCCTCGTCAGGCCCCGTTCGACACGGAGCATACCGGAGTGCCCGTTCGGGACGAACGGGCCCGATCTCTTCGAACGGGCGCCGTCGCGGGTAGAAGTAGCCTCTGGACGGCCTTCGCACGGAGTCCGGAGTCCGAGGAGGTGCAGGTGCGCGACCAGATCGAGGGGGAGTCCGGTCGCGCCGTCCCCTGGGCGTCGGTGTTCGATCCGGTGGCCAACGTGGTGGCCCTGGGTGACATCCCGGCGCGGGGCCTCCGGGCGGCATCGGAGGTCATCGATCGCCTCGTGGCGGCCGTCGACGGCGCCGAGCAGGCCCCGCAGACCCCGACGACGGGGACCCGCGCCCAGGCGGCAGCACCCGGCGGCGACAACGGACACCTCGGGCCCACGCAGGGCGGGGGGAGGCAGGGGACCGTCGAGGGTCCCGGCCCCCTGATCGACGCCTGGACCCGCCTCATCGGCCGGGGCCTCGATGCCGTGGCTCAGATCGCATCGAGCGCCACCCGAACCGAGGAGAGCGCCACCATCGACGTGACCCGCGTCGGCGGCGCCCTCCCTTTGCGTCTCGCGCCCTCGGCTGACGGCGAAGCCCGGGGCGACGTCTGGCTCCACAACAGCGGAACGCCATTGCACAACGTTTGTCTCCATGTCAGCGAGCTGCGCCACCCCGACGGTCAAGCCCTTCCCGCGTGTGCGGTGAAGTTCGATCCTGCACGCATCGACGAGCTGCACTCACGATCGAGCCGCGGAATCCGGGTCACGGCGACGTTCCCCCCCAGTGCCATCCCGGGCACCTACCGCGGCACCATCCTTGCCTCGGGGGCCCCCAACGTGTGGTTGCCCTTGGAGCTGGTGGTCGGTTCCGGCTCTGGCGTCCGATGACCTCGATCGACACCACCGTCGACGTCGAAGCAGTCCTTGCCGCTACCGGCAAGGTGATTCGCCGATCGATGCTCGACGCCATCCCCGACGCCGAGCCGCACCGTTGGCTCTACCGCCTCGCCCGCTTCTACCCGTCTCGGTCGGGCAAGGCCATCCGCCCGGCGCTGTGCCTCGCCGCCAACCGGGCCTTCGGCGGGACCGACGACGACGTGCTCGAGGTGGCGGTGGCGATCGAGCTGCTCCACAACGCATTCCTGGTTCACGACGACGTCGCCGATGGAAGCCGGAAGCGGCGCGGGTCGCCGACACTGCCAGCGACGTACGGGACGGGCCTCGCCCTCAACGCCGGAGACGCTCTCGCCGTCATCGCCAACCAGGTTCTGCGCCGGCACCTGCACGGTTTCGAGCGCGACCTGTCCGAGCGTGTGCTCGAGGAGTTCGACACCATGGCGCTCCGCACGCTCGAGGGCCAGGCCACCGAGCTCGGGTGGCAGCGCGATGCCACCACCGACCTCACTCCGGAGGACTACCTCGACCTCATCATGCGGAAGACCTGTTGGTACACGACGATCCACCCGCTGCGGGTCGGAACACTGATCGGCTCGGGTGGCACCGCCGACCTGCGGCCGATGGTGCGCTTCGGGTTCCATCTCGGTGCCGCGTTCCAGATCCGCGACGACGTGTTGAACCTCGTCGGTGAGGAGGCGGTGTACGGGAAGGAGATCGATGGCGATCTCGTGGAAGGCAAGCGCACCCTGATGCTGATCCACCTCGAGGGCCACGCAACCGATGACGACCGCTCGGTCCTCGACCGGTTCCTCTCCCTCGACCGCCGGCAACGGACCGCTCGGGACGTTCGCGCCATCCGCCAGATGATGGACCGCTATGGCAGCATCGACTTCGCCATCGAGTACGGCCGGGGCATCGCCAGCGCAGCCGACGCGGCGTTCGAGGTGGCGTTCGCCAGCGCCCGTCGGGGCCCCGACGTCGACTTCATCCGTGCCCTGGTGCCCTTCATGATGGGCCGGCCCGCATAGATCTCGCCTAGATCGGACAGTTCCGTAGGCCGCACTGCTTCCCGGCCGTCACCTTCTCAATCGGTCGCGTCGCCGAACCAGGGTGAGAAGTCGGGGCCCCGACGCAGATGATGTCCCCCGTCGACGGGAACGCAGGCGCCGGTGACCCAGCGGGACTCGGGACCGGACAAGAAGCGCACGACGGCCGCGACGTCGTCGGGGGTCCCGACCCGCCCGAGCGGGGTCTGGGCCAGGTAGTCCGATCGCATGGTCTCGTCGTCGGTGATCATGGCGACGAGGTCGGTGTCGATGAGGCCCGGCCGCACGCTGTTGGCCCGGATCCCCCGGTCGCCCAGCTCATCAGCCGCCTGGCGGATGAGCATGTCGAGTCCCGCCTTGGCCACCGCGTAGGGGGTCATGAACCGATGGGTGCGGTGAGCGGCGATGCTGGAGATCCCCACGAAGGTGCTGCCGCCCTCGACGTCGGCCGCCCCGGCCAGCAGTGCCGGCACGGCCGCTCGCAGGGTGAGGAACGTCCCCGTGGTGACGAGCTCGAGCACCTCGGTCCACTCCTCGGTGGTCGTGGTCTCGATCCGATTCATCGATCCGCCCCCGGCCGAGGCCACCACACCATGGAGCCGTCCATCCGCGGCGGCCACCTCGACGGCCGCCGTCATCGCCTCCTGATCGGTCACGTCGCCCACCACGTGGCCCACCGCCGCTGGTTCCGCTCCCCCATCCACGAGCGAGGCGACGGCGTCAGCCAGACGAGACTTGGTGCGACCGCTGATCGTCACCCGCCCGCCCGCTGCGACCAGCGCATGAGCGCAGGCGAAACCGATGCCGCTTCCGCCACCGGTGACCAGGTACGACCGTCCTTCGAGTGGTGCATCCATCGGCCGTTCGTACCACGGCTCCGTGCCCTCTGGTCGCCTGCGCCTCTCGGCTCGGCTCCGTGCCCTCTGGTCGCCTGCGCCTCTCGGCTCGGCTCCTCAGTGTCAGTTGACCGGAGGGGCGTCGGGTCGCTCGCCCAGAAGGAGAGCGACGGCGTCGGCGAAGAGGCCGTCGCCGCCGACGGAGGTGTCGGTCAGCCGGTGCACGGAGATGCCGGTGCCGAGGGCCAGCACCATGTCGGCGATGCGGTGGGCTGGGGCCGGCAGGTCGATCCCCAGCTCGGAGGCCTGACCTTCGACCAGCCCGATTACCGACGTCCGAAAGACGCGCGAGCGTTCGGTCAGCGCCTTCGCCAGCTCAGGGTTGCGAGCCGCGTACATGGTGAACTCGAAGGAGAGCAGTGCCCAGTCCTGCTCCTCGTCGAGCTGGTGGCGGAACCAGCGACCCAATGAGGCCAGTCGCTCTTCGAGTGTGCCGCCAACTCGCAGGGTGGCCCCGAGCGAGGCGGTCTGCTCGGCGTCGTGGCGCTCCAGGACGGCGAGGAAGAGCGCCTCTTTGGAGTGGTAGTTCGAGTAGATCGCGCCTTTGGAGTAGCCGGCGGCGTCGGCGATCTCGTCGAGGGACGCGGCCGCGTAGCCCTGGCGGGCGAAGACGGTGGCCGCCGCTTCCAGCAGCCGTTCGCGGGTCTGTGCCCGCTTCTCGTCGCGTGTCATTCGGGTGGCGATGTGCTCAGGGTACGTGACCGGCGGCACGCCCGACGCGTGGACCACCCCCGGTGTGACCGGCCCGAATCATCCTCAGTTCACGTGAAGTGACACATGACCCCCTTGTCGCCGGGACCAACCCTGGATACTATTCAGTATCTGAGCTGGCTCGGTGGGTCGACCTGCTGTGCCCCAAAACGTCCACACCGCGAGGGGGAGTGCCACATGGCCTCAATAGAAGACATGATCGGCCGCGAGGACGTCAACGACCTCGAGGCGATCCTGTCGATCACCAACACCGACGTCGACGCTGTCGCCCATGCCGTGGCTGACAACGCCGACGCCATCTTCACCTGGGACTACGAGCGCTCCCGACCCCAGCTGTCGAAGCTGTACGAGAAGGCCAAGACCGGTCAGTGGAACGCCACCACCGACCTGCCTTGGGACACCGAGGTGGACCAGGAAGAGGTGGTGTTGGCCAACCAGGCACAGGTCGGCGGGTTCGCCCCCGGCATGGACCTAACCGGCACACCCTTCGAGAAGTGGGGTGACAAGGAGTGGGTCCAGCTCGGCGTGGAGTCGCAGAACTGGACGCTCAGCCAGTTCATGCACGGCGAGCAGGGAGCGTTGATCTGCACGGCCAAGATCGTGGAGACCGTGCCCTGGATCGACGCCAAGTACTACGCCTCCACCCAGGTGATGGACGAGGCCCGCCACGTCGAGGTGTTCGCCCGCTACCTCGACGAGAAGCTCAGCGGCCACTACCCCATCAATGCCCACCTTCGCCTGCTGCTCGACGACATCATCGCCGACAGCCGGTGGGACATGACCTACCTCGGGATGCAGATCATGGTCGAGGGCCTGGCCCTCGCTGCCTTCGGGTTCATGCACGACATGACCACCGAGCCACTCCTCAAGCAGCTGCTCCGCTACGTCATGTCCGACGAAGCCCGCCATGTGGCCTTCGGTGTGCTGTCGCTCAAGGAGATCTACTCCGAGATGGACGGCGCCGAGATCCGTGAGCGCCAGGAGTTCGCGTTCGAGGCTGCCGTCCGCATGCGCGACCGCTTCTTGCAACAGGAGGTGTGGGACCGCATGGGCGTCAGCACCAAGGAGGTGCTCCCACTCGTGTTGCAGGACGAGGGCCGCAAGATCTTCCAGGCGATGCTGTTCACCAAGATCGTGCCCAACTGCAAGAAGCTCGGCCTGCTCGACGCGGGCGATGGATGGCTCCGCCAGCGGTTCGGCGAGCTGGGCGTCATCCAGTTCGAAGACTTCGAAGACACCGGATCGGAGTATGGCAAGTTCGCCCTCGAGGTCGAAAAGGACATCGCCGCCGCCTGACCTTCTCCACCACCCCATCCCCCCACCACGGTGGCCCCGCTCCAGCGGGGCCACCGTGGCGTCCGGGGGGTCACTCTGGCTGGTCGCCGAACGCGAAGCGTGCCGAAATTGCTTGATCCGTGCCCACCGGAGCCGATCGAGTGAGGACAGGAGGTGCGATGAACGAGCTGGCGGCCGCACTACGCCGACAACGCAGCGTGCTCAGTCATCTGCTGTTCAAGCTGGTCGAGGCACACCGGCTGCTCGCCGCGGGCGAGACGCGCTTTCTCACTGCCGCCGCCCACGAGGTCGAGCAAGCCACGGCCCGTGTGCTGGGCGTCGAGCTGGAACGGGCGTTGACCGCCGACCAGCTGTGGCGCGACCTCGGCCGCGCCCCCAGCTCCGCTGACGACCTCACGCTGCCGCTGCTGATCGAGCTGGCGCCCGCGCCCTACGCCGGGATCTTCGCTGATCACCGAACGGCTCTGTTGGCGCTGGTGTCGGAGATCCACTCAACCGCCCACGACAGCCGCCGGATCGCCACGCCCGGCGCCCCGGTGTCACTCGACATCGACTGCAACGACCCAGGAACGGCACTCGACCTCGTCGCCAGCGAGATCGGCATCGACGCCACCGTCACTGCCGCCGCCGGCCTGGCCCTCGCCTCCCTCGTCGACTTTCTCGGTTGAGACGCCAAGCAGCCCGCCCCAAGGGGCGGGCCGTGGCGGGTAGTGGGGTGGACGCCGGGCGGCGCCCGGTGACTCAGGCCGGTGCGGCTACGAGCGAATCCCTTGATCGCTCGACGATCCTCACGGGATCCAGCCTGGTGCTCAACGAGCTGTTGGCGGCGATGGCCGAGGCGTAGGCCACCTTGCGACGAGCGACGCGACCCTTGGGCTCGGGCGCCTCGGCCGGCGCCCGGTCGATGTCGGGGAACTGGGCCTCGATACCCTCGCGCATCATCTCGAACGCCTCCGACCGCAGCTGGGAGACGCGGCTCTCGGTGACGCCGAGGTCGGCAGCCAGCTCCTGTGA
The DNA here is from genome assembly GCA_036397895.1 of Acidimicrobiales bacterium. GTDB lineage: Bacteria > Actinomycetota > Acidimicrobiia > Acidimicrobiales > DASWIA01 > DASWIA01. Next base: position 23,334 of record DASWIA010000062.1, on the reverse strand, counting down.
CGTAGAGCCCTCGAAGAAGTAGCCCACGATCACCGAGCGATGACGGTCGGGGAGCAGCTGGATGGCGTCGCGGAGGAAGGCGTGCAGCTCACGGTTCTCGAGCTCGTCGCAGGGATCGACCGAGGTTCGGTCGCAGAGGACGTCGGCGAGGCTGAGATCCTCATCCTCATCGGAGAGAACACGGTCGTCGAGAGCCAGGACCACGGCGCGATGCACACGCTGGCGGAGCTCGCACAGCTTGTCGAGGTCCATGCCCAGCTCGCCGGCCAGCTCCTCGTCGGTGGGCTGGCGGCCGATCCGGCTGGTGAGGTCCTGCCGAGCCGACTCGAGGGTGCGGCTCGCCTGACGCAGCGACCGCGGCGCCCAATCGGCGGCTCGGACCGCGTCGAGGATGGCGCCCCGGATGCGCTGGGCTGCGAATCGGTCAAAGGGCACACCTCGGCTGCCGTCATAGCGCTGCGCAGCCTCGATCAGGCCGATGGCGCCAGCTCGCGCCAGCTCCTCCCGGTCGACGTGGCGCGGGAAGTTGATGGCCACCTGGTAGACCACGTGCTCCACCAGCGGCAGATGCTGCTCGATGACTGCGGTCAGGTCCCGCTGTGCTCCCGGAATCTTCGTTGTCGACATCGTGTTCCCCTCCCATTCACACCGAGTTGTGCATCGGCGCGACGACGGGCGCGACTTGAGCGCGAGGGTGAGAAACCCCACCAACACAGGAGGGATCAGGCGCCGATGAACTCGGCTGCCCGCACCCCGCGGCGAGCCAGCGCGGCCAGCAGCGCTCCGGGGTCGGACCCGGCCGCCACTCCATGTGCCCCCAGCGGCCACCGGACCTCGACCCCCTCCGCGTCGGCCCTCGCCAGGTTCCATGCCACGGCAGCGGCGACAGCACCGGCGATGGCCGCCGGTCGATCGACGGTGCCCAGCACGGTAGTGGTGGCGCCGGACTCGCTCCGACCCTCGACCTCGACGACGAGTCCGCCGAGCGTCTCCTCCGACGACCGGTGCAACCGACGGAGCGGGACGGTACGGGATGCCTCGATGATGCCGGCATGGACGACGGGGGCGAGGAGCATCGGCAGTGACGACGCCGCAGCGGCTGACCGCTGGACACCGATGGGGGCAGGGAACCACACCAGCCGGCGACTACGACCGGCAGGCTTGGTGGTCCAGCCGTGGCGGTACTCGTGGGTGCGTCCTCTGAGCTCGCCACGAGCGGCGTCGGCGCAGGCCGGCCCGCCTGAGCCATGGGTGGTGACGCGCACTGCTCCGACCTCATCAGATCGAGAGGCCACCCAGGCGGCCAGCAGGCAGGCAAAGCCGGGGGCCATGCCGGCACCGACGACGACGGTGCGCGACCGCGACCGGGCCTCGGTGTCGAGGTCGGTGAGCGAGCTGCAATCAGCCGGATCGCTGGCCGTGCTGACCACATCGGCCCCGCCGGCCAGCGCGGCCCGAGCCCAGCTCAGGTGCGAGCCGGCGGTGGCGATGACCACAGTGGGGCTCGGTCCGCCCCGGCGAGCTACCACGTCGGCTAGGTCTTCGGGTTCGGTGACCGGTGTGGTCCACTCGGCGGCCGAGCCGCCGACTGACGCCGCCACCATGGTGGAGCGACGGGGATCGCGGCTGACCACGGTGACCACCGATCCGACACCGGCGAGATGGCGAGTGGCACGCACACCAACCGCTCCAGTACCCACCACGATCGTGGCGGATGGGAGCGCAGGGACTGATGAGCCGGCAGCCACGAGCGGTCAGGTTGCGGTGAGCTCGTCTTCGGTGAGCTCACGCCATCCGCCGTCGCGAGGCGGGGTGCCGCCGCGACCACGCAGGCGGACGACGAGCGCCACGACGGCGGCGACGCTCACCGCCACCGCGGCCTGGCTGGTCCGCTTCATCGCTGCTGCTCGTTCACCACGTGGACTCCAAGAGGTTTCGGCTGAACCGACCCCGCCACCGCGGGCATGGTCGTGGGGCTAGCAAGAATCGAACTTGCGACCTCACCCTTATCAGGGGTGCGCTCTAACCGACTGAGCTATAGCCCCGCTCGGATCGGTGACCCTACCGCGCCGCCGCACGGGCGAACGAGTGCTATGTACCCAGCACCAGGCCTCGGCCATGACGGCATCAGACCCTGCTGGCTGCCCGGCCTCGCGCCTTGGTGACCACGGTGACCTCGACTCCGCCGACCATCTCGGTGATGAGGTTGTAGAGCACGGCCAACACCGTGGAGCCACCGGCCAACGACACCACGCCGATGATGGCGCTGAGCAGACCGGCTCGAAGGATCACGCTCGGTTCGAAGGCGAACTGCTGGAGGGCGAACAGCTCTTGGATCACGCTCTCGGTGTTGTCGACGGTGCCAGCGGCCGACGCCACCGCCCACAGGATCAGCCCGGCGATGATGCCCACCGCGTGGAGGCAGACCCAGAACACGGCCGACACACGAAACACGCTCCACGGGTCGATGCGCCACAGGATGCGGCGCTCGACGAAGCCCAGAGGCGGATCGGATCCAGCCGGCTCCATGGGTGGCGTGGTGGTGGTTGCGGGTTCAGCGGTCGGCGCGGCCATTGGTGGATCCTACGGCCATGTTGACGACGACGAGGCCGGTGGCGCAGGGGCCGAGACGGGGACTCCATCGGAGGCGATGCGAGCGGCACGGGCCCGAGCGGTGGCAACACCCAGCTGGACCACGACCTCCACCTCCGATCCGTTCTGGCGGTAGGTCACCAGGCGAGCGCCATTGCGCTCAGCCAGGTCTCGGGCAGCCGCCCTACCCTCGGCGGCGCCAGCCAACGCCGCGGCGTCAGCCGCCGTCTGAGCATGGGCCCGGTCGGCCGCCACCGCCGCGGTGCGGGTGATGCCGACGGCGAGGACTCCGGCCACTACCAGGGCAACGGCGAGCAGCGGCAGCATCTGGCCACGGACGCCGCCATCGCCACAGGCGCGAGAGCACACAGATGTTCGTAACGACATGTTCGGCTTCCTTCCCCCGGGCGCGACGCGCCTGTCGTGGAGACTCAGTCGATGACTCAGGAGTCGATGAGTGGGGGGAAGCGTCCGGCCAGGGGTCGGCGAGCCCAACAGTAGCCGTGCACCAGCGGTGATCAGGCGTCGGGGTCGGGTCCCTCGTCGGCGAGCAGCACCTTGGCCACTGCGGCCACCGTCTCGTCGTCATCGAGCGACATGACCCGGACCCCTGACGCGTCGCGGCCCTGGGTGGAGACGGCGGCGGCGGCGGTGCGGATCATGGTGCCCGACGAGTTGATGATGAAGATCTCATCATCGGGCTCGACCAGGAAGGCCGATGCCACCTCGCCCTTGGCCTCGGTGATCTTGAACGCACGCACGCCCATGCCACCACGGTGCTTGGCATCGAACAGGTTGCAGTCGGTTCGCTTGCCGTACCCCTCGGTGGATACCGCCAGCATCTCACCGCCGGATCCGCCCGGGATCACCACGGCGGACACCACCCGGTCGTCGTCGTGCTTGAACCTCACACCACGAACGCCGGCCGCCACCCGGCCCATGGGGCGGGCTTCGGACTCGTCGAAGCGCATCCCCTGGCCCTTGGCCGTGACCAGCAGCACGTGGTCGTTGCCCGCCGTCTGCACGACGCGGACCAGCTCGTCGCCAGCCTCGAGCCGGATGGCCCACAGGCCGTCGCGCGAGGAATCGTAGTCGCTGAAGCGGCTCTTCTTCACCTTGCCGTTGCGGGTGACGAACACCAGGTAGGGGTTGGTCTCGTAGTCGCGGGTGTCTATGACGGCCGACACCTCTTCGCCGGCCTCGAGTTGGAGCAGGTTCACCAGCGCCGTGCCCCGGGCTGTGCGTTCCTTGAGGGGAATCTGGTGCGCCTTGCGGCGGTAGACCCGGCCCCGGGTGGTGAAGAACAGCAGGTAGGCGTGGGCCGAGGTGGACAGCAGCCGTTCGACCACGTCGCCATCCTTCAGCGCCGCGCCGCGCACGCCCACTCCCCCGCGCCCCTGGGTGCGGAAGTCTTCGATCGGTGTGGTCTTGACGTATCCCCCCCGGGTGAGGGTGAACACCAGCTCCTCGTCGTCGATGAGGTCTTCGATGTCGAACTCGCCGGGGTCGTGCTGGAGGTCGGTGCGACGATCACGGCCGAACTCGGCGCGGATGGCGCCCAGCTCGTCGGCGATGACCGCTCGCAGCTTGGCGTCGTCGCCGAGGATGGCTTCGAGCTCGGCGATGGTGGCCCGCAGCTGCTCGAGCTCCTCGTTGAGGTCGGAGCGACCGAGGCGGGTCAGCCGGCCCAACGGCATGTCGAGGATGTGGTTGGCCTGCACCTCGGTGAACTCGAACGGCTCGGCCATGAGCCCGGTGCGGGCCGCGGCACGGTCGTCGGAACCGCGGATGAGGGCGATGATGGCGTCGATGGCGTCGATGGCCTTGAGCAGACCCTCGACGATGTGGGCTCGGTCGCCGGCCTTGCGCAGACGGAACTCGGACCGGCGGCGCACGACCTCGCGCTGGTGGTCGACATAGGCCCGCAACATGTGGGCCAGATCGAGGGTTCGAGGCACTCCGTCGACCAGCGCCACCATGTTGGCCCCGAAGCTGGTCTGGAGCGGGGTGCGCTTGTAGAGGTTGTTGAGGATGACGTTGGCCGGCGCGTCCTTCTTGAGGTCGATGACGAGACGGGTCTTGCCCCCAGCCGACTCGTCGTTGAGGTCGCGGATGCCCTCGACCTCCTTGCGGTCGACGAGCTCTTTGATCTTGACCACCACCTGGCCCACCGACACCTGGTAGGGCAGCTCGGTGACCACGATGCGGCTGGTCCGGGGACCCTCCTCGATGTCGCACACGGCGCGCATCTTGATGGAGCCCCTTCCGGTCAGGTACGCGTCGCCGATGCCGCGCCGGCCCAGGATCTGCGCTCCGGTGGGGAAGTCGGGGCCACCGATGTAGGCCATGAGATCGCCGACGGAAGCGTCGGGATGCTCCAACAGATGCACCGTGGCGTCGATCACTTCGCGGAGGTTGTGGGGCGGGATGTTGGTGGCCATGCCGACCGCGATGCCCTGGCTGCCGTTCACCAGCAGGTTGGGGAGCCGGCTGGGCAAGACGGTGGGCTCGTGGCGGTCGCCGCTGTAGTTCTCGACCATGTCGACGGTGTCCTCGTCGATGCCGGCCAGCATCTCCATGGCCATGGGCGACAACCGGCATTCGGTGTAGCGCGCCGCCGCCGGTGGATCGTCGGGTGAGCCGAAGTTGCCTTTCGGATGAACCAGCGGGTGCAGGAGCGAGAAGGTCTGACCCATGCGTACAAGCGCGTCGTAGATGGCGGTGTCGCCGTGGGGGTGGTAGTTGCCCATGACCTCGCCGGTGACCTTGGCGCACTTCACGGTGGGACGATCGGGACGGGCCCCGAGGTCGTGCATGCCCCACAGGATCCGGCGGTGCACCGGCTTGAGGCCGTCGCGGGCATCAGGCAGCGCTCGCGACACGATGACCGACATGGCGTAGTCGAGGAAGGAGCGCTCCATCTCCTCCTGTATCTCGATGTCAGCGATGCCGACGACGCCGGTGGCGTCTTCGGCGTTCGGCTCGTCGCCCGAGGGTGGTGGGGTGGTGGCGTCGCTCACGTGTCGAGGAACCTCACGTCCTTGGCGTTCGACTGGATGAAGTGGCGGCGGCTGGCCACGTCCTCGCCCATGAGGATGGCCACCACCTCATCGGCGATGGCGGCCTGCTCGAGGCTGACCCGCAGCAGCGTGCGCTTGGAGCGGTCCATGGTGGTCTCGCCCAGCTCGTCCCAGTCCATCTCGCCCAGCCCCTTGAGGCGCTGGAAGTCGAACGTGCGATCGGGGTGCTCGGCCACGAAGGCATCCTTGGCCGCATCGTCCTTGAGGTACAGCTTGTCCTTGCCCACCACCGTCGAATACAGCGGCGGCTGGGCGATGTAGACGTAGCCGTGCTCCACCAGCGGCCGCATCTGGCGGAAGAACAGGGTGAGCAGCAGCGTGCGGATGTGGCTGCCGTCGACGTCGGCGTCGGCCATGAGGATGACCTTGTGGTAGCGGGCCTTGGTCACGTCGAAGCCGCCCTCGCCGTCGTCGCCCGGCTCGCCGACACCGGCACCGAGCGCCGAGATGATGGTCTTCACCTCGTTGTTGGCCAGCATCTTGTCGACCCGGGCGCGCTCGACGTTGAGGATCTTGCCGCGGATGGGGAGGATGGCCTGGGTCCGCGGATCACGGGCCTGGGTGGCCGAGCCGCCGGCGGAGTCGCCCTCGACGATGAACAGCTCACGCTCGTCGGGGTCGCGGCTCGAGCAGTCGCGCAGCTTGTCGGGCATGCCGGCGCCTTCGAGGCTGCTCTTCACCCGGATGGCGTCGCGTGCCTTGCGAGCGGCGATGCGGGCCCTCGACGCCTCGGTGGCCTTGCGCACGATGAGCTTGGCCTCGTTGGGATGCTCCTCGAGCCACTCGGCGAGACGCTCGTTGGTGACCTTCTCGACCAGCGAGCGGATGGAGGGGTTGCCCAGCTTGCCCTTGGTCTGACCCTCGAACTGCGGCTCGGCCAGGCGCACCGACACGATGGCGGTGAGGCCCTCCCGGATGTCCTCGCCGGCCAGCTTCTCGTCGTTGTCCTTCACCAAGCCCTTGTCGCGGGCGTAGCGACCCACCACGGTGGTGAGCGACTTCTTGAACCCTTCCTCGTGCATGCCACCCTCCACCGTGGCGATGCCGTTGGCGAACGAGTGGATGCCGTCAGCGTTGAAGCCGGTGTTCCACTGGAAGGCGACCTCGACCTCCTGCTGCTCGCGGGTGTCGGACCCCGCGAAATGGCCGACGGTGGCGAACAGGGCGGCCTTGGCTTCGTTGAGGTGGGCGACGAAGTCGATGATGCCGCCGTCGTAGCGGAAGGCGATGGGCTCGCTGGTCGAGTCCGGGCGTTCGTCGGTGAAGGCGATCTCGAGGCCCCGGTTGAGGAACGCCATCATCTGGAAGCGCTCGACCAACGTCTGGGCCCGGAACCGGGTCTCCTCCATGATGGAGCCGTCGGGCCAGAAGGTGACGGTGGTGCCGCTGTGGCCGTTGGGGCTGGGACCGATCTCGGTGAGCGGCCCGTTCGGCTCGCCGGGCGCCGCCGGTTCGCCGAAGCTCATCTCCCAACGGCGGCCGTCGCGGTCGATCTCGAGCTCGAGGCGGCGGGCCAGCGCGTTGACCACCGATACGCCCACCCCGTGAAGACCGCCTGACACCTTGTAGCCGCCACCTTCACCGAACTTGCCGCCGGCGTGCAGCTTGGTGAGCACCAGCTCGGCGGCGGAGCGCCCCTCGGCCGGGTGGATGTCGACCGGGATGCCGCGGCCATCGTCGCTGACGCGGCAGCCACCGTCGGCCAGAAGCGTGATCTCGATGCGGCTGCAGTACCCGGCCATGGCCTCGTCCACGGAGTTGTCGACGACCTCGTAGACGAGGTGGTGGAGGCCGCCCGCACCAGTGGACCCGATGTACATGCCGGGCCGCTTGCGGACCGGATCGAGGCCCTCGAGAACCTGGATGTTCGAGGAGGTGTAGGTGACGTCACCGGCGCGGGAGGACGAGGGGGCACTGCCGGTGGTGGTATCGCTCGGCGATGCAGCTTGAGAGTCGGTTGACACGGGCAGTTCCAGTGGCGCGAGCAGCGCCGGACAGCTGATGTGAAGACCGATAAAACCGCAGGTCAAAGCGATTATTTCGGTGTCTGCAAGCCTATCAGGTGGGTGGTCGGATCTGACGGGTTTCAGCGTCCGTTATGACCGTGTTCACCGACAACCTTCCAAACCACCCGTTGGACCGTTCCTGGGCCGACGGATCGATTGACCGAGGCGCGTATCTCGGTCTCGAGGAACCGCAGGCGCGCCGCCCATGCCGGGTCGTCGACGCCGATGGTCAGCCGGCCGTCGTGCAGCGAGGAGGGTCGGCTGTGAGCGGCGCCGTCTGCCCCCACCAGCGCGGCCCAGGCGGCGACGACCTTGACGTAGGCATCGCTGTCGTGGTCGCCCAACCCCAGCTCGGCTGCCACCGCGGAGAGGGCCTCCCCGACGGGCACCGCCGGGGTCAGCGGTTCGTCCCAACCGTCGGTGGCCACGTAGGGCGCCCGGCGTGGCCGGCGGCGGCGATCATCGGTGCCCCACCAGCGTCGGGTGGGGCCGCTCACCGGTCCTCCACCGACATCACCGCACCGTCAGCCACGCGGATGACCCGCTCGGGGATGGTGCCCGGGGGCGGCGGTCCGGTGGTGGTGAGGATGGTCTGACCCGCAGGGAGATGATCGACGAGCGCCGCGCCGCGCTCGGCGTCGAGCTCGCTGAACACATCGTCGAGCAGGAGCACCGGCCCGGTGCCGTGCTCGGTGGCCAGGTAGCGGTGAGCGGCTAGTCGCATGGCCAACGCCAGCGACCGCTGCTCACCTTGCGACGCGTGCGTTCGCGCCGCGAGCCCACCGATGGACAGCTCGATGTCGTCGCGATGGGGTCCCACCAGGTTGGTGCCTCGGCGCAGCTCGTCGGGGTAGGCGTCGCGGAGGGCTCCGGCCAGATCGGCGTCGCCCCACATCGGCGTGTACGAGACGTCGATGCGACCCGACCGCTCGGCGAGATCGTGGTACGCGGTGGCCACGGCGGGCCCGACGTCGACGAGCGCCCGGGTACGCATGGTGGCCACCGACGTCGCGACATCAGCCAGCTTCGCGTCCCACACGTCAAGGGTACGGCGAGCGTCGTCATCGATGTCGGCGGGACGGCAGGGCGCCAACCGGCGAAGCAGCGCGCCGCGCTGGCGGAGGATGCGGTCCAGATCGGCGAGCAGGGCCGCGCCCCGCGCCGACGCCATCGCCACCACTCCGTCGATCCAGCCCCGCCGCAATGCCGGTCCGTCCTTCACCAGGGCCAGATCGTCGGGAGAGAACACGCTCACCGCCACCAGCCCGGCCAGCTCGGCGGTGGTGCGGAGCGGTTGGCGGTTCACCAAGAAGCGGTCTCGACCCACAGGCTTCAGCGATGCCTCGAGCAGGAGCGATCGACGCCCGACCCGCCACTCGCCGCGGATGGCCGCCTCCCCTGCCCCTTGACGTACGAGGGCCGCGTTGGGGACACCGCGAAACGAACGGCGGCTGGCGAGGTAGGCGATGGCCTCCAACACGGTGGTCTTGCCGGCCCCGTTCGGGCCGGTCACAACGGTCAAACCGCCTGCGGGCTCGATGACCGCGTCGCTCCAGCGACGGACGTTGTGGAGAGCCAGCCGGTCGACCGAAGCGGTCTGGCCCCCGTGCTCCGTGCCGGCCGACGCCGGGGTGTCGACAGGCGCGGCGGGACTCACCCGATGCGGTGGGGCATCAGCAGGTAGAGGAACGAGTCGTCACCGGGGGCGCCGATGCGGGCCACCTTGGCCGCGTCGACGGTCTCGATGACGGCCTCGTCACTGTCAACGGCTTCGAGCCCCGAGCTGAGGTAGTCGGGATTGAACCCGATGACCAGCTCGGTGCCCTCGTAGGTGGCGTCGATGACCTCGGTGGCGCTTCCCTCCTCGAACCCGTCGACGCTGAGCTCGAGCCCATCGGGGCTCATCTTCACCTTCACCGCGGTCGAGGCGTTCTTGACCAGCAGCTTGGCCCGCTTGAGGGCATCGATCAGCGCCAACCGGTCGACGGTGACCCGGTTCGGGTACCCCGAGGGCAGCAGCATCTCGTAGTTCGGGAACGATCCCTCGATGAGACGGGTGGTGATCTCGGTGGCCCCGATGATGAAGGTGGCGTCGCGTTCGCCCAGGGTCACCTGGAGCTTGTCGGTGTCGGCCAGCAACCGGACGACCTCGTCGAGGGCCCGCTTGGGCACGACGATCCCCTGGTCACCGCCAAGCGATGCCGCACCCTCCACATCGCTGAGGGCCAGCCGGTACGAGTCGGTGGTTACGAGCCGGAGTCCATCATCGACCGCGGTGAACAGCACTCCGGTGAGGATGGGACGGTTCTCGTCGGTGGCCGCGGCCCGCAGCACCTCGCGGAGCGAGGTCTCGAGCGTCGAGGCATCGAGCTGGACCTCGAGTCCCGTCGCCACATTGACCTGCGGGAAGGCATCGAGCGGCAAGAGGTGCAGCTCGAAGTGGGAGCGACCGCCCTCGATGACGGCCACATCGTCGGTGACCTCGATGGTGATCGCTCCAGGTTCCATGGCCGTCACGATGTCGGTGAGCAGCTTGGCCTTGAGCAGGACGGCGCCGTCGGCATCGCCGGCGACCTCGACCCCGGTCTCGATGGTCAGCTCGACATCACTGCCCCGGATCTGCAGTCGATCACCGGTCAGCGCGAGCCGTACACCGGTGAGTGCGGGTTGGCCCTGGCTCTTGACGGCACGGCTGGCGATCTGGAGCGCGTCCTTGAGCGCATCACGCTCGCAACGGAACCTCACGGGTGTGCCTCCTCATGAACGGAAGAACCAGATATGTAGATCTCAGTAGTGACAGTAGGGCCTGTGGATTGTGGAAAGACGACATACCGGCTGGTCAGCGGCTCGACGTTGTTCGAGCTCCGTCCACAGCGGGTCTCCCTCGGCCACAGGGCCGTCACCGTCGAGGGACGCCGAGCGTCGTGGCAGTGGATGAACCCCGAAGTGTTCCACCGGGGTGTGCACACATCGTCCACCGTGTCGGTCGGGTTGGCCCACAGAGCTGTCCACCGCGGGTGTGGAGAGGTGTGTGCAGCCGGTGGGCGTCGCCCCGCCGACGGCGCGATAGCGACCGGCCCGGCGGGGTTCACGCCGGGCGCGGGCTCTTGATGGTCTGAACAAGCGTCTGAACTTGGTCGTAGACCTCACGCTCTTGGGTCATCAGCCCGGTGATCTTCTCGACGGCGTGCATCACCGTGGTGTGGTCACGGTCGCCGAACTCCCGCCCGATGGCCGGGAAGCTGAACTCGGTGAGCTGGCGGAAGGCGTACATCGAGATCTGGCGGGCCAGCACCAGCGGTCGCCGTCGGCTCTTGCCGGTCAGCTCGTCGACGGGGAAGCCGAACTGGGTGGCGGTGGCGTCGAGGATCGCCTCGGGCGTCACGGTGACCGACATCGATCCCGACACGTCCTTGAGCACGTCGCGACACATGGTGAGCCCTATGGGCTCATGGTTGAGGTAGGCGAACGCGGTAACAGAGATGAGCGCACCCTCGAGCTCTCGGATGTTCTCGGTGATGTGGCTGGCGATGAACTCGAACACGTCGTCGGGGACGTCGTGACCGTCGGCGTCGGCCTTGTTGCGGAGGATGGCTATGCGGGTCTCGAGGTCGGGCGGCTGGATGTCGGTGATGAGGCCCCACTTGAACCGGGTGCGCAGCCGGTCCTCGATGGTGTCGATCTCGTCGGGGGTGCGGTCGGAGGTGAGCACCACCTGACGGCCGGCGTCACGCAGCGTCGAGAACGTGTGGAAGAACTCCTCCTGGAGTCGCTCCTTGCCGGAGATGAACTGGATGTCGTCGACCAGGAGCACGTCGCAGTCGCGGTAGCGACGTTTGAACGCCGCGGTGTCGTTGTTCTGGATGGCGGTGTAGAACTCGTTGAGCATGCTCTCGAGCACGACGTAGCGCACCACGAACCCCGGATAGTGCTGGAGCACGTAGTGCCCGATGGCTTTGAGCAGGTGCGTCTTGCCCAACCCAGACGGACCGTAGATGAACAGCGGGTTGTAGCTCGCCGCCGGCTTCTCGGCCACCGACAGGGCGGCCGCGTGGGCGAAGCGGTTCGATGAACCGATGACGAAGTTGTCGAAGTTGCTGTCGGGGCTCAGCGCTCCGAGGCGCTCCATGTTGGGTGCCGCCGTCGCGTCGGGCCCGCCCTCGCTTCCGTTGGAGCCCGGTAGGTAGCCGGCGGGTTCGAGGTCGACGATGTCGGGCACCGAGATGAGGCGGAACGAGACCTCGAGGTCGCCGAGCCCGCACTCGACGAGGGCGTCGCGGATCACGGCGGCCTGGGTGCCTTCGACGAGGCGCTTGCGGGCCACGCCGTTGAGCACCCCGAGCACGATGGTGTCGTCCTCGAGGGACAGCGGCTCGATCGGCTCGAACCACGTCCGGAACTCGCCTTCGGGTACGTGTTCACGAATGGTCTTCGCGACCACGGTCCAGAGCTGTACCGCATCGTCCACTCCGGGGTCCTTCCCATCAATCCACACGGCTCGTCCACAGTTGTGGACAAGTCCTGTCTCCACCTGGCGAGTTGGCACCGAGATCCGGTTCCCCCCGGATTCGATGCAGCGACGCTACCACCGGGTTTTCGCGTGTCGGCAAGGGGCAGCTCTCCCTATTTCTCGGGCTTGTGGGCGTACCGGCGCTGACGTGGGCCGACGCGCGATCGTCCTCCCTCTCGCTCCGCTCGGAATGCCGGCGAGCGGGCTTGACAAGCTGCTCCTGGTCGCAGTCCAACGGGCGCGTCGACGGGGGTTGGCGGCGTCGGAGGGCTCCTCCCGGCCGTCCTGTCCGCCTGTGGACGACGAGACAGGAACGTCATGATATACATCGAACTCGCTCACCAGAAGCACCGAGACCCAGCCACACGCTGTGGACAGTTGATCATGCCCATGGTCCGCCCCTCACCGCAGTTGCGGGCGAATCGTGGGAGGCGTAGCCTGCCCGGGTTCGCCCGCTCGGGCGTCGAGATCCTGCGCGCAGCCGCCCTCTGGACCCACGCCGAGCGTCGATGTCGCAGGAGGCGACCGTGAAGCGTACCTACCAGCCCAACACCCGCCGCCGGGCCCGCCGCCATGGGTTCCGGCACCGCATGTCCACCAAAGCTGGGCGTCGCGTCGTTCGCCAACGGCGGGCGCGTGGCCGCCAGCGGCTGAGCGCCTGATCAGCCGGCTCTCGGGACGGCAGCGCTTCGCGCGACTGAGCGCCCAGGGTGTCTCAGCCTGGTCGGGGCCCGTCGGCCTGCGGTGGCTCTCCATCGAGGGTCGCCCGGGTGAGCGTGATCGCCGTGTCGCCTATTCCGTCGGGCGCGCGGTGGGCACCGCCGTCACCCGCAACCGGGTACGGCGGCGCCTCCGTGCCATCGTTGCCAGCCACGCCGCCGAGCTTCCCCCCGGCGATCTGATGGTCCTGGTACGTCCCGCGGCCGCCGATCTGGCGTTCTCCGACCTCGAACACAAGCTGTGCACTGCCGCCGCCCGTCTGCCGAGCACCTCACGGAGTTCCTCATGACTCTGACCTCATGACTCTGAACCATCCTGTGGACCCGACCCTGCGCGACCGTGAACCCCTGATGCACGCGACGAACAGCACCGCTACCCTTCCCCAGCCGGCGGCGAGTGCTACGTTGCGCGCGCAGGGTGGCTGCGACCAGCGTGACCAGCACCATGATCACCCCGAAAAACCACAGAGCGTAGTCGCACGGGTGCTCTTGTGGCTGATCGGCGCCTACCGCGTCCTTCGAGGTGGTACTCGCCCGGCTTGTCGATACTGGCCGACCTGCTCGGCCTACGGGGCCGAGGCCGTCGCCCGGTTTGGCGCTCTACGCGGTGGTTATCTCACGTTTCGTCGACTTTCGCGGTGCCATCCCTTCGGTGACCACGGGGTCGACCCCGTTCCCGACACCTTCGCCCTTCGGCGGGTCCGCCCGGTCCCGCCCGCTCGCTGACCCAGGACTCTCATCATGCTCGACTTCCTCTTCGACGGCATCGCCGGACTGCTCAGCTTCTTCTTCGACGTCAGCGGCTCGATCGGGGTGTCCATCGTTCTGCTCACGATCGCCTTGATGGTGCTCACGTTCCCGCTGACGCTCAAGAGCACCCGGTCGATGATGGAGATGCAGCGTCTCCAACCGGAGATGAAGAAGATCCAGGATCGGAACAAGGGCGATCGCGAAAAGCTCAACCAGGAGCTCATGGCCTTCTACCAGGAGCACCAGATCAACCCGCTCTCGGGGTGTCTGCCGCTCATCTTGCAGATGCCGATCTTCATCGTGCTGTTCCAGGTCCTGCGAGGGTTGGGTTCAGTCACAGATGGGGTGTCGACCCCGAAATACCTCGACCAGGGCAGTGCGCTCTACGAGAACATCGTGGCCGGCGGAGGTTCGCTCCACTCCTTCGGGTTCGACCTGGCTGACGCCGCCACCAGCTCGCACGGAGACTTCGCCTCGGCGCTGCCCTACTACGTGCTGATCGCTCTTGTCGCCGCAACGGCCTTCGCCCAGCAGCGCCAAGCCATGGGTCGGAGGGATCCCAACCAACCGGTCAACCCGCAACAGCAGATGATGCAGCGGGTCATGGTGATCTTCCTTCCGCTGATCTCGCTGTCGATCCCTGCTGGGGTCGTCATCTACTTCTTCGTGTCGAACGTGTTCCGAATCGGCCAGCAGGCGCTGATCCATCGGACTGCGCCAGCCTCCGTCGGCAACCGCCCGTCGACCGCCTCGTCCTCATCGGGACCTGAGGGCTCGAAGGTCATCGAGGCCACCGAGGCGCCCACCGACGAGGACTCGGCTCCAGCGAAGAAGCCCCACCCGCGGAGCAAGAAGAAGAAAAAGCGCAAGCGCTGACACGCACCGTCATCTGCTTGAGCAGTCGTTGGATCGTCGGAGGAGAACGAACATGGAATGGGTTGAGACCACTGCTGCAACGGTCGACCAGGCGCTCGACCGGGCACTCGACGCGCTGGGCGTGGACGAGCAGGAAGCCGAGGTCGAGGTGCTCGAAGAGCCCAAGCCCGGTCTGTTCGGCCGGGTCCGGGGCACAGCCCGGGTACGCGCCCGCGTCCTCCCCGCCACCCCTCCACCTAAGGTCGACCGGCGAGATCGTCGCCGGCGCAAGGGTGGAACAAATAGCAACGGGGGTCGTCAGCGGCGAGACGAAGCGAGGTCGGATGACATCTCTCCGGCCGCGGCTAGGGGCGCTGATGCCGCCGATGGCGAACCACCGGCCTCCGGCAAGCAGAAGGCATCGGGGCGGAGGGACCGGTCCTCCGATCCGGGTTCGCCAGGTTCAGGATCGTCTCTGGGTCGCGGCCGGAAGCCGGCATCGTCGAGGCCGGCTACCTCCGGCCGCGAGATCTCATCAGAGGACAAGGAGCAGCGCGTGAGCATCACCGTGGAGCAGCAGGCCGACTTCGTGGCCGAGTTCCTGACCGGGTTGGCCGAGGCGTTCGATGTCGAGGCAACCGTTGAGCAGGAGGAGGTGGACGAGGACTTCATCGAGGTCCGTCTCGTCGGCGATGACCTCGGGATGATGGTGGGGCGAGGTGGTGCCACGCTCTCGGCGATCCACGAGCTGTCCAAGACAGTGGTCCAGCGCCGTTCGGCTGGTGAACGGGCCGGGCGGTTCCGAATCGACATCGGTGGCTACCGGGCCCGCCGCCGTGAGGCGTTGACCCGGTTCGCCGAGGAGCAGGCCAACGTGGTCCTCGACGAGGGCACGGCGGTCGCGCTCGAGGCGATGGGAGCCGCTGATCGCAAGGTGATCCATGATGTCGTCAACGAAATCGATGGTGTCTCCACGCACTCCGAGGGCGAAGAGCCCCGTCGCTGCGTGGTCATCACCCCCACCGACTGACGACCAGCAGCACAGGCCGGCGACGAGCTGGCTCGACGGGCGATGACTGCCAACGTCTCCGCGGTACTCCGCTGGCTCGGCGAGGCCCGCGACCTAGGCTTTCTCGGCCCCGGCCCCGTTGAGGACCACCTCCTTCATTCCGAGGGGTTTGTTCGGGCTCTCGCTGATCTCGAGGTGGCGACACTCATCGATCTGGGTAGCGGAGGCGGGGTCCCCGGGCTGTTGCTAGCTGCTCGCCGGTCGGCTGCAACCGTGGTTCTGATCGACAGTCATCAGCGCCGCACCGCATTCCTCGAACGCTGCGCGGGGGAGATGAGTCCGCCTCCTCAGGTTGTCACCGGGCGAGCCGAGCAGCTGGCCCATGATCCTACCTGGCGACATTCAGCGGATGTCGTGGTCGCCCGCAGCTTCGGACCGCCTGCTGCCACCGCGGAATGCGCGACTGGATTCCTTCGGCGAGGTGGATTCCTGCTGGTGAGCGAGCCGCCGGACGCTCCCGACTTCCGGTGGCCGGTCGATGGATTGGAGCGATTGGGTCTTCGCCGACACGATGTCGTGACCATGGGAGCTGCCCACATTCGTCGCCTCGAGCAGGTTCGGACCTGTGATCCGACGGTACCGCGCCGGGTTGGTCGTCCGAAGACAGCACCAATGTGGTGACGGTCGCGACGTTTCACGTGAAACGTCCGGGTGGGTGGAGGGAGCGAGGTGCGACAGCGCGGAACAACTTCTCGAATTGCACCTTGCGCCATGGCCGGGTGGACGGAAGAATGCCGCCGTGTCCGATTCACCAGATGATCTAGACGCGCGCGGCCGGGCGGTGTTCGACCGCCTTCGTGACGCATTCAGTGCTGATGACGGTCCCGATGATCATCTCGATGCTGATGCAGACGGTACAGATCGGGAGAATATGCCCCCGAGGTCCAGCGGCGGCGCGGAGACGGACGAGTACGGTCAGTCCCCTCCCCCTGAGCCAGCGGACAGCCACGGCGATGCTTATGCGGATTCCAAGGGCGACAGCGACCGCGAGTCAAGCGGAACGGTCGATGTCACGGCCGGCGACGCCCCGGCGCCGGTCGATGCCACGGATGCCCCGCAGGCCGGTGAAGGCGGTTCATTCGTTGGTGCCCACGAAGTCGAGCCCGACGACGCTACGTCAGTATCGTCAACCTCGACCGAAGTGATCGGTCCCGACGATCAGAAGCAGCCGGTCGATGGTGAAGTTGAGACCACGTTCGAGGCCGGTCCGTCACGCCCCATCGACCTCGATCCGCGGTCGAGCGTGGTGGGCGAGCCTGGTGTAGCTCCAGGCGACCGCGGCGGCGAGCCGGGCGTTGACGAGTTCGACGAATCCCACACGAGCGAATCCCCTGATACGGCGCGATTCGGGCCGGGTAGGCCCGGCCACGTCTCGGGGGTTTCGACAGAGGCGGTCGCCGCGCCTGTCGCGCCGGAGCCCAGCGGGCAGGCTGGATCCAGCCAACGTGATCGTGACACCGGCCAGGTGCCGCCGGTCGGAGGGCCTGACTTCGAGCAGCCCTCCCAACTGGCACCTCCCGTAGGAACTCAAGCGGCTGCACCTTTCGGTGCCAACGTTTCACGTGAAACAGTCGATCCGGACAACGCGCCTGAAGAACCCGCTCCGATCGGCCCGTCGATGCCCCCGCCGGGCAGCTTCGAGCGGCCCCTACCCCGGATCATCGCGATCGCCAACCAAAAGGGTGGTGTCGGCAAGACCACCACCTCAGTCAACCTGAGTGCGTGCTTGGCCGTGCTCGGATACCGGGTTCTGGTGGTCGACTTGGATCCACAGGGCAACGCTACGACGGGGCTGGGGGTCAATCCCCGCAACCTCCAGATGTCCATGTATGACGTGTTGCTCACTGGCAAGCACCTCGACGACTGCATCGAACCCACCACGGTACGGAACCTCTTCGTTGCACCTAGCAGCCTTAACCTGGCTGGAGCTGAGATCGAGCTGGTGCCGGCCATGAGCCGAGAGCAGAAGCTCGCCAAGTCGCTGGCGGAGGTTGTCGACGACTACGACTTCGTCATCATCGACTGCCCGCCGTCGTTGGGGCTCCTCACCATCAACGGCCTGGCAGCGGCTACCGAAGTCCTGGTTCCGATCCAGTGCGAGTACTACGCGTTGGAGGGGCTGGGCCAACTGCTCCGCAACGTCAGCCTGGTGCGCAAGCAGCTCAACCCCGACCTCGAGGTCTCGGCCATCGTCTTGGTGATGTACGACGGCCGCACCAAGCTCAGCGCCGAGGTCGTGCGCGAGGTGCGATCCCACTTTGCCGACCAGGTATGCCGTACCGTCGTGCCCCGGACCGTCCGACTGTCGGAGGCGCCGTCGTACGGCCAACCAATCATCAGCTTCGACCCGTCCTCGCGTGGAGCGATGGCATATCGTGGCCTGGCCATCGAGTTGAGTGGCGGGCCATCGCCCAACGTCAGCGTCTGAGCAGCAGGAGGAACCAGCAGGTGGCACGTCGTAGTGGTCTGGGCCGAGGGCTCGGCACATTGATCCCGACCGATTCGTTCGATGACAGCACCGCGGAGCTCCAGCATGTCCCGGTAGGTGCGGTGCAGCCCAACTCGTACCAGCCGCGTCAGCATTTCGACGAGGAGGCGCTCGACGAGTTGACCGCGTCGATACGGGCACTTGGCGTGCTGCAACCGATCCTCATTCGACGCGACGGTGAGGGTTACGAGCTGATAGCGGGAGAGCGTCGTTGGCGAGCGGCCAAGCGGGCCGGGCTCCAGACGATCCCTGCCCTGGTCCGCGACCTCGAAGACGTGGAATCGCTCGCCCAAGCAGTGGTCGAGAACCTCCAGCGCGAAGACCTCAACCCACTCGAGACCGCAGCGGCCTACCGACAGCTCATCGAGGAGTTCGGACTGACCCATGAAGAGGTCGCCGAACGGGTGGGTAAGAGCCGTGTGGCCATCACCAACAACCTGCGGCTGTTCCAGCTCTCGCCGACGGTCCAACAGCTCGTGGCCGAGAACCGGCTGACGGCTGGCGCCGCCCGGGCCCTGCTCTCGACACCCGACCGCGCCTTCCAGGAGAGCCTCGCGCTCCGGGCGGTGGCGAAGGGGATGTCGGTTCGAGAGGTGGAGCAAGCTGTCCGAGATCGGACGGCACCGACCGCCGCGGCGAGCGGGACGGCGGCGGCAGCGGCGCACCGAACGACGAGTCTACGTCCGCCTGGCCTCCCCGAGCTCGAGGAGCTGCTCTCGGACCACCTCGAGACCTCGGTGCGGGTGCAGCTCGGGCCCAAGAAGGGGACCATCGCCATCGACTTCGCCGATCTAGAGGACCTCGAGCGCATCTACAAGAAGATGACCGGTTGACCGATGCAGGGGTGCGAGTCGTGGAAACGGTGCATCGGATACGCACCGGCGAGGGCCATAGGCAGTCAACCCTCGATCAAGTTTCGACCTCGGCTTCAGGTCGATCGTCCACACTGTGGAATGCCCTGTGGATAATGGGCAGCTCGCTAGCCGGCGACGGACCGCGAATGGCCAGCAACGAAGGGGACGGCTCCGGCGCACACGGGGTCACTGAACACGAGTTCGCCCCGGTGGAAAGTCACTGAACGTGGGTTCAGTTGGGCTAGCACCATCTAGCGTGGTGGTAGAAACCTATCAAACCGGGTGAATCAGGCGGGATCGGCCACCCACGATGTCACTGCTGTAGCGCATGACTCGGCCAGCCTGGGAACCGACACCACCACCGCGGAGGGGGGACCGACGTCGGCGATCACGGCTGGCGCCCGGGTCTCGCGCAGCAACGGCAGCGTCATGGGGGTAGGTGGGGTGGGGATGCATCCGAGCACCATCGACAGCTCGGCGTCGATCGCGGTGGCCAGGCGCCGGCCGCCCACCGACTCCGATCCCGTCCGCCCGTAGTACGCGGTGGCGACTCTCGAGCCGATGCTGAGACCGACGACGGCGCCGGCGTCGAAGGTGTTGGCCTGGCGCGCCACCCGGCTGTCATCGGGGTCGTGAACGACAACCACCTCGGCGCCACCGGTGGTGAGCCTCCGTCCTACGGCGTCGGCGAGGGCGGCGGCACCCCCGCGGTCGGAGACCACGACGCGAAAGCCCGACAAGCCCTTTGGTGCGGCCCGGAGGCGCTCGGTCTCGTGCAGGGGTCCGATGGGGTCGTTGGTGCTGCTGCGCTCACCCAACCGGGCGATGGCGGCAATGGTGTCGGGGCCGACGATGGCGTCGGCCACGATGCCGACGTTGCGTTGGAAGTCCTCCGCCGCTGCGGTCGTGTCGGGGCCGAAGATGCCGTCGACCCGGCCGGCGTCGAACCCCAGGCCCCCAAGCCGGCGCTGGAGCTCGGCCACGTCATCGCCCCGCAGCATCGGCTTGGCGCGGTAGAGCAGGCGGTCACCGAGGCGGTAGCTGGCCTCCACCAGCGCCGACCAGGTCTGGCGACCGACGACACCGTCGACGACGATGCGTCGTTCGGTCTGGAAGGCTCGTACCGCTGCGTCAGTGGTGGGGCCGAACGTCGCGCTGGGATCGCCCCCGTCGATGTCTGTGGTGCAGGCCGGATGACCGCATGCTGCGAGCCGCTCTTGGAGGTCGCGGACCGCAGCGCCGCTGTCGCCGGTGCGGAAGGGAAGCGCCTCGTCGGTCACCCGCCGAGTCTGTCGCGCCGGGGCGAGGTCAGATGAACTCGGCGAGCTCTTGGAGGAGCTGGCCCTTGCCCTTGGCGCCGATGAGCCTCTTGGCCTCGGCACCGTCCTTGAACACGATGAGGGTGGGGATGCTCATGACGCGGTGGGTGCGCCCGATCTCAGGGTTCTCGTCGACGTTCAGCTTGCGGATGGAGATCTTCTCACCGTGTTCCGCCGCGATCTCCTCGAGCACCGGCGCGACTGCCTTGCACGGAGCGCACCACTCGGCCCAGAAGTCGACCAGCACCGGCGTGGCGGAGCTGTTGACCTCCTCGGCGAAGGTGGCGTCGGTGAGGGCGCTGATGGAACCCATGGAATCAACTGCTTTCGGTCGGTGGTGGGGGGATGGTAGCGCTGCGGGGGAGCGCCTGACGGTTGAAGACAACCAGCGAGGGGTCGGCTTCATTCCTTCCGGTCGTCCTGGCGGGGGCAACCTTCCCGGCCCCACGCCGGCGTCTCCGACATCACTCCTGTGCTTCGAGCCACCGTTCCGCGTCGATGGCGGCGCGACACCCGTCGCCTGCCGCGGTGACGGCCTGGCGGTAGGTGTCGTCGACCACGTCCCCGCAGGCGAAGACGCCCTCGACGTTGGTGGCGGTGCCATCCGGCGCCGTGATGAGGTAGCCGGCATCGCTGTGGTCGAGCTGGCCCACGAACAAGTCGGTGTTGGGACGATGGCCGATGGCCACGAACAGGCCGGTCACGGCTAGCTCGGATTGCTCGCCTGTCTTCACGTTCTCGACCTCGACCCCGCTCACCTGGGCATCACCCAGCACCTCGGTGACCACGCTGTCCCACAGGAACTCGATCTTGTCGTTCTTGAACGCCCGCTCCTGCATGATCTTGGAGGCCCTCAGCTCGTGGCGGCGGTGGATCACGGTGACCTTCGATGCGAACTTGGTGAGGAAGGTGGCTTCCTCGATGGCGGAGTCGCCCCCTCCCACCACAGCGATGTTCTGGTCGCGGAAGAAGAACCCGTCGCAGGTGGCGCAGGTGCTGACTCCGTGGCCGATGAGCCGCTGCTCGTTGGGCTGATCGAGCATCAGTGCCTTGGCGCCGGTGCTGATGATCACCGCCTCGGCGCGGTACTCGTCGTCGTCGACCCACACCCCGAACGGGCGTGACGAGAAGTCGACCTTGGTGACCTTGGCCGTCAGGAACTCGGTTCCGAACCGCTCGGCCTGGCCCCGGAACGCACCCATGAGGTCGGGCCCCAAGATCCCGTCGGGGAAGCCAGGGTAGTTCTCGACGTCGGTGGTGAGCATGAGCTGGCCCCCGGGCTGGTCGCCCGTGGATGACGGCTCGCCTTCGATCATCAGCGGGTTCAGGTTGGCCCTGGAGGTGTAGATCGCCGCCGTGAGGCCGGCTGGGCCGGAGCCCACGATGATGACGTTGCGTGGATCAGCCACGGTGACTCGCTCTCAGGTTCTGGGTGTGTCAGTCGGAGCGGGCACGCCGCCTCGACCAGAGGAACAAGCCGGCGAGCAGGAAGATTCCGCTGGTGGTTGCATGGGCTCCCCACACGTTGCCGGGCAGGGCCCGGTCGAGGCCGCGCACGGCGGCGACGGCCAGGAGCACGGCGGCGACCAGCCCGAGCACCGCGGTGACCAGCCCGTAGACGACGTAGCGGGCGGCCCGGTCGAGGGGCACGGCGGTCTTGTCACGCACCGCCCCGACGACCCGTTCGATGCCCTCGGCGGTCTGCGCCGCCCAGTCGTCGCCCATCTCGATGCTCAGCGATGGGCCCGAGCGCGCCGTACTGGACGTGGACGTAGACGTGGGCTCAGCCATCACAGGGAGGCTAGCCAACGCGGACGCGGACGCAGTTTCGGTGTGAAGGGCGGAGCGGCCCGAGCCGACAGCCTTGCACCAGAGAGCGCTCGGCGATCAGCCGAAGGGCAGCTCAGACTCGATGGGGTCGAACAACGTAGAGGTATCGATCCTCTGACGGCCCGTCATGTAGGTAGCACGGAGTTCCCGCAGTCGAGTTCCAGCGGTGTAGTAGGTGCCACGCTTCTTGCCCTGCTGCTCCAGCAGCCCGGCTTGGACCATGGCGCGAAGGTCGGTCGTCGCGACCTGGTTTGACACCTCCTCCTCCCAGCTCTTCAGGGTGGTTCGGTAGCTCGCGTTTCTCACCTTGAGTCCCGACGTCGCGTCGAACAGTGCCGCGATCGAACGAGGAGCAAGGCGGTGCAGTTCGATCAGCGACTCCAACTCACCCCACACCTGCTCTGATTCGCGAACCCGACGCAGCACGCTGGTCGCCTGCACGAAGTGTGCCACCAGGCAGTAGCGGACCCACTCGCGAGCGTCATGCTCGGGGTTCCATCGACCCTCGCCCACCCTCCTGAGCACGTCGTAGTAGTCCTGCGTGTTTGCTCCCAAGAACTCCTCGATGGAGCAGAACTCAGGACTCAGAATCCCGTCCTGTGTGAGGACGAGCGTCTGAAGGCAGCGGGCCATCCGGCCATTGCCGTCACGGTAGGGATGGATCATCACCAGGTTGAGGTGCGCCATGGCCGCGCGGACGAGCACCGGTACATCGGGGTTCAGGGAGAGCTGATTCATCAGCTCCTCGATCAGGTCAGGGATCTGATCGGCGTCGGGGGCCTCGTACACGACCTCGCGCGTTGCGTCGTTGCGTACCCACACAGCGCCCGGGCGCCAACGGCCTGGACTCGCATCGAGGCTGTTCTCGGTCATCATGAAGTGAAGGCTCCGCAACAGCTGAGCCGTGAACTCGAAGTAGGGGTCCTGGGCCAGTTGGAGCACGTAGGTTATGGCGCGGCGATATCCGGTGACGGCCTGCCAGCTCTCTAGGGTTGCCTCAGCCGGTTCGTCACCCTCGACCGCGGCCACCGCATCCTCGGCCGACACGTTGTAGCCCTCAATGCTGTTCGACCCCTGGATGGCGCGGGCCGACAGGATTCGTCGCACAGAGCCGACCCACCGCCGCGGTTCCGCGACGTGGTACTTGAGCTCGCGTCGGAGTTCGCCGATGCGAGCCTGTGCGGCCTGCTCCTCTGCTCCGACTGACGGGATCTCATAGATCACGGTTCCGCTCTCCAAACATGGAATGCATGATTGGTTCA
>DASWIA010000061.1:0-4019 GCA_036397895.1 Acidimicrobiales bacterium | reverse complement strand
AACCGCTGACCTCGTGCTGAACGGCCCTAGTCGGCGGCATCGGTCCACGTCGAAGATGGCGGCGGTAGGCACGAGGAGGAGCATCTATGACAACCACCCACGCCAGACCAGTCACGTCCCCATCATCGAGCGCCCAGCTGGCGCCTGCGCTCGTCATCAATCACGTCACGAAGCGATACGGGAGCAACCGCGTCGTCCACGACCTGACGTTCACCGTCCGACCAGGTCGAGTCACCGGGTTCCTCGGACCCAACGGAGCCGGCAAGTCGACGACCATGAAGGTCCTCCTCGACCTCGCCGCCGCCGACGGCGGCACGGCGAGGATCGGTGATACGAGATACCGTGATTTGGCCGACCCGGCCCGCGCCGTGGGCGTGATGCTGGAGCCGAACTTCCACCCCGGCCGCAGCGGGCGTGACCACCTTCGCATCCTCGCCCGCGCCGCAGGCATCCCGATGGTTCGCGTGGACGAGATGCTCGAATCGGTTGGGCTCGCTGCCGCGGCCGATCGACGAGCCGGCACCTACTCACTCGGGATGCGTCAGCGCCTCGGCCTCGCCGCCGCGCTCCTCGGCGACCCATCGGTGCTCGTCCTCGACGAGCCGGCCAACGGTCTCGACCCGGAGGGCATCAGGACGCTGCGCAACTCGTTGCGTGGCCGTGCCGCCCAGGGCCACACCGTCTTCGTCTCGAGCCACCTCCTCGCCGAGGTGGAACATCTCGCCGACGACGTGATCGTGATCAACAAGGGTCGGCTGGTCGCCCAGGGCTCGCTGGCCGACCTGCAGCACGCCGCCGCGTTCATTCGCACGCCGGCTCGCGATCGGCTCCTGGACGTTGTGGCGGCAGCGGGTGGAGTGGCACATGCACGGGACGGCGACGGTGTGGTCGTCCGCGGGATGGACCTCGACCAGATCGGAGAGGCGGCGTTCCACGCCGGCATCCCGATCCACCAGCTCTCGTCCGAGGCGGGCTCCCTCGAGGAGCTGTTCCTGAACTGGACGTCGGGGGATGTCGAGGAGGTCGAACGATGACAACGTGGACGAACCTGATGCGGGCCGAGCTGCGCAAGCTCACATCCACCAGGATGCCGTGGGCGTTTCTCGCTGTGCTCGTGGTGATCAGTGCTACGACGGCGGCGGCCGTGATCTTCGGCACCGACATGGACGGAAGCAAGGCGTTCATCGCCACAGCCGCCGACCAGCAGTCGCTGATGGCGTTCGCCGCTAACGCCCTGATGGGCGCCGGGCTGTTCGGCGCCATCGCCGTCGCCCGCGAGTACGCCCACGGCACGGTGGTCCCGACGTTCCTCACCTCGCCGCGGCGCCAGCGAGCGATGCTCGCCCAACTAGCGGCCGTCGCCGTGATCGGCGGCGCGCTTGCGCTCGTGGGTGCCGGGCTCACGATCACCGCCGTATGGCTGTCGCTACCGACGACGGAATACGGCTTTATGGTCGCAGCCGGGGATGTGGTCCGGGTACTCGCCGCCTCGGCGTTCGCCGGAGCCGCCGGCGCCGTGCTCGGGGCTGCCATCGGCGCCCTGGTGCGCAACACCGGTGGGGCCGTGACGGGCACCGTCCTGGTGCTCATCATTGCCCCTCCGCTCATCATCCAGTTGGCCAGCGATGCGGCGTCGTGGGTGCCCAACACCCTCGCCACCGTGCTGTCCGGCGTGGGTGATGAGGTGACGACACTCGCTGCCGGCCTTGCCATCGCCGCCTGGGCGTTGGTGCCCGCCGCGATCGCGTTGGCCGCCGTGCAACGGCGCGACGTGGCGTAGCGAGGTAGGCACCCTCCGAGGCGATACCCGCAAATCGGGGCGTTGTCCGCTATCGGCTCCTGTTGGCGTGCGCTGCAAGGGCACAAGGAGGTTCGCCTTGGTGTCGGAGCAGAGCATTATCCTCGACGTCACTCCCGGCAGCGGAGCCGACGAGAAGCGCTCTCTGGAATCGCTCCGCGACCCGGTGCTGATGTGCCACGGAGCTTCGGCGGTACGACCATCCCCGACGCCGGCAGGCTCGGCTGGTACTACGGCACCGACCGATGGGCCGAGGGCTAGTTCTTCCGCTATCGGATCACCGAACTGGACCTGCTCACCGTGCTACCCGGCTTGTACGCCGACCCCGGTGACGCTGGGGCACCGGTCGACCGCCGTTTCTGGGCCCCATCTGCGCACCGTGCTCGTCGGTGCGCATGATGGAGTGGGTCGGGAACTGCGGCCACCCCTCTGGCGAGTCCTCCCACTCCTCCCGCCGCCCGTAGGCGGTCATGTCGGGCAGCCCGAACGAGGGACTCATGACCTCGTCGCCCCGGCCGGTCGTCCAGTACGTCAGGTAGATCTTGTCCCCCCGCCGCAGGTAGCAGGAGATCCGGCCGGCGACGCCCAGGTGGGGTGGTCGACGTGGGCGACGGAGTACCACGGCGCTGTGTAGCCCATGAAGTCGCGGAATGCCGCCATCTCCTCGTACGGCCCGTCGCCGAGGATGGCGAAGGTGATCCCGTTGGCGTTGAGATAGGCCGCGTCGGCGGCGTCCTGCATCGGCCAGGAGTTCCTGGTGCAGCCCTCGCACTGCCACTCCCATGGCTGCCCGTCGTAGAACATGTGGCTGTAGACGACCAGCTCATCGCGCCCCTCGAGACATCGCCGAACGGGACCGGGCCGTCGGGGCCGATGACGGTGGTGTCGGGCGGCACCTCTGTCATGGGCAGCCGGCGTCGGGCCGCGGCGATCGCGTCGCCCTCGCGGGTGTGTGCCTTCTCGCGCTTGCGCACCTCGAGGAGCTGTCGCTCGAATTCGTCGTGGTTGGTGACGGCCGGGGCTGGCGTGGTCATGGTCCTCTTTCAGATGTCATGGGAGGTCGGCCAGGTCAAAGCTAGGTAGGTCGTCTGCGATCGGGCTTCGCTCCCGTCGCCCAGCGGGTTGTCGAACCCCCGCTGATCGTGCCGTGGACCTCGAGCTCGACGACGGCGCCGTCGTCGTTCTGTACCCAGGCGACAAGGTCGTCCAGAACGGCACGCAGCACCGCGGCACAACAGCGGCGAAGTCCCAGCGACGATGGCGGTTTTCACGTGCGGTGCCCACCACGCCACCGTGGTCCGGCCCGACTTCTGGATCGGACACCCGCTCGGATGACGACTCCGAGCACCCGTTGCCACGAGAGCCCGTGTCACTCTTCCCATTCCCGAAGTGACGCGTTCTCAGGCAGTCCTCCGTGTTGATGCGCCGCCTCGACGGGCCTGGCTCTCCTATCCGCAGGTGGCGCTGAATGTCCCGTTGCCTACTTCAACGGGCTCGGCAGGGCTCCCGTCTTCGCTCCCGGCAAACCTTTCCATGGGCCCCGAGTACGAGATGCTCTTGCCGTCCACTGCGATAGCAGACGGATTCTCGGTCAGCTTTGCCGAGTACTCAGTCGCCGCGTTGTCAGCGAAGATGCGAAGGGTCAAACTACCAAACCACCCGCCCCCCGATTTGGTCGCTCCTCCGCCGAGGGTCACCTCGTTGTCGCCAATCACGAACGAGAAAGCGAACTCGTCGTCGGTGACTTCACAGGCGAGCCCTCCGGGGGTATCGAAGGAGTACTCCAGCCCGTCTACCGAGGCGTAGCCTTGATTCGGCGCTTGTGGGTTGACCACATTGCCGCCTTGATCACCAACAGACTCCCCGTCCGTTTCGGTTGCCTGTCTGTCGCTCGGGGGAGCGCTGGATGGGCCGCCCCCACACGAAGCGAGCACCGACAGTGCGACAACCGAAGCGGCGATGGCCGATCTCATCTCTTGCCTCCAAAGACTCATGCCCGGGAAGACGGGTCGATGCCCCGGAAGGTACGGGTTGCCGGTGGCACTCTCCTTACTCATTCGCCGCGCCGGCCTACTCATTCTCCACCGGGGCTCGCGTGGAGGGCCGGGGCCATCACAGCCGCAGGTCGTCACGCTCGCCGAGATCGGGCGTCCCATGGGCTCGCAGGAACGTCTCGACGCCTGCGTCGGCGTAGCGGTCGAGGTCGTGGGGTGTGAGGCCG
>DASWIA010000060.1:0-103718 GCA_036397895.1 Acidimicrobiales bacterium | reverse complement strand
CAGCCACGCCATCCTCGATGTACTTGGTTCGCCAGCGGCGCACCGTGTCCGGCGTCGTGTCGCACTGCCGGGCGATCTCCTCGTTCGCGACGCCCTCAGCGGCAAGCAGCAGACCGCGCGCCTGCACGACCCGGCGATGCGGCAACGACGTCGACCGGGCCATCGACCCCAGCACCGCGCGGTCCTTGCTCGACACGCTCAGCGGGGCAGCAACCACGATGGGCATTCTCGCACCCTAACCCACCTTGCTATTTCAGCGACGGACCACTAGCTCTCGCCGGTCCCGAATCCCGCAACCGTCGACACCACCACGCCAGGTCTCCAGTGAGTCGCACCCCGAGCGCCCACTTCCCGTGCGGGTGCTGGGCGATGCTGGCCATGCTGGGCTCCTCGCGCTCGGAGATGGCTCCTCACTCTCCCCAAGCCGATTCCGATGTCCCGAGGCGACAACGAATCTCGAAAAGGTTGGAGGTTCGTGAGACGGGCGTGATCCCGCGGTCGAGCAGCGGCCGCCTCCTCCACGCGGCCTGACCCACGGCCCATGGATGCGTCTGTTGACCGACCGAGACCGACGAGCCTGCGTAGGCTTGGGTCATGGCGTTCACGCGGATCACCGTCGACCCGGCACAGATGGGTGGCCGTCCCTGCATCCGGGGGATGCGGATCACCGTCGGGATGGTCCTCGGCCGACTGGCGGCGGGACGAGCGGTCGACGAGATCCTCGCCGACTACCCGTACCTCGAGCGCGACGACATCCACGCGGCTCTCGAGTACGCAGCCGCCATGGTCGATGAGCGAGAGCTGCCGGTGAGCCGCCCGGCGTGAGAGCGCTGCTCGACGCCAACCTGTCCCCATCGATTCGCTCCGGACTCGAACAGGCCGGCCACGAGGCCGTCCACGTTGGCGACGTCGGGCTGCTCCACGCCACCGACGCCGAAATCATGGCGTACGCAGCGGCCGAAGATCTCGTCATCGTCACCGCCGACAGCGACTTCGCCGCGATGCTCGCCATCGCCGACGCTGACCGCCCCTCCGTCGTGCAGCTCCGAGGCGTGGCAGAACTCCCACCAGCCTCCCACCTCCAACTTCTGGTCGAGAACCTCCCCACGGTGGCCGGCGACCTCGAAGGTGGCGCCGTGGTCTCCCTCAGTCCGGCACGCCTGGCCGTTAGACGCCTCCCGATTCGCTGAGCACGAGGCAACCCACCACGGCGATGAGCTCGTGCTTCGTGCCGTGACGCCCAACGACGGACTCAGTCGTAGTAGGAACTCAGAATCCCGCGGCCTATCCGCGGCCTGAACGCCGATCTCGGCCGCGTCTGCCCTGGTCGCAGCGTTGTTGGCACAGAGCCCCGCCTACAGGCCGGCTCACCGTCACCTACCTGGGAACACCAGTGGACGAGGCTCCTGACCTGGGGTTTTTCGATCCCGGGACGTCCCGGGAGGTCCCGGCTGGACCCGGGATTTTCCCGGCCTATCCGCGGCCTGACCGTTGACATGCCGGAATTCCCGCGGCCTATCCGCGGCCTGATGGGAGGGTGTTCGTAGGCGGACACGAAGCCGCGCCGTGATGGCTCGTTCGGTGACGGAAGCTCATGCTGCCGCGGGACGTGCGTCAGTGACCGCCAGGAAACACTTGCAATCCTGGCTCCATCGGGCAGTGAACACGGTGTCGGAGCCTGTGACCTTGCCGGCGGCGAACCGAGACGGCCCGAAGATGAGGCTGGCGTGCTCACCGAGCCCCTGGATCGCCGCCGCCCAGTCCCACCGCGTTGGGTTCGGACCCGCGGCGTTCAACCCGTCGATCATCAGGAAGAAGTTGTCGCAGAACGCGAACAGCTCCTGGTCGGTCGGCTGCCACTTGAGGGGTGGCAGGCCCGCGTCAACGGCCACTTGGTTGCACCGATCGTAACCTGGGTAGGGCTGTTTGCCTGACTGCTCCAGCAACATACCGTTGGATGTGATTGCGATCGCGCCGTCGAACTGGGCCGGCGGATAGTTCTCGGCCGACGCGTCGGACGCCGCCTGCCACCAGTCCGACGCGGTGTACTCCGGGCGGTATCCCTGGCTCTGCGCGCTCGACATGAAGACTGTGTTCGATACGAAGTTGGCGGCGAGGAAGACGTGGGTCACACCGGCGGCGCGGAACCGCACCGGGAACGAGCTCGGCTGACCCACGACTGACTGTGCATCGCAGTCGTGCTTCGCAACGACGACATCGGCGACACCAGCCGACTTGATCAGGGGCACCAGGACATTGTCGATGAGCGCGTCGGTCGCCGCGCAGCGGTCACCGATCACACCGACGACACCGCCCTGTGGCAACCAGTCCATCGCCTGGAGATCGCGTACCCAGGTCTGCGACACGCGGTCGATCGCCGCGGGATAGCCGACTTCGAGGCCCTTGGAACGAGCGAGCCAGTCAGTGCCCCAGATCGTGTTGTGTATATAGGGAATCTGGTTCTGCACCGCGATGCAGTCCATGTACGGCGTGTCGGAGATCGCGCCGACGTCGACAACCCCGAAGACCTTGTGGTCCTCAGCCATCGCTTGGCACGCGGCGGCCTGATCGCTCTGGTCGACCGGATCGGTCTTGCGCACGAACACTTCGACGTTGCGACCGATGACCCCGCCCTGGGCGTTCGCGTAGTCGCCCAGCGCCTGTGCGTATTCGCCCGCGTCGTCGCGGACGTTCACCGCGAACCCGGCGTTGTCGAGCCCCGCGACTTGCGCCGGGAGAAATCCGATCCGAACGGTGTCGGCGGTGATACCCCGGTCGGACTCGACGAGTGGCGCTGCTGTGGTCGCCGTCGACGGTGTTGTGGTCGGTGCTGTGGCCGGTGTCCCGCTGGATCCACCGGCTGCGGTGGTCGGCGCGCCTGCCGTTGCGGAGAACCCACCCCCACCTGAGGCGGACGAGCCCCCGGCGGGACCGCTGCCATTCGGAGTGGTTCCGGCTGGGGCAACGGCCCCGGTGTCGACGTCAGCAACTGGCGCCGTTGGAAGAGAGCTGCCGACTTGGAGTCCCTCGTCGGCTCCGCGGGGCGCGATCACGATCGTCAACAGCGCCAACAGCCCTAGGCAGGCGACGACCGCGATCACCACCCGTCGCTCAGGTGGCGACGCCTGACGGAACCAGAGTCGGATCTGCATGCCGAACGTCATTGCGCGACCTCCAGAAGTCGTTCGATCGATGCGCGCCGCTGGTGAAGCGTCGGAGCCCGCTCGGCGCGGTAGCCGGGCAAGGGCCGATGATCGTGAGACAGCATCTGCGCGCCGACCGTCATGATTCGGCACCTGCGGCTCGCGCGGTCACGGGCTTGCGTCGTGGACGACGTCGTCCGTTCGTTCCGGCCGGGGCGCTATCGCTGGCACGGCCTGACCGCTCGATGGCGCGAAGATCAGCACCCATGTAACTGGCGATCACCAGTTCGTCGCTGCGCACCTCGTCGGGCGTGCCCTCGGCGATCACCCGACCCGCTTCGAGGCAGTAGATCCGGTCGCACAGCGCCATGAGCATGGGCATGTCGTGTTCGACGACGACCATCGAGCAGCCGTAGTCGTCGCGCAGTCGCCGAAGGAGCGGCGCGAAAGCCTCGACCTCGCGCTGGGCGAGACCGGCCGTCGGCTCGTCGAGGAGGACGATGGTGGGCTCCGATGCGACCACGGTCGCGAGGTCGCAGATGCGCCGCATCCCGGTGGACAGCTCGCCCACGCGGCTGTGGCCACGGTCGGCGAGCCCGAACGACTCGAGGATCTGCTGCGCGCGAACAGCCTTGGCGCGCTCCGACCAGCGGACCCATGGCGCACCGACCATCGCACCGATCGAGCCGCTGCGGTTGTTGCGGTCCATCGCGAGCATGACGGTCTCGCGAACCGTGAGGCCCGGGAAGAGCCGGGCGTCCTGGAACGTACGGCTGAGGCCGAGGAACGGGCGGTACTCGGGCGACAGGTCACGGATGTCCTGACCGGCGACGACGATCTCGCCGGCGTTGGGCCGGACGTGTCCGCTGATGCAATTCAGCAGCGTCGACTTGCCTGCCCCGTTACCGCCGATCAGGCCGAGGATCTCGCCCTCCTCGACGTGGAGGGACACGCCGTCCAAGGCATGGATCCCGCCGAAGGCGATGGAGACGTCGGTGACCTCGAGCGGGCGACTCCCGGCGACAGGAGCGAAATCGACCTCGGGCATCGTCCGATCGAGCAGGTTGAGCACCCGGTCCTTAGCCTTCGTCAGCACCGCGGCGAGCCCGCCCGGGAAGAACAGCAGGGTGATCAGCAGCAGGAGTCCTGACGTGAGGGCCCGGATCGCGGGGGTGTTGGCATCGGGCACCAAATAGGGCCAGGCGAAGACGGCGATCGTGCCGAGGATCGGGCCGTGCAGCGTGCCGAGGCCTCCGACCACGACGATGCTCAGCATGACGAACGACATGCTCGGATCGAAGGCCGAGAAGTTCCAGGTCTGCTGGCCCATGCCCCAAAGCACACCGCCGAGGCCAGTGATGAAGCCCGAGATGGAAAGGGCGAGGAGCTTCACCGCGGTCGGGTTCATCCCGTAGGCTGCTGCAGCCCCGGGATTGTCCCGTACTGCGAGCAGCGCCCGGCCGACACTGCTGCGCCGCAGCAAGTGGAGGCTGAGAACGATCAGCACCAGGACCACGACACCG
Source organism: Acidimicrobiales bacterium (assembly GCA_036397895.1). Classification (GTDB taxonomy): domain Bacteria; phylum Actinomycetota; class Acidimicrobiia; order Acidimicrobiales; family DASWIA01; genus DASWIA01. Next base: position 99,052 of record DASWIA010000060.1, on the reverse strand, counting down.
ACCGCGTAAGCGGTCCGGGCCGTCTGGATCTGGATCCGGAACAGATGGGGGTCCCGGAGGTAGACGATGTCGGTGTCGCTGGTCGTCACCCACGACTGCCGGAACAGCCACGAACGCGCTGCGAAGGCGAAGCCGAGGGTGACCACCCCCAGGAACAGACCCTCGAACCGAACCGCCACAGCACCGACGAGGACGGATACGAGCGCAGCGACGAGCCCCGCGCTGAGCATCGTCAGCGGTAGTCCGAGTTCCCATCGGTGGACGTACGCTGCCGCGAACGCGCCGACGCCGAGCACGGCGAACTGGCCGAGCGACACCTGGCCGGCCCAGCCCAACAGGACGGTCAGGCCGAGTCCGACGATCGCGAAGCTGAGCATGAACAGCAGGAACACGGCCCGCTCCTGGCTGCGCAGGCCCCAGAAGAGCGGTGCCATCGCGACGAGGCCGAGCAGGACCACCCAGCCGATGATCCCGACGTACTTCACGACGAGGAGGTTCCGGATCCGGTCGGGAATCGGCACCGCTGGCTCTTCCACCGTGAGCCCCTCGTCGCCGCGCAGGTCGCGCTCGAGCACCCGAGCACGGATCACGAGGCCGACGACGAGCGCAAGCACGACCGACAGATCAGCAAGGCCGGTGACGTCGGTGTAGAAGAGCACGCACTGCTCGACCACGCCGAGGGCGACGCCGGCAGCGAACGCGATCCGGAAATCGCCCATGCCCGCGAGCAACGCGGCCGCGAGACCTCGAAGCAACAGGCCGATGCTCGCGCCCGCGGCGAAACCGAGCGACGGCTGCGACGGCGCGTACAGGATCGCTGCCAGCGACGACACCGTGCTGGCCAGCACCCACACAAGCAGCGAGACCTTCCGCACGGACACCCCGGACAGGCGGGCCGCATCGGGATTGGACGCCGCGGCGCGAATGGCCTTGCCCGTCTTTGTGTTCGTCAGGAACATCATTAGGCCGACGGCGATCAACGGTGCCACGACCAGTGTCGTCACCTGGCTCGAGTTGAGGACGAAGCTCCCGACCCGCCAGCTAAGCGTGAACGGTTGTGGATACCCTTCGGTGGCCAGCCGCCCCTGGTCGAGGGCCAGCGGACCGATGATGGTCGACATCAGCACGAGTTGGGCAACGCCGATCGTCGCGACCAGCAGTGTGAGGCGCGACTTGTCGAAGAGCCGCCAGCCCAGGAGTCTTTCGATGCCAGCACCCGTGAGCCCGCCGGCCACGAGCGCTACGACGAGTGCCAGGGGGTAGGGCAGATCGAAGTCGAAGACGAGCACCGCGAGCACGGAGGCCGCCACCGCCCCCATCTGCGCCTGGGCAAAGTTGATGAATCGGCTGGCCCGATAGATCAGGACGAGGCCGACTGCGAGCAGGGCCGACTGGAGGCCGACGGTAATGCCGAGCAGGACGACGGCGGGGAGGTCCGACATCAGACCGCTCGCATCGGCTCGCCGCCGAGGAAGACGGCCCGAGCAAGGTCGCCCCGTTCGAGCAGCTCAGCCGGTGGGCCCTCAAAGCGGACGGCTCCCTTGTCGAGGAACACCGCCCGGTCGCACAACTCGGCGGCGAGCGACAGCGACTGCTCGACGAGCACACAGGTTGTCCCGCCGGCGTGCACTTCGCGGACCACCTGGAACATCTCGCCGACGATGACGGGCGCGAGGCCAAGAGAGAGCTCGTCGATACACAGCACCTGTGGGTCGACGAGCAGCGCCTTGGCGATCGCAAGCTGCTGCTGCTCGCCGCCGGACATGGAGCCAGCGAGGTTGTCGAGACGGCGAGCGACCTGGGGGAAGCGGATTAGCTCGCGGTCGATCCGCTCGCCGAGTTCGGCTCCGAGCGTGTAGCCGCCCATTTCCAGGTTCTCGCGCACGGTGAGGTCGGGGAACACGGCCTTGCCGCCCATGACGAGAGCGATGCCACGCTGGCATAGCTGCTCGGCCGGTACACCGGAGATGTCGGTGCCGCGGTAGCGGATGGTGCCCGACGATGGGTTGGCCAGGCCGGACAGCACGCGTAGAACGGTTGACTTGCCGGCGCCGTTGGTGCCGAGCAGCCCGAGGATCTCTCCGCGATCGACGTGGAAGCTGGTTTCGAAGAGCACCTGGACGGATCCATAGGAGAAGTCGACGCGGTCGACTTCGAGAAGCGGGCTCGGCGCCCTCGACGCATCGTTCACTCCCCCGTACTCCCCCTCCCACGGCCGGAGTCGGCCGCGTCTCAACTCAGGCGTCGCACTCCGTCTGGTCGCGGACCCTGTCGATGTTCGCGTTGATCTGCGTCAGGGTTCCCTGATGGGACATCAGGACGGCCATGTTCCCGGTGACCATCATCTTGCCCGCGCTGAACGCCGACATGGCGTCGAGCTCGCCCTTCTGCATTCCGAAGGCGGTGGCGTAATCGGCCTTCATGGTCGCGTCCGGGTTGTCTAGGGTACCGAGGCCGAGCTCGATGGAGCCGTCGTCGACCTTTATGTAGTGGAAGATGTCCTCGCCGCCGGGGCAGTCGGTGACATGCTGCTGAATGGCGAGCGACACACCAGCCGAGGACGTCTTTAGTGCCTCGTCCTGAGCGATGTGCGTATTGACCGCGTCGAACCAGTCCTGCTCGAGAAACTTCACGTGTGCTCCTTGTTGTAACGGACTGACGTCCAGCCCCCAATCAGTAACAAACTAATCAATCAGTTAGGAAAGGTCCAGTAGCCCTCACCGACGTTCGCCGGTGAACGCCGGCAGGATCACAGCACCCTCCCGCTCGACCGAACGGCGGAGGTACTGCCGGATCCGCTGACGGATCGTCGCGTAGTCGTCGTTGGTGCCTATGTCGGCCCGAGCCGCGTCGAGTGCCTCGAGCGCACGTTGCAGGATCCAACGCAACGTCGTCGCCTGGTCGTCCATCCAGGCGAGCGTCGGGTACTCGTCGACGGGCATGTTCGGCGCCGCGAGAACGTCGTCGATCTCCACCACCAGCTCGGCGAACCGGCCGTCCGCGCCGCGCATGTAGGAACCGACCTCGGCGAGCGTGGCACGCAGGTCGACGTTGTCGGCGTGCAGCATCGGTCCCTCCTGTTGGATGCGCAACCGCACCAGCCGCATGAGGTTCGACAGGGTCAGCGCGATGCTCTGTGCGAACGGTTCGTCGACCTCTGGGACGATGTACTCCTCGAAGGTGGCGACGACGCTCGCCATGATCTCATCTGCTCTCGGTCGCACGAGACCTCCTCAGGCCGCGAACACGCCGGTGGCACCGGCGAGCAGGTTCTTGGCCCAGTACAGGACCTCGGTAGACACCCACGCGAGGCGGGCGAGGTGATCGGTGCCCTCGACGAGCGGAACCGCGGCGTTGTGCGCGAACACGATCATCTCGAGGAAGCCGACCGCTCGGTAGTACTCGATCGCCTCCGTGGTGACGTGGAGTCCGCTGACCTCCTCGTAGTACTCGAGCGCCGGTCCGAGTCCCCACCGGACCTCACGGTCCCTGACGATGTCGGGGATGAAGTCCTGGACGTGCGCGAAGTCCGACGTGGGGTCACCCAGGCTCGCGAGCTCCCAGTCGCTCATCGCCACGATCTCGCCGTCGCGGAAGACCTCCTCGCCGAACCCGTTCGTCCCCTTGAGCAGCGAGGTGCGGGGCGACCGCGTCGGTGCGTTGTCTCGCAACCACCCCGCCGCGTCTACCACCAACGGGAAGGGCTCGAGCTGAAACTGTGCCAGTTCGGCCAGCAGGCGGTCGATCGTGGTCGTCGCGTTCGCCTCCGGGCTCGGCGGGACGATCATGATCTCGCCGAAGCCGAGCGTCTCCCAGTCGGCGGTGTGGACGAGCGCCAGCTTCCGGAGGTGCTCCTTGGAGATAGCGATGCGCAGGTCGTCGAACTCCGGGCGCGGGTCTGTGACGTTCGGGATGTCCCAGGTCCCCTCGATGTGATCACGGACGTAGAACTCCCTGCCGCCGGCGAGCCACTCCGGGTCGTCCTCGTACCAACGGACCGGCGCGACCGGGACGGCGCTGTCCTGCAGCCGTCGGTAGATCTCGTACTCGAAGCGAAGCGTCGCCGGGCACACACTGCCGCCGGGAAGGTCTCGCCGGAACACGAGGGGGAGACGGTCTCCGCTGGCGTCGACGGTGACGAACCAGGTCTCGCGCGAGACGCCTCGGGGATACTTAGTCAGCTCGACGATCTCGGTGGCGCGGCCAAGTCGGGCCGTGAGGTAGCGACCGAGGAAGTCGGGGTCGAGGGAGAGGTCGGGCACGTCTGCTCCTTCAGGAGAAATCGTAGGGGGCATAGGGTCCCTGGATGAACAGCTCGACCTGGGCCAGACCGTTGCCCCGCACCGCGCCGGGGCCGGACAGGTCGACTCGGGCCAGGTGCTCCATGCCGTGAAGGCCAGGGATTTCGAGGCCACCGTGGAGCGTGTGCGTGAACGGCTGGGTGGCGTGGTCGAAGTCGTCCCACTCCAGGTACACGCCCGTGTCCGCGGGGTGGTACGTGGCTATCGTGCCGCCGTCGGACCAGCCGCCCGGCACGTAGCCGATCGTGATCGGGAGCCAGGGTGGGGACGCCAGGTCGAGGCCGATGGTCCACTCTCCTCCGTCGATGTCTGTTGCGACGACCTGGCCGCGGCACATGGCCCGGGTGTCGGGCAGGAACTCGAGGGAGTGGGTTGCATCGACGAGTGCCAGGCGACGGCCGTCCCGGTCGATCCACCCCTCGAACGGTGTGCCGAAGACGTCGTTTAGACCAAGGCGCTCGCCGCCAGCGCCCTCGTGGATGTGAAGGAATCCCACCGCGGCTTCGGTCTGGAATGGCATCCAGAACCGCAGTGCGCGCGGGGTGCCCTCCAGCTCGGCCGGCGGCAACCACTCGGCCGGATCAGAGAGGGGAGGGCGTCCGTCGTACAGACCCCATGAGTGGTCGCGACTGCCGTACCAGCCGTCACCGACCTCGATCCGGCTCCCGTCGAACCCGATCCATCCGCGCGGTGCACCGCACTGCACGTAACGCGACTGGTCGGTGGTGACCCGGCCTCGACTGGTGGCGTGGTGGTGGCTCTCGAGGTACGGCTCGGCGAGCGCGTGCCAGTGGAGCTCGAAGGTCAGCGCCGAGTCGTTGTCGTCGAGTCGGAGGCGGATCAGCTCCATCGGTCTCAGGAACTCGATCGACAGCGGTCCGATCCTTGTGGAGAAGTCCGGGCGCCATCGCCGGCTGCAGCGCATCGTGTACTGCCGTCCGCGGACGTTGATGCCGGCATAGCCGCCGATCACGTTGCTGTTCGTGCTGACGCGGAGCCCGACGAAAACGAAGATGCCCTCGTCGGCCGAGTAGGCGCCGAAGTAGTAGCCGTCGTCCCAGCTGAAGTCGGTGACGGGAACGTGGCTGAACGGCCGGGAGGACTGATGGACCGGGAACTCGTCGTACGGGGTCAGCACGACCGGTCACCGAGGCTCGGCACGGGACGCGATGTGTAGCTGCGCAGGAACGGCCACAGTTGCGCGCGGCGGACGGCCGAGCGCCCGAAGTATTGGACCATGTCCTCTGACGTCGCGGGCGGCCGGCCGGCGCGGATCCGGTCGCGGAGATCGAGCAGTCCGTCGTGGATGGAGGCGGGTGCGGTGCCGAGCAGTGCGGTCAAGTCGGCCAGCTCGGCATCGTCGACCGCTGCACCGATCCGCTGTGCGGCACCGAGGTGGTCGAGCAACATGGCCATCCCGGTCAGTCGCTGGGAGGCCGCGTCGTCGCTTACCGCGGGCATGATCACGCCTAAGAGATCGTCCATCAGCAGCGAAACGACCTCGGCGTCGTCGGTGGCGGGAACGGGGTCGAACGGTGCGACCTCGTCGAGCTCGACACCGATGAGCCGGGCGAGGACCTCGGCCATCCAGACCCGGACGGTCGCGATCAGGAACAGGTACGTCGAGCCGGCCATCTCGGCGCCGGCCCGGTTGTCGAGCGCAGCGAGCGGCGTCACGATCCAGCGGACGAGACACGCGGCCTGATAGTGGTCGAAGCGGTCGACGTCGATCGTCCGGCCGGACAGCTCCTCGTAGCGATCGAGCAGCCAGTCGAGCTCGCAGAACCCTCCGTCGAACAGAAGGTGGCTGCGGAGCGAGTGGAACGCGAGGTCGTCCATCGGATCGCCGAGGTGCGCCAGCTCCCAATCGAGCAGTGCTGTGACCTTCCCGTCCTCGTAAAGGAAGTTCCCTGGTCCGACGTCGCCCCAGCACATCACCGTCTCGTCGCCGGTTGTCGGGAGGTGGTCGCGCAGCCACGCGATCGCGAAGTCGACCACGGGTTCCGGCCGGTGCACCTTCGCCGTGAGCATGTCGGTCCAGGTGTCGATCTCGAGCCGCGATCGGTCCGCAGGGGTCGTGGGTCGGGCGAAGCCGTCGAGCGACATCGACTGGGGATCGAGGGCGTGGAGCGCGGCGATGGCGCGCACGTAGGACTCAGCGACCGAGGTGCGTTCGTCGTTCGGGATGACGTCGGAGTCGTGCCCGGCGACGCGCCGCATGAGAACCGCGCTGCCGTCGTCGGAGACCGCCAGCACTTCCGGAACGGGGACATCGGTGCCCGACACCTCCTGGTAGGTCGCCGCCTCTCGTGCGAGCGTGAAGCGGGTGCCCGAGAACGGACCGTCACCGGTGTCGAGCCGCAGGACGACTTCCTCGACACGGCGGTCGTCGTGGTGGACGACGACCATGTTCGTACTTCGCGACGCGCCGCCGGTCTTTCGGGTGACGGACTCCACGGTCCCGCCGACTACAGACTCGATCCATCGCCGTACTGCTTCGGCATCGTTGGCCAACATCCCCACAGTTCCTCCTTGTCGCTCCGGTGGCTACGACTGCCGTCGCGGCTCTCTCGGCAGCCCGAGCACGCGTTCGCCGATGATGTTCTTCTGGATCTCGTCCGAGCCGCCGGCGATCCGGTAGCCGGGTGCGCCGAGCACGTGCTCGGCCCACGCGTACGTACCCCACTCGCCTGTGTCGGCGACGAGCCGCGCCCCCAGTACCAGACTGATCGCATCAGACATCGCGGTCATGCCGTCGGTCCAGAGAAGCTTGCCGATCGACCCTTCGGGTCCAGGGGCGGCGACCCGGCGGTTTACGAGTTGCTCGAGCCTGGCGTGCGTGTAGGCACGGGCTAGCACCTGGCGAATCCGCGGATCGGCGGTCACGCCCATGCCCCGCGCCGTCGCCAGCAGCTGGCGGAATGAGCCGCCGATGTGACCGGCCGAGCTGGACTGCGCGTCGGAGTGGTCTCGCTCGAAGCCGAGCGTCGTGAGCGCGACGTGCCATCCCTGACCGATCTCGCCGAGACGCGTCGAGCCCGGGATCCGGACGTCAGTGAAGAACACTTCATTGAAGGAGCTGCCACCGCTCATCTGCTTGATCGGGCGGATCTCGATGCCGGGCAGGTCCAGTGGAACGATGAACGCGGTCATCCCCGCGTGCTTCGGCACCGACGGGTCGCTCCGCGCGATCAGCTCACCGAAGTGACTGAACTGTGCGGCGGAGCTCCACACTTTCTGGCCGTTGATGATCCAGTCGTCGCCATCGCGCTCGGCGCGGCACGACAACGACGCCAGGTCGGACCCGGCACCGGGCTCGGAGAAGAGCTGGCAGCACAGTTCCTCGGTGCGGAGGAACGATGCGACGTACCGCTGTTTCTGGTCGGGCGTGCCCAGCAGGTCGATGGTCGATGCGATCAACCGCGTCGTGACCGAGATGATCTCGTGGCCACCGGGGAGCTCGTAGCCCGCCTCAAGGCGAGCGAAGGCACGCGCGTACTTCCGCGGCAGTCCGAGGCCGCCGTACACGGTCGGCCACGCCACGGCGTGGTAGCCGTGCTCGGCTTTGGTGCGGTACCACGAACGGATGCGATCGATGAGCTCGCGCTCCTCGTCGAAGGTCAGGGCGTGGAACACCGCGGTGGAGAACTCACCCTCGCCCCAGTCGATCGTGTCGTCGACCCGTTCGATCCGGGTGCTGTGTTCGTCGAGCCACGCGCGCGCGTCGGCGAGAAACTCGGCGAGGTCGACCTCTGTCTGGACAGCGGTCATCGGGTGAGGACCGTGACCGCGCTGATCCCCGGCGCACCGTACACGTGGGTGTAGGCGACCTGCGGATGGCCGGGGACCTGACGCTCGCCGGCATCACCCCGGAGCTGGAGGACGCTTTCGCAGACTTGTCGCAGACCCGAGGCACCGATCGGCTCACCGTTGGCGAGGCAACCGCCGTCGGTGTTGATGGGCAGTCGACCGCCGATCTCGGTGTCACCGGCCTGGATCATGGCCTCCTGCTCACCGTGCTCGCAGAAGCCGTTCTCGGCCATGTGCATGACCTCGGCGCCGGACTCGGTGTCCTGCAGTTGGGCGACATCGACGTCGGAGGGGCCGATGCCCGCTGCCTCGTAGGCGTCACGCGACGCATCGGCCGTCGGGCCGTCGTTGTGCTCGAGCGCGAGCGACGGCGCCAGCACCTCGAACGACCCGTAGCGTCGGGTCCGCATGACCGACGCTCGAAGGTAGACGGGATGTTCGGTGTACTGGGTGGCCTTCTTCGCGTCGCACAGGATCAGTGCTACCCCGCCTTCGCCGGGCGAGCAGAACATGTACTGGGTCAGCGGCCACGAGAGCATCGCCGAGTCGAGGACCTCTTGCTCGGAGAGCGGCTTCCGGCGCCATGCCATCGGGTTCAGCGACCCGTTGCGGAATGCCTTCTCGGCGACCTTGGCCAGCGTCGACTGCGAGATGCCGTACTGGTGCATGTACCGCGTGATCTTCATGCCGAAGAACTGCGTGGTCAGCGCCAGTCCCGATCCGCCGTACCAGTCGGGCCCCTTGGAATCGGATGAGATGCGGAACGCGCCGCGTTCGTGCTTGTCGAAGCCGATCGTGATGGCGACATCGGCGCGGCCGGATTCAATCGCGTTCGCAGCCGTCGCCAACGCGGTCCCACCCGTTGCACAGCCGTTGACGACATTGGTGAACGGGAGGCCGGTGAGTCCCAGCCGGGACACCATCGAGTCCGGCTGAGGCCCCTGCATGGAACCGCCGACGGCGAACTCGATGTCGCTCCACCGGAGTCCAGCATCGGCCAGGGCGCGCCGAGCAGCGACGACGCCCTGGTCCATCCCGGACATGCCCTCGGTTCTACCGAAGGCGTGCATGCCGATGCCGATGATGGCGACGCCGCTCACGACTGTCCCTCCTGCCCCGCCGGGGCGAATGCGTAGGTCACGATCTCGTTACCCTGCTCGTCCACACCGATCACGTCGTAGACGAGGTCCATCTCCATGCCGATCTCGAGCTTGTCCGGATCGGATTCGGTCAGGCGCGCCTCGATCTTCAGCTGACCGGGTAGCTCGACGTAGCCGACACCGAAGGGCCGGAACCCCTCCGGGCTCGTGGCGCCGAGGAACGGCGGCGCCTTCGGCGGGAAGCCCTGCACCGTCCAGGTCCACAGCGTTCCGCGGGACCCGAGCTCCACGACCTCGCTCGCGTCGCTCGTGCAGCGCGGGCATCCGTCCTGGACGGGGAACACGTGGTTGCCGCAGTTGAGGCAGCGACTGGCGAGCAGGACCGGATGGTCGCTCGGCCAGCGGAAGAGCCATTCGGACACGGGCACTCTGGTCGTCATCGTTGGTCTTCCTTCTCAGAACGTGCTGGACATGAAGGCGGGTGCGAACAGCGGCTGATCGCTCTGGGGACGCCGGTGCAGATGCTCGTCGAGGAGGACGATCGCGACAGCGCGGGCATCGGTGTGAGAAGCGAGCCGCACGGCGCCTCGGTCGGCAGGTTGGCCTCGAACCACGACAGCGCGCGAGTGACCATCGGGAACGGCTCGGACCGCACTCCGGCGGCATACATCAGGATCCCAGCCCCTCGAAGCCGTAGCGTTCGTTCGAACCGATCGGCATGACCGGCAGGTGCCCGAATCCTTCGGCACCGTCGAAGGTGAGCCGGACGCTCTGCTCCCGATGCATCGGACGGATCACCTCGGTGGTCGGGAGGACAACCTCCTCGGGGTGCGACACGTCGTAGACGTCATGCTCGGCGACCTCGCCTCGGTACGCGCCGAGTCCCTTGCCGTCGTCGAACCCCGAGTCGTATCCGGTGCCGCGATAGGCCCAGGCGGTGAGGATCGGCGCGGCCTCCAGGCGGTGGGTCTCGCCGTCGCTCGTGTCGATGTCGAGGACCACACGTCGGTAGGTCCGGCACTCGGGGTGGAACTCGATGTCGTGGCGGACGTCCACGACTTCGACGCGACTGAGATCGTCCCCGTCGCGAGTCGCGATGAAGCCTTCGAGCATCGACCGCTCGCCCCGTGCGTTCTCGGTCAACTGGAGGTGGCCGTTCGCGTCTGGCGTCGCGAACTCGACCCAGATGAACAGGGATCCGTGGATCTCGGGCGGCATCGAACCGGTGAAGGGTTCGAAGCCGCCCGTCGACCGTCGGACACCCCACGAGTGGTCGCGGATGCCGATGCCGTCGAAGACCTCGACCCGAGCGCCATCGACCTCGATCCAGCCCTCGACCCGACCCATCTGATCGAAACGCCGGTAATCCTGGTACACGCGACCGTCGAGGCGGTCGTAGTGCCGGGGCTCGATGTGGGCCGGGAAGGTTCCGGTCCAGGTCAGCTCGAAGGCCGTCCCGTGGTCACCGGCGTCGAGGAGGAGCCGGTGCGTGCGCAGAGGTTCGACGACCTCGTGGCGAATTGGGCCGACACGCACTCCTTCGAGATCGTTTCGCAGCGGCCGCGATGCCCGCAGGTTGTGCTGCCGGCCGGCGGCCTGCACGGAGGCGAACCCGTCGATCACGTTCATGTTGGCGTAGGCGCCCATGCCGGTGATCACGCCGATCGAGCCGTCACGGGCGAAGCATCCGAACCAGTTGCGGTCGAAGAATCGGTGGTCGCTCGTGTACACGTGGCCGAACGGCTCCGGCGTCTGGTGTAGCAGCGTCTCGTCGAGTGGACTGAGCATTGGGCAGACTCTCCAGGCTCATGACGACGGCTCGACATCGCAGTCGAGTCCGTCCTGTTCGAGGTTTGCGATCCAGTCCGTGTCCTGCACGACCTGGCTGAGGTGGTGGAGGAACGACGCCGAGTACGCGCCGTCGAGTGCGCGGTGATCGAACGACTGCACGATGATGCCGACGGGGCGGATCTCGATGCGTTCGCCAGCCTCGTCCTCGACGACCACCGCACGCCGGGTCACTCCCTCGGTTGAGAGGATCCCCACCTGTGGCTGGTTGATGATCGGGATCGTGAACAACGTTCCGAACGGTCCGGGGTTCGAGATCGTGAAGGTCCCGCCCACCACGTCGTCGGGCGTGAGGTCCTTGGATCGCGCCGCAGTGGACATGCGGCGGATTTCCCGCGCCAGATCGGCGACGCTGCGTTCACCGGCGTCCCGGATCACAGGAACGATCAGGCCCTCATGATCGAGGTCCACGGCGACACCGAGATGGATGTTCTGGTGCACGACGAGTTCGGTGTCGTCGATCGACGCGTTCAATCGCGGGTGGGCCTCGAGCGCCCGGCAGAGCGCCCACGCCAGGAAGGGCAAGTAGCTGAGCCCGTATCCCTCACGGGCTCGCCACGCGCCGCCGAACACGCTCCTGGCCACGTCGACGGCGGTGCAGTCGATCTCGGCTCCCATCCCGACGTGCGGACTCGTGGCCTTCGATTCGGTCATATGGGCGGCGATGCGGCGGCGCATCGGTGTCAGCCGGATGCGCTCGTTCGGGCCCGCGATGGCGACTTCGGTCATGCGCCGGCCCTCGGCCGCCGCAGTTCCTCGCGGAGCAGATCCGGTGACCAGACATCCTGCGACTGCCCCCACGACGTCGCTGCGCCGGAGGTCCACTCGGTGAGCGACATCCACGCGAAGTAGCTCGGGCTGCTCTGGAACGCGAACCGGTTGCGCGGCTGGCCGAGCACCTCGAATTCATCACCCGTTTCGTCGGTGAGCTCCAGCCGGATCGAGACCGGGTACGAGTGCTCTCGCTCGACGGTGCGGTGACCACCCGTGATCTTGCGCATGTCACCATCCACGAGACGGAACCCGGCGAGCACGAGTTGCGACTCACCACCGCCCATCGACATGGCGAGGAAGGCGCCATCCGGTTCAGCGATCCCGTAGTCGTAGCCCGCGCGCACCTGGCCCTGGTCCTTGCGCACGCTCCACGAGCGATCGCGCATGTCGAAACCGTCGACCTCGATCCGTTCACCGTGCAGGACCAGGTGGCCGGTGACCCGGCACGCCTGGTCGAGGTGGCCGGTTGGGCCGACCATTGGTGCGTGCGGTTCGTGTAGAGCCTGGTATGTCAGGTCGAGCTCGAGCTCCTCGCCGTCGTCGAAGCGCACCCGGTACTTCGTCAGCGGTTCGACCGTCTCGTAGCTGAGGCCGATCGGGAGCTCTAGCTGGGTCAGGTCGTGGTCGGGCATTGGCAGGTGCCACCAGTTCCGGGCATACCGGATCTCGTGCTGGCTGACGCCGTGGTCGTCCCACACGTAGACACCGGCCGAACACACGCCTTGGTTCGGGCGGAACACGGGGTACACGGCTCCGGCGAGGCGCAGCTCCGGCACGTTGAACCCGAACCACGATGTCTCGGTCCAGAAGATGTCGGGATCGGCTGGCTCGTGGAACGTGTCGTCTGCCGGGGTCGCAGAGCTCATCGGGCCGTGACCTCCGGGAGCGGTGTGGCTGCGAACGCTGCGAGTATCGGCCACATCTGGATCTGACGGTCGGCCCGATGGGCGACGAGCGGGATCAGTTCGGCAGGGCAGAACCTGCCGGCGGCGATGGCCGCGTTCAGCGCCGCGTCGCCGGCTCGGACCGAGTCGGGACGGCTCCCGAGCAGCTGCTCCAGACCGTCGAGGTCGGCGTCGTCGATCCCGCGGCTGAGCTCATCGGCCGCGCTCAGGTGCGACAGGAGAAGGGCCATGCCCATGACACGGGACCGGGCCGCCTCCGTCTGCAGTTCCGGAGCCAGCACGGTGCCGAGGTCGTTCGAAAGCGTCTCGATGATGTCGGCCCGGGAGCTGCGGTGCCCGGCGACAGGCGGCGCCGGGGGTTGGAGGTCGATCCCGGTGTGTGCGGCCAGGAGCGTGGTCATCTGCTTCCGGAGCAGGGGCAGGAGCGCGAAATAGGTCGAGGCGTCCATCGATCCAGAGCCACGGCGGGCGAGTGCGACCGAGCAGGCGATTGCCATGCGGACCAGGACGAGCAGCTGGTAGTAGCGGGCTCGGTCGGCGTCGATGTCCATTCCAGATTTCTCGTGGTAGCGGTCCAGGAGGAAGTCGAGATCACCGAGCCCACCGACCTGCGCCACGCGGATCGACAGCCAGGCGAGATCGTCCATGGGATCGCCCAGGTGGGCGAACTCCCAGTCGAGCAGACCCGTGACGCGACCCTCCTCGTGCAAAAAGTTCCCTGGTCCGAGATCGCCGTGGCACAGCACGGTGCGCTCTGGCCCCTCCGGTGGGTTCGCGCCGAGCCAGGCGACGGCGTAGGTCAGCACCGGGTCAGGCTGACGGACGTGGGCCTCGAGGATCCGTCGCCACAGGGCGAGGTCACCGAGCGCGTGATCGGCGGCATCCACCGGTCGGTGAAAGCCCGGCAAGTCCAGCGCTTCGACATCGACGGCGTGCAACTCGACAACCGACTCGATGAACGAGTCCGCTACCGCGGCCCGACCGGCATCGTCGAGGCCGTTGAGCTCCACGGTGCCGCTGATCCGCTCCACAAGCAGAGCGTCGCCGTCGCCGGACTGGCCGAACAGCCTAGGGATCGGCACCGCAGTCGGCGTCAGGGCGGCGTACACGTGGCTCTCGCGCTCGAGCGACAGCTCGGTTCCGGACAGTGGGCCGTCACCGGTGTCGCGCCGCAGCACGAGCGCGCTCGTCGTCCCGTCCGGAAGGTCGACGTCGACGAGCCAGGTGCCGCGCGAGCGACCGGTCGTCGTCTTGTCGAATCTCGTGACCGTGCCACCCACCACGGACGCGACCCAGTCCTTGTCGTCTGCCAACACTCCCCCTGTCGGTTCTCGTCGAGCCGCTTGTTCGGCGAGGTTTCCACTAAACTAACTGACCAGTCAAGATATTCCTGTAGGTTGGGTGGTCCGGTGCCAGCGCGCCAGGCGTGCTACACCGTCCAATGAGAGGTTGAAATGGCCGTGAGGATCAAGCAGACCAAGCGACTCGGTCGCCCACCGGACTCCACCAGCGACGAGACGCGTGAGCGCCTCCTGCACGCCGCGCGGGAGTGCTTCGCAAGCTACGGGTTCCAGAAGACCACGAACCGCGACATCGCCGACGCCGCCGGGATCACGACCGGGGCGATCTACCACTACTTCGATTCCAAGCAGGAGCTGTTCAAGGCGGTGACCGCCGAAGTCTCCGAGGTCGTCATGCAGGAGTTCCTCGGTGCGGTGCAGGGCGAAGAGCGCTTCGCCCCTCGCTTCGCCGCGTTGCTCGACTCGGCCGCCCGGCTGCACGAGCGCGACCCGTCGATCGCGCAGTTCACCGTAACGTCCCCCATCGAGATGCAACGCCATCCCGAGCTGGGCATGCCTGGCGACGACGGATCGCAGTCGATCCCGCGCTTTTTCCGGTCGCTCGTCCAAGAGGCGGTCGATCGGAGCGAACTGCCCGAGTCGCTCGAGGTCGACGACATGGCGAACATGGTTTTGTCGCTCACGCTTGGACTCGCGTACTACACGGTGCTCACTGGCTCGACCGACGGCCTCCGCTCTGCGATGCGCGCCGCCGAAGAGCTCGTGGCGCTCGCGTTGAGCTCCGGCGCCGCGGCGCGGCACGCCTGACCGCGCCGGCCTCAGCGGATCAGCTGATCGCTCGGAAGGTGATTGGCAGCGCTCGCACGCCGTGCAGAACGTAGCTCGGCTCGTACTCGATGGTGGCATCATCGGCGAGTGTGATGTCGTCCAAGCGATCGAGCAGGATCTCGATCCCGATCCGCCCTTCGGCTCGGGCCAACGACGCACCCAGGCAGTAGTGCACACCTTGGCCGAATGCCAGATGAGCCTTGGCATTGGCCCGACCGAGATCCAACACATCGGGCTCGGCGAACTCACCGTCGTCACGGTTCGCCGAGGCGTACAGCACCCACAGGGACGACCCGGCTGGGATCTCGACCCCACCGAGCTCGCAGTTCTGGTCCGCGACGCGGAACAGACCCTGCACCGGCGTGTCGAGCCGGAGCACCTCTTCGATCAGCCCGGGGATCAGCGAGCGGTCGGCGCGCACCGTCGCCATCAGCTCCGGGTCCTCGATCAGGCGCAGCATCGTGCTCGCCAGCAGCTTGGTCGTGGTCTCGTTGCCGGCAACCAGGAACTGAGAGAACATCCCCAGCATCTCCATCGTCGTGAGCGGCTCCTCGCCCTCGACCTCGGCGTGGACGACGTCGGAAATGAGGTCGTCTTGCGGTTGGGCCCGACGCTCCTCGATCTTGTCGGTGAAGTAGTCGAAGAACTCGACCTGGCTGAGCAGCATCCGCTTCAGGTCGTCCTTGCTCAGGTGGTCGTTGCCGATCGCGACGACGAAGTCGTCCGACCACCGCTTGAACGTGGCCAGGTCTCCATCGGGCACGCCCAGCGCGCCGGCGATGATCGTCAGCGGGAGCAGAACGGCGAACTCGTGCACGAATTCGCACTCGCCCCGATCGACGAACGTGTCGACCAGCTGGTTCGCCAACGCCCGGATCGGCTCCTCCATGCGGCGGACGCGGGGCGGGCTGAACGCTCGGTTCACCAGCGCCCGCTGGCGGTCGTGGGCCGGCGGGTCGGCGTTGAGCAGCGCAGGTGCGGAGCCGATCATCAGTCCCTTGGAAAGCGTCTCGAACATCTCGGGGCTCTCGGCCATGATCTCCTGCAACCGGCTCATGGTCTCGTTCACCATCTTCGGACCAGTCGGCATCCGGCTCGAGAACCGCCCGGGATCGCGGACCACACTGACGATCTCCTCATAGCGGATCACCGCGAAGCACTGGAGCTGGTCGACCCAGACGACCGGTCCTTCGTCGCGGAGCTCGGCCCAGTGGCGGTACGACATCCGGATGGCGTCGGGTTCCAGCGCCAGGAGTGGCTCCAGATGGGGGCACGACGCAGCAGGCGCGGGGTCGGTCACGTATCGTCCTCCAGCTCGATCGCGGTCATCGGGCACATGCGGGCCGCCTCACGGGCGGCCGCGATGTCGGCGTCGGTCGTGGGTTGCGCGACGGCGTGGGCAAGCGCGTCCTCCCCCACCTCGATCAGCCCAGGAGCGAACGACTCGCACAGCCCGTTGCTCATGCACTTCGTCGTGTCGATGACGATCCTCACAGCACCGACCTCATCCCGCTTCGGGCTGGGGCGCCATCTCGTTGGCCACGATCGAGGTCTGCCCCGCCTTCGAGTCATCGGCCGCGAGGGCGACAACCTCCGCGGCGATCCGATCCGGTTCGAGGGGCTGGATGAGGGGCAACATCGGCTGCAGCCACTCCGCCGGCGTCGTCCCGTCGCCCGTCTTTCGGACCATCGACGTGTCGACGATTCCGGGGAGCACGGCGTTCACACGAACACCGTGCGAGTCCTTCACGGTAGCGCACGACTGCGTGAACAGGATCACGGCAGCCTTGGTCGCGGCATACACGGCATCGGTCGGCATGGGGGCGAGACCGGCGACGGACGCCGTGTTCACGATGGCGCCACCGCCGCTTGCCGCGAGGGCATCGATGGCGAGGCGGGTACCGACCATCGTGCCGACGACATTGACATTGACGACCCGCTGGATGACGTCGACCGGGGTCCCGGGCCATGGAGGGTTGCCACTCACGAGGCCGGCGTTGTTGTGGACAACATCGAGACCACCGAACGCGTCCATCGCGTCGGCGAAGGCGGCGGAGAGCGCGCTCGGATCCGACACGTCGACGACGAGCGCCTTCGCCGTCGCGCCGCGGTCAGCCACCAGAGCGGCCGTCTCGCCGAGGCCAACCTCATCGATGTCGACGACGGCCACCGCGGCCGCGCCAACGTCGGCGAACGCGAGCGCGCTCGCTCGACCGATACCCGTGGCCGCGCCGGTCACCAGGACTCTTGTGCCCTCGAGATCCATCCCTTCCCCCCTCTACGCGATCTCGGCGAGGAGGTCACCGACCTGGTACACGTCGCCTTCCTCGCCCTTGAGCGAGATGGTTCCGGAAGCCGGTGCCTCGACCTCTTGATCGACCTTGTCGGTCTCGATGTGGCAGATCACATCGCCTTCGGACACGGCATCGCCGTCGGTGACGACCCATTCGACGAGTGTCGCCTCGGTCATGGACACGCCCAGCTTGGGTAGGCACACCTGGGTGCTCATCGGGAACTTCCCTCGATTGTCTGATGGACAGCGGCGACTATGTCGTCCCGAGCCGGAGCGAAGACCGCCTCCAGTTCGCGGGCGTAGGGGACGGGGGTGTTCTTGGCACCGACCCGACGCACCGGCGCCTTCAGCTGGTCGAACACGTTCTCGGTGATTACCGCGGAGAGCTCGGCGCCGAATCCGCAGCGCGTCACGGCCTCGTGCACGACCACGGCGCGGCCGGTCTTGGCAACCGAAGTGAGGACCGTCTCGGTGTCGAGCGGAACGAGCGTACGCAGGTCGACGACCTCGACCGAGACTCCGTCGCCGGCGAGCTGCTCGGCGACGGCCACGGCATCGCCCACCTGGCGGCCGTAGCTGATGATCGTGAGGTCGTCGCCTTCGCGGCGGACTGCCGCCTGGCCGAGGGGAATCCGATAGTCACCCGCGGGGACCTCGCTCGGCATGAAGTATCCGACGGTCTGCTCGACGAAGACGCAGGGATCGTCATCGAAGATGCACGACGTGAGCAGACCCTTCGCGTCGCCGGCGCCGCTCGGGACGACGACCTTGAGACCGGGGATGTGACACAGCCACGCCTCGAGCATCTCGGAGTGCTGGGCACCGAACTGCATCCCGCCGCCCGCAGAGCAGCGCACGGTGATCGGGACGGAGGTCTGCCCGCCCGACATGTAGCGCAGCTTGGCGGCGTGGTTGGCCAGCTGGTCCATGCACACGGCCAGGAAGTCCATGATCATGATCTCGGCGACCGGTCGGTAGCCGGCAATGGCGGCGCCGATGGCCGCGCCCATGATCGCCTGCTCCGAGATGGGCGTGTCGCGAACCCGATGGGTGCCGAACCGGGTCGACAGCCCCATCGTCGCCTTGTAGACACCGCCGCTCGGGTCTGCGATGTCCTCGCCCAGGAGAAACACCTTCTCATCGGCCTCGAGTGCCGCCGCCAGCGTCTGGTTGATCGCCGCCACCATCGGCAGCTGCATCATCTCGACCTCGGTGGTCTCGGTCGCGGTCATCGGATCACCTCGGCGTAGACGTCGTCCTCGATCTCGTCGGCCGAGGGTGCAGGACAGGACAGGGCGTAGTCGGCGGCGTCGTCGACCTCGGCACCGATTGACTCCTCGATGGCCACGGCAGCGTCCTCGGTGAGGTGACCCTCAGCGATGAGCCACTCCCGGTAGCGGGGCACCGGGTCGGCGTCCATCGCCGCCTGGCGCTCCTCCTTGGGCATGTAGCTCATGTTGTCGCCCATGATGTGGCCGTGGAACCGATACGTGACCGCCTCCAGCAGCGTGGGACCGTCACCTGCACGAGCCCGCTGGACGGCATCGCGGGCCGCCGCGTACATGGCGAGCGGATCGTTGCCGTCGACGGTGATGCCGGGCATGGAGTACCCGTGGGCCCGATCCGAGATGTGCTCGGCACTGGTGCCCTCGGCGTAGGGGGTGTGCTCGGCGTACTGATTGTTCTGGCAGCAGAAGATCACCGGCAACTTCCAGACCGAGGCCAAGTTGAGCGCCTCGTGGAAGGCACCGATGTTCGACGCGCCGTCACCGAAGTTGACGACGGTGACCTGGTCGGTGTCCGACAGCTGCGCGGCGAGACCGAAGCCGTTGGCGATCGGCATTCCGCTGCCGACGATGCCCGTCGTCACCATCAGTCCAGACGACGGGTCGGTGATGTGCATCGGGCCACCTTTGCCCTTGCATGTCCCGGTTCGCTTTCCGAGGAACTCGGCCCACAGGTCGCGTAGGTTCACGCCTTTGCCGATGTGGTCGTGCAGTCCCCGGTAGATCGTGACGACGTAGTCGTCGGGCCGGAGCAGCTGCGAGAATGCCGAAGGAATGACCTCTTGACCTCGCGGTGAGTAGTAGGTCACGACGATCTGTCCCGCCTTGATCATCGAGCGGAACTTCTCGTCGCACCGCTTGATCCTGGTCATCGTCTCGAACATGCCAACGAGCACGTGGGTGCTCGGGACTTCCTCGGTGACCGTCACTTTCCACACTCCCAGTCGTTCGATCGGCCGTCCCCGGGCCGGGAAACGGCATGCTTTCAGTTATCTAATCAAGCGGTCAATTACTACCCGTTCGGACGCCCGGCTTGTGCACGACAACGTCGCCGGAAACCACCACCTGACACGCCAGGCGCACCGTGCCCTGCTCGTTGGCCAGCCCGAGGTCACGCAGTCCGTCGGCTTCCCAGACGCCGATCTCGGACAGGTGCTCGCCTCCGGCACGGACGCGCAGATAGCACGTCCGACAGGTCCCCTGCCCACCGCAGACGGTGGGCCAGCGGATCCCAGCCCGCTCCGCCTCGCGCAGGAGAGGCTGGACGCCGGGCACCTCGAAGACGACGTCGGCCGGTTCGACCCGCACGGTCGGCATGTTCAGGACTGCCCGGGGATGGGCCGTGACACGAACCCGCACGCGTGGGCGTCGGCGGTGCGCAGCTCACCGCTGTGCCAACGCCCATCGGGGTGGAACCGTCCTTCGCTGCCGTCCCTTTCACGCACCACGACGAGGCCCTCGTCGTCGGTCTCGTACACGGCACCGGTCATCGGGTGGACGAAGGTGGTCACTGTGAATCTCCACGCTCGCCGGAGATCCACCGGCTCAACTCGGCGTGGTAGTGGCGGATGCGGGATTCTTGGTACTTGCCGAGCACCACGCCGTCCTTCACGGACGCGCGCAGTCCTCGCTGGACCCGCGGCAGGTTGGAGGTGTCCTGGTTGAAGACGTTGGCGAGCGCGCCGAGGCCTTCGGTGGTCGACCACGAGTCGTCGGGACCGAGCCACTGGACCTCGCCTGGCTTCGGCCTGGGCATCGACGGGTTGACCGGTGCGAGGAGCATCACGTCCATGACGCACTGGTGCGGGTCGTTGCCATAAGGCCGGAACCGGTAGTTGATCCGCGTGAACCCGCCCCAGGGCACGAAGTTGGGGAAGACGTGGTACTCGATGGAGTCGAGCGCCTCGGAGTCCGACACGTCGGCGTCGTCGCCCAGGTACGGGCGCATCTGCGAGCGGGTCAGTTCGGCGAGCATGCCGCGGGCGGTCTCGCCTTCGGGGATCGGGAACTGCACGCCCTCGCCCATGAACTGGCTGAGCATGCTGTCCATCACCTCCTGCTCGGAGAGCTGCGTCGGCAGATGTGGACTGGGGACGCCCTGCAGCGTGATCATCCGGCTCCAGGTGTCCGCGTCCTCCCACACGTCGTACTGGGTATTGGCGTCGCCCGTCATTGTCAGCAACTGCGGATGCGTGGCGACCACGTGATGGCTCTCGATGAACGCCTCGAGCGCGACCTTCCAGTTGCACCGCAGTACCTTGGCGACGTGGACCCGCTTGTACACCGTGTCGGCCTGGTCCCACGGGAACTTCTCGACAAATGCGCCAAGGTGGTCGGCCAGCGGCAGCGCACCGAGATCCATGTTCACGAACACCCAGCCGTTCCAAGTGTTGACCTGGGCCTCAGGGAGCGCGTAGTCGGCGAAGTCGACGTGGGGGAAGTCCCACGAACACGGCACCGCGGTCAACTCGCCCTGGAGCGACCAGGTGAAGCCATGGAAGGGGCAGCGGAACTCAGGCGTCCATCCGTCGTTCACCCGCAGGGTCGTGCCACGGTGCAGGCACGAGTTGTGGAACGCCCGGAGCTCATCGGGAGCGGACCGAACGATGATTAGCGAGGAGTCGGCGATGTCGTACACGATCGAGTCGCCTACCTCGGGGATGTCCTCCTCACGGCAGGCCATCTGCCAGACGCGCTTCCAGAGACGTTCGACCTCGAGGTCGTGCCATTCCTGCGACACGTAACGGAGGCGGTCGATGTCGTCGGTTCCCTGGTCGAACGTCGAGACCTCGCGCAGCACCGGCGGCGGACCGTGCTTGTCGCCGTCGTAGACGGCCTGGACACTGAGGCCGGGTGAGCGGTCGGTCTGGGAGTCGGGGGTCTCAGTCACGTGTCCTCCTGTAGAGACGGCTCAGCCGCCGATCGTGCGGTCGGTGGGCCAATACGGTGCCCGCAGGGTGCGCTTGTTGATCTTCCCCATCGCGTTCCTTCCGAGATCGGCGACGTACTCGAGCGAACGCGGAGCCTTGTAGTTGGCGATCACCGACCGACAGCGCTCCATCAGCTCCTCATCGCTGGGCGGCGCGTCGGGATCGGTGGCCACCACCAGGGCGTGCAGCTTCTCCCCGAGGTCGTCGTGCGGGATCCCGATGCACGCCACATCGGCGACGCCCGGATGCGTGAGCAGCGCCTGCTCGGCCTCGGCCGGGTAGATGTTGACGCCGCCCGAGACGATCATGTCCGACGTGCGGTCGGTGATGTACACGTAACCGTCCGCGTCGACGTAGCCGACCTCGCCGAGGGTGAACACCCCGTCCTGGAGATGGACGGACGCAGTCTTCTCCGGGTCGTTTCGGAAAACGATGCCGCGACCGGTCGTGTCGCGGAAGTAGATCTGCCCACTCTCGCCGGCGGGGAGTTCGTTCTCGTCCTCGTCGACGATGAGCACCTCGAAGGGTGGCATCGTCCGGCCGACTGATCCCGGGTGCTCGAGCCATTCCTGGGAGGTGATCGAGTTGGTGGTCCCGGCTTCGGTGCCGCCGTAGGCCTCGTAGAACACCAGGCCGAACCACTCGATCATCGCTCGCTTCACCTCGACCGGGCAGGCGGCGCCGGTGTGGAATACGGCGAGCAGGCTCGACGTGTCGTACTTGGCACGCACGTCGGCGGGAAGTGCGAGAAGTCGCTGGAAGTGGGTCGGGACCATGACCGTGGTCGTGATGCGGTGGTCCTGGATCGCCCGGAGCGTCGCCTCGGGATCGAAGCGGTCCAGCACGACGGCACCCATCCCACCGAGCACACTGCGAACCGTGCTCAATGGGCCCGTGTGATAAGTCGGCCCGACGATGAGCGCGATACCGCCGAGCGCAATGATGGGGTTCGCGGCAATGTTGCCGAGGTGCTCAGCGATCGTGTCTCCCCCAGCGAACATCGCTGGCGGCGTCTCGACACCCTTCGGTCGGCCAGTCGTACCCGACGTGTAGTGCAGATGCGGGAGTGGCCGGACGTCCTGAGCAGGCGGAGACGAAGGAGCGGTCGACACCAGGTCCTCCCAGTTCGCCACGCCGGCAACATCGCACCGCCATCCGAACACTTGCGTCACACCGGTCGCTGCCGCCGCGGCAGCACCGACCGCTGCGGTCTCGGGACCGACCAGGAGGACCGATGCCCCGGAGTCCTCGAGGATGTATGCGAGTTCGAACTCGGTCAGGTGGAAGCTGATCGGCACTGTTGATGCACCGGCGAGGATGCCGGCGAGGTGTGCGACCACCGTCTCGGCCGCGTTCTCGGCGAACACCGCCACCAGTCTCTCCGGGCCGAGGTCGAGGGCTCCGAGCGCGTTGGCCACTCGGGACAGGGTCTGATCGAGCTCCTCCCAGCCGAACCGAACCCGGTCGTCGGCGAGAGCGGTGCCGTCGCTCGGCTCCCCCGACATAGCGATGTTGTGCACGTCGTCCCCCTACGGCAGTCGTCGGACAACCGACTCTGCCGTAAACTAACTGATCAGTCAACAGGATCTCGGGACCTGACCCCATGATCAGCGCCCGCCATCGCTCGGGCATGGCGTTGGCCAACGCGACGATCGGGTCGACGGCGAGCGGCTGGACCGGTTGCCGCTCCTGCCGTGGCGGCCTGATCCCTCAACACGGCGACATGGCGATGAGCCCGTCGTCGACCGCGGAGGCGAAGATCGCCGCCACATGCCGGTAGACCAGCTCCACGGTCGATGGCGCCAGCACCGCGCTGCGGTCCTTGACCCACCCCTGGATCTCCGATGCCCGCACATCGACAAGCGGGCGATCCCCGAGCTGGGGCAGCACATGGTTGCGCAGGTACGAGTCGGCCTGTGTCGCGGTGGACTCGCGATGCACCTCGACCGACTGCCACCACACCGCCTGGTCCCGGAGCCGCCGTCCACCACCCCATCGGCCACGGCGCGCTGGCGCGACCTCCAGTAGTCATGACTCGGCGTCGGCTCGTTCCTCGAAGAGACAGGCGTGCTCGCGGCCTGTCGGGTCGCGGTAGCGGGCCCCCACTTTCCGTTCCGACGCGGGAGATGCCGGCCATCTCTGCTCCCTCGGCTCGGGGGTGGTTCCTCAATCTCCCCAAACTAGATTCGAGGCCTCGAGGCGCCATCGATCTCGCAGAGTTCGGCTCGCGCGGCTCGAGCGTGGCCACTCCGACCGCAGAGTCTGGCGGGCGCCACGGTGCTCGTCAGCCGAGTTCGTCGAGGAAGCGCTTCACCTCGCGGCGCGAGCGAAGCCTGATCCACCGGTGCTGGCCCGTACGCAGCTTGGTCTCGTAGCGGTCCCGGTAGCTGTCGTGTCGGGTCCAGGACCACAACACGATGTTGTCGACCGGATTGGACCGGACCAGCGACGTCAGCCTCTCGCGGTTGCCGGTCCCCCACAGCTCCTCTCGTGTGAGGCTCCTGCGGATCGTCCGGGCGAGCGTTGCTGTCGTCGCCTGCCACCGGGGTAGGTCGAGCCACACGTAGGTGTCGACGAGATCGTCGAGCCGGTCACCCAGTCGCCCGCCGTAGTTGCCGTCCATCACCCAGCGGGGTCGGGCAGCGAACTCGAACACGAGCTGGCGGAACTCGTCGTGGTCCCGCTCGCGCCAGCCAGGCAAGTGATGGATCGCGTCGAGCTCCAAGTGCGCGATCCCCAACCGCTCAGCGATCGCGGACGCCACCGTCGTCTTGCCCGACCCCGAGCTGCCCACCACGCGGATTCGATCCACGAGCTCGCGTCTAGCCGGCTCGGGCTGGGACGGCACCTTGGGCAGGACGATGCCCCGGACGTCGGGCCCGACTCGGCGGCCAGATCGAGGGACTGTCACACTCGTTGTTACAGCCCTTCGCTAGGGTGAGCCAGAAAGCGAACGGAGGATCCGTCCCGGTGCTCTCTGCACACGATGTGGCTCGCGAACTGCGCACGCGGCTCCCTGACGCGGGCGCTGTGAAGGTCCACAAGTTGGCCTACTACTGCCAGGGCTGGTGCGCCGCGTGGACCGGCGATTCCATGTTCTTCGAGGAGATCGAGGCATGGGCGAACGGGCCCGTCGTCGCCCACCTGTGGCACGACGAGAAGCGGAACCGACCCCGCCCACCGGCACAGAACCTCCGTGATGAGCATCTGGCGGTCCTCGACTATGTCGTGGACCGCTACGGACGATTCAGCGGGCTTGAGCTGGTGCGGAAGACCCATCTCGAGGACCCCTGGCGCGATATCAGCGAGAGCGACGACGCCTGCACTGCAGCGAACCCGCCGATCACCGTGGATGCGCTGATCCGCTGGTTCCGCCAAGACGACGAGTTTCGCTCTCACCGAGCAGACGTCGCTCGGCTCCGAGACCGGCGTGATCTCTACGGGTTCGAAGGCCCAGCCATGCCCGACGACCTCCGCGACACCACGCTGCGGCTCCTTGACAGACGCGTCTCCACCTGACCCTCCGCCAACGATCCGGGCGCTCACCCCCGCGGATGAACCGGCGCTGGCGTCCTTCGCGTGTGCTCGGCTCGGAGAACCTTGGACGGCAGCTGTCCAAGAGACGGTACGCGCAGACCTCGCCCGCCAGATCACCAACGACTCGGTATCGTCCGTGGGGCTGTTCGACGAGTCCGGCCAGCTTCAGGGTGTCGCTGCCTGGCGGATTCACCGCGTGAGCCAACCGGTGTTGTGTCGCGGCGACATCGTCGCCGTGGCGATAGGCGCACAGCGCAACGGCTTCGGACGGCTCCTCAAAGAGGCGATGCTTGCCGCGGCGCGAGCAGAAGGGGCCGTCGCCGTTTCATCGGTCGTCCACCGACAGAACACAGCCATGCTCCGTCTGAACCAGCAGCTCGGCACCGTTGTTGAAGCCTTGCCCGACGACCCAGATGACTGCCTCTGCGTCTTCGGTCCGCTGGCTCCCGCTGGGGCCTCGTCGGGATAGCCCGAATCTGTGTTCGCGGCGAAACGGAGGGGACCGACGAACGCCCACCTCGAACGCCAGCAGCGCCGTGGGCCGAGCAACACCTCGCGTGATCTCGGTCGCCGTCGCGAGACCGAACGGGATCTCAGATTCTCGCGGCCCATCCGCGGCCTGGACGCCGATTTAGGCGGCGAACTCCCTGGTCACAGCGTCTTGAGCACAGAGCCCCGCCTATAAGCCGGCGCACCGTCATCCACCTGAGGAAGCCTGTGGAAGAGGCCCGTGACCTGGGGTTTCTCATTCCCGGGGCCTCCCGGGAGATCCCGGCTGTCCAACCAGGCCGTCGGCCCAGCGCGGCGAGGCGGTCGTTGAGAACCCGGTGCTCACGACCGTGGATCGACTCTTGTCCGATGAACCCGGCCACGGCCTTCGTCAGCGCCGGATCGTCGATGCGGTCGCGTGGTGGCGCACGGAGGGGACGAAGAAGTCCTCGCCTTCGGGGAACGACGACGACAGCACGGCGATCACGTGGCTCATGATGATGTCGCCGTCCATGAACAGGCGCGACTCGCTGCGGGCGGCGAAGCCGATCGAGATTCGCCTGACGGGCACGGGTCGTTGGCCACGGTGATCGGAGCTGCCATGGGTCCGGTATCGCGGCTCTCCGCGCAACTGATACCGACGGTAACCGAGTTCCGGCTCCCGGGCCCCACCCGGTCGCTCAGGTGGCGACGGCCCGGTCGCCGCCTCGCAAGAGCGCGGCGGTTCCGGCCACGACGTAGCCGGCCACGCCGATGCCCACGACGAGTCGGCGCCGAGGCGTGGCCGGCCCGACGGCGGCGAAGCAGAGGTCGACGGCGTCGGACAACACGCCCATCTCGACCCAGCCACGCGTCGGGTGGCTGGCGCGCACGGCGCGGAGCAGACCGAGCCCCAGCGCCAGGTCGCGGATGGCGAACGACCGCACGATCGCCCCGACATCGGAGCCGGTACCGGGCTTCCCGGCCCAGATGCGACCGGTCACCCCCGGCAGCGCGAGGCAACCGGCGGCCACGGCGATCCGCGACCACGCAAGCCGCTCCAGGCCCGCCCCCGAAGGCGAGTCACTGCGTTCATCCATCGATCTCACCTCAGCGCCGGGTGCTCCACGTAGGCCACCACCACAACCCTCCCCGCCCACTCAACCAACCGGTTGGGGGGGAGACGCTAGGCTGGTGGGTCCCTCTCGTCAACGGCTGTGTCGCCGACGAGATCGGAGAGGATCTCGTCCCCCGCGGTGACGGGGAGGAAGTGGCCGTGACCCGCCAGCACCCGACAGCGAGCCGAGGGGATCAGCGTCGTCAGGTGGCGTCCGTGCTCGACGGGGACCATCGGGTCCTGTGCCCCGTGCCAGATGGTGACCGGCGTGCTGATCCGGCCGAGGTCGATTCCCCATCGACTGCCCAGCCTCGCGTAGTCGTCGACCACGCCGGCGACGCCGTGGCGGGTCGCGCCCCCGAGCGCGTCGGCGAGAACACCAGCCATCGGTCGGAGCGCCTCACGTTCGGCCGGTGTGGCCCACCGGCGGGCAACCCAACCCGACAGCGCCGGGGGCACCAAGCGGACGGGTGCCAGCCCCACCCGCGTGGCACGAGGGGCGGTCCGGCTGGTCACGAGCAGAATCCGATCGGCGAGCAGGCCGAGCTCGATGCGAAAGCGGCGCTCGGTCAGCGGGTGCATCGACGCCACGGCGGCCACCGCCGAGACGTGAGCGGGCGCCACAGCGGCGAGCGCGAGCGCGTACGGTCCGCCGGCAGACCACCCCGCGACGGCAACGGGTTCACCGTCAGCGAGGCCGAGCTCATCGACCACCTGCTCTGCCCACGCCCGCACCGACAGGCACCGGCGGCGCGGTCCGTCGCCGATCCCCGGGCGGTCCACCGCCACCAGACGCACACCCCGGCGGCGGGCCGCTCCATCCATCAGCGCACCATCGCCGGCGCTGCTGAGACCACCGTGGCACCAGATCACCCGCCGACCTCGCGCCGCGCCGTACCCGATCACCCCGGCGGTCCGGTCCACGCCCCGACGGTAACGCCGCGGCGGGGCGCCAGACCCGTTCGCCGCCCGTTTGGAAGACTCATGGGCTCCCCTACGGGTTGACTCATGGACCACCTCCAGTTCCTCCTCCTCGGTCTCGGCAACGGTGCGGTCTACGCCGCGCTCGGCCTCGCGCTGGTGCTGGTCTTCCGATCCTCGGGCGTCCTCAACTTCGCCGTCGGGGCTATGGCGTTGTACGCCGCATACACCTACGCGTTCCTCACCGACGGGCGGCTCTTCAGCCCCATCCCCGGCACCCCGGTGTTCATCGACCTGGCCGACTCGCTGCCGACCGCAGTGGCGATCGCCGGCGCGCTCGTCGTGTCAACGGTGCTCAGCCTCGTGGCCTACCTGGCGATCTTCCGGCCACTGCGCCACGCGCCGCCCGTAGCCAGTGCCGTCGCCTCGCTGGGGCTGATGATCATGCTCCAGGGCGTCATGGCCCAGCGGGTCGGGACCCGGCCGATCTCGGTCAGCAGGATCTTCCCCCGTGGCACCTTCGGCCTCGGTGACGCCACCATCCAGCTCGACCGGATCTGGTTGGCGCTGACCATCGTGATCCTGACCTTGGTCCTGCGCACCGCCTTCGGGCGGACCAGCTTCGGGCTGCAGACCCGGGCGGCGTCGTCGAACCACAAGGGTGCGCTCGTCTCGGGCCTAGCCCCTAACCGGATCGCCGCCGCCAACTGGGCCATCTCGGGCGCCATCACCGGTCTCAGCGGCATCCTGATCGCCCCGATAGTTCCGCTCGTCCCCGTCTCTTACACGCTGTTCGTGATCCCAGCGATGGCCAGCGCGCTGCTCGGTCAGTTCCGCGCCATGCTCCCCACCGTCGCCGCCGCTCTGGCCCTGGGCATGCTCCAGTCCGAGGCGACCTTCCTCCAGGTCCGCCTAAGCTGGTTGCCCCACTGGATCGTGCCGCGCTCGGGACTCCCCGAGCTGCTCCCGCTCGTGATGGTGGTCACCGTCCTGGTGGTGCGCGCCCGGCCGCTGGTGTCACGGGGCGTCGCGCTGACCGAGGATCTCGGCGCGGCACCTCAGCCACGGCGGGTGCTCCTTCCCTCGCTGGCTGGTCTCGTGGCCGGGACCGCGGCCATCTTCACGTTCGGCTCCGAGTGGAGGCTCGCCCTGGTCACATCGCTCATCTTCGGTGTCGTCGCGTTGAGCCTCGTTCTCGTCACCGGGTACGGCGGGCAGATCTCCCTAGCTCAGCTCACCCTCGCCGGTGTGGCGGGCTTCCTGCTCTCGACGTTCGGGCAGGACTGGGGCATCCCCTTCCCCATCGCTCCCCTGATGGCGGCCACCGGCGCCACCGTGGTGGGCGTCGCGCTCGGGCTTCCCGCGATCCGGGTGCGCGGTCTGGGACTCGGTGTCGTGACCCTGGCCCTGGCCGTCGCGCTCGAGGCGGTCTGGTTCCGCAACAACGACTTCAACGGGGGCGTCGAGGGCGCCCGCACGGCGGACCCCTCGCTGTTGGGGATCGACCTCGACATCGGTGCGGGGCTGGCGTTCCCCCGTGAGGAGTTCGCCATGCTGTGCCTGGTCACCCTGGTGGGGTTGAGCGCCGGCGTGGCCGCGATCCGTCGCAGCCGCTTCGGATCATCGATGATGGCCGTGCGCGTGAACGAGCGGGCCGCCGCCGCCGCCGGGATCGACGTCGTACGAGTCAAACTCCGCCTCTTCGCGCTGGGCGCGTTCGTGGCGGGGATCGGCGGCGCCCTCACCGCCTACAAGCAGGGGGTGGCGAGCTTCGACCTCTTCACCACGTTGTCCGGACTCGGAGTCTTCGCCACCGTGTACCTCGCCGGGATCACGTCGGTGTCGGGCGCGGTGCTCGCCGGGTTCGTCGGCTCCGGTGGCGTCGTGTTCAAGGCACTCGACGACTGGGTGTCCCTGGGAGACTGGTACAACGCCGCCACGGGACTGCTCCTCGTCGTGACCGTCATCTCCCTCCCCGAAGGCATCGTCGGTGGCGCGCAGGGGCTCCGATCCCTTCGCCGCCGGCCGCCGCCCGAGCCGACCGATCGTCCCGAGTTGGAGGTGAGCGGACCGCCCCCACCGCGAGCCGCGACCGAAGGATGGTCTCGGGAGGCGGTGGTGCTGTCCGTCGAGGGTCTCTCGGTGACCTACGGGAACGTGGTGGCGGTCAACCACGTCGACTTCGAGGCGCGCGCCGGCTCGATCGTGGGTCTGATCGGACCCAACGGCGCGGGCAAGACGACACTGCTCGATGCCATGACGGGCTTCGTCCCCCACGACGGAGACGTGCGGGCCGCCGGCCGGTCAACGGCGGAGCTGGCCTCACTCCACGGACTCGGGCCGCACGAGAGGGCCCGTCTGGGCATCGTCCGAACGTTCCAGGCTGCCCAGCTCTGTGACGACCTCACCGTCGACGAGAACCTGGCCATCGGCCTCGCCGCCGGTGGTCGATCGACGCGCGTCCGCGAAGTGCTCGACGCGATCGGGCTCGATGACGTGGTGTCACGGCGCGCCGGCGAGCTCTCGCACGGTCAGCGCCAGCTCGTCGCGCTCGGCCGGGCGCTCGTGGCCAACCCTCGCGTCCTGCTCCTCGACGAGCCGGCCAGCGGGTTGGACTCGGCCGAGTCGAGGTGGTTGGGCCAGCGCCTGCGGTCCATCAGCGGCAGCGGGGTCACGATCCTTCTGGTCGAGCACGACATGAACCTGGTCCTGCAGATCTGCGACGAGCTGGTCGTCTTGGACTTCGGCACGCGCATAGCGGCCGGCCGTCCCGACGTCGTCCGTCGCGATCGGGCCGTGACGGCCGCCTACCTGGGACGAACCGGGGGGGCGGCATGAGCCACCTCGCCTGCACCGGCGTCAGCACCGGCTACGGCGCCGTCGAGGTGGTCCGCGGCGTCGATCTGTTGGCTGCCGCCCGGCGGGTGACGGCGGTGTTGGGCCCGAACGGCGCGGGCAAGACGACGCTCCTGCTCGCCATCGCGGGGCTGCTCCCCCACCGCGGCGAGATCAGGGTCGGGGATAGAACCCTGCCCAGCGGGAACGCGGTCGCGGCCAGCGCATCGGGTGTGGTTCTGGTGCCCGACGACCGGTCGCTGTTCGACGAGCTGACGGTTGCCGAGCACATGGAGCTGGGCTGTCGCCGCAGCAGGGCCGATCCGCGCTCGTTCCTCGACGTGTTCCCAGCCCTCGAACGCCGCTGGGCTGTCCCGGCGGGAGCCCTGTCGGGCGGCGAGCAGCAGATGCTGGCCGTCGCGAGAGGTCTGGCTCAGGATCCGGCGGTGCTACTGATCGACGAGATGAGCATGGGCCTAGCCCCCGTCATCGTCGAGGACCTGCTGCCCGTGGTGCGCACCATCGCCGAAGAGCACGGGGCGACCGTGGTCATCGTCGAGCAGCACGTCCACTTGGCGCTGGAGGTGGCCGACGAAGCGCTGGTGCTCGTCCACGGCGACGTCACCCTCAAGGGCGCGGCAGCCGATCTGGCCGCCGCGCCCGAGCGGCTCGAGCGGGCCTACCTCGGGACCTGATTCAGCCCTCAGGAGCGAAGAACGGGGTCACGTCGATCCGTTCGAAGCTCGTCTGGTTGCCGTCGGCGTCGAGCTCGGTGAGCCAGGAGCCCATCGAGCACAGCGACGTGAGGATCGCTATCGGCGACTGCCCGCAGGCGATCTCGATCCCACCACCGAGCGGGAGCAAGGCCGTGGCTCCCCGCAGGTGCTCGGCCACGCTCGCCGGCGCGCCATCGCCCGTGTAGCCCTCCATCATCCGGGCGAACCCGAGGACCGTGGCGAAAGCATCGGCCAGGAACCCCTCCGCAGTGCCGCCCAGGTCGCCGGGGCTGTACTCGGCGAGCACCGCCCGGAAGAGATCCTCCTCGGGGTCCGACGGATCGAGGCGGATGCTGCCCGACGTCAGGACGCCCTCGTAGCCCTTGGGCAGGTCGGCGGCGCTGTCGGCGCTGACGCATGCCTGCGCCATGAAGATCGGTGTGTCAGGGGCCTGCGTCTGGATCGCATCGAGCGCCGTCGTGCAGAAGGCTGCGTCGCCGAGCACCAACCACATCTCGGAGTCGAGTGCGCTGGCGACGTTGGCGGACATGTCGGCGGTACCCGGCGGGACCGGGATCAGCTCGAGCTCGAGCCCGGCAGCCCGATAGGCGGGCGTGGCGAGCAGCTGCACGGCCTGGGTGGCGGTGGGCACGTCGATGGTGAGCAACCCGAGCTTGGTAAGCTCGCGCTGCTGCATCACGATTCCCGGCCCGCCGAGGATCGACACCGCCGACCCGCTCAGAGAGAAGGAGTTGGGGTTGGTCAGCTCGGGCGCGGTCGCTCCCAGGTAGACGACGTAAGGGATCCCGGCTTCGGCGGCCTCCGAAGCGAGGGTCTCCCCGTTGCCCGACGAGCTGACGAAGATCGCGCTCATTCCGCCCTGGACGAATTGATTGATGCACTCGGTGGCGGTGGCCGACGAGTTGCGGGTGTCGCAGAACGTGATGTCGAGCGGGCGCCCGGCGATGCCTCCGAGGTGGCGGTTGATGTACTCCTGCGTGGCCTCACCTGCGACCTTGTTCTCGCTGGTGTCCACCGCCTCGCCGCCGGCGTCGACGGCGTAGCCGACCTTGAACGGCTCGCCCTCGGCGAGGTCGAGCTCACCGAGGACGCTCGTGTCGACGGCGCCGTCGTCGCCGGCGCCGTCGTCGTCATCGCTGGAGCAAGCGGCTCCGAGCATGGCTACGACGGCCAATGCCCCCAGCAGCCGGCGCGCGCCCATTTGTTGGTGTGCGAACTGGTACACGGTTCATCCCCCTCGGAACCACACAAGTTGACCAACCGGTCGGTTGACAGTGAGTCGAACCTTACGCATCGTGCTGCGGATCGTCAACGATCCGGGAGAGTGGTCAGGCCGAGCACGCCCCGCCGCCCCGATGCGCTGCGACGTCCAGGGCAGCCCGCATGAGCGGTCCGATGGCATCGCCGAGATCGGTGGGGTCGTCGACGCGCACCTGGCTGGCCGACCCCCACAGCTCGGCCAGCGCGTCCTCACCCTTGGCTGCGCCCACCGACACGCATAGACATCCCACCCCCTCGGCCACCGCCTCGTCGATCGCTCGGCGCGTGTCGGCGTCGGCGTAGGCGCCCTCGTAGCCGTCGTCGTAGGGGAGGCCGTCGGACACGACGACCAGCAGCAGCCGGTTGGCCGCACCACCCCCCGCGGCCAGAACATGGGTCGAGTGCCGGATCGCGGCCCCCAGCCTCGTGTACCCGTTCGGCTTGACGCCCGCCAGCCGGGAGAGGCACGTGTCGTCGAAGCGTCCGTCGAGCTCCTTGATGCGCTGGAACCGGACCATCCCCCGGCCCCTCGACGAGAACGCGAAGGCTCCGACCCGATCGCCGAACCTCTCCAGCACATCCACCAGGTTGGCCACGACCTGCCGCTCCTGGTCGAAGATCGTCCGGGCGCCGCGGTGGTCCCCCGTGGATCCCGATGCATCGAGCAGGACCAGCACGGCAAGGTCGCGGGCCGTCTTCAGGCGCACCTGGTACAGCCGGTCGTCGGCCTGGTGCCGCCGGGCGCGGGACACGGTGAAGTCGACGACCGCCTCGAGGTCGAGGTCGGGTCCCTCGAGCTGGCGACGATGCCGCTCGTAGTCGAGCCCGAGCCGGGCGATCTCGCGTTGCAGCGCCGCATCCGGTACCGGTCGGACGACCTCGGTCGCGTGGGCGGGCTCGAGCTCACGCACGTGGCAATGGTCGGGCCGGTAGCACCCCTCGATCGCATCCCACTCGGGGTACGTGAAGCGACCGGGTGGGACCGCCGGCGCGGCGGTGGCCAGGTGCGAGGCGACGGCCAGCACGGGCGCAGCGTCGGGCCCGGCATCGTCACCCCACGACGCCCCCCCGGCCGGCATCTCGCCGTCGACGCCGCCCCCTTCGGGTGACGGTCGGCTACCGACGCCCAAGTTCTGCTTCATCCACTTCATCAGAGGGTTCTCCCCGAAGAGGTTCAGCGGCGAGCTCAGCGCCTTCATGAAGTTGGCCGACTCCGATTCCTCCTCGTCGTCCATCTCCGGCGTGATCACTAACTCGGTCCTGCCCTGCTCGTCGAGCTTGGACGGCGCTCCGCCGCGCGCCTGGTCACCCGATTGGCGAAGTGCCCGGGGCCGCACGGCGCCGAAGGCGGCGGGCGCGTCCGGTACGTCCTCGCGGCTGCGGGCCCGGTCGAGCGACTCGGACGCACTGGTGGAACCAGAGCCCGACCAGTGTGAAGAGACCACGGCGGCGACCCGCCGGGGGACGAACGACGCCCGAACCCGGATCGCCCGCTCCGCCTCCAGGGTGAGGTATCGACGAGCGAGGGAACGGCGAGCCGTCAGGTGCCCGACGACCGCCGGCTCCAGACTGCCGGCTCCGAGCAGCATCGCCTGCACCACAACCGTGGTCATGACGTCCTCCTCCTCGATCCCGTCGTCGAACCCGCGGCGGGGAAGGTGGATCGCCTCCCCGTCCGCGTAGGCACGGGGTCGATCGGTGAGCACCACGTCGACGGCCCGGCCGGCGACCGCGCTGGCCAGCAGCGACCAGTGGTCCAGGGGGTCGCGCCGCTCGGAGGAACCTGCAGCAGCGAGCCCGTCGGGCAGCGAGCGTGCCACGGTGTCGGGTCCTACGATCAGTCGAGGTAGGAGCGGATCATCTGCACGAGCCCGTCGTGGATGCGCCGGTCGTCGGTGAGCGGTCCCGCCACCGCGGACTCGGCGGCCTCGACGATGGTGAGCCCCTCTGACATGAGCGATCCGGCGGCGATCAGCGTGCGGGTGGACGCCACCTCCTTGAGGCCCTGCCCGTCGAGCTGACGGATCGCCCCGCCGAGCTGCACGAGTCCCGCCGCGGTCGACTCGTCGACGCCGGCTTCGCGCATCACGATGCTGCGCTCGACGTCGGGGGGCGGGAACGACAGCTCGATCGCCACCATGCGCTGGCGGGTCGACATCTTCAGGTCCTTGAGCACCGACTGGTAGCCGGGGTTGTAGGAGACCACGAGGGCGAAGCCCGGGGCGGCGCGCAGCACCGTGCCGCCCTGCCGCTCCAGCGTCAGCTCGCGCCGGTGGTCGGCAAGGGAGTGGATGGCCACGGTGCTGTCCTGGCGGGCTTCGACGATCTCGTCGAGGTAGCAGATGCCACCCTCGCGGACGGATCGGGTGAGGGGGCCGTCCTGCCACACGGTGTCGCCGCCGGTGATGACGTAGCGGCCGACGAGGTCGGCGGAGGTGATGTCCTCGTGACACGACACCGTGTGCAGGGGGACCTCGAGCAGGTGGGCCATGTACTCGACGAGGCGGGTCTTGCCGCAGCCGGTGGGACCCTTCAGCAGGATGGGGAGCTCTCGCTTCCACGCGGCGCGAAACACCTTCACCTCGTTGTGGACGGGCAGGTAGAAGGGTTCGTCGCCGGGGTGCAGCTCGAGGTCCGTCTGGTCGGTGGGGTCGGTGAGGTGCGTGGTCATGGGTGGTTACTGCTCGATCCTGCTCTCGTCGCGGATGGTGACCTCTTCGGGCACGACGAGCTCGCCGTCGGGACCGAGGTGCACCGAGTGCTCACGGGCGATCGGCACGTCGGGCGCTCCGCAGGCGTACTCGGAGCCGGGCCCGCACAGACCCTGAAGGAGGTACGGGCGGTCGTAGTGGTCCTCGGTCCAGTCGTCGGCGCGCAGGCCGAACCACTGCATGGAGAAGTTGTAGCTGCCGTAGATGACGTTGAAGATGGCCAGCAGGGCCAGGAAGCGTACGAGCACCTTGCCCGTGGCGCCGAGCCGCAGATCCTCGGACCGCCGCTCGGCGACGGTCTCGCCCTTGTCGTTGCGGAAGTAGATCACCGACGAGAAGGCCGCCATCGCCGCGCCCCACATGAACGACTCGTAGATCGGGAACTGGTAGTAGTTCCCGCTGAACAGGCTCATCGACCGCACCGCACCGCCGTAGGAGTACAGGCCGAAGCGGACCCAGATCGTCTCCGCCACGACGTCGGCCACCGCCATCGTCCCGAACGCCACCATGATCAGGCCGAGCTTGCCGATCGACGGCCAGCGAGCCTTGGCCCGGCGCATCACGTAGGCGCCCCAGACCGTCGCCGGCGCGAGGACGAACACGTACGACGAGGCGACCCACAGGAAGGGCTCGCCCAGCCGGTTGGAGACGGGGGCGAACCACCCCGGCACGTCGGTAGTCCACGATCCCATGTTGATGAGCGCCGAGTTGTACGAGAACCAGTTCTGGGTCCAGAGCCCCAGCGGGTCCTGCCAGTAGAGCAGCAGCCAGATCACCAGGAGCTTGCCCTCGATGGTCATCCGACCCTCTCGACGCATCGGGCGCCACAGCCAGTACCAGAAGAGCCAGATCATCCCGGCGAACATCGTCCAGGTCCATATCCCGGCGAACAGCTCCATCCACCCCGGAACCTCGTCGCGACCCATGGTCGTGGCCTCGAACCGCTCGCTGGTGGCCCACCGCCCCCACGCGTAGAGCTGGACGCTCAGCACGAGCGCGCCCAGCGCCGCCCACCACCTCACCGGGGTCGCGGTGCGCACGGGGGCGGTCGTCTGGGTGGCGGGGTCGAGGCCGTCAGCCCTGTAGGGGAGATCGATCGTCGTCATGGCTGCACCTCAGCTAGATGCGTGCTGTCGGATCAGGGACTCGTCGCGGATGGAGACACCGTCGGGAACGACCAGCTCTCCGTCGGGATCGAGGTGGGCCGAACTAGGGCGGGCGATCGGCACATCGGGACCCGAGCACGAGTAGGGGGTACGGGGGCCGCAGAACCCGTCGAGCAGATAGGGACGCTCCACCACGTCGTCGGGCCAGGTGTCGGCCCGGAGCGCGAACCACTGCGTGCCGACGTTGTACCCGAGCAGGATCACGTTCAGGCAGGCGAGCAGGGCGAGGAAGCGGAGCGACGTGCGCACCCGGCGGGAGACCCCCAGGTCGGACGCTCCCCGCTCGGCGACGGTCTCGCCCTTGTCGTTGCGGAAGTACACGAGCGAAGAGAACGCCGCCATGCACGCGCCGTACAGGACGGACTCGTACCACGGGAACTGGTAGTAGTGCCCGTGGAAGAACGTCATCGATTCGATGGCTCCGCCGTACACGTACAGCCCGAAGCGGACCCATATGAGCTCGAACACCAGGTCGAGCACCGCCATCGCCACGAACAGGCTGCCGATGAGGCCGAGCTTGCCGATCGTGGGGAACCGGGCCTTCGTCCGGCGCAGGACGTAGGCGCCGAACACGACGCCCGGCGCCACGATGAACAGGTACGAGCACAGGTTCCACAGGAGCGGCTCGGGGAGCAGGTTGCCCAGCGGTGGGAGCCATCCCGGGACGTCCGTGGTCCACGAACCGAGGTTGACGAGCGTCGTGTTGTAGGAGAACCAGGACTGCGTCCAGTTGGCCAGGGGGTCCTGCCAGTACATGACCCCCATGCACACGACCAGCATCCCCTCGAGGGTGAAGCGGCCCTCACGCCGGATCGGCCGGATGACCCAGTGCCACAGGATCCACACGGCGCCGACGACGGTGCACGCCTGCCAACCGATGGCGAAGATCCGGATCCCGTCGGGCACCTCGTCGCGACCGAACGTCGTCGTCGCCAGGCGGTCGCTTCCGATCCAGCTGCCCCAGATCCATGTCTGGAGGGCGACGATGCAGAGCCCGAGGGCGGCCCACCACTTGACTGGGACGACCCGTCGGGGGACCGCGTCGGTAACGTCGCCTCCCGGCGTCGTGATCGCCGGTCCGATCGTGACCGTCGCCATCGCCACGATCACCCCCTCGATTCGTGCGGGACGGACTTCATCTGGCGGCGCGGGCCCGGTCAGGGCCGGGCGAGCTCTCCAGCGGGCGTGATGTACGCCGAGTCGGGGCGAGGGATCGGGATGTCGGGGCCAGGGCAGTGGTAGTCGGTGTTGGGGCCGCACACGCCGTTGGTGAGGTAGGAGCGCTCGAGCACGTCGACGGGGAACTCGTCGGCGTACACACCGAGGGCGGCGGTGGGCACCGACCACAGCAGGAAGGCGAGGAAGTTCATGAGACCGGCGACGGCCGCGAAGCGAACGATTCCGCGCCGCGGAGCACTTCCGTGCACCCGGTCGAGCCCACGCCAGGGGATGATCTCGCCCAGCTCGTTGCGAAAGAAGCGCATGGCGGCGAACCCGGTCCACGTCGCGGCCAGGAGCACCGGCTGGTACACGGGGAGCTGGTGGTGGGCATCTCCCCACAGCGACAGCCACCGCAGCCCGCCGGCGTAGCTGTACACGCCGGCGCGCAGGAACAGCGTCTCAGCCACAAGGGCGAGAGCGCCCAGGACCCCGAAGGTGATGGCGAGGAGCCCGACCATCCCCATCTCCGGCGAGCGTCGGCGGATCCATGACATCAGCGCGTTGGCGACGACGATGCCGGGGAACACGAGCCCACCGACGACGGCGACGAGCCACAGCAGCGGGATCGCCAGCTGGTCGCCACCCGGGGGCAGCCACCCGGGGATCGACGGGCCCCAGGAGCCGAGGTTGGCGTAATGGCTGTTCCAGAGCATGGTGAGCTGGTTGTAGTTCGGGAGGACGACCTGCCAGGCGACCGTCGGGAGCGCCAACAGGAATACTCCGTCGATGGGGAGCCGCCGCTCGGTCAACGCTGGGCGGAGGACGAACCAACCCACCATGGCGACGGTGACGGCAAGGCCGGCCGCCACCATGGCGGTGGCGGCGTTCTGCATGCTGTCGGGCACCCGCGTGGGGCCGGTGGGTGTGGCCACGGCCTCCCCGGAGATCCCCCAGGCGATGTACACCGCGATCTGGAAGACGAGGCAGGTGAGTCCGGCCCAGGCCCAGTAGTTGACCGGCCGACCGACGCGATCGTCGGTCACGTCCGCCCACCCACCGGTGAAGTCGCCGGTGGTCCTCGACTCGCTCAGGGTCGTCATCGTCCTCCTCCACAGACGGCTGCGCCCGGAGGCCCGACCATATATGAGACGTTATGTATCATAACTCTGGTTCGGGGTCGAGCATCAGGCGCACTCCATGGCTCCCTGGTTCGGCGAGTCGAACGACCCGCCATCGATGCTGTTGAGGAACCAGCAGAGTGCCTGGTTCGAGTCGTCGGCGCCCGCTGGGTAGCTGACCGGCGCGATCAGGCCGCCGAGGTCGACGTTGCGGAAGCCGTGCAAGGACTCGATGATCGATGCCGAGGTGACCTGCCCTTCGATGCCCTCCACCGCCCGCTGCAGCAGCTTGGCTCCGGCATAGGCGCTCGTCACCACGTTGAAGGTGTCGACATCACCAATGCGCGACCCGATCTCGTCGCGCATGAGCGCGGCCCCCGGAACCCCGGCGAGGTAGTAGGGGTACACGCCTGAGGTGACCCGGAGCCCATCTAGGTTGGGGTCTGCCGCCATCTGGAGCTGTGCTGCGCCGCCCTGCAGCCAGATGATCGGTGAGAAGCTCTGCCGCTCACAGGAAGCGGCCAGGCGGCGGATCGAGTTCCCGTCAAGGGACGTGAGAACCAACTCGACGTTGGCGCGCCGCATGGCGAGGCACTCCGCCGTGTAGTCGGGCTGGGCCACCGACGTCGACGCGTCGTAGACGATCTCCACCCCGACCTCGGGAGCGAACCGCTTCCACTGCGTCGCCGCGGCTCCGCAGGAGCCCGCCTCCGCACAAACCAGGATCCCGACGTTGTGCCGCCCCTCCTGCTGGAGGATCTGCTTGACGCTGTGTGTCTGGCGTCGGAACTGATGCTCGCCCGACGCAGTGTGGGGGAAGAACACCGGGCTCGCCCACCAGCTCTCAGCCGGCTCGCCCCCCACGACGGGGATCCCCTTGGACTCGAGGTAGTCGATCCCTGCCGCGCCGCTCAGCGGGGCGTAGTGGGCGATGAAGGCGACGACGCCCTCCTCCTCCACCAGCTCCTTGAGGATCGCCACGTGCTTGGCCGGATCCGACCCGTCGTCGCGGACCAGGACCCTCACCGGACGGCCGTTGATGCCACCGGCTTCGTTGATCGCTTGCGCCCACGCCTGCACCGCCTTCGGGGCATCGCGGTACACGACGCCGGGGATGCCCGAGTAGTTGCCCACCGTGGCGATGGTGATCTCGCCGCGGGCCGCGCCGCCGGTACCCCCAGGTCCGCCCGACGATCCCCGCTCTTCGGTTCCGGCGAGGCCATCCGCGGTGCGAGCCGGTGCGTCCGGCGCGGTCAACGACCCCGGGGCGCTCACTTCCCCGCTCGTGGCATCGCCGCCTACGTCGGTCGTTCCCATCCGAGCGGCGCCAGGGATGGCATCTCCCTGAACGCCCCCGTCGAGTGCGACGGCGTCGGTGCCTCCCCCGAGCAGCTCGCGGTGGGCCGCGGCGAGCTCCTGCTCGGAGTAGGCGCTGCCACAGGCGGCCGACACGAGTGCCAACACAGCGACGGTTGCCGCCACGCGCCGCCGCCGCCGGCAGGTCTCGGCTGCACCCATTCCGTTCACATCGCCCCCCGGCGTCGCCCGTCACGTGCTGCGACCGATGGCACTAGGCACGCAGTGGTCAGAGTCTTCTTCGGCGCGGTACCGGTACGGTCCTGCGCTCTGAGACGTTTTGTCACGATCTTGCGCTATCCTCCGACCCGTAGTCAACCAACCGGTCGACTGGGTTTCGGTACCCATGGAGGTTCCCTCCGCGTGCGCATCGTCGTGAACCAGGACCGATGCCAGGGCCACGCCCAGTGCTGGAGTACGGCCCCCGAGCTCTTCGAGCTCGACGATCACGGCTTCGCCAGCGCCGCCTCGGACACCCTCGATCCTGCTGACCTGGCGCGCGCCGAGCACGCCGAGCTCGGGTGCCCCGAGCGCGCGATCACGATCGAGCGCTGAGGAGCCGAGCCTCGGCGCCGAACACCCGCGACGTTCTCAGGCGACCCTGGAACCCGGGGTGAACGTCAGGTGGAGGCTCTCGATCCCACGCGTGGTTCCCTCGTAGCGGACCGGAGGGTTGTCGGGATCGATCCGGAGGTCGTGGAGCCGCCCGAGGACCTGCTCCATCAGCACCTTCAGCTCCTGGCGGGCCACATGGGCACCGAGGCAGCGATGGATCCCGGCGCCGAAGGCGACGTGACGGTTGGGGAAGCGGGTGAATTCGAGCTCGTCGGGTTCGGCGAACTCATCGGGATCGTGGTTGGCGGCCATCCAGAACAGGAGCACGTCGGAGTCCTTGGCGACGGGACACCCATCGATCTCGACGTCGGTGGTGGTCCGG
This sequence comes from Acidimicrobiales bacterium, assembly GCA_036397895.1. GTDB lineage: Bacteria > Actinomycetota > Acidimicrobiia > Acidimicrobiales > DASWIA01 > DASWIA01. Next base: position 58,352 of record DASWIA010000060.1, on the reverse strand, counting down.
CGCCGCAGGCTCGGCACTGGTGAGATGTAGCGGAGGAACTCCTCGATGGCGGTGGGGATGCCCTCGAGCTCCGCCTCGAGCTGGTCGCGACGATCGGGGTGCTCGGCGAGGTACTCCAAGATGTGGGCGCCGGCGCTGACGGTGGTGTCGAGGCCTGCGACGAACAGCGCCAGCATCGTGCGGAGGAAGTGGTCCTCGTCCACCTTCTCGCCCAGGACCTCGAGGTTGGCGATGAGCGTGGGGATGTCGTCTTGGGGACTGGCCAGACGGTCCTCGTAGAGGTCGGCGCAGTACTCGATGATCTCGCCCACCATCATCATCACGTCATCACCGCCGGCCAGCAGGCGTGCCGCCCAGTGGGTGAGCTTGGGCATGTCCTCGCGGGGGAAGTTCAACAGGTCCGACGTAACCATCCCCACCATCGGGTGGAGGATGTCGGCGACGGCCTCGCACCGTCCGCGCTCGATGACCTCGTCGACCGCGCCGGAGATGATCTCCGTGTAGAAGTCGAGGCTGCGGGCGACGATCGGCGGCGAGAACTTGTCGAGCAGCGCCATGCGGTACTCGCGGTGCTCGGGCGGGTCGATCTCGATGGGGATCGATGGCGGGAACGGGTGCTGGGGGAACGCCACGCCATCGGCTGACGAGAACCGATCGGGGTCGCGGGCGACATCGAACACGTCCCGGTAGCGACTCAGGATCGTGGATCCTCCGTACTCCTCGCACTGGGCGACCGGGCACTTCTCCCGGAGCTCGTGGAGCATCCACCAGGGCTCCTTCACCCGCGACGGGATGCGATGGTCGAAGTGGGCCGGGTCCACAGTCGACAGCTCGTCTCGTCCGTCCACCCCTGCGCTCACGGGCGTCTCCTCACTGCTCGGGTGCGATGTCGCATCTGCCAACCAACCGTTCGGTCGAGCCGGTGCGAGTCAACCACGGCAGGCGCCGCTCTGACAACAGCCACTTTCTCCCGCCCAGCGGATCGACTAGGTTTCAACCAACTGTTCGGTTGAGAGCCACGGCTGGCCCGTGGGGAGGTTGATGCGGTGCGTGGAGCGGTGTTGCGCGAGCTGGGAGCTGAGTCGCTCGAGATCCGGGACGACATCGAGCTCTTGAAGGGCCCCGGCGCCGGCCAGATCCTCCTCGAGGTGAAAGCGACGGGCCTGTGCCACTCGGACCTGTCCGGCATGAACGGCACCATCCCGGCGCCGACCCCGGCGATCCTGGGCCACGAGGCATCCGGCGTCGTCATCGACGTCGGCCCCGGTGGCGTGCCCAACGTCGCGATCGGCGATCACGTAGTGGTCTCCCTGATACCGCCCTGCGGTGCCTGCAACTTCTGCGTCGGTGGCCAGGCCAACTTGTGCGACAGCGTGGTGAACCCCTTCCAGGTCGGGCCGGCCTTCTCGGTCGCGGGTGAAGAGGTGTTCCCCTTCGGCGGCATCGGCAGCTTCACGGAGCAGATCGTCCTGCCGTACCAGGCTGTGGTGAAGATCGACGACGACGTCCCATTTGACATCGCCTGCCTCATCGGCTGCGGGGTGCTCACCGGTGTCGGCGCGGTGTTCAACGCCGCCAAGCTCGAACCGGGGAGCAACGTCGTCGTCTTCGGCTGCGGAGGTGTCGGCATGAGCGTCATCCAGGGCGCAAGGATCGCCGGCGCGGCCGAGATCGTGGCCGTCGACCGAGTCGAGTCCAAGTTCGAGGAGGCGAAGGCGTTCGGCGCCACCCACGCCGTCACACCGGGCCAGCTCACCGAAGTGGCCGATTCCATCCACGGTGGCCTGGGCTTCGACTACTCGTTCGAGTGCGTCGGCCTCCCCGCCACCATCCGTGACGCCTTCGACGCGGCTCGCCGCGGCGGCAGCGTTACCATCGTCGGTGCCGGCTCGTTCGAGCAGATGATCGAGTTCTCGGCGTTCGAGCTCTTCTACTTCGAGAGAAAGCTGATGGGCACGGTCTACGGCTCCTCCGACGTCCGACGCGACTGCCCCAAGCTCCTGCGCCTATGGCGGTCCGGACGACTCGACCTCGAGGGCATGGTCAGCCGCCGCCTGAAGATCGACGAGATCAACGACGGGATGGCCGCACTCGCCGCCGGCGAGGTCGTCCGATCCGTCGTCGAGTTCTAGACCACCCGACCCGATCCAAGAACCCATCCCACCGAGGAGCACCACACGATGGCTGACAAGCCCCACTTCGGCACGCTCAACTACTTCGAGGCGCTGGCCAACGAGATGAACAACGACCCCGAGTGGCTCGCCATGGCCACCCCGATGACCTACACGATGGTCTACGACTACGGGGAGCCGGTGAACAAGATCTTCGTCATGGACTTCAAGGAGGGTCGGATCGACTCGTTCCGCGAGCTCCAGTCCGTCGACGAGGTCGAGGCGGACTTCACGTTCACGGGCCCGGGATCGGTGTGGGCGGCCGTCATCAAGAAGGACCTCTCCCCCACCGTCGCCATGGCCACGGGCAAGCTCAAGGTCGACGGACCTCAGACGGTGCTGCTCCGCCACATGAAGAAGTTCGCCTACCTCAACGACAAGATGGCGAACATGGACGCCATCCTCCCCGACTGATCGCAGACGGGAGCCGCCCCGTCGTCGCCTCCGGCGCGTCAGCCCGAGTCGGCGACGACCTCCACCACGCCCCGGCCGCCGTCGACCCGCACCACCTGGCCCGTCCGGAGACGACGGGAGGCCTGCTCGACGTTGGCGACGCAGGGGATGCCCAGCTCCCGGGCCACGATGGCGCCGTGTGACAGGGTCGAACCCATGTCCATGACGACGGCGCTCGCGATGCTCAGGAGCGCCGACCAGCCCGGATCGGTGGTAGGGCACACGAGCACGTCGCCGACCTCGAACGTCGCCGAGGGCTCGAGCATCACGACGACCCGACCGGTCGCCTCGCCGGCGCTGACACCCAAGCCCTCGAGCACGGCTCCGGCGGCTGCCCCAGCCGTGCTGCGGACCGAGTCCTCGATGATCTGTGGCACCTCGGACCCGGTAAAGCTGAACGGAAGGCTCACCTCCGCGTAGCGGCGACCCAGCTCCTTGCGCTGGGTGACCCACGGACGAAGATCGTCACGGCGTGGTGCATCATCGAGCTCCTCCATCGTGAGGAAGAAGACATCCTCGGGTTCGTCGATCCGCCCCATCTCCTCGAGGTGCCATCCGAGTCGCCTAACCGCCGCTCGCGCCGCATCGGTGCACTGCAGCATCATCGCCTTCGACCGCTCGCGCGTGGTCGTGAACCGTCGCAGCCTACCGAGCAGCACCTTGAGGGCAGCTCGCTCGGACGGTGAGGCTGCGCCGAGCAGGCGACGCTGGACGGCCTCGAAAGCTCGGCGGCTCTCGAGATGCCGCGCGGTGGGGTCGGTGCCGCCGTCGTAGCCCGCCAGAACCTGAGACAGACCAGACAGGTCCTCGCGCCAGGATCGAGTCATCAGCTCACCGGCGTCGGGAGCGTAGAAGCCATAGCTGCGCTGGAACGCGTCGAGTGTCCCGGCACGCGATGCTTCCCGGAGCGCCGCCAGCATCGTGGTCTCCGACATCTCGTCGAGGCCGCCGTGGAGGCGGAGCAGCTCCCCATCGTCGAGGTGGCGGATCGCGATGCCGTTCACCGCCTCGGCGAACCCCGTCTGGAAGACGGTCGTCGCCGCGTGGACCGCCAGATCGTCCCTCATGCGCTCCTCGGCCCTGTCGAGGAGCGCGCGGGCCCGCGACCAGGAGGCGTGGCCGGCATCCGACACGCTCGTCGCCCACCACGTGGCCGTGGTCGCCGATCGCCGTTCGATCCGGCGGGGCAGTCCCGCAGCCGCAGCCACCAGACGGCCCACGGCCGCGATCTTCCTGGAGGGCGTCAGGGGTTCGACGTCGATGGCGAGCCGCTCACCGAACACCTGCTCGGAGAGGCTGCCGGCATCGACTCGCGGCAGCCGCCCGAGGAGTCCCAGCGTGGCGGTCGCATCGAGGCACCGCCGACCGCAGAAGTAGGCGGTGAGGCGCGGATACATCGGGCTGGCTGAGCCGTCCCGACCGCCGAGTTCGGATGCGGTCACGGCCCCGAGCAGGTGCATCATGCGCAGCTGCGCCGCCGACCCCGTGCGCCGGCTCCAGCTGGCCGTCATAGGGCTGGAGACCTCGGGGGCGCCCTCGCCGGTGTTGCGCCGGTCCCAGCGCGCGTCAGGGATCGCCTCGGGATCGTCGTGGACGGGGTTCGGAGCGTGCAGGTCGGCGCCGGACGACACCGCAGCAGGGGTGGGCGGATGCTTGGTCATGATCGAGAGGTCCCCGTCACCAGACCCGGCGGAGGATGCCCTGTTCGACGATCCCGCGGCCTCGGGCTCCATCGCACTCGAAGGTGACGAACTCGTCGAAGGCACTGATCGATGGCCCGTCGCGCTCGCTGCCCAAGGGGCACCAGGCGATCCCAAGGCTCTCGACGACGTCCAAGGTGAGCTCGGGTCCATCGGCCACACCGAGCCGGGCCTGCTTGCCCCGCCCCGCGGGGTTGCGAGCGACGTGGAAGTCGTCCAGCTGCGTCGTCCCCTGTTGAGTGCTGAAGAACGAGTCGTCCCGGAACCCGTCGTCCCACAGGAACCTGATCATCATCGTGTCGAAGTCGTCGAACGAGGCGAGGACGCCAACCCACTCGATCACGCTCGCGCTCTCGTCGCGGAACCCCCACGTGCGATCCCGGAAACCCCGCCCCTGGATCGGCCGCCACGAGTCGCCCACCCGCACCCGGCCCTCGAGCTCACAGAACGCCTCGTGGTGGACGAGCGGGTCACGGCCCTCCAGCGATGGAGCCACGGAGTAGGGGTCGAAGGCCACGACGTCGAACCGCGGCGCGAGCGTCACCTCGATTCCCATCGACGGGTGGTCGACCTCGATCAAGCCGTCGACGCGTCCGACGTCCCAGCTCACCGAATCGCTCGTGAACGAGCCGGGCTCGAGCTCCTCGTGGATCTCGGCGAAGTCACCCTCGATCGACAACGTGCATCGGGCGCGTCGACCCTCCGCGTTGGGAGAGGTGATCACGTGCACCACGCCGAACACATCCTCGTTCCCAGCCCAGAAGGCGAGATAGGCGTTCTCGCCCCACCGAGGATCGTCGGGACCCGCTGCGTCGGGGTGCATCGGCTCGGCGAGCCCACCCCAGATCGCTCTGGCCTCGGGGGTCACATCACGGCTCATCGGATGGGCTCCTCTCCTGCGTCGACCACTCGTCCTTCACGGCGCTCGCAGATCACCTTCGGGGCCGACGTGCGCCGACCCCGGTCGGGGGATCGGCACCTCAGGGCTGCTGCACGCGTAGTCGGTTCCCTCACCGCACATCTGGTTCATGAAGTACGAGCGCTCGGTGATGTCGTCGGGCCACGGGCTGCTGTGCATTGCGATGAACTGGATCGGGATGTTGTACGTAACCAGGAAGATCACGTGAAGGAACCCGATCATCGCCGTCACCCGCAGAGCGTTGGTGCGCGCCGTGGGCATCTCGAGGGTGTCGATCCCCCGCTCGGCAATCGTACGACCTAGATCGTCCTGAAAGTAGCGGAGGCAGGCGAACCCCGTGAACATGGCGCCGGCGAAGATCACCTCATAGATGGGGAACTGGTAGTAGTGGCCTCGGAAGATGGTCATGCTCTCGATCGAGCCCGGGTACGTGTAGATCCCGAGGCGCATGAAGGCCGACTCGAGGACGAAGTCGAACGCCATGCTGAACGCGAAGGCGGCTCCGACCAGACCCACCACTCCGGTCTGGGGCCAGCGCTCTTTCACCTTGCGCATGACGAGGTTGACCAACCGCACGGCGATGACCACCGCGTAGACGTAGGCGGGCATCGTCCAGATGATCGGCTCGGCGAACAGGTTGCCGGTGGGCGAGAGCCATCCCGGCATGTGGGCCGCCCAGTTCCCCCAGTTCACGAACGACGCGTTGTAGGTGGCCCAGACCTGGGTGAAGTTGAGGAGCGGATCTTGGAAGTGGAGCGTCGTGTAGGCCAGGACGAGAGCCCCGTCGGTGGTGAGCCGACCCTCGCGTCGCCATGGCCGCACCACGAGCCACCAGAACGCGGCGGCCAAGGCGACCACCCCGATCACCTCCCACGCCTTGAGGGTGTTGGCCATCCATCCGGGGACGGGGTCCGGCCCCTTGGGCGTTCGCACCGCCTCACCCGAGAGGATCCACGCCGAGTAGGTGTAGGCCATGACAGCGAGGACCGCCACACCCGCTGCGCTCCACCACTTGACCGGCGTGGCCGTGCGTGCATCCGGCGGAGGCGCGCTGGTCCGCGCTCGACCCAGGTTCATGGGCTCTCTCGGCCCGGTTGGTCGTAGCTGCGTCGCCATCGTCAGGTCCCCCCTCGTCGTGCCCAGACGGTACGACGACCTGGCCGCTGGGTCAACCGTACAGTTGAAAAGGTACCGGCCCTCTCGTACCGTGTCGTCATGAACCCCGCTGTCGACCTGTCCACGTCGCGGGTGCTCGTAACCGGCGCCACCGGAGGTCTCGGCGGCACCATCGCCAGATCGCTGCACGCCCGGGGCGCCCGGCTCGTCCTCAGCGGCCGGCGCGCCAACGCCCTCGAATCGCTCGCCGGCGAGCTGAATGCCGATGCGGTCGTCGCCGACCTCGCCGACCCTGGCGACGTCGATCGCCTCGCCACCGACGCCGGGAAGATCGACGTCGTCGTCGCCAACGCGGCCCTGCCCAGCACCGGCTCCTTCCTCGACTTCGACCTCGCCGAGCTGGATCGTGCGCTGGCGGTCAACCTGGGAGCCAACGTCCGATTGGCTCACCACCTCGTTCCACCGATGGTCGAGCGAGGGAGAGGTCATATGTGCTTCATGGGCTCCATCTCCTCGCGGGCTGCGCTGACCGGTGGCGCGGTCTACGCCACGACGAAGTTCGGTCTGCGAGCGCTGGCCGTCGCCCTGCGCGGCGATCTCCGGGGCACAGGCGTCGGGGTGAGCTGCGTGGAGCCCGGCTTCGTCCGTGACGCCGGCATGTTCGCCGCCACGGGCGTGGCGACGCCCACCGGGATGCGCACGGTGTCACCCGACCAGGTGGCCGCCGCGGTGATCGAGGCGATAGAGCGGGACCGCGGGGAGGTGGTGGTCGCACCGCTGGAGGTGCGGGCCTTCGCCAACCTGGCGTTGGCGTTCCCTCGGACCGCCAACGCCATTGCCGGCTCGGCCGCTATGCGCCACCTCACCGAGGAGATCGTGGCCGCCCAGCGCCACACGCGCTGAGAGAGCGGCGAACTCAGCGGGGGAGAATTAGCAGACCCCGGACCAGAGCGACGCAGGCGTCGGCCGGCGAGTGCGCGCCCGGCAGGTCCCACGTCGACAGCCCTATGCCCGCGAGCAGGACCCGCAGCGCCCGGATCAGGAGCGGGCCCTGCTCCGCGGAGACCTCGCCGGACGCGACGCCATCGGCGACCAGACGTCCGAACAGTTCGTCGAAGGGGACCTGGCTGAGGGCCGGCACGAGCTCGGGGTGCAGACTCGTCTCCATGCCGACCGAGGAGAGGAAGCGCAGGTAGCCCGGCTCGTCACCGGTTCGGTGCTCGTCGATCCGCAGGATCTGCTCGATCTTGTCGATCAGAGCGCCTCGCTGATCAACGATCCCCTCGATGATCTCGTAGACCTCCCACTGGATCGATTCGGTCACCGCCAGGTAGAGCTCGTGCTTGCGGCCGAAGTGGTGGACGGCGGCCGCCGGAGTGAGCCCGACCTCTCGCGCGACGCTGCGCGTGGTCGTGGCGGCGTACCCGCGTTCGAGGAACAGCGATCCTGCCGCCCGGAGGATGTCACGACGTGTTGCATCGGCGTCTCCGCCCTGCGAACGACGAGCTGTCATCCGGCACGAACCTAACGCAGGCATCACCGTGGCACGCAGGGACGCTCCACGTTGGCTGTCATGAGCCCAAGCTTCGCCCGTCAGTCAGCTGCGACGTACTCCCCGTCGACGTTGACGTAGCCCGAGTCGGGCCGCGGGATGGGAACGTCGGCGCCGGGGCAGGCGCGGTCGGTGCCGGACTCGCAGAGCTGGCTCGTGAAGTAGGAGCGGTTGCGGACATCCTCAGGCCAGTCGGACTGGTTGAGTGCGATCCAGCCCCAGGAGACGTTGTAGGCCATGAAGATGAGGCTCCAGATGCCCAGCAGCGAGAGGAAGCGGATGAACGTCTTCTGCTTCGGGGTGGCCTGGAGCTCATCGATGCCTCGCTCGGCCACCGTCTCGCCCTTGTCGTTGCGGAAGAAGCGGACGGCAGCGAAGCCCGTGTAGGCCGCACCCCACAGCAGCGCCTCGTAGATGGGGAACTGGTAGAAGTGCCCGCCACCGATGCTCAGGTGGTCGTGGGCGCCCGGGTAGGTGTAAATGCCGAGGCGCAGGAACCCCGACTCCATCAAGGTGTCGAAGACGACGAAGAAGGCGTACGTGATCGCCAGCATGCCGAGCGTGCCGCTGTGCGGCTTCCGCTGCTTGTACCAGGTCATGAACTTGTTGGCGACGAACACCCCGCCGACGAGTCCCCACATGTAGGCGAAGGGCGTCCAGGCCAGCGGCTCGGCGAAGTTGGAGCCGTTGGGCGCCATCCAGCCAGGGATGAACTCCGACCACGACCCCATGTTGAAGTAGTTGGTGTTGTACGTGGCGAACAGCTGCGTGTAGTTCACCATCGGGTCCTGCCAGTAGACGAACAGCCCGCACAGCACGAAGAGCCCGTCGATGTGCATCCGGCCGTCGCGCCGGATCGGCTTGATGATGAAGAACCACACCATGGCCAGAGCGCCGAGCGGGGCCAGGATCTGCCACGCGGTGGTGAAGAAGTCCATGTAGCCCGGTTGCGCATCGGGTCCCGTCGGGATCCGCGTGAACCGGTCGCTGGTGATCCACCGGCCGTATATGTAGGCCTGGAGCAGCAGGAAGAACCCGCCGATGACGGCCCAGTACTTGACCGGCTTCGCCTTCACGGTCGGCGTGTCGACCCGGAGGGCCGAACCGATCGAGGAGTCGGGGGTTCGGGTGATGGTGGCCACGTCTGTCTCCTTCAGCCGCCTTCTGGCGAGGTGTCCCGCGCCAGAAGACTAGACATGATCTGTACGGATGTCGATAGATGTGCGGATGGGTGTCACGAGGCCCCGATGGCGGACTCGAGCACCTTGATGACCCTGTAGGACGCTCTCAGGGTGGGGACGTCCACGCCCTGGACGTCGGCTGCCTCGATGAACGGGAGGATGATCTCGTCGGCCTCGGTGATCCGACCGCGCAGCAAGTCGTTGTGCATCGATGGCCGGACCTCCTTTCCACTGGCGCGCAGCGCTTCGGCCACCTTGGTGATGAAGCGGGCCGCGTCGTCGAAGCCGAGTGAATCGAGACGTCGGAGGTGGGCCAGCGGCGCGTAGAAGTCCTGCGGCTCGTAACCGAAGCCGCGGTAGACCTCGAGCACCTCCTTGCCGATCTGTACGTAGTGCTCGATCCCGTGATGGGTCGCCCACGCGTCCGCGACCGTGCCGGGGTGCGCCCCCAACGTTGCCGTCGCCCACGTGGCGGCGATGCAGATCTGCGCGAGCTTCTCCCGCTCGACCTGGGTGATGCAGTCGACCGAGCGAGCCTCGAGGCCAGCTGAGCTGAAGGCCTCGGCGAGTGCTCGGGTGCGGTCGCTCTGGTGATCGTCCACCTCACCGAAGTAGGCGGTGACCTTGGCCGACATGGGGTGGATCGCCTTGCCAGGCTCGATGAGCGTTCCCGCATCGGTGATCGATGCCCCGATGACGCGATCAGCGCCGAACGTCTCGGCCAGCAGCGCGTCCTTGTTGATGCTGTTCTGCAGCGACAGCGCACAGGCCACGTCGTCGACGATCGGCTTGGCATCGGCCAGAGCTGCGGCGGTGTCCTTGTACTTGACGGCGAGGAGGAAGTAGTCGATGGGTCCGGCCACCTCCGACGCGTGGGTGATCGCGGCGAGGCCGTCGGTAACGTGGAAGCCCCCGGCGACCCCCTCGATCTGGAGCCCTCTGGCGCGGATGGCGTCGACCTGTGACGGCCGCCCGATCAAGGTGACGTCGATTCCGCTGTGGGCGAGGTATCCCCCGACCACGGAGCCGAGCCCGCCGGCCCCCAGGATCACGATGCGCATGACGACCTCCTCACTCGTCGTCCGCGTCGACGAGCTGACCGTCGGGTGTCACGTGCAGCCCGCCGCGGCGCGGGATCGGCGTGTCGGTGCCTGAGCAGGCGTAGGTCGTGCCCTCACCACAGAACTGGTCCACCAGGTAGGACCGGTTCAGGATGTCGTCGGGCCATGGCTCGGAGTGCATGGCGAACAGCTGGAGGGGCGCGTTGTAGATGAAGAGCATCGCTGCGTTGCAGGCGCCGATCACCGCCAGGCCACGGATCACCCCGACCTGACGGGGAGGCTTCTTGATCCGAAGCTCCTCCAGGCCCCGCTCGGTGACGGTCTCGCCCCGGTCGTTGCGGAAGAACCTCATCGCGGACCACGCGGTGAACGTCGCAGCGAAGAAGAACATCTCGTAGAGCGGGTACTGGTAGTAGTGACCGGCGAAGAGGGTGAGGGACTTGATGGCTCCTGGATAGGCGTAGATGCCGAGGCGCATCCAGGCCATCTCCACGGCTCCACCGAACACGATGAAGAAGCCGAGGGTGGCCAGGAGGAGGCGGGGGTTGCTCCAGGTGGGGTGGCGCTCCCGCATTCGTCGCATGAAGAGGTTGCCGACGACCGCCATCAGAAAGCACACGATCCCGTAGGTCGGCACGACGAACAGGAGGGGCTCGGGCATGTAGTGGGCATCGGGTGACAGCCAGCCCGGGATGCTCGAGGTCCACGACCCGAAGTTCACGAGCCCCGCGTTGTAGGTGGCCCACTTCTGGAAGTAGTTGAGCAGCGGGTCCTGCCAGAAGGTCAGGTACATGCCGAGCACCATGTAGCTGTCGAACCCGATCTTCTCGCCACGCCGCCACACCCGGATGAAGTACCAGTAGATCGCGAACGCCCCGACGACCACGCAGATCCCCTGAAACGCCCAGATCGAGTACTGCATCCAGGTGGGCACCTCGTCGGGTCCCGTCGGTGTGGGGGTGGCGAGACCGGTGACGATCCAGTGGGTGAACGCCCACGCCTGGATGGCCACCATGGCGGCACCGAACATCGCCCACCCTCTGATGGGCAACACCTTCTTCGGTTCCGCGGCTCCGAGATCGGTGCGCAGCCCACCCGGCGGGGCATCGACGGTCGTGCTCATGGCGTTCTCCTCATCAGCGTGAAGATTCGAGACATCACGTCCCAGATCCTCCCGTGCGTCGGAAGCAGTCGACGATCTGGCGGAACGCGTCCTGGCTCTCGTCGGACGCCAGCGGTGGCACATACGGGGTGTGGAACAGCACGTGAGGCAGCACCGCGGCGTACTCGCGGTACTGGTCGCGGCACTCGTCGGGCGTGCCGCTGATGCTGAGCGCCTCGATCAGCCGCGGCGATGTCGTCGCCTCCAGTGCCTCCGCCCCGCCCAGCAGCAGCGCTTCGCGCACCTCCTGCTGCTCCTTCTCGAGCCCGTTTCGGGCGACGATGGCGTCGCCGACGGGGTGGGCGGCGTACATGCCGACCTGGATCCGGGCCCGACGCATGGCGATGTCACGGTCAGGGTGCACCGCGCAGACGATCTCCGAGGCGATGTCGATGGTGGCCGGGTCCCGGCCGGCGCGCTCGGCACCGATGGCGAGGTTGGGGTGCACGACCTCGGTGAGGTACTTGACCGAGTAGAAGGCGCCGAGCAGACCATCCGCGATCTCGCCCGCGAGCTGGATCATCTTCGGGCGCTCACCAGCGAGGTAGATGGGGATCGACGGCCGCACCAGGGGCCGGGTGCCGAAGGGCATGAACTCGGGGAAGTCCAGGCGGTGCTCGGTGCCGTCGTAGGTGGTGGGATCCTCAGTGTCGAGGTAATGCCACGACGCCCGGACGGCTCCCACATAGTCTCGCATCCGGGCGAGCGGCCGCTCGTTCGAGATGCCGTGGAAGTGGTGGAGGAACTCCGGGGAGCCGGTCCCGATGCCCAGCAGCGTGCGGCCACCCGAGAGCTCGTCGACGTCGGCCGCGGTGTTGGCGGTGACGAACGGCGTGCGGGTCAGCGCGACGGACAGCCCGGTGCCGAGCTTGATGCGCGACGTCTGCTGCGCGGCGGCAGCCAGGCCCATGTAGGCCGTCCGGTAGAACTCGTAGCCCCACACCGAGTCGAACCCGCCGTCCTCCGCGAATCGGGCGAGCGCTGCAGTCTCCTGCAGGCTGGTGTTGAGCATCGGCATCGTGATCCCGATCTGGGACATGGCTTCCTCCGGTCAGGCTTCGATGAGCTCGTCGAGCAGTTGTGCGGCCACGGCCAGGCCGGCCGGGACGCTGTCGGGACCGATCCGTCGGTCGAGCTCAGCGTGCAGGTGCCAGATGAGCCGCTCCTGCGCGCCGAGCGGCACCCCTCCGTGTGCGGCCGCCTCGAGCGAGCGCTGGATGGGCTCGAGGTTCGAGAAGTCCTCCTCCAACACGATGTCCCAGGCCCCGAACTTGGTGTCCCAGCCGGCTGGACGATCGCCGTCTCCCCAGTCGGGGCCGTACCACGAGACCTCGAAGTCGGTGCGGTCGATGCCCTTCGGCCACGCCTGGACCACGGGGAAGCCCTGCGGGTTGAGCGGGCTGACGACGTTGGGGAACAGGGAGAGGAGGACGTTGGTGGTGTCGAAGATCGACGGCATCCCCTCCGGCGAGGGAAGGTCGGACGGGAACATCACGTCGCGGACGAGCGAGCCCTCCTCGGCCTCGAGGACCTCGTCGGTGTAGGCCATGTACATCGTCCCGTGCCCACCGGGGTGAGCGACGAGCAACGGTGAGGAGGAGTGGGCGAACTGGCTGGCCGTCTCGGGATGGACCGTGCGGAGGTGGTACACCTCCAAGAAGGCCTCCATCACCACCTTCCAGTTGCAGCCCAGGTCGTAGCGCCGCCGCTCGACCAGGCGCAGGCGGTGACCCATGAAGGCGTCGAAGCGCCGGGAGATCGGCGCCAGCTCGGCGGCCAGGTCGGGAGCGGCGGGGTCGAGGTTCACGAACAACAGCCCGTTCCACTCCTCGAGTCGCACTGCGGCGAGGGAGCGCTCGGATCGATCGAGACCCACGAAGTCGGACTCGCACGGCACGGCGACCAGGCCGCCCGTCAGGTCGTAGGACCACGAGTGGAACTGGCAGGTCAACCGCCGCGCGCAGCCGGCCCCGTCACGCACCACGGGCGCGCCCCGATGTCGACAGGCGTTGCGCACCGCCCGCACGACGCCATCGGAACCCCGCACCACCACAACCGAGCCACCGGGGAGGTCGATGACTCGGTACGAGCCGGCGTCGGGGATCTCGGATCCGTGGCCGACGAGCAGCCACGACCGCCCGAAGACCTCCTCCACCTCGAGACGGGCGAAGTCCGCGTCGGTGTATCGACCGAGCGGCACGTCCGGCAGCGCCGGGAAGCCGTCGGGGCCACCCGCGCGCGTCAGCTCGGCGGCGAGGCGCCTCTCGGCGTCGGTGGCAGTGGCAGCGTCCATCGTCAGCGACCCGATCCTCGCAGCACCGTGCGCGCCGTCGTCCGGCCGCTCCAGCCGCTGACGCCGCCCATCGGGTGGGCGCCGCTGCCGGTGTGCCACAGCCCGTCGATGGGAGTGCGGTACCCCGACATGGATGGGATCGGCCGCCACGGTCCGAGCTGGGTGGGGATGATGTCGACGTGCCAGATCGAGCCGCGCGTCACCCGGGCCGAGAGACGGTCGGGGTTTCGGATGTAGCTGCCGATGACCTGGTCCTTGAGGCCGGGGACGTAGGAGCCGTCGACGATGTCGAGGCAGTGGGCCAGGTACTTCTCGCCTTCGGTGTCCCACCCACCAGTCGCCGGCTTCATCGGGGCGGCGGGACCGTACACGTAGAGCGTGTCGCCCTTGCTGTCGGGCGGGACCAGCGTCCGGTCGCACCGGGAGGGCAGCGAGAACCACAGGAGGGTCTCGTCGGCGCACAGCTCACCCCGGACGTTGTTCTCGATCGCCCGCTGTATGTAGTCGTAGGACGGAGCCAGGATCACGTAGCAGCCCGAGTCCAGGAGCTGGTCGGTGCGTCCGTGCGCCGACAGGTCGGGGCGTCCGGCCAGGACGACGTCGGCCTTGAAGAGCTGGAGCTCGTTGGCCTGTACAGCGAGGCCGCGGAGCTGGGCATCGGTCGCGGGGGGCAGGTGGTCCTGGTCGACGAGCCGGCGCATCAGCGTGGTGGGGTCGACGGCCGCGATGACCTCGGATGCTCGCAGCTCCTGGCCGTCGGCCAGCTCGACTCCGACGGCCCGGTCGCCCTGCACCAGGATCCGCTGCACGGGCGTGGGCAGCCGGATCTCCCCGCCGTGTGCGGTGACGACGTTGGCGATCGAGTCGATCAGACCACCCATGCCGCCTACGGCGCGCTGACAGCCCCAACGGTGGGGAGCGACGATGGCGGCGAAGGCGGCGGCTGAGCCCTGCTCGGTGAGCCGGCTCATCCACGAGGCCGCGAAGCAGGCGAGGGGGGCGCGGATCTCGTCGCGCTCGAACCACTCCTCGATGACCTGCGCGGCTGACGACAGCATGACCCGGGCTCCGACCCGGAGGCTCCGATGATGACGAGCGGCCCGGGCAACGATGCGCCCGAGGTCAGCTGGTCTCGGGCGGGTCGGGTGGCCCTGGATGTAGGGGGCGGTGATGTGGAGGACATCGTTGATGGTGTCGGCCAGCCGTCGGTAGGACTCGGCGTCCTTGCGGGAGTACCGGGCGATCTCGGCGACGGTTTGATCGAGGTTTCGGTGGAAGGCGATCGACTCGCCGTCGGGACCGAGCCAACAGGTGTGGGGATCGACGTCGATGAGACCGAGCCCGTGGCGGCGGAGATCGAGGTCGTCGATGATCGACGTGGGTATGCCGGTGAGCACGAGGTCGATGGCCCCGTTGTTCATCTTGAAGCCCGGGGCCTCGGCGACGGTCTCCTCCGTCGTGGCGAACCCGCCCAGGGTGTCGTGGGCTTCGAGGACGAGCACCCGCTTGCCTGCCCGGGCGAGGAAGGCGGCGCAGACCAACCCGTTGTGGCCCCCGCCGACGACGATCACATCGTGCATCGCTGCTCCGTTCTCATTCAGCGGGCTCGGGTCCGCAGGACGGTGGCGGCGGCGTGGCGGCCGGGGAGACCGCTGACGCCGCTGCCGGGGTGCGTTCCGTTGCCGGTCAGGAAGAGCCCCTCGGTGGGCGTCGCATAGCCGCCGAGTCCGGCGGCTGGACGCAGCGGACCCATCCGGGACGGCCGGATGTCGACGTGGAAGAGGTTGCCGTCGGTGGAGTGGGTGCGGCTCACCAACGTGGGCCACGGCTCGACGAAGCGCCCGATCTCTTGCTCGAGCAGGCCGTCGTAGTAGCGGGACGCCTCGCTCACCACCAGCTTGCCCACCGCCTCGGTCTCGTCGTCCCACCGCTCCCGAGGCTCGAACGGCACCCAGCCCTGCCACAGGTAGAGGGTGTCGTCGCCGTCAGGCGCCTGGGACGGGTCGACCGCCGTGGGGATCACGGCGTACATCGGCTGGGTGTCGGGCAGGCGGCCCGCCTCCGCGGCCGCGTGAGCGGCCCGCACGTCATCGAGCGTCCCCAATAGGGCGGTGGGGACGCGGAGGTCGACGTCATCGGCCCGCTGAGCCTGGTGGCGATCGAGCGAGAGCCGCCCGCTGAAGGCCATGTCCACCTTGAGCGACGCGAGGTTGGAGTTGGAGGTGGGGATGGCTCGGGCGCGGGCCTCCACCCTCGGGGGCAGCGTCCCCGCGGGGAGCAGCTCGGTGAGCGTCGCTCGGGGATCGCAGGAGGACACCACGACGTGGGCCGCGAGCTCCTCGCCACCCACGAGGCGGACGCCGGTTGCTCGCCCGCCGCTGACGAGGATCTCTTCCACCGGGGCGGACGTGCGGATGGCCCCACCCGACTCGTTCAGCGACGCAGCCAGCGCATCGGGCAGCCGTTGGGTTCCTCCCATGACGCGGCTGACGCCGAGGCGGTGCACGAGGCCGTAGACCATGAGGTACGCGCCGCTGTTGGCTGCCGTGACCGGACCGAGACCGGTCAGCACGGCGAGCGGCGCCTGCACGATCGGATGCTCGAAGCGCTCCTCGATGAGATCGGCCGTCGAGCGTCGGAGCATGGGCAGCAGCCGCGCGAGCCGTCCCCCGTTGCGGGCAGCAGCCGTCGCCGCCCGGGCCGCTAGGGCGAAACCGGGCCGTGTCGGGTGAGCGGTTAGGTAGGGCATCCCGACGTCGAGCGCGGCGTCCATCAGACGAGCGAGATCGAGATAGGCCTCGGCGTCACGACGTGAGAAGCGAGCGATCTCCTCGGCGGTCCGGCGCGGATCGCGCCAGATCGCCAGTGAGGCGCCATCCGGGTCGAGGTGGACGAATGGGGGGTCGACCTCGCGCATGCCGAAGCCATGTCGGGCGAGCTCGAGGTCGGCAACGACCGGCGAGGCCCGGAGCAGGATCATGTCGACCGCGCAGGGGTTCACGAGGTGGTTCGGCGCGCCGGGGATGAGCGCCTCAGTGGTGCTCATCCCACCAATACGGGGAGCCGCCTCGATGACGACCACGTCGAGGCCAGCCCGAGCGAGATAGCAGGCCGCAACCAAGCCGTTGTGACCTGCGCCGATCACCACCGCATCGTGCTGCTTCCTCGATGACTGCCCCACAGGACGTCGCTCCCCTCCGGCTCGCTCCCCCTCGAACGACATAGACAATATGGCAGTTCATGTGTACCCGTCAACATACCCCGCCCCGGTGGACAGGTAGACAACTTCTAGCGGCTTGTTGACCTCGCACCGTGCCCCAGATAACGTCTCACCGGTCAGCAGCTCGGAGCACCGCTGACCGGGGGAGATGTCACGGCGTCGGAGGAAGGACCATCCATGACCACGTTGGAGACCATGCCGGCGACCGGGATCGCCCGGACGATGCGCACCGTCGAAGAGGCCCAGCCGGCCAAGCCGGTGAAGTGGTGGGCCGCGGTGGGCGTCGCGTTCATCGCCCTCGAGGCGTACGTCTTGGCCCACTGGATCATCTCCGGCAACGCCACCCGCACCCCGACGGGCTCCACCCCGGTTCCAGGCTGGATGACCGTGATGGCGCACACGTGGGAGGCTGCCGGCGTCGTCGCCCTCGTCTGGACCATCTATCACTTCGTAGTCAGGCCGTGGCGCCGTGAGCGTCGCATCACCGTCGACGGGATGCTCGTCCTCACCTTCTTCACCCTGTTCTGGCAGGACCCGCTGCTGAACTACTCCCAGACGTTCGCCACCTACAACTCGACGTTCATCAACTTCGGCAACTGGGCGGCGAGCCTGCCCGGGTGGCTCGGCCCCAACGGCAACCTCTTCGCCGAGCCGATCATCTGGACGGCCCCGGTGTACGTCTACGCGTCGATGGGTGGCGTCCTGCTCGCCAACCTCGTGATGCGGAAGGCGAAGCAGCGGAGGCCATCGCTGGGCACACCTGGCCTGATCGGCGTCGCCCTGGTGTTCTGCATGGGATTTGACTTCGTGATCGAAACCGTCTGGATGCGCTTGGGCATCTACACCTACGCGGGAGCGATCGACTGGCTGACGCTCTTCAGCGGCCACTACTACCAGTTCCCGATCTACGAGGTCGTGCTCGCCGGCGGGATGTTCGCCGCCTTCGCCTGCCTCCGCTACTTCCAGAACGACAAGGGCCAGACGGTGGCCGAGCGGGGTATCGACGAGATCCAGACGTCGACGCGGAACAAGAGCTGGCTCCGGTTCCTGGCGACGGTCGGGATCGTCAACGTGCTGATGCTCGCCACATACAACCTGCCGATGCAGTGGTTCGGAACCCACGCCGATCCGTGGCCCGAGGACATCACCAGCCGCTCCTACCTGACCAACGGACTTTGCGGGCCCGGCACGACCTACTCGTGCCCCGGCCCGGGCGTTCCCATCCCTCGGCCCGACTCGCTGCACCTCAGCCCCTCCGGCGAGCTCGTCGATCCGGGCGCTCCGGCGGCAGGCTGACGGCTTCCAGAGAGGAGTCAGGGCCCGAGCAGGCGAAACGATGGACGTGGACCAGGATCAGGACACATGAGCGCTGTGCTAAGCCCGGAAGCCGACGAGGCCCCGGGTCCGAGCCCCGTCGAGCTGCGCAGCGTCGCCGCCGGGCGCCTGGCCCTGCTGGGAGGGGCGATCGCGGGCCAGAAGATCTCGGTCAACATCGACGACGTCGACCGTCCCTTCAGCGACGGTGAGACCGTCTTCCTCCCTGCCGCGTTCGACGATGCGTCCCAGCTCCTGGCGCTGGTGGCGCAGGCCTCGTTGGTCGCCGCCGGCAGCCTCGAGCCCCGCGTCGCTGTCCGGCTCATCGGACGAGCCTCGCCCGCGCGGCGGTACGTGTCGCTCGAGCTCGCCCGGGCCCTCGCCGATCCGACCATCCCGATCCCCAACCGCCACCGCGCAGCACTGCGGATCTGGGACGGCTCGCCATCCTCGTCGGTGGCCGAATCTCTCGACATGGCACTCAACGCCGTCGGCATCCCCGAAGCACCCGCCGCCTTGGGCACCATCCGACCCCGCAAGGTCATGGCCGGCTCGGGCGGGTCTGGGCTCCTCTCGTCGATGGCGAAGAAGCCGTCCGACGGCCGTCAGAAGGAGATGCCCGTCGACGAGCTCGACGACGACGAGGACTCCGAGGAGTCGAAGATCCTCAAGCTGTTCAGCTCGCCGTTCCAGTTCGAGAACCCGCTCTTCAAGCTGATGCGCAACCAGCTCGGGATGAAGCGCAGGCCCAAACCCGACGGCGACGACGGCGGTGCTGAGCTCCCCGTCGCCGGCGCATCGGCCGTCACCCACGTCGGAAAGGACGCCCAGCTGATGGCGGCGCCCGACGACCTCGACCTCAACGTGATCGACCACGAGGCCGGAGACTTCCACTACCCCGAGTGGAACGGCCACAAGGGCACCTACCGTGAGGACTGGTGCGCCGTCG
This sequence comes from Acidimicrobiales bacterium, assembly GCA_036397895.1. Taxonomy (GTDB): domain Bacteria; phylum Actinomycetota; class Acidimicrobiia; order Acidimicrobiales; family DASWIA01; genus DASWIA01. The sequence continues at coordinate 39,261 of DASWIA010000060.1, read as the reverse complement.
GGGAGTTCATGCCTGCCGAGGGTGAACCCGACGGCGAGTTTCACCCCGTCACCGACTTCACACTCCGGCGCCGCCTCGCATCGCTCGGGCTCGCCTACGAGCGCCACCGCCACCAGGCCGACGGCGACGGCATCGACGTGCACGCGCTGGTGGAGTTCGCGGTGTCGAAGGCCATGGGCGAGACCCCCGACGACCACGTGTACCAGACGCGCCTCAAGACCGGCCACGACCTCGGCGTCGTGGTCCTCCTCGACGCCTCGGGGTCCACAGCCCACCGCACCAATGGAGCACCGATCTGGAACCAGCACCGCCAGCTGGCTGCGAACCTCATCGGCGCCCTCGAGCAGGTGGGTGACCGCGTGGCGGCCTATGGCTTCAATTCGAGGGGTCGCCACCACGTCCGCTTCCTGATGATCAAGGACTTCGAGCACCGCTTCGACGCCTCGGCCGTTCGGCGCCTTGCCACCCTCGAGCCCTCGGGGTTCACACGCATCGGCGCCGCCGTCCGCCACGCCACCCACATCGCCGCCGAGCAGTCGGGGACGGCCAACCGCCTCGTGGTCGTCGTGTCCGATGGCTTCGCCTACGACGACGGCTACCACGGACGCTATGCCGAACGGGACACCCGCCGCGCCCTCGATGAGGCCGTCGAGTCAGGTGTGGGATGCATGTGCGTCTCGATCGCCTCCGACACCCGAGCCGAGGCGCTCGAACGTCTGTGGGGCAGCGTCAGCCACGTCCGGCTGGGCGAGGCCGACGAGCTCTCGCGCCACGTCGTCCCCATGTTCCAGAGCGCGCTCAACGCCGCCGGCAGTGGCACCCGCGACATCAGAGATCGCGGCCCACTCGCCGCAGCTCGCTAGGAAGGACCCCACAGTGACCACAACAGGCAGCAGCGTCAGCACCGCGGCGCCCTACTACCTCCCCGTCCGCGACGAGGTGGAGGTGTTCGAAGCCGCCTACCGGGGTCGGCTGTCGATCATGCTGAAGGGCCCGACGGGCTGCGGGAAGACCCGCTTCGTGGAGCACATGGCCCATCGGTTCGGCGTCGACCTCCACACCGTCTCCTGCCACGAGGACATCACCGCGGCCGACCTGCTCGGCCGATACCTGCTCGTGGGCGGTGAGACTCAGTGGGTGGACGGCCCCCTCACGCGGTCGGTTCGGAAGGGTGCCATCTGCTATCTCGACGAGATCGTCGAGGCCCGCCAGGACTCGATCGTGTCCATCCACCCCCTGGCAGACCACCGGCGGGAGCTCTCGCTGGAGCGCCAAGGTGGCACCAAGCTGAATGCTGCTGACGGGTTCGGTCTCGTCATCTCCTACAACCCCGGCTACCAGAGCATCCTCAAGGACCTGAAGATTTCGACTCGACAGAGGATGGTCGCCATCGAGCTCGGCTACCCACCGCCCGAGCTGGAGCACTCGATCGTCCTACACGAGACCGGGGCCCACGAAGATGTGGTCGGCGACTTCATCAACCTGGCCCAAGCCATCCGCCGCCTGGAGGACAGCGGGCTCAAAGAGGTGGCCTCGACCCGAACGCTCGTGGCCGCCGGCGTGCTCGTGGCCAACGGGCTCACTCCCCGCCAGGCCGCGGTCGCCGCGATGGCTGGGCCGCTAACCGACGACCGGGTGCTCCAGGACGGCCTCCTCACGATGGTGGACAACTATGTCTCCTGAGACGGCCGCACCCCAAAGCACCCCAGAGGTCCCCCTCGACCTCGGCGACGTCGACGCCTCGTGGCTCACCGCAGCGCTGTCCCCCGCGCTCGGCCGGCTGCGCGTCGGCGCCGTCGAGGTCGTCCCCATCACCGACGGGGTCGGACTCGTCGGCCAAGTCGGCCGGATCGTCCCGACCTACGACCAGGCACCCGATGATGCGCCGGGCGAGCTCATCCTGAAGATGCCCACCGCCGACCCCGCCATCCGCGGGTTCGCTGCGGGCATGGGCATGTACGAGCGAGAGGGCCGCTTCTACGCCGAGGTCGCTCCCCTCGTCACCGACGTGTCGCTTCCCCGGGTGCTGTTCAACGTCTGCGATCCCGCCCACGATCAGTACTGCATCCTCATGGAGAAGCTGGAAATCGCCCGGACGATCTCACAACACGACGGCGTCACCATCGACCACGCCGCCGAGATCATCGGGACGATCGCCCGCCTCCACGCCACCTGGTTCGACCACCCGAAGCTCGACGAATGGGCGTGGCTGCCGCGGCCATCCCATCCCGTGAACAAGTCGCTGACGCCCCGGTTCGCCAGGGCCTGGCCGCACTTCCTCGAGCACCACGCGCAGCACGTCCCAGCCGAGGCCGTCGGATGGGTCGAGGAGTTCGCCGGCAAGATGGACGACTGGTGGGACGGCAAGGACCACGCTCCCTACACGCTCGTCCACGGAGACTTCCGCCTCGACAACATGGTGTGGACCCCCGGCGACGATCTCGTGCTGCTCGACTGGCAGATCGTCCAGGCCGGTTTCGGGCTCTACGACATCGCCTACTTCATCATCACGAACCTCTCCGTCGACGACCGCCGCAAGGCCGAGGACCAGCTGCTCGACCAGTGGCGCACGACGCTGCTCGACTCCGGGGCGAACCCCGGCTCGGCCGAGGAGGTCCACCGGCTCTACCGGGAGACGGTGTTGTTCTGGACGACGGGGGTCACCTGTGCCACCGCCGAGTTCGGTGCGACGCCGGAGGGGCGGGCGCTGGTGGACATGCTGCTCGAGCGGTCCTTCACCGCGGCGGCCGACCTCTGCGTCGGCGAGGTCATGCCCGGCTGAGCTTCACCTCCGGGCGCGGCGCGTGTCCTTGAGGAAGCGACGGGCCGCGTTTTGGCCGGGGAAGCCCTGACACCCCAGGCCCGGGTGCGTGCTCGCCCCGGTGAGGTAGTACCCCTCGAGGGGTGACCGGTAGCCCCCGAAGCCTGGGGCGGGCCGGAACGGGCCGAACCGCCCGAGGGTCCAATCGACGTGGCTGGGGCTGCCTTTGGTGGCGTTGAACTTCATCGCAAGGTCGTCCGACGTCATCACCCGTTCGCCGATCTTGAGCTCCTCGATCCCGTCGTAGAACTCGGCGGCTGTGGACATCAGGGCCTTGCCGGCCATGCCCCGGAACTCGTCGTTGCTGACGCCCTTGGGCGATGACGGCACCCATCCCGACCAGAAGTAGACGGTGTCCTGACCCTCGGGCGACATCGACGGGTCGACGCTGTTGAGGATGGCGCCCCAAAAGGGTGCCGGCTCGGGCGCCAGGTGACCAGCCGCCGAGTAGGCGTACGCACGGTTGTGGTCCTCCATCGATCCGACGAGCTGGACGGGGATGCGCAGGTCCACGCCGTCGTCGCGCCATTGCTCGTGACGGGAGAAGCCCAGTCGGCCGCTCATGGCGACGTCGATCTTCAGGTCGCCGGTCCCGTCGCGGTTGACGGGGATGCGCTCGGCGCGGACTCGGTGCTTGTCGGACAGCGAACCCTCGGGCAGGAGGCGCAACAGCGCCGTGCGGGCATCGCACGACGCCATCACGCCCAGGCGGGCCCGGACCTCCTCGCCCGACGCCAGCCGGATCCCCGTGGTCCGTCCCCCGTCGACGAGGATTCGCTCGACCGGAGCGTTGGTGCGGATCGAGCCACCCATCTCGCCGAAGCGCTGGGTCAGTGCGTCGGCCAGCTTCTGGGTCCCGCCCGCGATCCGGGCGACGCCGAGGCGGTGGTAGTAGCCGAGGTACATGAACGCGGCACCTGAGCCAGGGTCGGACAGCGGTCCACCGCTGCTGATGAGCGGCGCAACCATGTCGCGCGTCATCTGGTGCTCGAAGCGCTCGGTGATCGTCTCGTTGGGCGGGGCGAGCAGGAGCCGCCCGATCCGCTTGAGCGCCGGCGCTCGCCGCACGGCGGCGCTGACGAGGCGGGCGAGCGGGGCCAGGCCCGGGCGGACCGGATCGAGCGGCAGCACCTGATCGGCGACGTCGACAAAGCGATCGAGGTCCCGGCACATCTCGATCCAGGTCTCGGCGTCACGCCGGGAGAACCTGGCGATCTCGGTGGCCGTGCGAGCGGGGTCGCGCCACATGGCGATCGATGCACCGTCGGAGTCCAGGTACACATAGCCCGGGTCGGGGATGATGAAGCTCAGGCCCGCCCGCTGCAGGTCGAAGTCATCGACGATGGTGGACGTCCTGATGAACACGACGTCGAGCGCGGCCGAGACGATGCCGTGGTCGGGGGCGTCCGGGAACACTCCCCACTCGCTGGACGTCATGCCACCGACGTTGGGGTTCGCCTCGACGACCTCCACGCTCAACCCGGCCTTGGCCAGGTAGCACGCGGCGGTCAGACCGTTGTGTCCGGCACCGATCACGATCACGTCTGGCTGACCCATGACACCCCTCCAAACGGCGGCGATCGACATATCGACCCCTATCGTCTGATTGTGCAGATATTGTCATCCGCGACGGCGAGGGACAACCCCTGCTCACTCGAACCCGGCGAGCCCGTTCGTGGTCGCGCCACCGGTGACCAGCACCGGTGGCGCCGTCGATCCGCCGGTGATGTTGTTGGAGACCTCGCAGTTGCCGACCCCATGTCGGCCTTCGATGGTGGCCACCGCCGACGCCTCGAGGCCCAGCCACGGCGGGACCTCGAGGATCCCTCCAGGCGTCACATCGGTGAGTGTCACGGCTAGGGAGCTGCCGTCCACCAACCCGAAGGTCGCCTCACCTCTGACGTAGCTGAGGCCGTCTTCCTTGGTGTCGAGGTTGACCTCCACACCAGTCATCGGCGTCACCTCGCCCCCCCGTACGACGAACCCCGTGCGGATGAGCGCTCCATCGCTCTTCAACACGGTGACCCCCGACCAGCTGAGGTCGGGTCCGACGGTGCCGATCATCCACCGAGAGGTCAGCATCGAGCCGGTGTCGCGGTGACCCCAGGAGTGGTCGCGGTGACCGAGCGCGTCGATGTCGATCTCGCGGTCGCCGATGTGCACCCGACCACTCACTGAACCGCTCTGCTCTACGTGGTGCGCGTTGATCTCGCCGAGGTCTTCGACGAACGTCGCCATCAGCGCGTGGAAGTCGACGGGTTCGTAGAAGCCGCTCCACGACAGGTCGTACGAGCAATCGTCGGATTGGTGGCTGATCCGCAGGACGTCGTCCTCCCACCACCACTGCTGGCCCAGACCGCTCCACCGGCCGTGATCACGGTAGCCATCCCGGTAGTCACCCAGGTCAAGCATCCGGAACCGCCCACCGTCGTCGTGCAGCGCGACGCACGCGAACGTCGACGTGGCGCCGGCGTTGGGCTGCTGCGCGATGCGGGTCCAACCCGACACTCTGGCCGACTCGTCCCGCCAGAACACGTACATGCTCTCGTTCCACAGGGGCTCGGGCCCGACCTCGCGGGGGCGTCGCGGCTCGTGCCCGTCGTCGTTCGTCATGTCAGTGAGTCCAGCCTTTCGGTGTTCGTGTCGTGCACCGATCCCGTGCCCACCTCACGTGGCGCGCTCGAGGACCTCGACGATCCCGGTGGTGCCATCCATGAGCACGAGATCACCGGTCGCGATGTCCCGGGTGCCCGTGGCCGTGTTGATGACGCAGGGGAGCCCGAGCTCGCGGGCGACGATCGCGCCGTGGCTCGCCTGACTGCCGATGTCGATCACGAGGCCGCCCGCCAGGGGCATCACCGACGCCCAGCTGGGGTCCGTGGTGGAGCACACGAGTATCTCTCCGACTCCTATCGCTGACGCCTCGGCGACGGAGGTGGCCACCCGGGCCCGGGCCTCGACGACCCCGGCGTACACCGGGATGCCCTGCAGCGGAGCGTCGGAGGCGTCGGGCCCCGACGCGGCGACGGGTTCGGGCTGGCCGTACCACGACCGCGGCAGCTCGAGGGTCTGGTACTCGTCATGGACGGCGCGACGGTCCGCCACGACCCCACGGAGATCGCGATCGGGGCCGGTCACCTCGTCGTAGGTCAGGAAGAACACGTCGTCGGGCTCGATGAGGAAGCCGTTCGCCTCGAGCTCGGCGAAGCGGTCGGCGGCCACGGCACGTCCGGCGTCCAGCCCCATCACGTAGGCCGCCTTGGTGGCCTCCCGCAGTGGGATCCCTCGACGGGCGAGCGCGAAGAGGCGACGTGCCAGCGGTCGCGAGGCCGGGCCGAGGGCGGCGAGCACCTCTCGCTCCGCCCGCGCCCGCTCGTCTCGTTGCCGGCGAGCCGAGGCCGCCGGATCCTCCCCGTCTCCGAGTTCGGCATAGCGGCACGCGATGCCGATGAGGCGGCTGGGATCTGACCGGTACGAGGGCAGCGACAGCTCGCCCGAGCCCTGGAACCCGTGGTCGGCCAGGATCTCATCTAGCGATGCCTCGTCGCGTGACAGCCGCCAGACGTCAGCGACGAAGCGGGCTTCCTCCACCTCCCCCTGGCCGGTGTTGAGGAGGGTCTCGAGATCGGCACGTCCGGCACGCGCCGAGATCGAGGCCGTCTGATCGAGCAGGGCGACCGCGATCATCGACGTGATGCTGTGATGGGCCATGGCCAGCTCGAGCCGGTGACGCACCTCCGCCATCCGCGCCGCCGCCGGGCGCCGATCCACACCCGTGGTCTGGCCTCGCCACCACTCCCGCTGCTCCCCGACGAAGCGCCGGACGCGTCGCGGGGCGGTGAGGAAGACGATCGGGACCCGGGAGGCGACCAGGGGCAGCCGGGCGAGGGCCGTGTGGGTCGGGACCTCAGGGCGGACGCTGCCCAGCAGCTGCGCCTCAGCCGCGGCGCCCGAGGTGCCCGGGGCACGGTCGGCCACCTTGCGCACGACGTCGACGTTGAGCGCGGCACGGCCGAAGAAGACCCCGCTGAAGCGGTCCGCGACCGAGACGTCGGGCGCGGCCTCGGCGGCCGAGAGGATGCCGAGGTGTTGATAGGCGCGCCGTGAGCCCACGTCCATCGCCGGACCCCACAGCGTCCACGTCAGCGGCGTCACGACTCCCGGGAAACCCTCGACGATGTTGGTCGTGGTCCAGAAGACGTGGGCCGGGCTGGCATCGAGCAGCGGGTTCTCCACGGCGTCCACTCACGAACCATAGCAACTGCTTGACATTCAACAATATTTGTCGAGACGTTTACCCCCCGCCTCCGTCGCTCTACACTCGTGCCATGGAGGGGGCAGATCGCCGGGGGACACCGCAGCGCGCCTGGCTGCTCGTCGTGGCGGTGGCCCTCGTGGCGACGGCCTGCGGCAACCGCCTGGACGACGCCGCGCTCGTCGCCGCCAACTACATCGAGATCGACGGCACCGCGCTCGGCGGCGACGCCGCCCTCGGAGACGTCGGAGGTGGGGCTGACGCCGCCGGCCAGACCGGCCCCTCGGAATCCACCGGCCGCGCTGGAAGTACCACCAGAGGTGGCGATGACGCGACTCCGGTGCACCAGGACGGCTCCGCCAGCCGCGGCACCACACCGACCTCCACGGAGTCGGCCACGGCCGCTCCCGGCGACAGCAGTCCCATCGTCGTGGCGACGATCGGGAACTACTCGGGGATCGCGGGCTCGACCATCGGCGACTTCCCCGACATCCTCCGGGCGTGGGCGGCGGATGTGAACCGCACGGGGGGCATCGACAGCCACCCCATCGAGCTGATCGCCGTCGACGACGGGGCGGACCCCGCCCGCCACCGGTCTCTGCTCAAAGAGCTCGTCGAGGAGCGAGCGGTCGTGGCCTTCATCGCCATGATGGCTCCGCTGACCGGAGCGTCAGGCGTCGAGTACCTCAACCGGAAGCGCGTGCCGGTCATCGGTGGGAGCATCGCCGACCAGTGGTACGGGACCAGCGCGATGCACTTCCCCCACGCCAGCTACCACGAGCTCTACTACCGTTCGAACCTGGCCGCGTGGGCGCCTACGCTCAAGCAGGCAGGTCAGACCAAGCTCGGCACGCTCGTGTGCAGCGAGGCGGCCTCCTGTCAGGGTGGCGAGGCGATCTGGTCGGACAACGCAGCGCAGTACGGCCTCGAACACGTCTACTCGGGTCGAGCGTCCCTCGCCCAACCCGACTTCACCGCCGAGTGCATCGCGATGCGTCGGGCCGGCGTGCAAGCCGTAGCGCTGTCGTTCGACATCAACAGCAACCGCCGGGTGGCCTCGAGCTGCGCTCGCCAGGACTATCGCCCGAGGTTCCTGGGCGTCGGCACAATCACCGCACCCGACTTCGCCGAGGACCCAAACCTCGACGGCTACATCGTTGGCGCGCCTGTCTTCCCCTGGACCGACTCTTCGACCCCGGCCCGACAGCGGTTCCACGACGCCATGGCGGCGGCCGGGATGACGCCCTCGCCCAACGGGGCCGACGGGTGGACGGCTGCGGTGCTCTTCGAGACCGTCGCCGATCGCATCGACGGCCCGGTGACGTCCGCCGCGATCATCCAGGGCCTCTACGCGCTCGACGGTGACGACCTGGGTGGTCTTACAGGGCCCCTGCGCTTCGCGCCGAGCGGCCCACCACCGCTCCGGGCGTGCGGTGCCGGCGTGATCGCCAGCGATGGCGCGTGGATTGCGTTCGGCGACGCGTCGATCGTCTGCGGCTGAGGCTCAAGGTGAGCGACCTCCTCCCCTTCGTCATCGCCGGACTCGCGAGCGGCTCGATCTTCGGCCTCGCCGGCATGGGCCTGGTGCTGACCTACAAGACCTCGGGTATCTTCAACTTCGCCCACGGCGCCGTCGCCACCGCCGCCGCCTACACGTTCCACGAGCTCCGGACGGTGCGGAGCATGCCCTGGCCGCTGGCGGGGGCAATCACCCTCGGGGTGTTCGCCCCCGCGGCCGGCATAGGCCTCGAGCGGATCGCTCGACGCCTCGCCGATGCCTCCACCGCCAACAAGATCGTGGGCACCCTCGGGTTGCTGCTCGCCGTGCAGGGCGGAGCCACGATCCTCTACGGGTCGTCCGTCCTCACGTTCCAGCCCTTCCTTCCGACGGGGACCTTCGCCATCGGCTCGACGCAGGTGGGCTACGACCAGGCCATCGTCGTCGTGCTGGCGTTGATCGCCGCAGCCGCGCTGTACGGCTTCTTCCGGGCGAGCCGCACCGGCATCGCCATGCGAGGAGTCGTCGACGACCCGTCGCTGTTGAGCCTCAGCGGCACCAGCCCGGTGCGCGTCCGCGTCCAGGCCTGGGTGATCGGCTCCATCTTCGCCGCGCTCTCCGGGATCCTGATCGCCCCCCAGCTCGGCCTCGACTCGATACTGCTGACGCTGCTGGTGGTGCAGGCGTTCGGCGCCGCGGCGATCGGGCGGTTCTCGAGCCTGCCGCTCACGCACGTGGGTGGGCTCATCATCGGCATCGGGGCCTCGGTGTCCACCCGATTCGTCGGCGATGTCCCGACGCTCGCCGGTGTCCCCTCGTCGCTGCCGTTCATCGTGCTTTTCGTCGTGCTGCTGACCTTCCGCAGCCCAGCGATGGATGAGCGGATCGCCGGCGGGCGCGAGCGTCCGTCGGCGTCGCTCGGCGAGCGAACCCCATCACTCGGCGTCGCCGTGGTCGTCGCCTCCCTGGTGGTCGTTCCGTTCGTCGTCGGCTCGAAGCTGCCGGTCTGGACCAACGGACTCGTGTTCGTGATCCTGCTCGCCTCGCTGGCCCTGCTCGTCAACACCTCGGGGCAGGTGTCGCTCTGCCACGCCGGCTTCGCCGCCGTCGGCGCCGCGACCTTCTCCCACCTCGCCTCCGGTGCAGGCCTCCCCTGGCTGGTGGCGCTGCTCGGCGCCGGCCTGGCCGCGGTTCCCATCGGTGCCGTCGTGGCGATCCCCGCCATCCGCCTGTCCGGCATCTTCCTGGCGTTGGCCACCTTCGGGTTCGGCATCCTGCTCGAGCGGATGGTCTTCAACACGTCGATCATGTTCGGGGCCTTCGGCAACCGGCCCGCTCCCCGGCCGGACCTGTTGATCATCGAGGGCACCAGCGATCACGCTTTCTACTTCGTGGTGCTCGCCGTGGTGCTGCTTACAGCGGCCGCGTTGTGGGCGGTCCAACGCAGCCGGCTGGGGATTCTGCTGCGGGCTCTGGCCGACGCGCCGGTCGCGCTCAACACCCACGGTGCCAACTCGAACGTGACGCTCGTGCTGGTTTTCTGCATCACGGCTTTCCTCGCTGGACTGGCCGGCGCGCTCCTGGGTGCGTCGTCAGGCAGCATCAGCGGCGTCGGGTTCGGACCATTCGACTCGCTGACCTGGCTCGTGGTGCTCGCGATCTCCGGGTCATCGGTCCTCCGGACAGGCGCGATCGCCGCGGTGCTGCTGGCCATCGCGCCGGCCTACCTGCCCACGTGGTTCACCGACTACCGATCGCTCGGGTTCGGCGCCCTGGCGCTCGCGGCCAGCACGAGCCTCATCGACGGAGCGGGGCTCCAGCGGATCCGGGCGTCGCTGGCGACCACCGCCCCGCGCCGCGTGGCCCGCAGCCCGGTGCGGGACCGGACTCGGCACTCCTTCGGCGAGGTCGCGCCGTGATCGCGGCAGGTCTCGTGGTCCGCGACCTCGTCGTGCGCTTCGGTGGCCACACGGCCGTCGACCAGCTGAGCTTCGACGCTCCGCTCGGACAGCTCACCGGTCTGATCGGGCCCAACGGCGCGGGCAAGACCACGACGTTCAACGCGTGCAGCGGCCTGAGCGCACGAGCTGAGGGCTCGGTGATGCTCTTCGGGCAGGACGTGAGCTCGGCTGGTCCGTCGGCGCGTGCCCAGCTCGGGCTCGGCCGGACGTTCCAGCGGATGCAGCTCTTCGACTCGCTGAGCGTCGCCGACAACGTCCGGCTCGGTCGGATCGCCCACCTGGCGGGCTCCAGCCCGCTGCGACAGGTACTCGCTCGCCGATCCGATCACGAGCTGGTCGAGACGGCCACCGAATCAGCCCTCGGGCGCTGCGGCATCCACGACCTCAGGGATCGGCAGGTTCGGGATCTGTCCACCGGGCAACGCCGATTGGTCGAACTCGCCCGCGTGATCGCGGGACCGTTCCGGCTGCTGCTGCTCGACGAGCCCTCGTCCGGTCTCGACGACCGGGAGTCCCAGCGGTTCGGAGCGATCCTGATGCGCCTCGTCGAGGAGGACGACCGAGGCATCCTGCTCGTCGAGCATGACATGGCGCTGGTCATGGAGACGTGTGACCACCTCTACGTGCTGGACGGCGGCCGACTGATCTTCGACGGCACGCCGACGGAGGTCCAGACCAGCGAGCTCGTCCAACACGCCTACCTGGGCACCGGGAGAAGCGATGCTGCGCGCTGAGGGCATAGTCGCCGGCTACGGCACCTCCACCGTCCTCCGCGGCGTCGACCTGGTGGTCCCGGACTCCACGGTCGTGGCACTCCTCGGCCCCAACGGGGCCGGCAAGACCACGCTGCTGCGCGTGCTGTCGGGTCTTCTCGCTCCCACGGCGGGGACGGTTACGATCGGCGGTACTGACGTCACCGCAGCCGAGCCCCACGAGCTCACCCACCACGGCCTCTGCCACGTCCCCGAGGGACGCGGCGTGTTCCGATCGCTGACGGTTCGGGAGAACCTCGTGCTGCAAGCCGCGCCCGGATGCGAGGACGAGTCGATCGAACGAGCGAGGGCGGCGTTCCCGGTGCTGGGTGAGCGGGTGGATCAGGTCGCCGGGACGATGAGCGGCGGCGAGCAGCAGATGCTGGCGCTCGCCCGCGCCTACGTGCAACGACCCCGACTGATCCTCCTCGACGAGGTGTCGATGGGGCTCGCTCCGATCATCGTCGACGCCATCTTCGACTTCCTCGCCCTGTTGGCTCGGGAGGGAGCGTCGATGCTGCTCGTCGAGCAGTACGTGACGCGAGCGCTCGGGATCGCCGACGTCGTCTACCTGCTCAACCGCGGGCAGATCGGCTTCTGCGGTGAGCCGTCCGAGCTCGATGACACGTCGTTGGCCAGCCACTACCTGGGAGGGTGACGTTGACACCGACCGCACGCAGGACACGTCTGCTGCTCGCGGCGGCAGGTGTTACGGGTGCCGTCGTCGCCGCGGCTTCCACCGCCGGGTCCCAGGGTCTACCCCCGCCCGTCCTGGGGACCTACGAAGCGGTCGCTGTCGCCGACGGGCTGCACGGGACCTACACGATCCCCGACTTCGCCGCGGTGGAGGAGGTCTTTGACGGCAGCACCATCACGGCGAGCGCGCTCATCAGCTCGTTCGGGGTGGCGACCGGACTCGCCTCTGCGCCCTACCCGGGAGAGACAGCGGTGTCGCTCGGCGGGACCCTGGCCGGGCTCACGGGCGTGCCCGCGCCGCCGGAGTACCCATTGGTCGCCCGAAGCGATCCCTTCTCCCCTGATGCCAGCGTCGAGAACCAGGGCTACCGACTCGAGGCCCACTCCAAGGACCGGTCGGTGCGAGCGTCGGCCGAGCTCGGCCAGCGGGGCGACGCCCGCTCGGGATCGTCGACGCTGGCCGAAGTGCTGGTCGAACCCGATCGAGCGCGAGTCGTCGCAGCCGCTCGTTCCACCACCGACGGCGCGACCTACTCCGGCGTGCTGAGCATCGGACGCGTCCGCGCCGAGGCATCTGTCATCCGGACGGCGGGAGGGGAGCCGGTCCGACACCATGACCTGACCATCGACAGCATCAGCGCAGGGGGCATCGGGCTTGTGGTCGGCCCCGACGGTCTCGACCTCGCCGGCCAGGCGACGCTGCCCGTCAACCTGGACGCCGTCCTCGCCAACCTCGAGGCCAGCGGGGTGACCATCACCTACCTCGCACCGACCGAGACCGCCGACGGGATCGTCTCGGGCGGCCTCGCGGTGAGCGGACCAACAGACTTCTCGGCGCTGCCCGGAGGCCCGACCGGCCGCTACACCGTCACCTACGGCCGGGCGAGCGCGGAGGCTCGCGCCGGTGAGGCCACGCCCACCATCGCGCCCACAGATCTGCAGCAGCTGCCCGCGCCGGCGCCGGGGGCCGACGGGGCACCCGCCGCCGCGCCGCCCCCGGTGGGGTCTCCCTTCGAGCTCGACGCTTCCTCGCCGGCGTTCCGGTCGGAACCGGCCTCTGCCAACGCCGCGATCGCGCCCAGCGCAGAGCCGGCGGGCAGCACTCGGCTGCTGGCCACGGTGCCGTTCTCGGTCTGGAGCCTGTACCTCTTCGTGGTCATCGCTGCCGCGTCCACCGTTGCAGCCATACACCTCGCCCGAACGTTCGGAGAAGGAGCACCCTGATGGACCATCGTCAGCTCGCACGCGCCCACTGGGATCGCCTCGGTGCCTGGTTCGCCATCATCATCGGCGCGCTCCTCCTCGTCGCTGGCTGGGTCGGGGCAAGCGGCGAGGAGCTGCCCGCCGGCCAGCTCCCGTTCCTGATCAGCGGAGGGCTCGGGGGCCTGCTGCTGGTGGGGGTGGGAGCCATGCTCTGGCTGTCGGCCGACCTGCGTGACGAGTGGCGCAAGCTCGACGAGCTCGATGAGCGTCTGGCGTCGGCAGGTATCGGGCCTCCCCTCGACCGAGACCGCGGCCGTTGGGATTCCACTCCGACGCCACCGTCTGACGAAGCGGCCTCCGATGCGGCGTGACGTCGCTCTCTGGAGGAGGACGATGCTGCAAACCGAGTTGGCGCTGACGGTGACCGGTTCGGTCGCCGTCGCTGGCGCATGGCTCGGCACCAGCACCGTGGCCACACCGGCGGCGCAGATGGGATGGGTCGTGGTGGCAGCAAGCGGCGTGCTGGTGAGCGCCGCGGGTCACACCCTCACGTTCGTGGCAGCTCGGCGCGCGATCTCGACACGGCGACGAGCGATCGCCGAGCGCATCGATGCCCTGCTGATCCCTGAGCGACCCCACCCGACGACAGCCGCTTCTCAGCCGGCGATGGGCCCCCTTGTCGTGGCCGCAGCCCAGCGCCTCGCACACCTTTCGGATTGCCCCTTGGTCGCCGGCAAGGCCGTGCGCACCGTGTCAGATCCCACCTCCCGCCCCTCTTGTCCCGTGTGCTCGAGAACCCTCGCGCCCTGAACAGACGTAGCCAGGAGCCCACATGATCTCGAACATCTCGACGGTCGCCTTCGATGACGACCTCGACATCGACTCCTCCGACCTCACTGCTCTCCTGGGCGGCAAGGCATCCGGTCTCGTTCGGATGACGAAGCAGGGAATCCCTGTACCGCCGGGCTTCGTGGTGCCGACCACGGTGTGCCACCAGATAGCCGAGACCGGGTGGCCACCACGCCTCGGTGCCGCGATCAGCCGCGCTCTCGACCGACTGGAGGCATCTATCGGTCGGCGGCTCGGTGACCCGTCCGGTCCGCTCCTCGTTTCAGTCCGCTCAGGGGCCCCGGTGTCGATGCCCGGGATGATGGACACAGTCCTCAACGTCGGGATGACTCCTGCGGTCGCCGAGGGCCTCGCGACAGCCACAGGCGACGCTGCCTTCGCCGCCGACACGCAGCGTCGGGCGTCGGAGAGCTATCGCAGCGTGGTCGGCGCTGCAGCACCCGCCGACCCGCTTGAGCAGGTGCTCGGGGCAGTGCGGGCCGTCTTCGCCTCCTGGAGCTCTGATCGGGCGGTGGCGTACCGAGAGCGCGAAGGCATCCCCCATGATCTCGGCACCGCGGCGACGGTGCAGATGATGGTGTTCGGCAACCTGGGCGACGACTCGGGCACCGGGGTCGCGTTCTCCCGTGACCCCGCCACCGGGGCGCCGGGCCTGATGGGCGACTTGCTCCAGAGCGCTCAAGGAGAGGACGTGGTGGCCGGAACCCATGCGACGCTCCCCTTGTCGGCGCTGGCGGCCCAATGGCCCGCGGTGTGGACCCAGCTGTGCGCCACGGCCGAGATCCTCGAGCACGACCTCGACGACATGGTCGACATCGAGTTCACCATCGAGCGCGGCCACCTGTGGATCCTCCAGTGCCGCCGAGGCAAGCGCAGCGCCCGAGCCACGTTCAGGATCGCGGTCGACCTCGCCAACGACCCATCCTTCGACCTGGACCGGGTCGGCGCCGTCGAGCGGTGCCGGATGCTCCTCGACGACCCACCGACCGGACCCGCTTCCGAGACCGACGACGCGACGGTCGTCGGGTCCGGTTTGGCTGCCTCACCCGGCCGGGCCAGCGGGATGCTCTGCCTCGACGTCGCTGCCGCCGTCGCGCTGGAGGCCGCTGGGGGGCGCCCGGTGCTAGCCCGCCAGGAGACGTCGCCCGCCGACGTCGCCGGGATGAGCGCGTCGGTGGGACTGATCACGACGCTTGGCGGGCTGGTCAGCCATGCTGCGGTGGTCGCACGCTCGTGGGGCATCCCCGCCGTGGTGGGTGCCCACGAGCTCCGCATCATCGACCGAACCCTCGTCGGACCGGGCGGCGTGCTCGCGGAGGGCGAGATCGTCACGGTCGACGGCGATAGCGGCCAGGTGCTCCTCGGGGATGTCGCCGGGCATGGAACCCCACTGCCAGAGGTCGAGACCATCCGGACCTGGGCGGCCGACTCCCCCACCGAAGGGCGACGGGAAGCAGGCGGTGGCGCGGCGAGCAGCGGATTTGCCGAGGGACCGGGCGCCCATGACGTGCTGCGCGTCATCGGGCTCAAGGCGATGACCACCCTCGATGCGCTCGTGGAGATCTTCGACGCCCACGCCACCTTCCTGAGCGGCCACCTGGAGGTGCTCATCGCCGAGGGGCTCGTGGAGCCGATGCCCGGAGACCGCCATCGCATCAGCGAGATCGGGGCCGTCAAGGTCACGGAGATGTTCGCCGAGGAGTCCGCCGTCGCCGCTCACCACGTCGACCCCCTGCTCGATGACTTCCACCCGGTCAACCTGGTGTTCAAGGAGGTCGTCACGGCCTGGCAGCTCAAGCCGGTCGCCGGCGAGCAGCTCCCCAACGACCACACCGACGAGGTGTACGACAAGGCCATCATCGAGCGGGTGGCGACCGAGGTGCACCCGAACGTGACCGACGTGGTGCACCGCGCGAGCGAGGCGGTGCCGCGCCTGGGGCACTTCGTCTCCCGGTTCCAGACCGCGCTGGACCGGCTGTCCGGCGGTGACCAGCGCTACCTCGCTCATCCGCTGCTCGACTCCTACCACACCATCTGGTTCGAGCTGCACGAGGAGCTGATCCGACTCGCGGGTCGAGATCGGAGATCCGAGGCCGAGTCCGGTCGGGCGTGACATCGGGTGACAGCAACGAGGCGCTCATCGACCAGTGATCAATCGGTGACAGCCCGAAGGGAGCGCCGAGGGCGAGCGCTGGTGCTTGCGGCGGTCGGCACGGCCGCATCCATCGCCATCGTGGCAATCGCGATCGTCGGAGGCGAGTCGGGATCGGGATCCGGCGACCGAGCATCGACCTCCACCACCTCGTCCGTCCTCTCCACCGAGGTCCAGCGGGACGTCGATGCCGCGTTCGGCTCGGCGGCCCTAGCCGCCATCGATGTCCTGCGAGCGCAGCAGGAGTGGCGAGATGGCACCCTAGACGACGCCGCGCTCGCCGGAGCCGTGTTCCTCGCCGAAGGCGACATCGTCGATGCCGTCGAGCGTCTGGCTTCGCTCCCCCATCGGGGTACCGCCTTGAGCACCTACCAGGCGGCAGCCGATCTGTACGTCGAGTGGCTCGAGGTCGCCGAGCTCACCGTCGCCGTCGACGCATCGCTGCGGCAGCAGGCCGACCTCGGCTCCCGCCGCGTGGTGCGCATCGCCGACCGCACCTATGACCACGCTCGATCGCTCCTGCTGGGGGATGCTGATCCCCTTGCCGACATCGACGTGCAGCGCGGGCCCGCCGTCCCCGACTGGGAGGCCGATGGACTCTCGCCGGGGTCGCCGCTCTTCCGGACCCCGGCCGAGGAGGAGCCTGCAGCCAGCGGCGGACCACCCGATCCGGACGAGGTCCGCGATGCGCTCGAACATGGCGATGCTGCCGCCCTGGTGTCGTTGGGGCACCGGTTCGACGCAGCCCAGGCGGTGCTCGCGGGCTCTGCCACGGACTCCGACGTTGCGCTGCGGCTGGCGATGCTCGCCGCGGCTGAGGGCTGCTGGATGAGCGCGCTCGGTCTACTCGAGCCGGACTCGTCCGTCGCAGGGCGCCTCACAGCCGTCGGGGCTGACCTCCTCTCCACCAGCAATCGCCTCTGGACCACAGTGACCCCTCGGCTCACGATGCCCGACAGCTGGCGGGGATCCCGTGAACGGGATCCCCGGCCCGCCAGCCGGCCAGGCGCTCGTGCAGTCGGAATCGACTCGGACGGTGTCAGTCCCCAATGAGCTCGCACAGGGCGCGGATGCTGCGCTCCATCGAGCGGATGGCCATCTCCGTGGGTTCGGTGAAGTGCGCCGCGAACAGCAGGCGACCCAGCCACTCACCGATCTGTCCGGCGTCGAGGCCATCGCGGATCTCATTGCGCTCGGCTGCCTCACGCGCGAAGGCGGTGGCGAACTGCGCCAGCTCACTGATCAGCTCCTCCGCGTGCTGTCGCGTGATCAAGGCCTCGTCGAGGGGATCGAGCAGCCCTGCCCACGGTGAGTTCGCCTCGTCGTAGAGGTACTTCATGAGCACTCGGGCCGTTGCCGCCATCTGGTCTCCGAAGCGGTCCCGCGTTCGGGCGGCTGCCTCGAGGTCGTTGAAGAAGGCCATCCGGCCCTGATCGAAGACTGCGTCCACGAGCTCTTGGCGATTGGTGAAGTACTTGTAGACGGTCGCACGGGAGTAGCCCGAAGCCTTCGCCACGTCCGCCATCGACGTCTTCGATGAGCCGAACTGGCGCATGCACCCGATGGCCGCTCGCAGGATCTTGCTGGGGGCCTCGTCGAGCCCGGGGAAGAGCCCGTCGGACATGGTCTCTGCGCGCTGCATGGCGGTGAGACTAACTGGCCCGATTCCCAGATCCGAGGTCCATCTCATCTCGTTGCCCCCGTTGGTGCTCCTACGTCGCTGCCGAGGACCGCGGCCAGCTCCCGCGCCGCCCTTCGCCCGGCCGTGGCTGCAGTGTTCAGGTTGGACGACGAGAAGTAGTCGCCGGCGAGTGCCACCCGCCCCGCGCGTCCTCGGACGCGCTGGAAGCGACCGAGTGCCCGGTAGAGACCGGGTCTGCTGTAGACGAGCGAGCGAGGCCAGCGGTTGACGCGCACGTGGACGGCGTCATCGGTGCATCCGGGTAGGACCCGTTCGGCTTCGTCCAGCACGGCGGCGACCACGACATCGTCATCTGCCTCGATGAGCTCTTGTGCCCACTCAGCAGTGGTGTACAGCCCCAGCAGGCCTGCTCCGGACGGGGCCCGACCGGCGGGGTTGGTGTGATCGAAGGAGATCGTGAACAGGCGCTCGCTGACCGGCCGTGGGATCTGGAGGCAGAGACCCCAGGACTCGGCGGGGGCCGAGGACCGAGCGAGGTTCAGGTTCACCATCGAGGAGTAGCGAAGGCTCTCGAGGAACGCGACCGCCTCGGTGTCGAGGCCATGGACGATCGATGGCACCAGATCACCGGCAATGGCGACCACGCAGCCGTCGAAGACCTCACTGCGATGCGCCCCGACGTGGTCGACCCACTCCACGATGACGGCATCGCCTCGATCGGCCACCGCGCTGACTCGGCTCTCCGTGCGCACATCGAGATCGGCGACCATGGCTTCGGCGAAGCTCGACATGCCGCCACGAAAGCTGAACAGATCGGATCCGAGCACCTTGGCGACGGCGAAGAAGAACTCGACGACGGAGACCTGCGAACCGCTCGTCCCATTGATGCCGCGCATGGTGGAGTCGACGACGTAGTCGTAGATCTCGTCGTTGAGACGTCGCCTGCAGTACTCCTCCGCCGTCTCGACATCGATGGGCGCGGCCACCGAGAGGTCCTCGAACGACAGCATCGCCCGTGCCTTCCACCCATCGATCGCGAGCCGGAGTGCGCGGACCTTCGACCGCCACGAAAGGACTCCGGTGCGGATCCCGTCCCTGAGGAGATGGTCGGTGTCAATGCGATGGACGCGGCCGTCACGGGCGATGGACAGCCCGCTCGCAGCGGGCACCAGGTCACCAGCGACACCGATGTCCACGGCGATCTCGAGCAGTGCGTCATAGGCGGACGAGACGAGGGCGGCGCCGGTCTCCATCACGAACCCTTCGTGGCGGACGGTCTGGAGCTTGCCGCCGACGCGGGCGCCCTCGTCGATGACGACGACAGTGCAGCCGCGACGACGGAGGTGGTGGGCGGCCGCAAGACCCGATGGGCCGCCTCCGACGATCGCGACCGCGGGGCCCATGTCCCGTCGACTGCTGCTCAGTCCTCGACGAAGTCGCCGAGGAGATCGGGCACCCGCATGGACTCGGGGATCCGCTCGGTGCCCAGTCGTCGGTCGATCTCGGCGTGGAGATGCCAGATGCCTCGTTCCATGTATCCGAGGGGGACCCCGTAGTGGGCTGCGCTGTCGATCGAACGCTGGATGGGCTCGAGGTTCATCATGTCCTGGCCGGTGAGGATGTCGAGCTGCATGACCTTGAGATCCCAGCTGGGTGATTGCTCTCCGTCACCCCAGTCGGCTCCGTACAGCGTGACGTCGAAGCGCGACTGGCCGACGGAGATGGGCCAGAACGAGAACACCGGACAACCCGACGGATCTCCCAGGATCTGGGAGTTGGGGAACGTGTAGAAGCCGGACTGCTTGCCGCCATAGTTGCGCAGCTGTTCGGGGCGAGGGAGGTCGGCCGGCCACATCATCTGAGCGAACTCGGCCTGTTCGACGATGTCGGTGTAGGGGATGGCGAGGTAGTTGTGCCCGTTGGGAAGCAGCTGGAGCACTGTGCCGGGCGAGTCCACGGCCAGCGCCGCCTCCGGGTGGATGGTCTTGACGTGATAGGTCTCGAGGAATGCCTCCGCCAAGATCTTCCAGTTGCAGTCGACCACGTGGCTCTTGCGATCGATGACCCGAAGGTCGGCACTCGCCAGATCCTGCATCCGTCGGACCACGGCAGGGCCAAGGTCTTCCTCCAGCGACCGTGCGTCGTGGTCGAAGTTCACGAACACGAGGTGCCCCAGCATCTCGACGCGCACCGTCGGAAGGCCCCGCTCCTCCTTCACCAAACCCAGGAACTCCTTCTCCTCGGGAACGCGGGCGAGGTTGCCGTCGAGGTCGTAGGACCACGAGTGGAACTGGCAGACGAAGAGCCGCGCTGTGCCCTCCTGGTCCCGCACGACAGGTGCACCCCGGTGGCGGCAGGCGTTGAGGAAGCCGCGCAGCTGTCCATCGTTGCCCCGGGCCACGATGACCTGGGCGTTGGGGAGATCGAGCACCCGGTAGCTGCCCGCTTCGGGGTACTCCGAGTCGAGCCCGACGAACAGCCACGCCCGCCCGAAGATCTCGGAGAGCTCAGCTTCGAAGAGGTCGGGATCGGTGTAGCGGTCGAGGGAGAGGTCGGGCAGCTTCGGGAACCCCTCGGGCGGGCCGGTGCGGGCTCGCTCGGCCTCCATCCGAGACTCGAGCGCGGTGATCATCGCATCGTCCATCGGTGCTCCCGGTTCTCCAACTGCGGGTCAAGAGTTCGTGCGGCAAGGTCGCACACCAAAGAGTACCCGAATTACATGCGAGTCGACAAGACCCGTACAGTTGTCTACCTACGGAGGGTTCTCAGCACACCGCCACGGGCAGCTCCGACACACCGCGGAGGTTGATGCGCCCGTTCCACTTGGCCTCGCCAGCGAGCCTCAGGTCAGGGAACCGCCGAGCCATCGTGCCGAGGCCGATCTCGGCCTCGGTGCGCGCCAGATGGGCACCGATGCAGTAGTGACGCCCGCCGCCGAAGGCGACGTGCTCGTTCGCGTTCGGCCGCCGGAGGTCGAGGGAGTCGGCGTCGGGACCCCAGAAGTCCCGATCGCGGTGCGCCGAGCCCAGAGCGAGCATCACCGTCGCCCCCTCTTCGATCGTCGTGCCGCTCACGTCCATCTCCGAGACGGTGATGCGGCGCGAGAACTGCACGGGCGGGTCGTAGCGGAGCAGCTCGTCGGGCGCGACCGCCGCGATCTCCGGATCCGAGCCCAGCAACCGGTACTGGTCGGGGTGACCCAGCAGGGCCAGCGACCCGTTGCCCAGGAGGTTTACGGTAGTCTCGTGCCCGGCGATGTACAGGAACACGACCTGCTCGACGAGCTCGTCATGGCTGAGCGTCTCGCCGTCCTCCTCCGCCTGGATCAGGCCGGTGAGCAGGTCGTCGGCGGGGTTGGCCCGCTTCCACTCGATGATGTCGTCGGCGTGGGCGCGGATCTCGGTGGCTGCGTGGACCATCTGGCCCATGTCGGCCGGAACAGTGGGATCCAGGTGCTGGACGAGGACGCCCGACCAGTCGCGCACCTCGTCGGAGCGGCGGGTATCGGCCCCGATGAGCTCGGTGATCACCTTGAACGGCAAGGGGAAGGTGAACGCCTCGACCAGGTCGCACTCCCCCGCGGATTCCACCCCGTCGAGCATCGCGTCGACGATTCTGCTGATGCGGGGGCGCAGGTTGGTCACGATCCGGGCCGTGAACGCCTGCTGCACCAGCCGCCGCAGCCGGGTGTGCTTCGGCGGGTCGTGGAAGAACATGACGTGGTTGAACGACACCGGGTTGTCGTCGGAGCGCTCTCCCAGCCCCTCCGCAAGCAGCTCGGTCATCAACGTCGGATGGGCACGGCTGAGATCCACGCTCAGGTCGGGATCGCGGAGGAAGTCGCGTATGTCCGTGTGGCCGAATAGATACCAGGTGCCCAGAGCATCGACGTGGACGGGATCTCGCTCGCGCAAGCGGCGGTACTGCTCGTAGGGGTCCCCGGCGAATCCGGGAGCGAAGGGGTCGAACTGCAGGTTGGCTGTCGTCATGGCGCTCTTCTCAGAAGATGGTGTAGCCCCCGTCGACCACGAGGGTCTGGCCGGTGTGGAAGACGTGGGAGCGATCGGCCAGGAACATCGCTGCCCGGCCGATCTCGCCAGGCGCCGCCCAGCGACCCACCGGTGTGCGCTTCGTCGTCGCCTTCCGGAACCGCTCCGACTCGTAGCCGGACTGGGTCATGTCGGTGGTGGTCCAGCCCGGCAGCAACGCGTTGACCCGGATCTTGTGTGGCGCGAGGTCGACAGCGACAGATCGCATGAGCCCCAGCACGCCGGCCTTCGACGCCGCGTAGTGCGGGAATCGCGGGGCGCCGTACATGGCCGACGTCGATGACAGCATGACGATCGCCCCGCCCTCGCCACCTTCCACCATCGCCCGAGCGCAGTGCTGCACGGCGAGGAACGTCCCGTCGAGGTTGACCGACAGCACGCGGTGCCACTCCTCCAGGGGCATGTCCAAGATCCCACCGGACCCTCCGATGCCCGCGTTGGCAAAGCACACGTCGATCCGCCCGAACCGGTCCATCACCTCCGCCGTTGCAGCAGCCACACCGGCGGCCGACGAGACATCACAGGCGGTGGCGAGGACCTCGGCACCTTGCCCGGCCAGCGAAGCCGTCGCCGCTTCGTTCTTCTGAACGCTGCGACCCCAGATCGCCACAGCGGACCCAGCCCCGGCCAGCTCGGCGGCGATGGCGAGACCGATGCCGCCGTTGCCGCCGGTGACCACCGCGACCTGGCCGTCGAGGCTGGCCTGATCGCTCACGCGACGGGCTCGCTCAGACGTTCACCAGCGAGGCCGTGGAGGACCATGGGGATGAACACCTCGGCAACGTCGTCCACCGTGTGGGGTCCAGTGGGGTCGAACCACTGATAGGTCCACGCTGCGAGGCCCACGAACCCAGCCCCGACGGTGGCGGCGTCGGTCGGCGCGAACCGCCCCGTGTCGATGCCGCGCTGGACGAACTCGGTTGCCCGTTCGAGGTAGGCGCGCTCGTTGGTCCGGAGGATCGCGATCTGCTCGGCCGTGAGCCACTCCTCGATCCACCGCATCTCCTGGAAGTACACCGCTGTCTCAGCCGGACGCTCGTCGATCGAGCGCAGGTGCATCCGGATGATCTCCGCGACCGCCTCCTCGACGGGCATGTCGAGCGGAATCGACCGGATCCGGGCCAGAGCGGTCTCCTGCGCGGTGCGGTAGATCTCGAACAGGATGCCCGCCTTCGACGGGATGTAGTGGTAAAGGGTGCCCTTGTTCAGTCCCACGGCCTTGGCGATGTCGTCCATCGAGGTGCCCTGGTAGCCGCGTGCGCGGAACAGGGCCGCTGCCGCCGCCAGCAGATCGGTGCGCCGGTCCGAGCCCCCGTCGGTCGCCACCTCACACCTTTCGGACGGGGATGTCGTGGTAGCCGTCGATCAGGACGGACCGCACCCCGGTCGGCGGCCCGGTGACCTCGAGGGCGAACGGCTGGCTCAGGAGCACGGTGAACAGCGACCGGGCCTGGACGCGGGCCAGGTTCGCGCCGAGGCAGAAGTGAGGTCCGATCCCGAAGGCGAGGTGCGGGTTCGGGTCGCGGGTGATGTCGAAGCATTCGGGTTCGTCGAACACGCGGGGGTCGCGGTTGGCAGCCGAGTAGCAGAGCAGAACCTTGTCGCCGACCACCAGCTGCTGGCCGCCGATCACCGTGTCGACGGTCACCGTCCGGCGGAACTGGATGATCGGCGAGTGGAACCGCAGCATCTCCTCGACCGCGGCGTCGATCCGACCGCCCACGTCCTCACGGAGCCACGCCATCTGATCGGGGTGGCGGGACAGCATCAGGAATCCGGCCGAGATCAAGGTGCGGGTCGTCTCGTTCCCCGCCGTCGCCAGCAATTGGAAGAAGCGATTGAGCTCGACCGCCGTCAGACGCTCACCGTCGACCTCGGCGTTGGCCACGAGGCTCCACACGTCGTCGGTCGGCTGGGCCCGCCGGGCAGCGGTCTGGATGGCCGCGTACTCGAACATCTCCATCAGCGCAGCCACGAAATCCCTCGGGTCGCGACCCAGCGCGATATCACCATCGCCGACGAGCCGCTCCGTCCATCCGTAGAGCAGGTGGCGCTCGTTCTGGGGGATGCCCATGACGTCGGCCAGCACCCGCAGCGACATCTCAACGCCGACCTGGCGGACGAAGTCGCACTCGTCGGGGATCGAACCGACGACATCGCGTGCGTGCGCGGAGATCGATGACTGGAGCTCTCGGACCATGCGCGGCGTGAAGACGCGGTTGACGATCCGGCGGAAGCCTGTGTGCTCCGGCGGATCCATGTTGAGCAGCATCTGGCGGACCTGCGCCAGCTCAGCGTCGTTGCGGGGGTCCTGAGGGAAGCAGCTCCGCTCCCATGAAGAGAACGTGGCGGGGTTCTTGGAGACCTCGATGAGCTCGGGATGACCGAGCACGAGCCAGCACGGGTCACCACCGGGAGGCTCGAGCCAAACGATGGGCGCCTCGGCGCGAAGCTCCGCCAGCCTCGGGTGAGGAACACCGCCATCGAAGGTCGCTGGGTCCAGGAAGTCCAGATCGGTGTGCACACCGATCGCGGGGGTCAGATCAGCCATGGGCGGGCACCACCGTCACGTGCACCGGATCGGGGTCACCTTCGCCGCCGACGGTCATAACGGCCCGCTCAGCCTCGGGCACGGTGAACGTGTGGGTGCACAGGACATCGAATGGGTACTGATCGTCTTCGAGGATCCGCAGAGCCGCGCCTACAGACACGAGGTCGTGTCCATTGGCGCCAACGAGCGAGACGTCCTTGACGATGAGGGCATCGGTGTCGACCTCGACCCGACCCATCTTCAGACCGGCGACAACGACGACACCACCGACGGCGGCCATCCGCACGCCGTCGCGCACCGGGGCTGCTGCGCCGTGGGTGGCGTCGACCACCACATCGACACCCAGGCCGCCGGTGAGCTCCCGCACTCGCTCGACGAGGGGCTCCTCGCTGACGTCGACGACCGCATCGGCGCCAAGGCGCTTGGCCAGCTCGAGGCGGCGGGCATCGTTCGCGGCGCCCGACACGATGATCATCGATGCTCCGGCCTCGCTGGCCGCGATGACGCAGCCCAGGCCGTGCTGGCCCGGACCCTGCACGACGACGGTACCTCCTGGGGGGAGCCTCCCGTACCGCTGTACCCATTCGACACCGTTGCTGATCGGGAGGAACAGCGGTGCCCGATGCGCGGGCACACCGTCGGGGACGCGATGCACCACGCTGTTGGGGCTCAGGTACATGAAGTCGCTGAACCCGCCCCACAGATGTGGCGCAACGTCCACGGACGTGAACCCGTACCGGCGTCCCTCACCACCCGCCAACCCGTTGCACATCCGGTAGCGCCCCGAGCGGCAGAGCCGGCATCGGCCGCAAGGGACGTCCTCTTCGACCACCACGAGGTCTCCTTCGGCCACCCCCCACCGGGATGTGGCCTCGTCACCGATGTGGTGGATGCGTCCCGCGATCTCGTGACCCAAGACCAGCGGGCCGATCCTGGGTTGGGGCCCCCGGCCCAGGTACAGCGGGTCGAAGTCGGCCCCGCACACGCCGGTGGCCTCGACTCGGAGCACGGCGTCGTCAGCACCCACGGAAGGCACGTCGAAGTCGCGAATCTCTATGGAGCGCTCGCCGGTGAGGACCGCTGCCGCGCTCTTCACGATTGGACCGAGACCCGCTCCCGATCGGACGCCGACCCGTTGCCCTGGGCCGCCGACACATCGGGGTAGAACTGTGTGGTCCACCGCCGGAAGCGGGCGTAGGCCCGCTCCTCCTTACCCACGAACACCGGGTCCTTCACGAAGCGCTGGTTCTCCCAGATGTGGAAGTCGTTGCTGATCTGGTCGTTCTGCATGGCGACGAGCTTGCGTGCGACCCCGGTGGGCTCGTCACCGTCGTCGCCGGGCTCACGCGTCATGCCGATGGTGCTGAACATCTGCGACATCTCGTCATCGATGGGAGTGCAGGAGATGAGGTGGGCCGCGATGCGCTCGCCGAAGGTCATGCGAGCAAGCCCGAGCCCCAATCCCCAGGCCTCGGTGTCGATGTAGGCCGTAATCGGTCCGTCGGGCGTGAGCCACGTCACCTCTCGCCCGACACCCATGCGCAGCGTCGACTGCGCATGGAGGTAGTGCCCGTCCTCCTCCCACAGGGTGGGCTCGGCCGCCTCGCCGGCACCGTGGACGTAGATGAAGTGGTGGTAGTCGGGTGTGTTCTCGAGCGGAGACTGTGGCTTGATCGCCCTCTGCCCCACGTCGACCGCGCAGTGCGGGTAGATGGGGTAGTAGCCGTCGGTGTCCTTGAACTCGGGCAGGCCAGGCCACTCCCAGAACGGCTCGCGACCGAGGGCGTCGTACCAGGTGAGGACGATTCCGTCGATCTCGCGGACGGGCCATGGGCCGGCGCTGACCCGGTTCGTCACCCGATCGGCGTACGGGATCTCCACGTTGGTTCCGTCAGTGCCCCAACGCCACGCGTGCCAGGGGCACTGGATGCATCCCTCACGGGCGATGCCGCCGTGGCCGAGATGGGCACCGAGGTGAGGGCAGTAGGCATCGAGAAGGCCGACCTCACCGTCCGTCGTCCGGAACAGGACCATATCCTCGCCGAAGTACTTCACCGGGCGGACGTCTCCGGCGGCGAGCTCCGCCGAGTACGCGATCTGGTACCAACCCGTGGGGTGGGCCTCGTACGGCCAATCCTTCACAGCAGCTCCCTCATCCCGTCGACGGCCGGTCCGTCGGACACACGATCTCCGGTCGATCGAGGTGCCGACCCGGTCGGGCGCTGTCCCAGGATCTACTCAACCAACCAGTTGATTGGGAAACGCTAACAGAGCCGTTCGCGCGTGGTCAACGCCTCGTGTCCTGAATTGCCTGTCATTGCGACATCGATTGTCGATCTGTCAGGCTCCGCCCCATGTTGGAGTCGCTCGGTTGGCTCATCGTCCGTCGGCGCACGGGAATCCTCGTGCTCACCGCCCTTGGCATCGTCGTGGCGATCCCGCTCTTCATCACCGTCAACGACCGCCTCGCCTTCGACGCGTTCACCGACCCGAGCTCGGAGGCCTACGCGGGCGAACAGGTCCTCACCGAGCGGTTCGGTGTCGGCGTTCCCAACTACGCGCTCCTCATCAGCGCGGTCGATGGCTCCGTCGGGGATCCCTCCGTGGCGGAGGCGGCGGCCGTCCTCAGCCAACGGCTGCGTGACGACGCCGGCGTCACCGACGTCCACTCGTGGTGGGAGGACGGACATCCCCCCGAGCTGGTCTCAGCCGGCGGTGACCGGGCGCTGA
The DNA here is from genome assembly GCA_036397895.1 of Acidimicrobiales bacterium. Lineage (GTDB taxonomy): Bacteria > Actinomycetota > Acidimicrobiia > Acidimicrobiales > DASWIA01 > DASWIA01. The sequence goes on along the minus strand of DASWIA010000060.1, from coordinate 12,102 downwards.
TCGTCGCCCGGATCCTGGGTGACGACGACCAGGTCGACACCTGGATCCGTCATCACAGCGACGAGGTGATCGAGATGGCGGGCGCGCTAATCACCGCTCGGCCCAGCGGCTCGGCCCAGTTCTTCCGCGACCTCACCGAGGTCAGCCTGGAAGACTTCGAGCGCGCCGAGCTGGTGACGATCCCCGTCATCCTCGTCGCCCTGCTCGTCGTGTTCGGCTCGGTCGTCGCTGCCCTGCTGCCGCTGGGCGTGGCCATCATCGCCGTGCTCGGCACCGTCGTCTTCCTTGCACTGCTATTGGTCTTCACCGAGGTCTCGCAGTTCGCGCTCACCCTCACCTCGGCGCTGGGCCTCGGGCTCGGCGTGGACTACAGCCTCTTCGTCGTCAACCGCTTCCGCGAAGAGCTGTCTGCCGGCCACGACCCTGACCACGCCATCGTCCGTACGGTGCAGACGGCCGGCCGAACGGTGCTGTTCAGCGCGCTGGCCGTCGTCGTCTCGCTCTTCGCCCTGGTGCTGGTGCCGCTCGAGTTCATGCGGACGCTCGGCTTGGCGGCGATGGCCACCGCCGGGATGGCCATGGTCGGCTCGCTGGTGATCCTCCCCGCCCTCCTGGCCCGGATCGGCACCGGTGTGAACCGGGGGGTGGTGTGGCGAGGGTCGACCCGCCCCAGCACCGGTGACGGGAGGTGGTTCCAGGTGGCGCAGAAGGTCATGGCCCACCCCGTGGCCGTGGCTGGAGCTCTCATCGTCGTCCTCCTTGTGGTGGCGGCACCTTCGGCCGGCATCGACCTGGGGCTGCCCGATGACCGCACCTTCTCGTCCTCGGCGGACATCCGCGTGACCGGCGACATCCTCCGCGACGAGTTCGACACCAGGGCCAGCACTCCGCTGTTCGTCGTGCTCCCCGATGTCGACGCGACCGAGGCGGCTGACGACGTGGACGCCTTGGCGATCCGCATCGCCAGCCTCCCTGACGTCGAAGGTGTCACCACCGCATCAGGCGCCTACGGTCCCGACGGTCGCACCGAGCTGCCGGCCGATGCCGCCGTGGCGTTCAGCGATGGCGAGGCCACCTACCTCGTCGTCAGGAACTCCGTCGATCCGATCTCGGGCGAGAGCGAGCGCCTCGTCGACGCCCTCCGCTCGGTCGAGTCGCCCTTCGACGAGATCCTCGTCACCGGCGAGGCAGCGAACGCGGTCGACGTCAAGCGCAAGATGTTGAGCGGCATCCCCGTCGGGCTCGCCTTCATCGCGCTCGCCACCTTCGTGGTGCTGTTCCTGCAGTTCGGGAGCATCCTGGTGCCGCTCAAGGCAATCCTGCTGAACGTGCTCAGCATCGGAGCGATGCTCGGCGCGCTCGTGTGGGTGTTCCAGGAGGGCCACGGGAGCGGGCTCCTCGACTTCACCGCGACCGGGAACATCTACATCAACATCCCGATCCTCATCTTCGCGCTCGCCTTCGGCCTGTCGATGGACTACGAGGTCTTCCTGCTGTCGCGCATCAAAGAGGAGTACGATCGCCACGGCGACAACGACCGAGCCGTGGCGGTCGGCCTCGACCGGTGTGGTCGCATCGTGTCCGCCGCCGCAGTGCTCATCTCACTGGTTTTCCTCACAGTCGGGGTGTTCTCGTCGCTGCGGATGATGAAGGCGTTCGGCCTGGGGCTGGCCGGCGTCGTCCTGCTGGACGCCTTCGTCATCCGGGGGACACTGGTGCCGGCCGTCATGAAGCTGGCTGGGTCCGCGAACTGGTGGGCACCGGGCCCGCTCCGTCGGCTGCACGACCGCATCGGCTTCAGCGAGCACATCGAGCTGGACAACACCGTGGTGCCGAGCTCGATCGACGACGCCGCCCGAGAACCCGTGAGCTGACGGCGGTGCGGCCATGAGACCATCGCCTTTCAACTGATCGGTTGGTCAAGCTATTGTCGAGGGATGGGCGATGTCAGAGGGTCCACCGACGAGGTGACGGTCATCGGTGCGGGGCCCTCCGGGCTTGGCGCAGCCTTCCGGTTGCAGCAGGCGGGCTATCGGGTCCGTCTGCTGGAGGTCGCCGACAAGGTGGGCGGGCGCTTCACCACGTTGCACCGCGACGGGTTCATCATGGATCAGGGTGCCCAGGTGATCCCCTCCAAGCACCTGCGGCTGCTCTCCATCATCGAGGAGGCTGGGATGAGCGACGAGCTCGTCCCAGGCGGCACGATGCTCGCCTTCGCCCGCGAAGACGGTCTGAACTACCTCGACACCGACCACCTGCTACGGGACGGCCTTCGCCTCGGTCAGGTATCGGGCCGGGCCAAGCTGGCGCTCACCAAGCTGGCCGTGGACGTGATCCGCGCTCATCGAGCGCTCAGCTTCGAGGACCTCGAAGCGGTGGCTGCGCTCGACACCGAGAGCGCCGGGAACTACGCCCGACGCCGCCTCGGTACCGAGTGCTACGAGTACGTCATTGACGCCGCGATGCGCGGGATGCTGGCCACGCCGTCCGACACGATCTCCAAGGTCGACCTCTTCTACGGGCTGTCGAAGTTCATCGGTGTCAGCTTCCTCGCCCTCCGCAACGGCAACGGCTCCTACGGCGACACGCTGGCGCGCCGGTTCGACGTCGAGCTGGGCGCCATGGTCCATGAGGTCACAGACCGCGGGGATCGAGCCGCCATCCGCTGGACGGACGCGTCGGGCATGGAACACGACGAGGAGGCGGCCGGCTGCGTCCTGGCCGTACCGGCGCCGGCCGCAGCCGCCATGCACGCCGGCCTCGACGATTGGCGCCGGGCGTTCCTGGGTCGCGTCAGCTACACGACGTCCGTCAGCGTCAGCGCCGCGCTGAGCCGACCTCCCCGTGACGTCCCCGCCTCGCTCATCTTCCTGCCCCGCCGGGTGCACGACGGGCTGATCGGGATGGTCCTCGACCACAACAAGGCACCAGGTCGCGCACCGGCGGGCAAGGGTCTGGTATCGGGCTACGCCATCACCGACTGGGCCAGAGAGCTCATCGACGAGGACGACCAGACGATCTCCAAGCACATGCTCGCCGCCTACGATGCCATCCTGCCTGGTGTCTCCGACGACGTGGAGTTCACCGTCGTCGGACGCTGGCGACCCACGGCGATGTTCGGCCACCCCGGCTACTACCGGGAGTACCGGCGCTTCGATGAGCTGGCGGCCCTCGACGGGAGGGTGCAGTTGGCGGGCGACTACTTCATGACCTCCAACGTCGACACCGCCACCCGAAACGGCGAGGTGGCGGCTCGGCGCCTCCTCCGCGCCCTGGGTCGCTGACGATGGGCGTCATCGGCTGCGGCACTGCCGTTCGAGGCCGTCGGGCCGGGTCATCTCGCCATCGACGATCGCCACTACCCAATAGCAGATGGGCGGGTTCTTGTTGGCCTCGGTGTAGGTGATGGGAGCCGTCAGCCCTCCGAAGTCCTCGTTCGAGATCGTTCGCAACCCGGTGAGCACGTCCGAGCGATCGACATCGCCGACGACGTCGCGCAGCGCGCGCTCGAGGGCCATCGCCGAGATCCATGCCTGTGCCACCAGCAGCAGGTTGTCGACGTCGCCGATGTAGCGATCGATCTCGGCTCGGATTCGATCGGCCGCGGGAGTTCCCCCGAGGGTGACGGGGAAGATCGGTGAGCCGGTGATCGTCCCGTCGAGGTTGGGGTCGCCGAGCATGTTGTTCTCGAGGCCCTCCGACGGCTGGAAGTAATTGGGGCGAAAGCTCTGCCGCGCGCATGCTCCCGCCAACCGGCGGAGGCTGTTGCCATCGAGTCCCACGTTGAGCACCTCGACCCCTTGGTTGCGAGCCGACAAGCACTCGGAGGTGAAGTCGGGCTGAGCGATCGACGCGCCCTGCTTGTACACCACGTTCATGCCCAGCTCCTCGGCGAAGCGGGACGTGGAGTCGGCGAATTCGCTGCAGGAAGCCGACTCGACGCAGTAGATGACCCCGTAGTTGTTCAGACCCTCTGAATCGGCGAATCGCTTGATCGCTGCGGCGTAGAGGTAGTTGAGGTCCGCGCCGACGGCCGTCACCGAGAAGTGGACGGCGCTGGTGGAGAACCATGCGTCTGTTCCCTGCCCGCCGATGGTCACCACCCCCTGCTGGTTGAGGTAGTCGACACTCGCCGAACCGGTCAGGGGCGCGTGGGAGGCGACGAAGGCGATCACGCCCTGCTCCTCCACCGCTCGTCGGACCAAGGTCTGGTGGCGGGAGAGGTCGCCCTGGTCGTCGAGCACGAGGACCTTGACGGTGCGTCCGCCGATGCCACCCCCCTCGTTGACCGAGCGCGCCCAGCCCTGCACGGTGAGAGGGGCCTCGGCGAACACGGAGCCCGGGATGCCGGAGTAGCTGCCCACCGACGCGATCACGATCTCCCCTGTGCCGGGCGCTGGTGCCCCCCCGCCCCCGGTCGTGCCAGCGGCCCCGCCTCCCGTGGTGGCGTCACCGGTCGGCGATGTCGAGCCGGACCCTGTCGACGGTCCTACCGTCGACACTCCGCTCCGGGTCGGCGACGACGGAGACCTCGTGTCACCCTCCACGGCCGGGCTGGCGGCGTCGTCGGAGTCGGCGGTTGATCCACCGGCCACCCCCGCTCCGCGCTCGACCGGTCCTGCGGCCGCGCTCGCTGATGCCGCCGCGATCTCCTCGACGCTCCGCCGTGACCCGCAGGCCGAGCCGATGAGGGCGAGCGTCAGCATCAGCGCGACGATCGAGCGCCGGTTCGGACCCGTGGTTGGCTGCATGATCACTCCTCTATGAGCGGGTCGAGTACGGGGGCAACCCGTAGCGCTGCGGCGATGCGGTCGGAGCCGATGCGGCGGTCGATCTCTGCGTGGAGGTGATGGATCCGATGCTCTCCCACACTCAGGGGGACGCCGCCGTGGGCCGCGGCTCCGATCGAACGCTGGATCGGCTCCATGTTCACGAGGTCCTCCGCCATGATCGCGTCCCATCCCGCCACGCGGAGGTCCCACCCCTCGGGGCGGGGTCTGCCACCCCAGTCGGTGCCGTACCAGTGGAGGTCGAACCGGGTCCGGTCCACGGCGAGCGGCCAGAACGCGAGGAACAGCACGCCGTGGTCGTCGATGGGACAGACCACGTTGGGGAAGATGCTGAACACCGTGGTGTTGCGCCGGTAGAAGTCCGGGGCGCCATCGATCGGGGCAAGGTCGGACGGGAACATCGCGGCGTGGATGAAGCCCAGAGCCTCGTCCTCGAACACCTCCGGCATCCAGGGCACGTAGGAGGTGCTGTGACCGCGACCGAACAGCTGGTTGGCCACCGCGGAGGTGTCGGTGATCGACGCCGCAGTCTGCTGGTGGACGGTGCGGATGTGGTACGTCTCCAGGAACGCCTCGATCGCCACCTTCCAGTTCACCGCGAGGTCGTGGCTCGCTCGGTGCGCCAGCCGCAACGGCCCGCACACGACGTCGGAGTAGCGCCGGATGAGGGGTGCGAGCTCTTCGGCTACCGGTGCAGCCTCCGCGTCGAAGCTGACGAACAGGAAGTCACCCCAGGTGTCGAGCCACAGCGAGCCCAGGCTCCGGTCCTCTCGGATGAGCCCGCCGAAGTCCGCCTCGCAGGGGACCCCCACCAGCGCCCCGCTCAGGTCGTAGGACCACGAGTGGAACCGGCAGGTAAGCCGGCGAGCCCGACCGGCGGGCTCACGGCAGACGGGCGCGCCCCGATGTCGACAGGCGTTGCGCACGGCGTGCAGCCTGCCCGATGCGTCGCGAGTCACGATGATCGAGCCACCCGGGAGATCGATGACCCGATAGCTGCCCGGAGCCTCCCACTCGGAGCGGTGCCCGATGAAGGACCACGAGCGCCCGAACACCTCGCTGACTTCGGCTGCGGCGAACTCGGGGTCGGCGTAGCGGCCGAGTGGGATGTCGGCGAGCTCGGGAGCTCGACGTGTCGTCTCGTCGCCGGTGCGCGCCGCGTCGATCCGCTGGAGGGCATCGGCGATCATCGTGCCGTCCATCAGCGCGATGACCCCCCACTTCGCTGGACGTGATCGGCGCCGAGGCGACCGGAGATGCCGGAGAGGACACCCCCACCGGGGTGGGTTCCAGCACCGGACAGCACGAGGCCGTCGATGGGGGTGGTGAAGCCGCCGAGCCCCCGGACAGGCCGCAGCGGTCCCAACCTCGTGAGCGCGAAGTCCATGTGCTGCGGGCGAGCCACACGCGCTGGCTACCAACGCGAGGACGGAGACGAGAGCGATGACGCTGCGCTGCATTCCCCCGACTCCCCCCGGTGTCGACGCGACCTGCTCAACCGACTGGTTGGTTGACAACCTACGTCGGTTCCGGAACCCAGTCAACGCCGGCGAAGGGACCTCCGCCACCGCCTTGGCCGCCCGGTTGCCGTCACTCCGATCCCTGGCTGAAGCAGCCGATGGTGGCCCCCCCATGACGTACCCATGTGTAGCGCCAGGGATTTCCGGTTGCCAACGACCTGATGGCGGACCGTGGCCTCAGCCGCGGGCTTGCTCAGAGCAGCACGATCGATGCTGGCGGGAGGTAGGCGTCAGGGGCCTGGAGACAGACCTTCTTCAGTGCGATCCGCCAGTCGTCGCCGACGCGCCGCAGGACGTGGACGCACCTGGCGCTCAGGACGACCTCGACACCGTTGCGGGCATGGCTGATCCGCTGGTTGCTGGCCACGTGCTGCTCGTCGCGGCGGTCTGCAGCCTCGACGCGCACGTTGCCGACGAGGTGCATGAGCCGACCCTCGGGGTCGTCACGCCAGTTGCTGCGGTGGAGGATGCGTTCGATGCGCGCCCGACGCTGGGCCGCGTCGTCGAAGATGATCGAGACGTGCTCGGCGGGATCGGCCTCGGCGTCGTCGCCGGGCACCCAGTAGACGCCGTCCTCGGTGAACAGGTCGAGCCACTCCTCGAAGCGGCGATCATCGATGAGGGCGGCCTCAGTGAACAGCAGGTCCTCGGCCTCGGCCCGGCCGAGCCCGGCGCTCACGCCGTGGCCTCAGCCATCGCCACGGACCAACCATCCCAAAACGCCCTCTGCGGTGCCTCTGTGGTGAACTGCCCGACGACGACGCCGTCGTCGTCGGGAGGGGAGCTCGCGCGACCGCGACGCAGATCCACGGCGGCCCCATCACCCTGGATGCCGAGAGCCACACGCTCGAACATCTCCAGGTCGTCGGGCCCGATCAGCCCGGCGGGGCCGTAGGTGAGCTCGTGCATCCGCAGCCGATCGGTGTTGAGCTCATCGGGGGCGCCGTCGAGCCAGGTCGGGAACAGATCGACGTGCGTGCGATCGACCGCGACCGGGTGGATGACGCGGATCTGCTGGGACACGAATGCCAGGTTCGGGAAGACGAAGACGTTCAAGCCCTCCCCGGATCCCGCTGCGACGGCTTCATGGGCCCGGTCAGGGCCATGGACGTCGACCATTCGCTGCCAGTACTCCTCCCCACCGGGCCGATGCCGTGCCACCTTGACGGCCGTCTCGCCCAGCGTGGGGCGCTGATCGAGCACCGAGTGGCCCCCAGGCAGGCCCACCGCCCGGCTCGGGCTGTCCCCGTTGGCCAGCTTGAAGATCTTCGTCGAGAGCTTGCCGTCGGGCCGCTTGCCGAGCACCGACAGCGCCGACTGGTGCACGAAGTTGGCGTGGTAGCCATCGACCACGTTCTCGCACTGGATCTTCCAGTTGAACGCGTAGGAGTAGCGCTGCTGCCCGCTGCGAAGCGACAGGCCTTCGGGCCCGGCGTCGATCCTGAGGTCGACGTAGGGAGCGACCTCGCCGAGGTGCTCCAGCAACGTCGGGCCCGTCGAAGCCAACGATGCGAACACGAAGCCTCGGTAGCTGTCGACGCGTGGCACGATCGCCAGCCCCTCCGACAGTCCGGCGCCGTCGACCTCCGAGTATCCATCCGGGTAGGTGATGCCGGCCAGCGATCCATCGTTCCGGTACGTCCAGCCGTGGTAGGCGCAGCGGAACACGCTGGCCGTCCCCCCGATGCCCTGGCACACGGTGGCACCGCGATGGGAGCACCTGTTGTGCAGCACCCGCACCTCGCCGTCGTCACCCCGCACGACGATCACGGGGCTGCGGCCGATGAACGCAGATCGGTAGTCGCCGGGTGCGGGGAGCTGGCTCTCGTGGGCCACGTACACCCAGACCCGACCGAACACGCGGTCGAGCTCGGCCCTGTACACCTCTGCCGACAAATAGGCGCGGCGGTCGACCCGTCCGTCGGACCACAGCTCGGTGGGGCGTTCACGCATCAGCGTGTCCCTCGGGGCTCGGTAAGACAGCAGCGAGGACGGCGGGAGGCTGGTGGCCCCACACGTCCCCCGCCGCAGGTTTGCGGAGCGTCTCGCTCATCCACGTGTCGGGATCGATGACGCGCCCCCCCGAGCCGAACTCGATTCCGATCTTCGACGGCGTCGCGGCGTAGAACGAGAACATCCCATCGTCGGAGTGACGGCCGATCATTCGGCGGATCTCGACGCCTGCGCATAGCACGCGATCCCAGGCCCGCCCGACGTCGTCGGCGTCGCTGGCCTCGATCATGATGTGGTCGCAGCCAGGCCGCTTGCCGCCGCGCACGATGCCCAGGGAGTGATGCCGAGGGCCGCAGTGCATGAGCGCCCCCTGGATGGGGATCGGATCGAAGTCCAGGAACTCGCTGACGCCGAATCCCATCACATCCACGTAGAAGGCCAGCGCCTTCTCGTAGTGCTCGGGAGGGACCGAGAGGACGACGTGTCCCATCCCGAGTGCTCCGGTGCGGAACTTCACGCCGAGCGGCGAGACGAAGTGACCTTGGTAGGCGGCGCCGTAGCTCAGCTCGGTCCAGTGACCTCCCGGAGCCTCGAAGCTGACCATCTCGCGCACCGCTCGATTCCGAGCCGTGGCCTCGTCGGCAACAACGACCTCGATGCCCGCGTCCGTGAGCTCGGCGGCGGCCGAGTCGAGCATGGCCGCATCGGCCACCTCCCAGCCGACGTAGGCCAGACCTGGCCACTCTGCCCGATGGACCGCCAGACGCCACGAGCGCTCATCCATGCGGAACCGGAGATCGGCGTCGCCATCGTCGTCGGCCGGCGCCAGACCCAGGATCTCAGTGGCGTACCGTGTCCACGCTGACGGGTCGGTGGCGTTGACACCGATGTAGGACAACCCGTTCACCTGCATACGCTGACCCTCTCCACCAACCAGTTGGTTGGGCTATGATCCTCGTCGTCACGTGGATGGTCAAGTCCACACCCGACGACATCGAGGTGCACACCATGGGCAAGGTAGCGGGGACGGCGAGCACAGGCAGCGTCAGCGAGGTGCTGGGCCGGCGGTCTGAACGGGACCCGGATGGCCCGCTAGCCAAGTGCGGCGGGGATTGGGTCACCAACCGGCAGATGGCCGACGCCGCCGCTCGGATCGCAGCCGGGCTCTCCGAGCTCGGACTCGGCCGCGGCCACCGGCTGGCCTTCATCGCGCCCAACCGGCCCGAAGTGCTGGAGCTGCTGTTCGGAGTCGCTCGGGTCGGCGCCATCCAGGTACCGCTCAACTACTTCCTCAAGGGCGACTTCCTGCGGTACCAGCTCGCCGACAGCGATGCCCAGGTCCTCGTGTGCGACGCCGCCGGCTACGCGGCGGCTAAGCCGCTGCTGGGTGAGACGTCGGTCAAGCACCTCGTGCTCCTCGATGAGATCGATGAGACGCCCCCCATGAACGCAATCGCCTTCGAATCGCTCCAGAGCGCCGAAGGCAGCGGCGCACCCGACGAGGAGCTCAGTCCCCAGGACCCATTCGCGATCATCTACACGTCCGGCACCACAGGCATGCCCAAGGGATGCGTGCTGACGCACGGAAGCTACGTGGCTGGCACCGCAGCGTTCGCAGAGGCTGGCTGGATCGCCCCGGGCGATCGCATCTTCACAGCGTTTCCCCTCTTCCACACGTCGGGCCAGATCATCGCCCTAATGAACGCGCTCGTCGTGGGCGAGTCGGTGTGCTTCGAACCCGCGTTCTCGGCGTCGACGTTCATCTCGCGGGCGGCCGAGGAGCAGGCGACCGTCCTGCAGGGCGTGGGGCCGATGGCGATGGCGATCCTCGCCCAGCCCCCGGAGGCCACCTCGGTCGAGCACTCCCTGCGACTGGCGTCGTTCATCCCGATGGACCCCAACAGCCAGGCAGCCCTGTCGTCTCGACTCGGCGTTCCTGTCACCGCCGCGGCCTACGGCCAGACAGAGGCGAATCCCGTGACGATGGGCCGGCTGGACGGCCCGGCCAAGCCCGGGAGCGCGGGACAGGCATCAGCCAACTTCGACATCCGCCTAGTCGACGACGACGACCGTGAGGTCGGCACCAGTGAGATCGGTGAGATCTGCGTCCGTCCCACGGAGCCCTGGGTGATGTTCTCGGGCTACTGGAACAAGCCCGACGCCACCGTCGAGGCGTTCCGGAACCTCTGGCACCACACCGGTGACTTTGGACGGCTCGACGAGGACGGCTTCCTCTACTTCGTCGACCGGAAGAAGGACGCGCTCCGCCGTCGCGGGGAGAACATCTCGTCGTTCGAGCTCGAGATCGCCATCTCGGGCCACCCCGGCATCGCCCAGGCCGCGGTCGTGGCCGAGCCGTCACCCCTGGGCGAAGACGACGTCCGGGCATGCGTGGTCGCAGCGCCGGACACCACACTCGAAGCGGCCGAGCTGTTCGAGTGGTTCAAGGAGCGGCTGCCGTACTTCGCCGTGCCCCGCTACGTCGATGTGCTCGAGGCACTCCCCGCGAACGCGATGGGTCGGGTCATGAAGCACGTGCTCCGTGAGCAGGGCGTCAGTCCCGACACGTGGGATTTCGAGGCGATGGGCTTGACCATCGGCAAGGACAAGCGCCGCTGATCCCAGGGCGGGCTGTCATCTCCGTGCGCATGCACGTTGTGACAGACGACGGGATCGAGCACGGCGCAGCCTGAGCCTCACGGGCTGCTGGCGGCCGATCGGACGCCCAGCGCTTCGACGAGACTCCTCGCCAGAAGCTGATGGGCCCGGTAGAGAGCGTCGTAACCGGCAAGCGCGAGACGAAGGTCATGGCTGAGACCGGAGCGGAAGATGTGCCCGGCGAGCATGCACGCTTGGGCACATCGAAGGTACGTCAAGAGCGCGTAGAAGGTGACAGATTCGGGCTCACAGGCTGAGGGCGAGCCGCCGTTGTCGAGGTAAGCAGCGGTGAACTCCTCCCACGGCATCAGGGCTTCTACTTGATGCTTGACATAGCCGAGATCCATAGAGGGCACGCCCACGCGGGCATGCTCCCAGTCGAGGAGCCCGGTCAGGCGATCACCCTCCACCATCAGGTTCGCCATGCTGACGTCGTTGTGGACGAGCGCTGGTTCGCCGTCCGCCAGATCCAGATTCCCGATGATCCACTGGCGGCAGAGGTCGATCTCGGGGCTCGGTGGGCCCCCGACGATCGCAGCGCGTCGCGCGTGGTCGTCCTCGACGATCTTCACGACCTGGGCCCTGATGTCGGGATCGAGATCGAGATGTGCATCCCGGAGCCGATCTATGTCCATCGTGTGTAGCCGGGCCAGGGTTTGCGCGAGCTGAACTCCGACGGCGCGCCGCTTCTCGGGGTCAGGGAGCTTACACATGTCGGGGAAGAACTCGCCGAGCTTCTCCCCCGGCACGCGCTCGACAATGAGGAAGGTCCCACCAAAGACCTCGGGATCCTCCTCGGCGAGAATCGGGCGTGGGACGAGTACACCTGCGTCGTGAGCCGCGGCGAGGAGCACGTACTCGTCGGCAACACGCGAGTCCACCAGGCCGTCGGCGATGTCCTTGCGGAGCACGATCTCGTCCGGCAGGTCGGCGCAGCCCTCAACTCGAAGCAGGACCGTGAGCTTGGAAGCTCCGCCCGGCAGGACGGACTCGGACGTGACCCGAAGGCGACCGGCGCGAGGCAAGTGGGCTCGCAGATACTCAGTCATCTCGTCGAGTGAGATGCCACTGGCGGACATTTGCGCGGCAGCGTCGGACGCCTCCTCCAGAACCTGCTGCCTCATCTCCGCGATCCGGTCCTGGAAACCACACTCCACTGCAAGGAGGTCTTCGAGTACGTC
>DASWIA010000059.1:0-110612 GCA_036397895.1 Acidimicrobiales bacterium | reverse complement strand
GCTCTGCCCGAGGTCCCGATCCTGGTGTGCGTCGACGAACCGGGCTTGGTGGCGTGTGCCCACCCCGGGTTCCCGCTACGCCGCCGCCGGGTCCGGTCGGCGATCACCGGCATCGTCGACGCGATCGCGTCGGCTGACACCTACGTCGGGATCCACTGCTGCGGGCCCACCGACTGGCAGCCGGTGGTGGCGGCGGGGCCCGACCTGTTGTCGTTCCCCGTCGATGCCATGGCGCCGAGCGACTACTCGGTCCTGGCCCGTTTCATCCGGGGAGGCGGGTGGATCGCCTGGGGAGCGGTACCCACCGACGGCCCGCTCGGCGATGGGTCGGAGCGGTTGGCTGATCGTCTCACCGCCGCCATCGACGCCGTAGTGGAGGCCGGGGTGGACGCCGGCCAAGTCGCGAAGCAGAGCATCGTCACACCGGCATGCGGCCTCGCCAACCATGACGTCGCCCAGGCCGAGCACCTACTCGAGATCACGGCCGCCGTCGCCGGCCACGTCCGCGCCAGCGTGGGATGAGCGAGCCCGACGACCCCGCCGCCGAGGCCGCCCGACTGCGCGATGAGATCGCTCATCACGACCAGGCGTACCACCAGCACAACGAACCCGAGATCTCCGACACCGACTACGACGAGCTGGTTCGCCACCTGGCCCAGATCGAGAGGGCCCATCCCGAGCTGGTGACGGACTCCTCGCCGACCCAGCGGGTGGGAGGCCCCATCTCGGCCACCTTCGCTCCGGTGGTGCACCAGCCGCCGATGATGTCTCTCGACAACGCCCTCGACGCCGACGACCTCACGGCGTGGGCCGAGCGGCTCGATCGTCAGCTCGACGGCGCCGCCACGGTGGCCGACCTCGACCTCGTCTGCGAGCTGAAGATCGACGGGCTGGCCATCTCGATCCGCTACGAGAACGGTCGGCTGGTGCGGGCCGCCACCCGAGGAGACGGCAAGGTCGGTGAGGACGTGACGGCCAACGTGGCCACCATCGTCGGGGTCCCCCATCGCCTCGATGACGCCCCGCCGGTGCTGGAGGTCCGGGGCGAGGTCTACATGCCGGTCTCGGCCTTCGAGGAGCTCAACCGCCGGCAGAGCGAAGCCGGCGAGCGGGTGTTCGTGAATCCCCGCAACTCCGCTGCCGGGTCGCTCCGTCAGAAGGATCCATCGGTCACGGCCTCGCGTGAGCTGGCGATCTGGTGCTATCAGCTCGGCGCCGTCGAGGGCGGGCCCGACGTTCGCCGCCACCGCGAGACGCTGGAGCTCCTGGCTCGTCTCGGCCTGCCCGTGAACCCCCAGATCCGCACCCTGGGCGGCCTCGACGCGGTGTTGGCCCATTGCGAGCACTGGCAGCAGCACCGCCACGACGTCGACTACGACATCGACGGTGTCGTCGTGAAGGTCGACGACCTGGCGCTGCGTGACCGGCTCGGTTCGACGTCGAAGGCGCCCCGGTGGGCCGTCGCCTACAAGTTCCCGCCCGAGGAGCGCACCACGTTGCTGCGCGACATCCAGGTGTCGATAGGGCGCACCGGTCGGGCCACGCCCTTCGCCGTGCTCGAACCGGTCTTCGTGGGCGGGTCGACGGTGGCCATGGCCACCCTGCACAACGAGGACCAGGTGGCAGCCAAGGATGTCCGACCGGGCGACACGGTGGTGGTTCGCAAGGCCGGCGACGTCATACCCGAGGTGGTCAAACCGGTGCTGGCCCAGCGCCCCTCAGGCACCAAGCGGTGGACGTTCCCCACCACCTGCCCGCGCTGCGGTGGCCCGCTGGTTCGGGCCGCGGGTGCGGCCGACACCGACTGCGTCAACCGCTCGTGTCCGTCGCGCATCGAGGCCGGGCTCTCGCACTTCGCCTCTCGGGGAGCCATGGACATCGAGCATCTCGGGGAGAAGACGGTGATCGACCTGGTCGAGCGAGGTGTGCTCAGCGACGTCGGTGACGTCTATTCGCTGTCGGCCGACACGTTCGCAGGCCGGGAGGGGTGGGCGGATGTGTCGGTGGCCAACCTGCTCGAAGCCATTCGGGATTCGAAGGAGCGACCGTTGGCCCGGCTGCTCGTGGGCTTCGGGATCGAACACGTCGGGGGGACGGTGGCCGAGACGCTGGCCCGGCGCTTCGGCACGCTCGACGCCACGATGTCGGCCTCGCTCTCCGAGCTCACCGAGGTCGAAGGAATCGGCCCGAAGATCGCCGAGTCGGTCGTGGAGTTCTTCGATCGCCCCGAGACCCGAGTCGTCGTCGACAAGCTGCGAGCCGCCGGGGTCCACTTCGGACGGACCGAGGAGTCATCGCGGCCTCAGACGTTGGAGGGCAAGTCGGTCGTGGTCACGGGCACGCTCGACGGCTTCAGCCGCGACGAGGCCACCGGCGCCATCACGTCGCGAGGCGGCAAGTCGCCCGGTTCGGTGTCGAAGAAGACCACGGCCGTGGTGGTGGGTGAGGCTCCGGGCGCATCCAAGCTGGCCAAGGCCGAATCGCTCGGCGTGCCCGTGCTCGACGAGGCCGGCTTCGTCCACCTCCTCCAGACCGGCCAGCTTCCCACCGAGAGCTGAGCGATGGCGCTCACGCTGTTCGGCATCGTGTCCTTGAGCTTCATGATGACGATGTACGCGCTGGAGCGCCGGGGCCCGATGTTCGTGCTCGGCTTCGCCGTGGGCTGCCTCCTGTCGAGCGTCTACGGGTTCCTGTCGGGGGCCTGGCCTTTCGGTGTGGTCGAGATCGTCTGGGGTGCCATTGCCATCCGGCGCTGGCAGAACGCCCACCCGGCCGGCTCGTAGCGACGACCATGGGATCGCTGCTCGCCGCACTGGGGCTGGTGTTCGTGGCCGAGCTGGGCGACAAGACCCAGCTGGTCGCGCTCGGCCTGGGGGCGCGGCACCGGCTCGCACCGGTGCTGGTGGGGGTTGCACTGGCCTACGCCGCGAGCAACTTGCTCTCGGTGATCGTGGGTGGACTGCTCGGAGCGGCCCTGCCCACCCGCGCCATCGGCCTCGGAGGCGGGGTGCTGTTCCTCGTCTTCGCGGCGTGGAACCTTCGAGCTGACCACCACGAGCACGGCGATGGTGGCGCCGGCGCCGGCGCCGGAGCGGGCCGTCGGGTGGTGCTGTCGGTTGCGGTGGCCATGTTCGTGGCCGAGATGGGCGACAAGACCCAGTTGGTCACCGCGACGCTGGCGGCCCAGGGCAACCCGCTCCTTGTGTGGATGGGCGCCACCGTGGGCATCACCTTGAGTGGCTCCGTCGGTGTCGTGGTCGGTCGCGCCGCGGGTTCGGCGCTGCCTGAGCAGGCCATCCGCCTCGGCTCGTCTGCCCTGTTCGCCCTCTACGGCGGCATCCTGATCGCCACGAACCTCTGATCGACTCGTCGACCCGACCCATCAGTTCAGGTCGAGGTGATCGGGGAGCAACGACGCCAGCCGCCGGTAGGTACCCCCCTGGCGGCCCACGACCGTTCGCCACAGGTGAGCGGGTTCGGGCCCGAACGGGTCATCGGGCTCGGCGTCGAACACCCACCACGCCTCCTCCTCCAGCTCGCCCTCGATCTGGCCCTCTCCCCACGATGCGAAGCCGGCGAACAGCCGCAGGGCGTCCAGCCGGCCCAGGTAGTCCTCGGGTCCCTGGTGGAGGTCGATCACTCCCACGCGACCGGTGACGGTCGACATTCCCGGAACCTGGTCTTCGCTGAGCGACCGGGCGACGGCAACCACGGCGCCCGATGACACCGGCCCACCGATGTGAATGAGCCCGGGCGGGGAGACGGCGTCGACCCAGTCCTCGAGGATCTCGCCCACCGGGGTCTGGCTGGGCCGGTCCAGCACCACACCGAGCGCTCCCTCGTCGGCGTGCTCGAGTATCAGCACCACCGTGCGCCGGAAGTTCGGATCCTCCAGACCCGGCCCAGCCACGAGCAGCTGGCCGCTCAGGCGACGTCGAAGCACCACTGGATGCTCCGTGACGCGTCCCGGCCCTCGATGGCGGGCCAGTACTCGGCGGTTACACATACCCGTCCCGGTTCGAACGCCTCGATCTCGCGCTCCTCCCGCGGCTGGAAGTACACCTCGTTGAGGGCCTCGATCCTCTCGAGCTGGTCCTCGGGGATCTCGACGCCGTTCACGATGAGCACCCCGGTGAAGCCCGGAGCCAGGTCGATCCCGACCCTGGCCTGCCGCACTGCCAGCGCGCCGCGCTCGGGGATCAGCCGTTCCACGGCGGCGACGGTGGAGGTGACCTTTGGGCCGGTGTCGGCGGTGGTACCGGCGATGATCAAGAGGCCCACTGCCGCCAGCACGGCCACACCGGTGATGACCCGTCGCATCACGGTGTCACTGGGTATCGGTGGGAGGTGACATGTCCACCGGCAGGGTAGGCGAGGGAAAGGCGGGAAGGGACCCCAACAGGACCGCCAGTGTGACCAACGCCAGCCCGGTGCCCGTCCAACGCACCCACCCATCGAGCCCACCAGCGAGCAGACCCAGGGCCAGCGCGCCCGTCCCCTCCCACAGCAGGAGGACCAGCATCGAGCCCGGGCCGCGCCGCGCCGCTCCCCAGCAGAACGCCAGCTTGGCGGCCAGCGCGGCCACCAGAAGTGGTGGCCGGCGGTCGGCCCAGCCCACGATGGCGGCGATGTGGACCAGCGCCTCGATGGCCGCCAAGGTGGTCCCGACCCGCAGGGCCGCCAACGCGCCCGGTCGCGGGGGTCGATCGAGGGGGGGTCGGGCATCCATCTGCCCCATGTTGGCCTGTGGCCGCCCGCTACCGTGGACCCGATGACCCCCACGCGCATGGCCGAGGAAGTCGGCCGAGTGCTCGGAGGCCGCTACCGCCTCATCGCACCCATCGGGGCCGGCGCTTCGGCCCGTGTCTATCTGGCCGACGACGTCACCCTTCGCCGACGAGTCGCGGTGAAGATCCTCCACGACGGACTTGCTGGTGACGAGACGTTCTTGCGCCGGTTCCGCGCCGAGGCGCAGGCTGCGGCCAAGCTCAACCATGCCAACCTGGTTGCCGTCCACGACTGGGGCGAGGACGAGCACGGACCCTTCCTGGTCACCGAGTACCTCGGCGGCGGAAGCCTGCGGGCCATGCTCGAGCAGGGGACGCTGCTCACTCCCAGCCAGGTGCTCACCATCGGTCTCGAGGCGAGCCGGGGCCTCGATCACGCCCACCGCCGCAGTCTTGTTCACCGCGACGTGAAGCCAGCCAACCTGCTCTTCGACGACGAGAGCCATCTGCGCATCGCCGACTTCGGCGTGGCCCGAGCCCTGGCCGAGGCAGCGTGGACCGAACCACAGGGCGTGCTCGTGGGGTCGGCCCGGTACGCGTCGCCCGAGCAGGCGCGAGGCGAACCAGTGGATGGGCGGGCCGACGTTTACGCCCTCGCCCTGGTCATGGTCGAAGCGGTGACGGGCGTGGTTCCCTTCGCCGGCGAAGACCCGCTGGCCATGCTGATGACGCGGGTCGACACGCCCATCCCGGTGCCCGCCGAGCTCGGGCGCCTGGCCGATGTGGTGGCGTCGGCCGGTCATCACGACCCGGCTCAGCGACCCGACGCCGCTTCGTTCGGTCAGGCTCTGTGGGATCTCGCCCCTTCGCTTCCCAACCCCCCGCCACTGCCCCTGGCGGGAACCGGTGTCGATACCGGCACTGACAGCCCCAGCGGGCTCGACCGCACGCTGCACCACGGCGATGGCGTACCCGCCCCCGGAGCGGGAGCGGCTGATGTCGCCGCTCCCACTCCGGCACCGACGACCGGGCGCCGCCGGCGCTGGCCCAGGTTGGTGATCGCTCTCCTCATCGTCGCACTGCTCGCCGGGGGAGCAGCCTTCTTCACCAACCTGCTCCTTGAGTCCCATGTCGTACCGAACCTCATCGGCCAGTCCGAGGAGCAGGCCACTGCCGTGCTGGGCGACGAGAGCCTCGGGTGGGAGATCCAGATCGATCGCCGCTACGCCGACGACACCCAGCCAGGCCAGGTGCTCGACCTCGATCCGCCTCCGGGTGAGCGGCTCCGCGAGGGAGGCACCATCCGCGTCGTCGTCTCGCGCGGCCCCACACCGGTGGTCGTACCCACCGACATCGTCGGACAGACCCTCGAGGAGGCCGGTGCGCTCCTCGGAACCGCCGGGTTGCGCGTCGGGACGGTCACCACGGAATTCCACGAGACGGTCGCCAAGGACCTGGTGCTCACCTGGTCCTACCAGGGAACCGATGTGCCCGCCGAGGTACCCCGAGGCGAACCTGTCGACCTGGTCGTGTCGAGCGGCCCCAGCCCGCGCCAGGTGCCGATCGTGGCCGGCCTCACCTTCGATGAGGCGAAGGACCGCCTCGAACAGGCTGGACTGGTCGCCGTCGAGGCGAAGGTCTTCTCCTCCGACGTTGAGTCGGGGAAGGTCATCGGCACAACACCTCCTGCCGGTAGCGAGGTCGAGCGAGGTTTCGAGGTGACGGTCGAGGTGTCGAAGGGCCCCGACCTCGTCACCGTTCCAAACGTCGCCGGCGACAACCTCGAGACGGCGATCAAGAAGCTCGAGAGGGCTGGGCTCGAGGTCACCGACATCGAGGGAAACCCATCCCGGCAGGTGCTTGCCACCGACCCACCCGAAGGCGAGCGGGTACCTCGAGGTAGCGGTGTCGTCATCATCATGCGGGGCTTCCTCATCGACTGACGGAGCGGCGCGCCGCCGGTAGGGTTCGCCATTGTCGTCCAACGAAGGGGAGAAGATGGGTTCGCTCGACGGTCGGGTGTGCATCATCACGGGAGCCGGTCGGGGTCTTGGCCGTGAGCACTCGCTGCTCATGGGTGCCGAGGGGGCACATGTCGTCGTCAACGACATCGGCGGCGCGACCGACGGAACCGGCGACGATGCGACACCGGCCGAAGAGGTGGCAGCCGAGATCCGCGCCCAGGGCGGCGAGGCCATCGCCAACCACGACGACATCGCCTCATGGGAAGGCGGCCGGCACCTGATCGAGGAGACGCTGCGCGCCTACGACGCGCTGCACGTGCTCGTGAACAACGCCGGGATCCTGCGCGACCGGACGCTGGTGAACATGACCGAGGACGACTGGGATGCGGTGATGACCGTCCACCTCAAGGGCCATTTCGTGCCGACTCGCTGGGCGGCCAACCACTGGCGTGATCGGGCCAAGGCGGGCGAGGCCACCGACGCCTCGGTAATCAACACGTCGTCGACCTCGGGGCTCTTGGGCAATCCCGGGCAGAGCAACTACGGAGCAGCGAAGGCCGGCATCGCTGCCTTCTCGGCCATCGCCGCCAAGGAGCTCGCCCGGTATGGAGTTCGGGTCAACTGCATCGCCCCCGCGGCGCGTACTCGGCTCACCGAGTCGACACCCGGGCTGTCCGATGTGGTGCAGCCACCGAGCGACGGTGGATTCGACGCTTGGGATCCCGCCAACGTGGCACCGCTCGTGGCGTGGTTGGCAAGTGCCGACTGCGACGTCACCGGCCACTGCTACTACGTGATGGGCGGCACGATCCGGCGGTTCGAGCCTTGGTCGTTGGGGCCACGGCTCGAGAAAGACGGCCGCTGGACGCCCGAGGAGCTGGCCGAGTCGCTTCCCGGCCTCGAGGGCGAGGCCTGAATCCTGAGCCGATGCCGCCGCGCCGGGACCCACGTCAGGGCTCACAAGTGACGATGACGCGGATTGGTCATTCCACCAGCGGGTGAAAGCGATTACCATGGACTTGAGCGAGCCGCCGCGTCTGCTGGGGCGGGTTCGCCGGACGCGGTGTTCCCCAGCCGCCGCGACGAGGCTCCCGCCCCAGCAGAATCGACGGCTCGCTCGTTGCGTTCTGCCCTACGCTCGCCGGCGTGCCTGCCCTGCCCACCGGGGTGTCACCGGGCGGCGGTGCCGGTGCCGCCCTTCGCCGACGACTGATCACCCATCCCCGCTACCGGGTCATGGTGCTGGCCACGGTGCTCACCGGCCTGTTCTCGGTCACCTTCACGATCACGATCCTGGCCGTCTCCATTCCCAGGATCGCCGGCGACCTCGGCACCACTGAACCGGCCCTCACCTGGATAATCACCGGACCGCTCCTGGCTCTGGGCGTCCTGAGCCCAGCAGCCGGGAAGGCCGGCGACCTGTGGGGTCACAAGCGGATGTTCATCGGTGGCAACCTCGTCGCCGCCGGCTTCGCCGCACTCACTGCCGCCGCGTGGTCGGCCGGTTCGATCGTCGGCTTTCGCGTGCTCGGTGCGGCCGCCGGTTCGGTCACCGCACCGGCCGCATCGGCGCTCATCAACCGGCTGTACCCGCGTGAGGAGCGGGTGCGGGCGATGGGCTGGTTCAGCTTCGTCGGCGCCGGGGCACCGGTGCTCGGGGTGGTGGCCGGTGGGCCGGTCGTGGAGAACATCGGTTGGCGGTGGATCTTCGTCGCCCAGGCGCCCATGCTCGTGCTGGTCGCCATCCTCGGGCTGCTGCTCCTGCCGTCGTTGAGCCGCCAGGAGGGAGTCACCTTCGACATCGGTGGAGCAGCAGCACTCGGTCTGAGCATCACCTCGGTGCTCTACGCCCTCAACCGCGGACCCGACGCCGGCTGGTCGTCGCTGCCCGTCGTCGCCGGCTTCGTCGCTGGCCCGGCGCTGATGGGCCTCTTCGTGGCGATCGAGCGTCGGGTCGCCAGCCCGCTCATCCCGCTCGATTTCTTCACCCGTCGTAACTTCGCCGTGCCCGCGGTCGGCCAGTTCTGCATGAACTTCGCCTACATGGGCGGGTTCATCGTCACCCCCCTGCTCCTCGCCAACGTCTACGGGTTCGGCGAGACGAAGGTGGGTCTGTTGTCGATCCCCCGCCCCATCGCCTTCGCGCTGGCCGGACCGATCGCCGGCTATGTCGCCACCCGGGTGGGGGAGCGCAGCATCGCTGTGCTCGGCGCCGGCGGCGTCGCCGTCTCGATGCTGTTGCTCAACGCGCTCACCGAATCATCGGCGGAGCTGGTGATCATGGCGTCGCTCGCCGTATCGGGAGTCGGCATGGGCGCGGCCGGCCCGGCGTTCACCGCGTCGGTGGCCAACAGCGTGTCCGATGCTGACCAGGGCATCGCCGGTGCCACGCTCATGGCCACCCAGCAGATCGGGACCGTGGCCGGCATCCAGCTTCTCCAGACGGTGCAGCAGGCGCGGGTCGACGTCGGCGGGCTGCTCGGCTCCTATCAGGACGCCTACCTGCTCGGCTTCGTGGTCAGCTGCGGCGCGCTGGTGTCAGCGTTCTTCATCCGGTCCACCGAACGTGCCGGCCGGCGTCACGACCTCGGTGCGGGGGTCGAGTCCGCCGCCACCGGGGGTGAGGGTGGGCGATTGGCGCCCGGCTCGGTCGAGCTGGAACCCGCCGACTGACGGCTACTCGGTGATGGCCTGGATGCGGGTGGCGACCTCGAGGGCCACGGGGTCCACGGGGGCGTTCTGCATGGCCATGATCTTGGTCATGTCTCCTTCGACCCTGATCTTGCCGGCCATGAACGCCTGCATCCCGGCCTGCGGGTTGCCGTCGACGATGATCGCCTTGGCCGTGAGCCAGTCCACGGTGAGGGTGAGCTCGGGCTCGTCCATGTGGCCCATGTCCATCTCCATCTGGCCTGACGACGAGTCGAGCTGAGCGGCCACGGTGCCCTCACCGAAGGGAACCTCGGTGATGTTGAGATTGGCCTTCATGGTGTGCGGGACGGGCTGGGCCTTCCCCTTGAACTCGTCGCGGATGGCCTGCGCGGCCTCTACCCACTCATCAGACAGGAATGCGTGCTTTCCCACGGTCGATCTCCTTCGGTTCCCTGGGCCTACAGAACGCCGGAACAATAGTTGACCGCTCAGTCAAGAGCATCGCGGGTGGTGGGATGGCCGGTCGGATCTTCCGCCGTCGGATCAGGCGGGAGGTGGTGGAGCCCCGTCATGCGAAGGGGGCTGGCCTCGATGAGAATCACCGACCCGAGCGTCATCAGCGCGGCGATCGCCGCCCCCCACATCCAGTGGCCCACCTCGGCGGTGGCCGGTCGAGCACCCCCCTCGCTCGGGACCCGCTCGCCTTCAGCCCGCGGCTCGATGGCCACCACGTACCACGAAGCGCCGCCGGCGGCGGGCTCGAGGACGGCCGATGCGCGCACCTCGTCAGGGGTTCCCTCAGGTGCGTCGCTGGATAGCCGCTGCGTGAGCCGGAGCGGGACCCGCACGTCGCCACCACGTTCAGCCGGGCGCGGGGCGCCGACCTCGAGGTCTCGGAACAATCGCTCGTCCTCCGCGCGGAGTTCGATGGGCGCGGCCAGATCGATCGCCAGGGCGGTGTCGCCATGCTCGGCTGCTCGCTCGGTGGCACTCTCGATGAGCCCGTGCCGGCCCGAGTCCGACAACGCCTGGAGGAAGCGCTCGGTCACGCCAGCGGCGCGGTCGCGCTCGGTCGAGCACGCGCCGAGCGCCACCGAAGCAACGACGACGAGCAGGACGATCCGCCGCATCACCGCACCTCCCCGTGGACGTCTTCGAGCTCGAGGCCCTTGGTCTCGGGTATGTACCGGTAGACGAGCCATACGCCCGGAAGCCAGAGCAGCATCAGGATCGACACCGAGTCTCCGATGGAGCCGACCACGCCGGTGGCATGGTCGCCCAGGATTCCCACGATCAGCGGGCCGCCCATGAAGCCGGCGATCTCGAACACGTTGCGGGTCCAGGCGGCCGCCTGGCTGCGAATCGACGTGGGGAACAGCTCGGTGGCGAAGGCCCCCATCACCGGGGCACTGCCCAGACCGAAGAACACGGCGAAGATCTGGGCGAAGAAGGCGATCAGCTTGTTGTCGACCTGGAACAAGATGATGGCGAAGACGGTCCCCAGAGAGAAGTAGAGCATCGCCGTGGGGCGGCGACCCCAACGCTCCATGAGCTGACCACAGGCCCAGTAGCCGACCACCCCCATGCCGTAGGCGAAGATGATGTAGAAGCCCACCTCGGCGCTGGTGAAGCCCCGTTCTCGTTCGGCGTAGTACGCCCACCACGCCGTCGACCCGAACAGCGGCAGGCTTCGAGTCAGGTGGATGAGGCCCACCACCAGCAGCATCCGTCGCGTCCTGGCCGCCCACGGTGCCCAGAAGCCGGGTCCGTCGGCATCGGGATGGCCGGGGTCGTCGACCGAGAGGGTCTCACGGCGGACCTGCTCGGCGGTGAACCGCTGCGTCTCCCGGATGCGGCGACGGAAGATGCTGAGAAGAACGAGGGGGAGCAGACCGACGAGGTACAGAGTCCGCCACTCGATTGGGCCGTCCTGCAACCCCACCAGCAGCATGAGACCGACCACGATCACGCCGGCGGCCGCGAAGGCCAGCAACGTTCCCAGCGCCTTGCTGCGTCGCTTGGCCGGGAACTCCTCGACGATCATGGTGACCGCCACCGCGTACTCGGCGCCGAGGAAGATGCGGGCTGTGAACTGGAACAGCGTGAAGCTCCAGATGTCCCACGAGAACGCGGTGAGACCGGTCATCAGCGTGTAGCCCACGACCGACCAGAGCAGGAGCGGTCGACGTCCCCACCGGTCGCCGAGGCGGGTGAAGAAGAAGGCGGCGAAGCTCCCCACCTCGATGATGCCGCGGGCGAGGCCCAGCGTTGACTCGGGCACGGCGAACGTCGCCTGGATGTCGCCGAGCAGCAGGGCGAGGATCGAGTTGTCGTAGCCCTCGAAGAAGGTGGCCGAGACCAACAGGACGAGAAGCAGCCGCAAGTAGCTGTTGGACCGCCCGCTGCCGGCGCCTTCGATCGGCTCCAGTCCCGCCGTCTTCGACTCGGTGTCGCTCACGATCCCCCCGGATGCCGCGTGTTCCCCGTTCCCGACAGCCTGCCCCAAATGGTCAGGTCCCGGCGACCTCCGGCGGCGTCGGGCGCCGCCAGCTCGCTCGATCCGTCCCATGCGAGCGCAAGGTCTCCACACCTACGATGCGAGGCCATGTCCGAACGCCTCACTCGCGACGACGTCGTGTACGTGGCCCACCTGGCTCGACTCGACCTCGACGCGGCCGAGATCGACCTGTTCACCGAACAGCTGGCGTCCATCCTCGATCACGCCGCCGACGTGGCCGCCCTCGACATCGCCGATGTTCCTCCCACCGCCCACCCGCTGCCGCTGGTGAACGTGCTGCGGGACGACGAGGTGACCCCGTCGCTCGACCGCGACGAGGTGCTGGCTCAGGCCCCTGCGGTCCAGGACCACCGCTTCCGGGTCCCCCGCATCCTCGGAGAGGCCCAGTGACCGCCCTCGACATCGCCGCTTCCGTCCGCTCCGGCGAGCGGTCAGCTGTCGAGGTGGTCGAGGAGCACCTGGCCCGCATCGCCGCCTCCGAGTCCGACATCCACGCCTTCAACCTGGTCATGGGCGAGCAAGCGCGGGCCGCGGCGGCTGCTGTCGATGCGCGCGTCTCCGCCGGCGAGGAAGCCGGACCGCTGGCCGGTGTGCCGGTGGCGCTCAAGGACAACCTGTGCACCCGAGGTGTTCCCACCACCTGCTCATCGAAGATCCTCGAGGGGTGGGTCCCTCCCTACGACGCCACCGTGGTGACGCGCCTGATCAAGGCCGGGGCCGTGCCCGTCGGCAAGACCAACCTCGATGAGTTCGCCATGGGCAGCTCCACGGAGAACTCGGCGTTCGGGCCCACCAAGAATCCTCGTGACCCCCGGCGCGTCCCCGGAGGATCGTCAGGGGGCAGCGCCGCCGCCGTGGCCGCCGGCTTCGCTCCGCTGGCTGTCGGCTCCGACACCGGCGGCTCCATACGCCAGCCCGCCGCCTTCTGCGGGGTCGTGGGCGTGAAGCCCACCTACGGCGCCGTCAGCCGCTACGGGCTCATCGCCTTCGCGTCATCGCTCGACCAGATCGGCCCGTTCGCCCACACGGTGGCCGATGCCGCGCTGCTGCTGGAGGTGATGGGTGGCCACGATCCCGCCGACTCGACCTCCATCGCCGAGCCGGCCGCATCGCTCTCGGCCTCGTTGACCGAGGGCGTGAACGGGCTGCGCATCGGCATCGTCACCGAGCTGTCGGGCCGGGGCATCGCGCCCGACGTCGCCGCCCGGCTCGGCGAGGCCGTCGCCGTGCTCACCGCCGCCGGCGCGGAGGTCGACGAGGTGTCGGTGCCGGCTGCCATCCACGGCCTCCCCGCCTACTACCTGATCGCTCCGGCCGAGTGCTCGTCCAACCTGGCCCGCTATGACGGCGTGCGCTACGGGCTGCGCGTCGACGGCCCCGACGTGGAGGCCATGAACGGCGCCACCCGCGAGGCCGGGTTCGGGGCCGAGGTGAAGCGCCGCATCATGTTGGGTACCTACGCCCTGTCGGCCGGCTACTACGACGCCTACTACGGCAAGGCTCAGAAGGTCCGGACGCTGATCATCCGCGACTTCGGGGCCGCCTACGCCGAGTTCGACCTCCTGCTCAGCCCCACCGCCCCCACGACCGCCTTCGAGCTCGGGGCCAAGACCGCCGACCCGTACTCGATGTACCTGAGCGACGTGTGCACGATCCCGTCGAACCTCGCCGGTCATCCGGCCATGTCGGTGCCGTTCGGCACCGGCGACGACGGGCTCCCGGTCGGCGTGCAGGTCCTCGCTCCGGCACTGGGCGAACCCACCATGTTCCGGGCCGCCGCCGTGCTCGAAGGGGCGATGAACGAGAGGGGAGCGGCATGAGTGGCGCGCCCCCGGGTTGGGAGCTCGTGGTCGGTCTCGAGGTTCATGTCGAGCTGGGAACCGCCACCAAGCTGTTCTGCGGCTGCCCCAACCAGTTCGGCGACGAGCCGAACACCAACGTGTGCCCGGTGTGCCTCGGACTGCCCGGTTCGTTGCCGGTGCTCAACCGCCGCGCCGTCGAGCTGGCTATGTGCATCGGGCTGGCCCTGCACTGCGAGGTGCGGCCCAGCCAGTTCCATCGCAAGAACTACTTCTATCCCGACATGCCGAAGGACTATCAGGTCAGCCAGTACGACGAGCCGATCAACGTCGACGGCTACCTCGATCTGGCTGACGGGCACCGGGTCGGGATCGAGCGGGCCCACATGGAGGAGGACACGGGCAAGACCACCCACATGGGTGGCGGCGGTCGCATCCACGACGCCGACTTCTCCCTCGTTGACTACAACCGGGCCGGTGTCCCACTGGTAGAGATCGTGTCGCGCCCCGACATCAGAACTGTTGACCAGGCCCGCTCCTACGTCGGTGAGCTGCGCGCCATCCTGCTCGCCGTCGAGGCTTCCGACGCCAAGATGGAGGAGGGGTCGATGCGCGTGGACGCCAACGTGTCCCTGAACCGTCCGGGTGATCCGTGGGGTACGCGCTGCGAGATCAAGAACCTGAACTCGGTCCGGTCGCTCGGCCGGGCCATCGAGTTCGAGGCGCGGCGCCAGGCCGAGGTGTTGGAGGCGGGCGGCAGCGTTGCCCAGGAGACCCGCCACTGGAACGAGGAGGACGGGCGCACCCACAGCATGCGGTCCAAGGAGGAAGCGTTCGACTACCGCTATTTCCCCGAGCCCGACCTGGTGCGTCTCGACCCGTCTGCGGGGTGGATCGAACAGGTTGGCTCGGCGCTACCCACGCTCCCCGCCGAGCGCCGGGCGGCACTGGCCGAGGCCTGCGGAGTCTCGGCTGGGGATGTGGCGCTGGTGGTGGAGCGCGACCTCGACTCGCTCGTCGCCGGCGCCGTGGCCGAAGGAGCCGACCCCCGTCGCGCTCTAACCCACGCCGAGCACAACCTCCCCGTCGAGTCAGCCACCGACCTCCCCTTCGGCGCCGAGGGGTTCGCGGCGCTGGTGAAGATGGAGACGGCCGGTGACCTCACGGCCACCCAGGCCAAGCAGGTGCTGGCCGAGATGGCCGTATCGGGCGGCTCGCCGGCGGAGATCGCAGCCGCCAAGGGCTTTGAGGCAATGGGAACCGGCGAGCTCGAGTCGGTCGTCGACCAGATCATCGCTGACCATCCCGACGAGTGGTCCCGATTCTGCGACGGAGAGGACAAGCTCCAGGGCCTCTTCGTCGGCGCGGTCATGAAGGCGACCGGCGGCAACGCCGATGGCGGCGAGGTCACCGCCCTCCTTCGGGCCCGCCGCGGTCGTTAGCCCGTCGCTGGTGGTGGAAGGGAAATGCGGTCAGTCTCAGGCCGCCATCCAGACATGGCCGCTCCACATCAGCCCGCGGTGAGGATGCCGGTGATCGATCCCAAGGTGTTCAGCGAGGTGTCGACCACGCCCGTTCGGTGCCGAGCAGGCCACCGAGGAGCCCCGCGTGGGCCACTCAGCCCCAGCGCGGCGGGCGGCGTTCGCTCAGGGCGGCGACCCCCTCGGCGAAGTCGGG
Organism: Acidimicrobiales bacterium; assembly: GCA_036397895.1. Lineage (GTDB taxonomy): Bacteria > Actinomycetota > Acidimicrobiia > Acidimicrobiales > DASWIA01 > DASWIA01. The sequence goes on along the minus strand of DASWIA010000059.1, from coordinate 95,275 downwards.
ACCGGCCATGTGCTCATCGAGGCGGGTCCGGGCGTCGCGAGCCGAGTCGTCGAGCGACCGAAGCTGGTCGAGATACAGCTGGCGCTTGGACGCAGCCAGGCTGGCGGGCGCCACCCGCCGGGCCATCTCCCTGGCGTAGGTGAACGCGTGCTCGACGGTGGCTTCGGGGGTCGGGAGCGCGGCGTTGACCAGCCCGAGGTCAGCGGCCTCGTCGCCGAGGATCACTCGACTGCTGATGAGCAGGTCGGCCGCTCGACCGAGCCCGACGATCCGGGGAAGCACCCACGACACTGCCATCTCCGCCGGGAGACCGAGAGGCCCGTGAGCCGCGGTCATCTTGGCCCCGGCGGCGGCGAAGCGAACATCGCAGCAGCAGGCCAGCACGAACCCCAACCCCGCAGCCGGGCCTCCGATGGCGGCGATGACCGGAGTGGACATGCCCATCAGGAACGTCGGGAGGTGGTCGAAGTCAGGAGCCACGCCCGCTCCGGGCCGGGCGACTGGCTGGTCGCCGAGACCCGGGTCGTAGCGGCCGGCGGCAACCTCCTTCTCGAGAGCGCCCACGTCGGCACCGGCGCAGAAGCCCCGTCCGGCGCCGGTGATCACGATGACCCGCACCCCTGGGTCATCGTCGGCGCCGGCGAGCAGGTGGCGCACCTCACGCTCCATGCGGCCGGTCCACGCATTGAGGCGGTCGGGACGGTTCAGGGTCAGCAGCGCGATGCCGTCGTCGTAGCGTTGCCACTTGGTGACCTTCAGCTCCATGAAAGGACTGCGTAGCACTCCTCGGTCTGATGGACTGACGGACCGTGAGCGACGGGATCGACATCCGCCCCATCTCAGAGGACGAGGTCGACGACTTCCTTCGTCGCGTCGAGGCTGGCTTCCTCACCGTCAGCAGCGACGAGGAGCTCGAGCGCGAGAAGCTGGCGTTCGAGCGTGACCACGCACTGGCTGCCCTCGACGGAGTCACCATCGTGGGGACGACATCGGCCTACTCACTCGAGGTGACGCTTCCGGGAGGCGCCCCAGTGGCCATGGCGGGCGTCACCGCGGTCGGTGTGGCGCCCACGCATCGCCGTCGGGGAATCCTGAGATCGCTCATGGAGACCCAGATCAACGGTCTGGTCGACCGCGGGTTGCCACTTGCCGGGCTCCTGTCGTCGGAGGCACCGATCTACGGACGGTTCGGATACGGCGTGGCCGAGGAGCACCGGTACACCACCATCGACGCCCCACGGTTCGCACTCGGTGTGAAGATGGCTGAGCTCGCCGATGAGATCCGCATCGAGGCGGTGCCGATCACGCGAACCGACGACGAGCTGATCGACGTGGTGGGACCGTTCTGGGAACGTCACCGGCTCACCCAGGTGGGTGAGCTCGGGCGCTCCGACGACGCTTGGCGCGCCAAGCTGTCCACACTGCCGAAAGACCGCTTCGAGTACCTCGCCGGTCGGGGCGACGACGTCGTCGGGGTCGCCATGGTCAACGCCAAGGTCGATTGGATCGGTGCCGTCCCCGACGGGTCGCTGCGAGCCACGGTGGCAGCCGACGACGACGTCGCCCGCGCTGCGTTGGTCGCCTTCGTCAGCCGCGTCGATCTGGTGCGCTCGGTGTCGTTGGCCACACCGGTAGACGATCCCCTCCGGTGGGCTGTCGTGGATCGACGGGCCATCCGGACCGATCGGGTGGACGACCACCTGTGGCTCCGGGTGCTGGATCTGCCTGCCGCGATCGAGGCTCGGCGATGGGCCACCAACGGCTCGGTGATCCTCGGTGTCGACGATCCGCTCCTCTCCGCCAACAGCGGGACCTGGAAGCTGGTCGTCGAGGATGGTTGGGCCCAGCTCGATCGATCCCAGGCTGAACCCGAGATCACGATGTCGATCAGCGCCGTCGCCCCGTTGCTCACCGGAGCGGCGTCGCCGCACACGCTTACCGCCAGCGCGGCGATCCGGGGCGCACCCGACGCGCTGGAGCGGCTGGCTGGGATGGCCCGGGTCGATCGGGCGCCGTTCTGCCAGACCGGGTTCTGAACCCCGGACCTGTCGGGTGAGCACGGTCGGGTGACCACGGTCCGGTGTGACCGAATTCACCCAGACCGCTTGTGAAGGAACGCACGTCCATCTGACAGCATCATCGATCAGGACTCCGCTGGCGTACGACGAAAGGTCGTGTTCTCATGCGCACGTTTGATCACCGCGGCCCGTCGAGGCTGTTGGTTCTGCTCATGGCACTGTCGCTGGTCGCCGCCTCCTGCGGCGGGAGCGATTCTGACGACAGCGCGGCTGATGGCGATCCCAACATCGAACAAGCCGAGGGCGAGGGCGACGGGGCTGGCGACGGGGCTGGTGACGGGGCTGGTGACGGCGAGACCGACGGATCCGACGCCGGTACGACCGATGACACGGTTGGCGGATCGTCAGTCACCACCCAGCCTGGTGGGACCACGGCGACGACTGCGGGCGGCACGACCGCAACCACCTCCGGCGGCAGCCAGACCACGTCGACCCAGCCCACGCAGGCGGGCACCTACACCTACGACGTCTCCGGAACCCAGACCCTGGGTACGAGCACCAGCGACCTCCCCGACACCGACAACCACGTAGTCTCCGCGCCCGACGGCAAGATGCAGCGCCAGGTGACCACGGCGGAGGACGGTTCGTTCCGGCGCGAGATCCTGCTCGAGTTCCGCGACGATGGCGCCTACATCCACGAGCTCACCCAGTCGCAGGGCGGGCAGACCTTCAAGTTCATCTTCGACACACCAGCCCTCGCCGCGCCGACCGACGCCAGGGTGGGCCGCACCTGGACCTGGGATGCACAGACCGCCAACGGAGACCTCGTGCTGCACGGAGAGTTCGAGATCACCGGCACCGAGGAGGTCACCATCGGCGGTCAGGCGCTCGACACCGTGAAGGTCGAGTCAACCATCACCACCACTGGCTCTGTGGATGCCACCACGGAGTCCACCTCCTGGGTGTCACCCGAGCACCGGCTGATCGTCAAGAGCGACGACGCCACCGAAGGTAGCTTCGGGCTCGTCACCTTCTCCGCCGACAAGCACTCGATGCTGCGCTCACCGGCGCCGTCCTGACCTCACATGGCGAGGAGCCCATCAACGGCGTACGGCGCCGGTGATCATCCAGTCCTCGCTGGCGAACCGGGTGAGGTTGGCCACCAGGCGAGCACCCATGAGCACGCCGAGGGTGAGCCACAAGGCGCCCACGCCCAGCCCGAAGGTGACGACGGCCAGCGCCAGCGGCGTGTAGAGCAACGCCGAGGCCACCATGGCGCCGGCCAGGTAACGGAGGTCGCCGGCCCCGATCAGCACCCCGTCGAGCACGAAGACGGCAGCGTTGAGTGGTTGGAAGAGGGCAACGATCACCAGCAGGCCGCCCAGAAGGTGCACCACCGCTGGGTCGTCGGTGAACAGGTCAGCCAGCACGGGATGAGCCAGCAGGACCGCCAGTGCGGCCACCAGCCCGACGCCCACACCGATCTGGAGCATGCGGACCGACGCCGCGCGGGCCGTGGCGGCATCGCCCGCGCCCAGGAAGCGGCCGACCATGGATTGACCGGCGATGGCCACGGCATCCATCACCAAGGCGAGGAACAGCCACACCTGGAACGCCACCTGGTGAGCCGCGAGAGCGGTGTCGCCGATGCGCGATGCCATCGCGGTGGCCAGGGCCAGCGACAGCAGCAACGCGCCGGTTCGCGTCATCAGGTCTCGCCCGGCGCGGGCCAGAGCTCGCAGATGGGCGGCATGGGGCGCCCACGACGTTCCGTGCTCCGCCACGCGACCGCTGACGAAACGCAAGTACCACAGCGCCCCACCCCACTGGGCGATGACGGTGGCCCAGGCCGACCCCTCGACGCCCCAGTCCAGCTGGTAGATGAGCACCAGCTCGATCACGAGGTTGGCGACGTTGGACACGATGGCCACCACGAGTGGCGTGGCCGTGTCTTGGAGGCCCCGGAAGTAGCCCATGCCGGCCAGCGTCAGCATGATGGCGGGAACCCCGAGGGTGGAGATGCGCAGATAGGTGAGAGCGTGGGGCTCGACGTTGCCGCTGGCGCCGAGCAGGTCGATCGTCCACGGCGCGGTGACGAACAGCACGGCACCAACCGCCACACCGATCCCCGAGGCCAGCCACAGCGACTGCACCGCCTGGCGGGCCGCGTCGGCATGGCACCCGGCCCCGTGCAGCCTCGCCACGGTGGCCGTCGTTCCGTAGGCCAGGAAGTTGAAGAGCCAGAAGGCGGTGGTGAGCACGGCGCCGGCGATGGCGAGCCCGCCCAGCTCGGCGGTGCCTAGGTGGCCGACGACAGCCGTGTCGACCATGACGTACAGCGGTTCGGCCCCGAGCTGTCCCAGCGCCGGTACGGCGAGCCGCCCGATCTCGCGATCGTGAGGTGAACGGGCCAGGAGCGCGGGCCTCGATGCCATCGGACACAACGGTACGCTCCGTCCTATGGCCGACGAGCGTCTCAAGATCCAGAGCCACGAGGTGACCGACGGCATGGAGCGGGCTCCGGCCCGGGCCATGCTGCGAGCGATCGGCATGACCGACGACGACTGGGACAAGCCGCAGATCGGGGTGGCGTCCAGCTGGAACGAGGTGACGCCGTGCAACATGCCGCTCGACCGGTTGGCCAAGCAGGCCAAGCAGGGCGTGCGCGACGCCGGTGGGTTCCCCATCGAGTTCGTGACCATCGCGGTGAGCGACGGCATCTCGATGGGCCACGAAGGCATGCGCGGTTCGCTGGTGAGCCGCGAGATCATCGCCGACTCGGTCGAGTGCGTGATGCACAGCGAACGACTCGACGGGTTCGTGTCGTTCGCCGGCTGCGACAAGAGCCTGCCGGGGATGCTGATGGCGTCGGCCCGCCTCAACCTCCCATCGGTGTTCGTCTACGGCGGATCGATCCTGCCGGGCAGCTGCCGTGGCCAGGCGCTCGACATCGTCTCGGTGTTCGAAGCGGTCGGGGCTCGCGCCGCCGGATCGATCACCCAAGATGAGCTCGACGAGATCGAACGCGCTGCCTGCCCCACCGTCGGCTCGTGTGCAGGCATGTTCACGGCCAACACCATGGCGTCGGTCGGCGAGGCGCTCGGCATGTCACTCCCTGGCTCGGCCTCGGCCCCCGCTGTCGACCCTCGTCGAGACGACATCGCCCGTGAGAGCGGCGAGGCGGTCGTGCACCTGCTGGAGCGGAACATCCGCCCGCGCCAGGTCATGACCAAGGAGGCGTTCGAGAACGCCATCGCCGTGGTCATGGCGCTGGGTGGCTCCACCAACGCGGTGCTGCACCTGCTGGCCATCGCCGCCGAAGCCCGCGTCGAACTCGAGCTCGACGACTTCAACCGGGTAGCCGGGCGCGTCCCGCACATCGCCGACACCAAGCCCCACGGCAACTACCACATGGTCGACATCGACCGGGTGGGAGGCGTGCCGGTCGTGATGCGCGAGCTGCTCGAGGCCGGGGTTCTCCACGGCGACTGCCTCACCGTCACGGGCAAGACGATGGCCGAGAACCTCGCCGATCTCGACCCTCCGACGCCTGATGGTGACGTCATCCATCCGGTCAGCGACCCGATCCACGTCCAGGGTGGGCTGGCCGTGCTCACCGGGTCGCTGGCCCCCAAGGGGTCGGTGGTGAAGGTCGCCGGACTCGACTTCACCACCTTCGAGGGCCCGGCCCGGGTGTTCAATGGGGAGCAGGCGGCCATGGACACCATCCTGGCCGGAGGCATCAACCCCGGCGAGGTGGTGGTCATCCGCTACGAAGGGCCCAAGGGCGGTCCGGGCATGCGGGAGATGCTGGCCGTCACCGGCGCCATGAAGGGTGCGGGTCGGGGCGGTGATTGCGCGCTCATCACCGACGGCCGCTTCTCGGGCGGCACCCACGGGTTCTGCATCGGTCACGTGGCCCCCGAAGCAACAGATGGTGGACCGATAGGACTGGTCCACGACGGTGACACCATCCGCATCGACGTTGACGCCCACACCATCGACCTCCTCGTCGACGACGCGACGCTGGCGGCCCGCCGCGCCGATCTCAAGCACCCCGAACCTCTCTACACCTCCGGGTTCCTCGCCAAGTACGCCCGCCTGGCCGCTGGCGCAGAGCGGGGTGCGATCACCGAAGCGTGACCGTCGCCGCCCGGCCGGATCATCGGTCTTGCGCTCGGCGCGGGAGGCTGGCAGCATTGCTCCGATGCACCGCCGAGCTGTTGTAGTAGTGATCTAGCGCACGCCAACCCGCCAGACCCCGCGCGTGCGCTCACCGACCACCCTCCGGGGTGGTCGTTTCATTTCTCCGACCGCCACCGTCACCAACGAGGACACACGACATGAAGCTGACCGGAGCCCAGGCTCTCATCAAGTCACTGGAGATGGAGGGCGTCGAGGTGATGTTCGGTCTGCCCGGCGGGGCCATCCTGCCGGTGTACGACCCGATCCTCGACAGCCCGATCCGCCACGTGCTCGTGCGTCACGAACAGGGCGCGGGGCACATGGCGTCGGGCTACGCCCACGTGACCGGAAAGCCGGGGGTGTGCATGGTCACCTCGGGGCCCGCCGCCACCAACATCGTCACGCCGCTGTGCGATGCCTATCTCGACTCGGTTCCGGTGGTGGCCATCACCGGGCAGGTGGCCTACAGCGCCATCGGATCGGACGCCTTCCAGGAGTGCGACACGACCGGCATCACCATGTCGGTAACCAAGCACAACTGGTTGATCACTGACGCCGCCGACATCCCGCGGACCGTTCGGGAGGCGTTCCACGTCGCCACCACCGGCCGGCCTGGCCCAGTGCTCATCGACATTCCCAAGGACATCTCCAACCAGGAGATGGATTGGTACTGGCCCGACACGCTCGACCTGCCGGGCTACAAGCCCAACACGACGCCGCACCCCAAGATGCTCAAGGAGGCGGCTCGCCTGATCAACGAATCTCGCCGCCCGGTCATCTACGCCGGTGGCGGCATCTTGCGAGCCCATGGGGCCGATGCCCTGCGTGACCTCGTGGACATGACGCAGATCCCCGTCGTCACCACGCTCATGGCCCGCGGGGTGTTCCCTGACGACCACGAGCTGTGCCTGGGAATGCCGGGAATGCACGGCAACTACACCGCGGTGACATCGATGCAGCAGGCCGACCTGCTCATCACCCTGGGCGCCCGGTTCGACGATCGGGTCACGGGCCGCGTCGGCGCCTTCGCCCCCGACGCCAAGATCATCCACGCCGACATCGACCCCGCTGAGCTGGGCAAGGTGCGGCGACCCGACGTGCCGATCGTCGGCGACTGCCGCCTCACCATCGAAGGTCTGGTCGCCGCGCTGTCGGATCTGGGCGGGGCCGAGGCCCAGCCCGACCGCGGTGACTGGTTGTCCACCGTGTCGGGGTGGCAGGAGAAGTACCCACTCACCTACGAGCAGTCCGAGCCAGGTGAGGCGCTCAAGCCGCAGTACTGCCTCGAGCAGCTTCGCGACAACACCCCCGACGACACCATCCTGGTGAGCGGCGTCGGGCAGCACCAGATGTGGGCCAGCCAGTACTGGAAGTTCAACCACCCCTACACCTGGGTGAACTCTGGTGGGCTCGGCACGATGGGTTACGCCGTGCCTGCGGCCATCGGGGCCAAGGTCGGCCACCCCGACCGAATGGTGTGGGCGGTCGACGGGGACGGCTGCTTCCAGATGACTGCCCAGGAGCTGGTCACGGCCTCGGCCGAGCGCATCCCGGTCAAGATCGCCATCCTGAACAACGCCTACCTGGGCATGGTGCGCCAGTGGCAGGAGCTGTTCTACGAGGAGCGATACAGCGAGGTCTACCTGTCGCCCGATCTGCCCGACTACGTCAAGTGGGCCGAAGCCATGGGTTGCATCGGTCTGCGCTGCGAGTCACCCGAAGAGGTGGAACCGACCATCGCCAAGGCCAACTCGATCAACGATCGCCCGGTGGTGGTCGAGTTCCGCACCGACTCCTCGGAGAAGGTGTACCCAATGGTGCCCGCCGGTGGCTCCAACGACGATCTCATCCTGCCCCCGACCCAGCGCGACTGAGAGGCGACGAACCATGCCCGAACAACCTCAGCACCACACCCTGTCGGTCCTCGTCGAGAACAAGGCCGGAGTGCTGGCCCGGGTGGCCAACCTCTTCAGCCGTCGCGGATTCAACATCTACTCGTTGGCGGTGGCCCCCACCGACGACGAGCGGTTCAGCCGCATCACCATCGTCGTCGACGTCGAATCGGCACCGCTCGAGCAGATCACCAAGCAGCTCTTCAAGCTCATCAACGTGGTGAAGATCTCCGAGCTGCACCCCGACGACTCGGTCGAGCGCGAGCTGATGCTGGCCACCGTGAAGGCGGTCGCCGGAGCCCGCAGCGAGATCATCGAACTGATGGACGTGTTCGGCGGCAAGATCATCGACGTCGGCCACGGAGAGGTCACCGTCATGTTGGCTGGGGCCCCCGATGGGATCGACGCCTGCGAGGATCTCATGCGGGCCTACGGCATCATCGAGCTCCAGCGCACCGGCCGCGTGGCGCTGCCCAAGCTCGAACGTCTCGCCCCGCGCCTGCGCACCGTCGCCGCCAAGTCGGCCTGAGCCGTCAGCCCCGACCGAGCCCCGATTTCCGCCCGCCCACCAGCGTCGACGACGATTCACCCCGAGGACTGAGCAATCGCCTTCCCGAGGTCGAGGACTGACCTGACGGATTCCGACAGGTCAGTCCTCCGAGCTCCGAGAACGACCGATGAGTCCTCGACTCAGTTGGCCAGGTACCCACGACAGCGAGGTAGCCACACCATGGCAACGATGTACTACGAGTCCGACTGCGAACCCGATCTGATCCGGGGCCGCAAGGTGGCCGTCCTCGGCTATGGCAGCCAGGGCCACGCCCACGCCCTGAATCTCCAGGAGTCCGGTGTCGATGTCCGGGTCGGCTTGCGGGAGGGGTCGTCGTCGAAGGCCAAGGCCGAGGCCGCCGGGCTCAGGGTGACCGGTCTGTCCGAGGCGTGCGTCGAGGCCGACCTGATCATGGTCCTGCTCCCCGACACCGAGCAGGCCAAGGTGTACGAGGCCGACATCGAACCCAACCTGGCTGCGGGCGACGCCCTGTTCTTCGCCCACGGGTTCAACATCCGCTTCGGTCGCATCGACCCACCGAAGGATGTCGACGTCTGCATGGTCGCCCCCAAGGGTCCGGGCCACCTCGTGCGGCGCACCTACACCGAGGGCGGCGGCGTGCCCTGTCTCATCGCGGTGGAGCAGGACGCGTCGGGCCACGCCCGGGATCTCGCCCTCAGCTATGCCCACGGCATCGGCGGTGCCCGCGCCGGCGTGATCGAAACGACGTTCGCCGAGGAGACCGAGACCGATCTGTTCGGCGAGCAGGTCGTGCTGTGCGGCGGTGTCACCGAGCTGGTCCGCGCCGGGTTCGAGACGCTCACCGAGGCCGGCTACCAACCCGAGGTCGCCTACTTCGAGTGCCTCCACGAGCTGAAGCTCATCGTCGACCTCATGTACGAGGAGGGCATCGCCGGGATGCGCTACTCGATCTCCGACACGGCCGAGTACGGCGATGTGTCGCGCGGCGGTCGGGTCATCTCGGCCCGGACCCGCGAGGAGATGCGCAAGATCCTGGGCGAGATCCAGGACGGAAGCTTCGCCCGCGAGTGGATCGCCGAGGACGAGGCTGGCCGCCCCCGGTTCGCTGAGCTGCGCAATGCCGGCAAGAACCACCCCATCGAGAAGGTGGGGGCCGAGCTTCGGGCCATGATGCCGTTCATCGGCGAGGGTCGCCAGAAGGTGGCCGACGCCTCAGGCGGCGATCTCGACGACTGAGGTCCTGCGGACGACGGACTTGAACTGGGCCCCATGGCGTCCAGCAACTGACCGTCGTCGGTTGATCAGCCCCCAGCCCAGCCCCGGCGGATCACACGTACAACAGCACCTTGAGCACATTGCCCCATCCGATATGTCGCAAGCGATAGGAGGCGGTTGCGCCCCGCCCGATCGCCACGTCGCGAGTGTCAGAACACGTTCCGCTTGTTCTCTTCAAGACTCGGCACGGGATCTACAACACCGGACGGGCGCGGATGATGCCGGCTCGCGCGGGCCGTTGGTCAGCGCGAACGATTGATCAGCTGCAAGCGCTAGAGCGCACGTGTCGGTCAGGCCGAAACGTCAGCCTCGACGATGGCGGTCACCGTCTTGCTGACATCTCGCGTCGATCTCCGGGGACGTACGCAGCCGGTTGAGCGGCTCCGTCCGCTGGACTCACACCACGACGAGCGTCCCGGTCATGTTCCGGTGGAGCGAGCAGAAGAAGCCGTACTGGCCTGGCGAGAGGGTCGCGATCTCGTCGATCGTGTCGCTCTCGCCGAGACCGATGAGCGGTGAGTCCCACAGCCCGTCGACCGAGTCGACGTCGTGGGAGGCGATGTCGAGGTTCGAGAACGTCACCGGCTCACCCTGGCCGACCGCTACCACCGGTGTGGCATAGGTCGTGAGGAGCGCCCCCGGACCGGCCACAGCGACGCCGCCCACTCCTGTGGGGATGTCGGGACCGCCCGGAGGTTCCGGCACATCGGGCACCTCGGGAAGGGCCGGGGTCGAGATCGACGTGGAGGGTCGGAAGGCCACCACGAACCCGTCAGGGAGCCCCTGGATGCCCACGGCTCCGTAGACGGCGTTGCGGGCCACCGACACCCCCGCCCACGAGAGCGGGGCGTCGAAGCCCAGCTCCGAGCCGAGGTGCACGGGCCGCTTGAGCAGCGGGACCCCGGTGGCGGCGTCGAGGGCGTTGAGGTTGCCGGCGAAGTCCATGGTGTAGACGACGCCGTTGGCCACGGCCACCGGGTTGCCCCAGTGCACGCCGTCGGCCAGCGGAGTCACCCACCGCTGGATGCCGTCGAGGCCGACCGACCAGACGTAGCCGGGGACGGTGACGGGGCCGTAGATGGCCTCACCGTCGAAGGCGGTGGAGCCCACGACGCCGCCGACGGGTCCGCCGGGGCCGACCAGGGCGGTCCACGCCGGCTCAAACGTCTCGGCGTCGAAAACGTGGTACACGCCCGACTTCTGCCCCGCCCCGATGAGCAGCCGACCCGTCTCGGGGTCGGTGAAGGCGTTGGGGGACGCGCCGAAGTCCAGGTCGACGTCGAAGCACGAGCCGGCACCCTGGGGGTACCACGGCGGCGGGTTGCCCTCGATGTCGAAGCACGGCAGGTCGTCGGGTGTGGGGTAGTACGAATCGACATTGCCCTTGTAGGAGCCGGCGATCGTTCCCCACGTGGTGCTGTCGGGGTCGACGTCGAAGGCGACCACGGCGTTGGTGTGCTCGTGCTCGGCCCACGGCTTGAATGGGTTGCCCGTGCCCACGAAGGCGCGGGTCCCGACGCCGGGGACCTCCACGATTGCCGGTGTGGACCAGATCGTGCCGCCGGAGTAGTCGTCGTCGGTGCCGTCGGGCTCGCCGAGGGGCGGGTGGATGGTCCACTCTTTGCGGATCAACGACCCGTGGTTGTCGATGTCGAGGAACACCATGGCGCCCTGGAAGGCGTAGCGGGCCTCCTCGTCGCCGAGCTCGGCCGCTCCGCCGGAGACGCCGATCATGACGGCCCGCCTGCCGCCGGGCGCGTCGACGAGGACGGGGGAGCCGAAGACGTCGGAGCCGGACTGGTGGTCGATGGCGACGCTGTGCCATAGCTCGGTGCCATCGGTCTCATCCAGGGCGAGAACGTAGGAGCCACCGCAGTCAGGCCCGCACGGGTAGCGGGAGACAGCGGCGTAGACCACGCCGTCGGCGACGGTGAGCGACGAGCTGATGCCGCCGCCGGCGGGCACCTCGGCGGTCCAGGCCACCTCGCCGGTGTCGGCGTCGGCCGCCACGACGACCCCGCCGTTGGTGCCGACGAACAGGCAGCCGTCGGCGACGGTGGGCGTCCCCGTGACGTCACCGGCAGAGTCCAGCCCCGACGCCTCGACCATCGACAGCGTCCACACCGGCTCCAGCGTCACCGCTTCCAGCGGGCCGATGGTGTCCTCGGCCTCCTGGTGGCGGGTGTTGGTCTGGTCGTGACCGTAGGAACGCCACTCTCCGCCGGGATGATCGGCAGCCCCGCAGCCCTCGATGGCTCCCTCGATCACGGTGGCCGGTGCGACGGTGGGCAGGACAGCCAACCCGGCTCCGGCCAGCGCCGCCACTGCGACGAGGGTGGGGATCTTGCGGCGGGTCAGGGCGCCCATGGTCCGTTCCTCTCAGCGGCGAGCTCCGCAGCGTTGCGGGGCCCGAGGATGGTGTTGGAGGCGTAGGGCGACCGCTCCCGCTCGGTGAGCGGATCGGTGACGAACGACTCCCGGAAGGCGTTGACCTGATCGCAGCTCAGCCGTTCGTAGTCCGACTCGACGTCGATGCCGTAGGCCCTCGCCGCGTTGCGGCCCAGGATCCCGTTGCGGATCGAGCGATCGGGGGTGGTGGCCAGCTGCTGGGGATCGTCGATGTCGCCCTCGAGGCCGTGGGGCAGGCCGTAGTGGCTCTTCGCATCGTCGGTGAATCGGAGGCGGCGCAGCGCGGCGATCTCGCGCTGGGGAGAGCCGTACCACAGCGAGTCCGTCCCCCAGATCACGCGCCTGGGGCCGACGTTGCGGATGAGCTTGCCCAGGAGGTGGGTGGCCGAGTCAGGGTCTCCGATGTAGTCCCGCCACACCGAACCCAGCTCGGCGTAGACGTTGGGGGCGTTGTCGCCCAGGTGGCCGGTGGGCGGCGCGCCCGGGTCGGGCATCGTCGAGCCGTGGGCGTGGACGCCGGCCCGCCGCAGGGACCGGATGAAGGCGTCAACGGAGCGCTCGTCGTCGGGGATCTCCCGCTCGTCGTCGTAGTCGCTCTGGCCACCGGCGAAGAGGTCGTGACCGGAGTGGTAGATGAGCAGGTCGACGCCGGGGTGGCTCAGCGCCGCCGGCCCGACGTCGCGGGGCGCGGCTGCTCGCTGATCGAACCCGGGCAGGGCGAACCCCTTGTGGATCGCCACGACCGACCGAAGGCCGGCGGCTTGCCCTTCCGGTGTGTTCGCCAGGTGCTCGACATGGTTCAGGAACGCGTCCCCGACCGGGGCGTCGAGGAACCACCCCGAGGCGTAGGGCACGTCCCCCCAGGCCGGGTAGATCTTCCAGCCGGCCAGCAGACCCCGGAAGTCGGTGACCCTCTGGGTCATCAGGTCCAGCTCCTCCTGGAGGTTGAGCGGCATCAGCCCGTAGCCGTCGGTGCCGTTCTCGGCTGACCCCCGGTTGGGCATGACGAAGCCGTGCAGGACCGAGCGACGGTTCCCGGCCAGGTCGTTGATGGACCGCACCGTGGCGGCCGCCTCGGCGATGGGCAGTGGGTTCTTGTCGTCGGGCGCGGTGGGGACGGCCGACAGCACAGTCATGTTGGTGGAGCTGTCGAGGAACAGCTCCTTCATGTAGTGGAAGCGCGACAGGTTCTTGATTGGGTCCAGCTCCCCGCCGCCGAAGCCGCGGACCGTGCCGTCCGCGCGGATCTGGGGCCGGGTGCCCTGGGGTCCCGACTGCGACCACAGGGTGGCGAAGGCGGCGTGGAAGGCCGGGTTGGTGACCCGCCACATCCCCTCGGGGTCCACGTGGTGGCTCTGGACGTCGAAGATGAACTCACCCGGCTTGTTGGCCAGCGAGAAGTCGCCGTCGGCCATCCCCCACTCGAGGTCGCAGGCGTCGGTGGTCGAGGTGTTGTGGGCCGAGGCGTAGCTGCCCCAGCGGCCCCGGCCCACCGAGTCGATGGCCCAGAAGCCGATGGCCATCGCCGCGGCCGAGCGGACGAACTCCCGCCGGTTCATGCCGAAGCGGCGCCGGTAGCGCTCGGTCTCGGCCTCGGCCCGGGCCATGATCGTCCGTTGGCGGGCGGTCGGCGGGGGCGGGACGAACTCCCCGTTCGACGCCGGGAAGACGTCGACGGGGAGCGCCTCGCTGGCGCCGTCGGGGGTGCGGTGCTCGCTGCGGTTGGCGTGGGCCATCAGAGGACACCTCCGTTGCCCAGGACCGTGGTCTCGGCCGCCGCCTCCTCGGGGGTGATCACCTTGAAGGCACCCCGCATGCCGGCATGGATGCGGCACCAGAACGTATAGGTGCCGGTGTCGGTGGGGGTGAACTCCCACACTGCGGCGTCCTTGAGCCACTGCTCGTCGTAGGGCTTGGACCCGCCGAGCTGACTCTTGGACGGCTCGTAGAGGATGCCCAGGCCGAGCTCGCCGGAGTCGAAGTCCATCGGGCTCGGGGCCTCGCCGTCGGCGTTGGCGATGGGATAGTTCACCCCGGTGCCGCCGTTGCAAGGCTTGGCGCACCTGGTGAACGTGTGCCAGATCTTGGCCACGGTGTCGTAGCTCCAGAACCGTGCCGTCTCGCCCAGCACGATGCGCGGGATTCCGGACTGGCCGATCACACCGAGGTCGGCGTTGCCGTAGGTGAAGCCGACCGAGTGGATGTCGGTGACGATGGGGCCGTCCGTGTCGGTGAGCTCCGGGCAGCCGGCGTCCTGGTTGGGGCCGCAGCCGCCGCCGTGGCCCGACTCGTCGACGGCGCCGTGCGTCACCGAGCCGCGCAGGCAGAGCTTGAGCGGCTTCGACGGGTCGAGGTTGCCTACGCAGTCAGTGGGAGGCCGGAAGTCGCGGAAGTAGAAGTTGCCGTCGGGGGTCAGGGCCTTGGCCGGGACGCTGCGCTCGGTGGTGACGTCCTGTGCGAACACGTCGACGCTGTTGTCGCCGGTGTGCAGCTCGGGCGCCACCAGCGCCACGACGATGCCCATGTTCTCGTACCAGGAGGCGTCGGACGTGTCGTAGATGGCGTTCATCCGGAGCTTGTCGCCCGGCTTGACGTCGATGGCCCAGTCCAGAGGAAGGCCGGTGACCGTCATCGACAGGTTCCACGAGTGGGGCTTGGCTCCGATCCTCGCCGGGTCGTCGAAGTCCCAGTAGAGGGCGTCGGAGATGAAGACGGTCTTGGGGTCGTAGCCGTCGCGGACCTGGTCGACCTCGATGCGCACGCCGCCGGGGTGCATGTGGCCGCCGAGGCCGATGATGGTGCCGGCCATGTCGGGGCGGATGGTGATGTCGGTGCCCTTGATGACGTCCTCGCCGGCCTCGGCGTCGATGTCTCGGCCCATCTGGGGGCTGTCGGTCTGGCCGTACATGTCGAACCGGGCGCAGTTCTGATCCGGCCAGCGGCAGGCCATCGCGCCGGTCTCGTCGTCGATGGTGCCGTACCCGCGCTGGACGTTGAACACCGGGTTGGCGCCGGTGGAGGGGGCGTCGGGATGGATCTGGTGCTTCTGCACGTCGAGCCACAGGGGCTTGACCGGCAGGATGGTGGCCTTGCCGTCGGGCGCCGGCTGCTCGGCCGCGGCCTTGGGGATGAAATCGATCTGGTAGGTGAGCCAGACCGTCTCGGGCTGAGCGGTGGCGTTGTGGACCATGTAGAGCAGGCCCCACAGGTCGTTCTGACGGACCTCCATCCCGTAGCCGGCGGGGAAGTTGGCGATCGTCTTCTCCTCGCCGGCGGCGAAGAAGGGGCCGTCGCCGTACTCGCGGTTGAGGTTCAGCCAGGTGGCGTGGTGGAGGTGGAGGTCCTCGGTGCGGGGATGGCCCCCGTCGAGCGCCCGCACCAGGTCGGGCTTGAACCGCACGATGTAGCCGTCGTAGCGGGGCTGCTCGATGTCGACGGGCTCGAGCACTGCTTCGTTCTGGCCCGGCTTGACGACGATCGGCCCGTACGCGAAGCGGATCCGCTTGCAGCCGAGCTCCTCGTAGCGGGGCTGGTCGCCGTAGAGCTCCTGCTCGTAGGGACCCTCGGGGGTGCAGGGCTCACCCTCGATGGGCTCCAGAAACGCCGGATCGGGGGTGACGGGTCCCGTGTCCTCGTCGTGGCCGTCGTCGGCGGAGGCCACGAGCCCCGAACCGGCGAGCAGAACGGACAGGAGCACGCCGGTCAGCGCGCGGAGGCGACGTCGTCGCATGCATTCCCCCAGGTGGATGGGTGGCGCTCGCGGTCAGCGAGGCGCGGCGGCAGGTTCCGACCGAATGGTAGTATTTTTCGACCACATCGTCAAACATCGGGCGAACACCTTGAAACCGGATGTCTGATCGGGGGCCTCGCGGTCCGTAGCCTAGGACCCATGGCGGACCGTCCACGAGCAGCGCACCTCGGTCCCAAGCGGCGGCGCGGACCCGTGCTCGACGCCGCCCTCGAGGTGTTCAGCCGGGGTGGCTACGCCGCGGCATCGATGGCGGCCATCGCCGAGGAAGCGCAGATCTCCAAGGCCGTGGTCTACGACTGCTTCCCCGGTGGTAAGGAGGCCCTGTTCTACGCCCTGCTCGAGCGGACGGAGCAGGACTTCGTGGGCTACCTCGACGAGCACTGGTCAGGTCTGTCGGGGCGGGAGTTCGAAGAGACGCTCCGGGTCGGGCTCGATGCCTTCCTGGGGTATGCCGAGCACGATCCGGCGGCCTTCCGGGTCATATTCGGCGACGTCGGCGCGTCGGAGCCGGCCATCCAACGGCGTGCCACGGCCGTCCGCACGACGATCATCGACCGGTTCACCGACGGCGCGGTCGCTTCATTGGGACTTGCGCCCGAGCTCCGCCCCGCCGCCGAGCTCTACGCGCGGATGCTGGTGTCGTGCGCCGAGGAGCTCGCTCGCTGGCTGGCCGAGGGGGCACCGCTCGCGCGGGAGCTGATGGTGAGCCTTGCCGTGGCCTTCCTGATGCAGGGATTCAGCGGGGTCATGCCACCCAGGCCCTGACTGGCGTCCGTCTCGCTGGAGTCCCGTCAGGCGAAGCAGCGGTCGATGTCGAAGCCGCGGAAGGGCTCCGGTGCCGCCCGCGCCCACAGCTCGTCGACCTCCTCGGCCACGAACCCGGGGTCCAGGGGCACGCCAGCGCGGCGAACACCTCGAGCGTCGTCACGGAGCCTCCTCGGTCGGATCCGCCAGCTCGCGGCGGAGATGGCGCTTGAGCAACTTGCCGGTGGCGTTGCGGGGGAGCGGCTCGGTGCGGACGTCGACGACCGAGGGCACCTTGAACGGCGCCAGCGTCTGCGCGACCCACGACCGCACGACGTCGGGCGTGACATTGGGGGCGCGTCCCGGCACGGGGACCACCACCGCTCGCACCTGCTCGCCCAGCGTGGGGTGGGGGGCGCCCACCACCGCCACCTCGTCGACGGCGGGGTGCTCGAGGATCCGGTGCTCGACCTCGGTGGCCGAGACGTTCTCGCCGCCGCGCAGGATGACGTCCTTGACCCGGTCGGTGAGGTGGAGTGAGCCGGCCTCATCGAGGTGGCCGACGTCGCCCGTGCGGAACCAGCCGTCCTCGTCGAGGACGGTGGCGGTGGCGGCGGGGTCGTTCCAGTAGCCGGACATCACCTGGCACCCTCGCACCCAGATCTCGCCCGGTCCGGTCGCCGACGCGGCGCCCGAGTCGGGGTCGACGAAGCGGAGCTCGATGATCGGGTATGGCGCCCCTACGTCCGAGGGGTCTGCCGCGTAGGCCGGCCCACCGTGTGAGGTGAGCGCGGCGCTGGTCTCGGTGAGACCCCAGCCGGTGGCCAGCGAGGAGGCGGCATTGGGGAACCGCTCACGCACGCGGGCGATGAGCTCGGGAGGGGCTCCGGCGCCGCCGAAGCTCAGCCGGGTGACCGAGGAGAGGTCCCGCTCAGCGGAGACGGGGTCGTTGACCACGCGCCACACCAGCGCTGGCACCGCCGGCCAGCTCGTGACCCGCCGGCGCTCGATGGTGGAGGTGATGGCGTCGGCGGTGAGGGAGCCCTCGGGCAGCACAAGGGTCTGGCCGGTCATCCAACCGAGGATGATTCCTGCGTGGCAACCGGACACGTGGAACATGGGCGACGTCACCAACGTCCGCACGGGTCCCGCTGGTTGGGCCGGTGGTGGAGCCGGTGGTGTGCCCGCCGGTGTCGAGGCCGCAGCCTGCTGCATCCCCACCAGCGCGGAGAGCATCACGTTCTGCATGCAGGCGATGACGCCGCGGTGGGTGTTGGGGACGCCCTTGGCCGGGCCAGTGGTGCCGGACGTGAAGAAGACCAGTGCGGTGTCATCGGGGCTGATCTCCGGCGCGGCGATGCTCGCATCCGCCTGGTCGACGGACATGCGGTGCACATCGTCGGTGGTGATCACCCCGTCGATGCCGCGGGCGGCGAGCTCAGGGAGCCGGTCGGTGATCCGGTCCCGGCGCTTGACGTCCGCCACCAGCAGCTTGGGGCTGGTGAGCGCGATGGCGTTGGTGATCTCGTCGGCCCCCCAGAATCCGTTGAGCCCGACGACCACCGCTCCGATGTTCACGGTCGCCCAGAAGGTGAGGACCCACTCCCGGCAGTTGGAGGCAAGCACGGCCACCCGATCTCCCGGCCCCACGCCCAGCTCGACCAGGCCGGCGGCGACGTGGTCGACGTCGGTCGTCACCTCCGCGAACGTCCACTGGCGGTCACCGACGATGAGATGAGCCTGATCGTCCCGTTCCCGACCGGCTTCGAAGACATCTCGCAGGGACGCAGGCTGGGAGGAGTAGATCCTGATGTCGTTCCAGCCGAAGATGGTGGTGGTGGTGATCTCGAACGGGGCTCCCGGGGAAGTGAGGGATCCGATGAGCTCGCCTCGCGTGGGCACGCGCTCAGGAGATCTGGCCGACGACGTGATCGATGCAGGCGGTGAGCGCCTCGATGTCGGCCGGGTCGACGGCTGGATACATGGCGATCCGCAGCTGGTTCCGGCCGAGCTTGCGGTAGCTCTCGGTGTCGACCACCCCGTTGGCTCGCAGCACCCCCGACACCGCGATGGCATCGATCGAGTCGTCGAGGTCGATGGTGCCGACGAGGGGACTGCGCAATGCCGGCTCGGTGACGAAGGGGGTGGCGATCGGCGACTTCTCGGCCCAGCGGTAGAGGATCTCCGCCGACTGTCGTGACCGTCCCGAAGCGAACTCGAGACCGCCGCCGTCGAGCATCCAGCCGAGCTGTTCGTCCAGCAGGATGAGAGTGGCCAGCGCCGGTGTGTTGTAGGTCTGGTTCTTGAGGCTGTTGTCGAGGGCGATGCCGAGGTCGATCGACGCCGGGATCCAGCGATCGCCGCGCTGGCAGAGCCGGCCGATGCGGTCCACCGCCTCGGGGGAGCACGCGGCGAGCCAGAGTCCGCCGTCGCCGGCGAAGCACTTCTGGGGGGCGAAGTAGTACACGTCGACCTCGGCGGGGTCCCATGGGATTCCCCCGGCCGCCGACGTGGCGTCGACGAGGACCAGCTGATCGCTGGTCGCACCGTCGGGCCGCGCCAACGACACGGCCACGCCCGTCGACGTCTCGTTGTGGGTGAGGCAGTACGCGTCGATGTCAGGGTCGGCGAGGCCTCCGTCGGGCGCGCTCCCCGGATCGGCGCTGATGACCGACGGATCGTCGAGGTGCGGTGCGGCCGCGGTGACGGCCGCGAACTTCGAGGAGAACTCGCCGAACGAAAGGTGCTGGCTACGCCGTTCGATCAATCCGAAGGAGGCCGCGTCCCACAGGACGGTGGTTCCGCCGTTGCCCAGCAGGATCTCCCAGCCATCGGGCAGGGTGAACAAGTCTGTGAGGCGGGACCGGACCGAGCCGACCAGATCGCGCACCGGATCCTGGCGGTGGCTGGTGCCCAGCAGGCTGGAGCCGGCTCGGGCCACCGCGTCGGCCTGGGCCTGACGGACCTTCGAAGGTCCGCTGCCGAAGCGTCCGTCGGCCGGGAGCAGGTGGGCAGGGATCGGAATCGGGGGGAGGGCGGAGGTCATCGCGTGTCACTATCGCACCCGGCACCTGAGCCGCTCATCCCACTTCTACCCCTCGCCCCCCAGGAGGGTGCACCACCATGGGCCGCATCTCACAGCGCATCAGCGCCATCGCCGAGTCAGCGACGCTCGCCGTCGACGCCAAGGCCAAGGCGCTCAGGGCCGCGGGATCCGATGTCATCGGATTCGGCGCCGGGGAGCCCGACTTCGCCACACCGGCCCACATAGTGGAGGCGGCCATCGCCGCCTGCACGAACACACGCTTCCACCACTACACGCCCGCGGCCGGACAGCCTGAGCTCCGTGAGGCGATCGCGGCCAAGACCAAACGGGACAGCGGCTACGACTGCCAGCCGTCGCAGGTGGTCGTCACCAACGGCGGTAAGCAGGCGGTCTACAACACCTTCGCCTCTCTCGTTGATCCGGGCGACGAGGTACTCCTGCTGGCCCCGTACTGGACGACGTATCCGGAGTCCATCGCCCTGGCCGGCGGTATCCCCGTGGTGGTGACCGCCGATGAGACAAGCGGCTACAAGGTGACCGTCGACCAGCTCGAGTCCGCTCGGACCGGGCGTACGAAGGTGCTGCTGTTCGTCAGCCCATCCAACCCGACCGGCGCCGTGTACTCACCAGCTCAGGTGAGGGCCATCGGCGAGTGGGCGGCGGCCAACGACCTCTGGGTCGTGACCGATGAGATCTACGAGCACCTCACCTATGACGACCATGCGTTCAGCTCGATGCCCGTCGAGGTCCCCGATCTCGCTGACCGCACCGTCGTCGTGAACGGCGTGGCCAAGACCTATGCCATGACAGGTTGGCGGGTCGGTTGGATGATCGCGCCGCTCGACGTGGCGAATGCCGCCACCAACCTCCAGAGCCACACCACCTCGAACGTGGCCAACGTCTCCCAGGCCGCGGCGCTCGTTGCCGTCTCCGGTTCGCTCGACGACGTGAACGGTATGAGGACGGCGTTCGATCGTCGCCGCAAGGTGATCCACGCGTTGCTCGACGCCATCCCCGGCGTCACCTGCCCGATGCCCGAAGGCGCGTTCTACGCCTACCCGTCCCTGAAGGGTCTGCTTGGCCAGCCGCTGGCCGGCCGCACCCCCGAGACCACCATCGAGCTGGCCGAGATCGTGCTCGAGAAGGCCAACGTCGCCTTCGTACCGGGAGAGGCGTTCGGCACGCCCGGCTATGCCCGCTTCTCGTTCGCCACCAGCGACGAGAACGTGCAGGAGGGCATCGATCGCATCGCCGCCCTCGTCGCGGCCGGCTGACCCGCCGGGGAGGCGTGGAGCCGCCCGGTGTCGAAGCAACCCAGCATGGTTCGAACCCGCGTCGGCATCATCGGCGTGCTTCTGGCCGGCCTCCTGGTCGTACCCCCAGGGCAAGTCAGCGCCCAACATGGAACGCCGTTCGATCTGGCGGAAGAAGCCGCCGGTCTGCCGACGGCGGCCGGCGACCCGGTCGACGCTCCGGGACACCTGGCCAGGATCATGGATCTCAGCCCTGCCCCTGAGTTCCGTCGATTCGGGACCGGTGGGATGGCGGCCGTCGCCGAGATGTCCGCCGAGGTGCTCGGCGACGCCGGATACTCCGTTGTCCGACCCGAGACGAGCCACGAGCAGTGGAAGGTGAGCTACGCGGCGACCGAAGCGCCGTTGCTGCGGCGATCCGATGACACCGAGTTCGTCGTGGAGTCCGCCTTCGGTCGGCGAGCGGCCGACGGCTCCTTGCCGGACCTCAGCACCGATGCCGATGGCGTCACCTGCACGGTGGTACCGGCGGCCGATGTCGAGGGCTCGGGGCACTGCGGATTCGTGCCGTTCGACGCAGCCGATCCGGAGTGGAACAACTTCACCGCGAACGCGCGGGCGTTGATCGATCAGATCGCGGGCGCGGGAGGCAGCGGCGTCGTGGTCCAAGGCGATGCGTCGCGCGACATGGTGTTCGCCCAGCAGGTTCGTACCGCCATCCCAACCGTGGTCGCTGCGGTCGAGGCCGACGAGGTCCTCGGCCACGAGGTCCTGCTGAGGACGCGGGGCACCTGGGTCCCCGATGCCACGGTGCGCAACGTCGTCGGTGTGCTTCCCGAACCCAGTCCCGGAGCGGGATACGTCGCTGTCACGGCCCATGCCGACGCCTGGTTCCAGGGCGCGGTCGACAACGGTGCGGGCCATGCCGCGGCTCTCGACGCCGCCGAGGCCCTTGCCCGTCTCCACGCCAGCGGCGAGCTGGACGTGGGGGTGGTCGTCGCGCTCTTCGACGCCGAGGAGGTGGGACTGATCGGTTCGGGCCACGTCGCCGAGCTCCTGAACCGGCCCGAAGGGTTGGTGGTACCGATCACTCCCGGCTCGACCATCGGCGTGCACATGAGCGATCTGCTCGGTGTCGTCAACCTCGATGCGCCTTCGGCGAAACCTTCCGATGTTCACGGCCACGAGGCCGAGAGTCCCATTGCCAGCCATGGCGTCCCGGTGTTCTCGTGGAGGGCGCTCATCTTCAGCGATCCGCATCCGGCCGATCACCCAGAGCCCTATGCCTCGGCGGGAGCGTTCGGGGCGGAGTTCGTGGCCACGTTCGGCTCGCACGGGGTGTTCGGCCTGCCGGTACCGTCATCGGGTTGGAACGAGTTCAGCGGTGGGTGGCGCACCGACGCGCAGCACTTCCACGAGGCGGGTGTTCCCGTGGTGTGGCCGGTCGCGGGCTACCCCGAGTACCACACCAATCTCGATGTCTACGATCCCACCGGAGAGCGCTACAGCACCGTCGATCCGACTGATCTCCAAGCCGTTGCTGACGCGGCAGTGGACTGGGTCGACACCGTGCGTTCTGGTCGCCTCCGCCCATCGGCTCGGCTCTCAGGCGACGATGGCTGACGCACCGTTGAGCCGAGCGGCGTTCGATCAGCTCCTCGACGATCTTCGAGCGGTCGCCGACGGGTACATCCATGGCGATCCGACGTTCACCGATCTCGACGTGGTCGAGGGCTACGGGTTGGTGACGTCGCTGCTGTCGGGCGCCATCGAACACCGCCTGGCCAGCGACCCCGACCGTCCGGTCTTCACGCCGATCGTGTCGCCGTTGCGGAAGTTCCTGGGCGACAACGCCGATGCGCTCTACCAGTGGACCCGCATCCGCGGCGACGGCTGCTATCGGGTGCGAGGCCGCATGATTGGCGAGACGTACCTGTCGTTCACCGTCCACGGCGTGGATCCAGCCGGCGGTGCCGGGCAGGCCGTGCTCGCCGACGTCAACGATCGCGACCTGGCCATCGCATCCGACGGAAGCTACGAGCTGACCTTCGGTCCCGGCTCCGATCCTCCGGGCCGAGGCACGCCCGGATCGAACCACGTCACGCTCCAGCCCACGGCCGAGTCGCTGCTCACCCGCCACTACTTCAGCCGGCCGGTGAACGTGGCGGCCGATCCCTCGGTGCGTCCCGAGCTCACCATCGAGCCGCTCCATGATCCCGGGCCGCCCCCGCCCGCCACCGACGAGGAGATGGCCGATCGCCTCCGCGCCGTCGGGAGGTTCGTGCGGGCCGAGACCGTGGACCGACCCCTACCCGAGGAGATGGGACCCATCCCGTTCGTGTCGAGGGAACCGAACCTCCTGCCGGCCCCGGCACGGTTCAGCGACGCAGCCCTGGCCACGGTCGGAGCCGTCGACATCTGGTACGCCATGGCCCCGTTCGTGCTGGGACCCGACGATGCGCTGGTGATGGGCGGCATCCTCCCCGACGGGCCGTTCAGCAACGTGATGCTATGGAACCGCCACATGCAGACGCTCGACTACCGCCACCGCACCACGTGCCTCAACGACACCCAGCTACTCCTGGACGATCAACGGCGGTTCCGGGTGGTGGCTGCACCACGCGACCCCGGGGTTCCCAACTGGCTCGACACCGAGGGTCGGTCGATCGGCCTCATCTTCTGGCGCTTCCTACTGCCGGAGTCGACCCCCCAGCGCGCCACATGTGAGGTCGTCAGGATCGACGATCTCTGATCGGTCGGTCGGGGGTGACATTCGAATCGCTCGACCGCCGCGGGCGCTGACAGGATGAGGGCGTGGCCCGAGTACTCGTCACCGAAGAGATCGCCGATCGCGGCCTGGACCAGCTGCGTGCCGCCGGGCACCACGTCGAGGTCCGCACCGGCCTGACCGCCGACGATCTGCTCGAGGCGGTCGGCGCGGTCAACGCCCTGATCATCCGGTCGGCGACGCAGATCACGGCCGAGGTGCTGGCTGCCGCACCCGACCTCGTCGTCGTTGGCCGCGCCGGCATCGGTCTCGACAACGTCGATGTGGCTGCGGCTACCGAGCGCGGTGTCATGGTCGTCAATGCTCCGCAGAGCAACGTCATCAGCGCCGCCGAGCACACGGTCGCCATGTTGCTAGCCCAGGCCCGCAACATCCCTCAGGCGCACGCGGCGCTGGCCGCCGGAAAGTGGGAGCGGTCCAAGTGGTCCGGTGTCGAGCTGCATGGCAAGACGCTGGGTGTCGTCGGTCTCGGTCGGGTGGGGGCGCTCGTCGCTCAGCGGTGCCTCGCCTTCGGCATGCGGCTCATCGCGTTCGACCCCTTCGTCTCCGCCGACCGGGCCCGTCAGATGTCGGTGGAGCTCCGTTCGCTCGAGGAGCTCGTGGGCGAATCCGACTTCCTCACCATCCACCTGCCCAAGACCCCCGACACGATCGGCCTGATCGGCAAGGACCTCCTGGCCAAGGCCAGGCCCGGCCTCCGCATCATCAACACGGCGCGGGGCGGCATCGTCGACGAGGTTGCCTTGGCTGAAGCGCTCGATGCGGGCATCATCGCCGGTGCCGCGCTCGACGTGTTCGACACCGAGCCCACGACCGAGTCGCCGCTCTTCGGCCGTGCCGATGTCGTGGTCACTCCGCACCTCGGTGCGAGCACGGCGGAGGCGCAGGACAAGGCCGGCATCACCATCGCCGAGCAGCTGGAGCTGGCGCTCGCCGGCGAGTTCGTGCCCTACGCCGTCAACGTCGACGCCGCCGAGGCGTCGGAGACGGTTCGGCCGTTCCTCCCGCTCGCCGAGCGGCTCGGCCGGTTCTTTGGTTCCTTGACCGACGCCATCCCGGCGTCGATCGACGTGACCTTCACCGGCCCGATAGCCGACTACGACACCCGCATCCTCACGTTGTCGGCCCTGCGCGGCCTCTTCGGTGGAGTGCTCGAGGAACAGGTCACGTTCGTGAACGCACCGCAGATCGCAGCGGAGCGAGGTCTCGAGGTCAACCAGTCCACGTCAAGCACCAGCCACGACTACGTCAACCTGATCGCCATTCGCGGTGGTGGTCACTCGGTGGCGGGCACGCTGACCGGAACACGTCTGCACCCTCGTCTGGTGCTGGTCGACGACCACGAGGTCGAGGTGCCGCCCGCCCCCAACATGCTGGTCGTCCGCAACGAGGATCGGCCCGGAATGCTGGCGGCCGTCACCGCCGCGCTCGGTGAGGCCGGCGTGAACATCTCGGATCTGGCGCTCGGCCGTTCACCGACCGGGCAGGCGGCGCTGATCGTGGCCGCCACCGACGATGTGGTGCCCGACGAGGTGGTCGAGGTCCTGGCCGGTACCGACGGGATCATCGAGGTGCACCGCGCCGGGTGTTGATCAGCGCTTGGCTCGGCGGAGCCCGTCGGTCTCGGCCGCTTCGGGCGACTGGTAGCAGCGGTCGGGCTGGGTGCGGTCGTAGCTGAGCCCCCCGATCACATGGAAGATCCTCGACGACATCTTCGCCTTGATCGGGTGAGACTCCGGACAGGTGGATCCATTGGGCTCCACCCACAGTCGATCAGCCGGTGCCGCCTTCGGCCTGGTCTTCGCTCGGGCCTTCCGCTTGGACGTTGCCGAGATCACACGGCGCTTGGCCCGGGCCTTGGCCTTGCCGGCCGCCGGCTTCGCTGGCATCGCAGCCGATCCTGACGACACCGCTTTGGCTGTGCGGCTCCGCGGGGCGGGTGTCGCGGCGTCTGCTTCGGGCTCTGGCGCGGGCTCTGGGGCTGGCTCGGGCTCTGGGGCTGGCTCTGGCTGTATGACCTTGGGGGGTTCGGGAGCGTCAGGGCGAGTCGAGCGCGGTCCGGCCGGGGGACGGCTGGGGGCGGGCGACTCGGATCGTCGCGGCATGGGCGGCGAGTCGATGGGTGGCCAGCCACCGGGGGAGCGTTGGGGTACGTCGGGTCGGCGAACACGGGCGATCAACCAAGCGACGCTGGCGATCACACCGAGCCACAGTCCGATGCGGAAGCTTCGACGGATCATCGGATGAGTTTCCCCCCCTGGTCGGCGTAGGACCAGAACTGTACAAGCCGGACAGCCCCCAACGCCGTTGACGGGCTCAGCAGGTCCGGTATGCTGCACGGCGATGCATCGCGTGCTGTTCGGCCTGCTCCTTCTTACCTAGGCGAACGCCCCATAGGCGTTCGTCGAACCTCCTGTGCCCACCGGGCCGGGAGGTTCTTCAGTTTTCGGGACGACAGCCGACGCATCAACCACCGACATTCACGGAAGGAACTCACGATGGGTGACCAGGTCATCATCTTCGACACCACGTTGCGCGACGGTGAGCAGAGCCCCGGGATCAGCCTTGATCTCGGGGAGAAGCTGGAGATCGCCGAGCAGCTCGCCCGCCTCGGTGTCGACGTGATCGAGGCCGGCTTCCCGGTGGCCTCCCAGGGTGATTTCGAGGGAGTTCAGGCTGTGGCCCGCGCGGTCGTGGGTTCCACCATCTGTGGTCTCTCCCGTACCCAGCTGGCCGACGTCGACCGGTGCTGGGATGCCATCAAGGACGCTGAGCAGACGCGGATACATGTCTTCATCGCCACGTCCCCCACCCACATGGAGCACAAGCTCAAGATGACGCCCGATCAGGTGAAGGAATCGGCCGCGGCCGGTGTTGCCCGGGCCAAGGAACTCACCGATGACGTCGAGTTCAGCCCCGAGGACGCATCGAGGTCGGACTTCGACTTCATGTGCGAGGTGCTCCAGGTGGCCGTCGACAACGGTGCCACCACCCTCAACATCCCCGACACCGTCGGCTTCGCCATCCCGTCGGAGTTCGCCGAGCGCATCCGCTCCATCCGTGGCCAGGTCAGCGGTGACTATGTGATCTCCACCCACTGCCACAACGACCTGGGCTTGGCCGTGGCCAACAGCCTCGCCGGAATCGAAGCCGGCGCTCGTCAAGTTGAGTGCACCATCAATGGGCTGGGGGAGCGGGCCGGCAACGCGGCCATGGAGGAGCTGGTCATGGCCCTCCGCATTCGCAGCGACGTGCTGGGCGGGGTCGACACCGGCATTCGTGCCGAGGAGCTGGCTCGTACCTCGCGCCTGGTCAGCCGCCTCACCGGCTACCCGGTGCAGTTCAACAAGGCGGTCGTCGGCCGCAATGCGTTCGCCCACGAGTCGGGCATCCACCAGCACGGCGTGCTCGAGGAGCGCACCACCTACGAGATCATGGATCCCGCCAGCGTCGGCCAGGGTGAATCCAAGATCGTGCTCGGCAAGCACTCCGGTCGCCACGCCTTCTCCGACACGCTGGCCAAGATGGGCCTGAACATCCAGGGCGACGCGTTGAACTCCGCGTTCTCGCGGTTCAAGGAGCTGGCCGACCGGAAGGTCGAGCTGACCGAGGCCGACCTCGAGGCCATCGTGGCCGAGGAGCTCGGTCAATCGTTGGGGCGTGTGTTCGAGCTCCAGTCGCTCGAGGTCCACGGCGGCACGATCGGCATCCCCCGAGCAACGGTCGTGCTCACCCGTGACGGCGTCAAGTCGGAGAGCACGGCCGAAGGCGACGGCATGATCGACGCCGTCGGCACTGCCATCAAGGATGCCACCGGCGTCAGCGGCACCCTCACCGAGTTCCATGTGTCATCGGTGACCAAGGGCGTCGATGCACTGGGCGACGTGGTGATCCAGTTCGAGACGGACGACACGAAGGTGAGCGGTCGCGGCCTCTCCACCGACGTCGTGGAAGCCTCCGGCCGCGCCATCCTCAATGCCATCAACAAGATCGTTCGCCTGCGCGACCGTGGTGAGCAGCGCGCTCCGGTTGGCACCACTCCGTAGACGACGCCAGCCCGGTGGCACCGGTGGCGAGCGAGCCAGGATGACCATCTAGCCTGCGACCCATGCCGCTTCTGGTCATGCGATTCGACTTTCGGGCGCCGGGGTTCGGGGCCACCCACGCCGAGCAGTTCCCGGCCGCGCTCGAGATGGTGAAGTGGGCCGATGAGCGTGGCTTCGACATGGCGGTGGTGTCCGAGCATCACTCGGCCGAGGATGGGTATCTGCCATCACCGTTGGTGATGTGCGGCGCCTTCGCCGGCGCGACCACGACCATAGGCATCAACGTGGCGGCACTGCTCGTACCGTTGCACGACCCGGTACGGCTGGCCGAGGACATGGCCGTGCTCGACAACCTGTCAGGGGGGCGTGTCAGCTACGTGGTGGGCATCGGCTACCGCGACGTGGAGTTCGAGATGTTCGGCGTCGACCGCAAGGGCCGTGGCCAGCTCGTCGAGTCCCACATCGGGATCATGCAGCAGGCGTGGACCGGCGAACCCTTCGCCTACAACGGCACCACCGTTACCGTGCGACCGACGCCGCTCACCCAACCCCATCCGCTGTTGTTCTATGGCGGGTCCACACGGGTTGCCGCCGAGCGGGCGGCCAGGCTCGGGCTGGGCTTCTTCCCCGCCATCGGTGATCCCGAGCTGGCCACCATCTACACCGAAGCGTGTGCCGCCGAGGGTCGTGACCCCGGGCTGGTGATGCTGCCCAACAGTGGCGGTGGGTTCATGCACGTGGCCGAAGACCCCGAACGTGACTGGGCGATCATCCAGCGTCACGCCATGCACGAGGCGAAGATGTACGCGTCGTGGCAGAACGGGCCGCAGCGTTCGGAGGTGCACATCGACACCGACGATCCCGCCGAGCTGCGCACCAGCGGTCAGTACCTGGTGGTCACTCCCGAGGAGTGCGTCGACCTGGCCAACGAGCGCGGCGATCTCGGCACGTTGTTGTTCCACCCACTCATGGGTGGTCTACCGGTGGACATGGCATGGGCGGGCCTCGAGCTGTTCGCCGACGAGGTCTTGCCGAAGATCCGCTCGGGCTGACCCGCCCCACGAACCCGGGTCCACGAGTCCGCTGGGGGACGGGACCGGCGCGTCGACCATCGATGCGCGCTCAGAAAGTCGCGAGCGCGGGGAGCACCTCGTCGGCGAAGAGCGACGTCGATGCCTTCACCTGATCGAAGGTCATCGAGCCGTAGCGACAGATTACGGCCTGCTCGTAGTCGCCGACGGTCTCCCGTCGCCGCTGCACGCGGTCGATGATCTGGTCGGGGGTTCCCCAGGCTTGGAGCGATGTGTAGGCCTCGATCTGGGCATCGAGGCCCATGTCGTTGAGGAAGTCCACCGCGCTGCCGTAGGTCTCGTAGCCCTTCAGATCCTTGAAGTGCTCGTTCATGATCTCGTAGTGGTTGACAACCGAGACGTAGTACTCGGCGAGGTGCTTGCGGCCCAGCTCCTCGGTCTCGGAACCAGACGGGCCGCAGTACATGAGGTCGACGATCATCGGTAGCGGTGGCTCGCCGTCGTGGTGCTGGCGGTAGGTGGCGCGGTACACATCGAGGGGGCCGTCGCGCCAGGACTCGTCGGGGGCCTGGCTGAACGAGGCGAGCCGAGCGCCGAGGCGGCCGGCCTGCTCGGCGGAGTCGGGGGACATGCCGATGCTGTAGAGCCGGTCGCGGAACCCGGCCAGCGGACGGGGGCGGATCTCCACCTTGTCGCGCGGACCGAACGGTCCCGGTCCCTCGTACCAACCTGTCTCGAGGGCCCGGAGGATGGCCTCGCCGCTGGAGTCGAACAGCTCCCGGCTGTCACCCATGTCGACGCCGAAGCCGCCGTACTCGCGACGGGCGAGGCCGCGACCGACGCCGAGGATGGCCCGCCCGCCGGAGATGTGGTCCAAGAAGCTGATCTTCTCCGCCACCCGCAACGGATCGTTCCAGGGGAGGATGAACGCTCCGGTGGCCAGCTTGATGCGCTCGGTCTGGCCCGCAAGCCAGCACAGCGTGTCGGCGGGGTCGGGGTTGGCCGAGTAGTTGTTGAAGTGGTGCTCGACCACCCAGATGGAGTCGAAGCCCAGCGGCTCGGCCATCAGGCCCAGCTCGAGCTCCTGACGAACGTGCTCGCCGTCGTCGAGGTGGCCCATGTGGTTCTGGAAGATGAGGTGCATGCCAACCTGCATGGCCTCAACCCTAGACGGCCTTACTGACTAACGAGTCAACAAGGTAGAGGAGCGCGTTGGCTGACGAGGTTGAACGCGTCGCATGAAGTCTACAGACCGGATCTGTTACTAGCCTATGAGCTATGGTTTCTGTAAGAAATCCTAGCCTATAGCGTTGGAAATAGTGGATATATGCTAGCCTCTAGGCTATGAAACGAAGCGAGAGAGCGTTCCAAGCACGACGAGAGCTCGATCGGAAGTTCAGGGAGGCGAACCTCAAGCCGATCCATGCCCGCCCCCGCTCGGGATGGATTCGCGCAATCCGCTCGGGTCTTGGGATGAGCCAGGAGGCGCTGGCAGCGCGCCTCGGCGTGGCTGCTCCAACAGTCACGAAGCTGGAGAAGTCTGAGCTCAACGAGACGATCAGCGTGGGCAAGTTGGCCGAGATCGCGCGAGCGCTCGACTGCACCCTCGTCTACGCCCTTGTTCCGAACGACAGTCTTGAGCACACAGTCCAGAGCGAGGCCCGGCGAGTCTCGGCCAAGTTGCTCGGCTATGTGGCGACCACGATGCGGCTCGAGGACCAAGCCGTCTCATCCGACCAACAAGCTGACCAGATCCAGAGGCAAGCGCAGCAGATCATCGAGAGCAATCGGCTGTGGGGTAGGGATTGAGTCCCGCCGCCGCTGAGGGAGACGGAGGGCCACCGAAGCCCGGGCCAGCGACGTTCAACCTGCACACGATCCGACCTGAACCCGACGGCGCGACGCCCATCGATGAGGACGACCTCGCGGACCTGATCCCCAGCTTCGTGGCGACTCGCGGAGACCTCAACATCGCCGAGTACGAGAACATCGCCAAGGCCATGCCCTGGGCTCTGGATCAGGCCCGCCGAGACGGTCCCCAGCACGTGCTCCGATACTCATTCCTGTTCGATCTGCACCGGCGGATGTTCGAGGACGTGTGGAGGTGGGCCGGCACCCAACGCCGTCGCGCCACGAACATTGGCGTCGACCCTTCCCAGATCACAACCCGGGCCATGCAGGCGCTGGACGATGCCGCGTGCTGGCACGACAACGGGACCTTCACCAATGATGAGCGGGCCGCTCGGATCCATCGCCGCCTCGTAGCGGTCCACCCGTTCCCGAATGGCAACGGCCGCTGCACCCGACTTGTCGCTGATCTGTATCTGGTATCCATCGGCCAGACCGCCTTCACGTGGGGGGCGGGTGGGCGCCTCGATGAGGACGGCGACACACGACGCGAGTATCTCGACGCTCTCTACGCGGCGGATGGCGACGACTACGAACCCCTTGTCCGATTTGCTCGCAGCTAGACCTCAGCTAGACCGACCCCGGCGGCTGTCACGGCTAACCCAACGGCCACCCTCAGAATCAATGCTCAACGGCATTGGGGTCACCCGGCAGTCGTCGGCAGCCAGGGGCGGTCGGCAGAACGCTGCGACTCATAGGCCTCGAGCTCGGATTCCCAGCGGAGGGAGAGGCCGATGTCGTCGAGGCCTTCGAGGAAGCGGTGCCTGGTGAAGTCGTCCATCTCGAAGGGGGCGTCGACGCCGGCGGCCGCGCAGGTCACTCGGCGACTCTCCACATCGACGGTGATCTCCACCGTCGGGTCGTCTTGGACGGCGGCCAGCAGCGTCTCACCGACCTCCGGTGCGACGGGCGCCGGAACCACGCCCACCTTGGCGCAGTTGTTCCGGAAGATGTCCCCGAAGCGGGGCGAGATGACGGCCCGGAACCCGTAGTCCTCGATGGCCCACACCGCGTGCTCGCGAGACGACCCGGTGCCGAACATGGGCCCGGCGATGAGGATCGACGCGCCCTCGAAGCGCGGATCGTTGAGCACGAAGTCCGGATCGTCGCGCCACTCCTCGAACAGGCCGGCACCGAAGCCGGTGCGCTCCACCCGCTTGAGCCAGTCGGACGGGATGATCTGGTCGGTGTCGACGTCGGAGCGGTCCAGCGGGACGGCCCGCCCGGTGACCTTCGGGGTCTTCTCCATCGTTCGCTTCCTCTCTTGGTACGGGCTCGGTCAGTCCAGGTCGGCGGGCGTGGCCAGGTGGCCGGCTACCGCGGTGGCGGCGGCGACGGCCGGCGACACCAGGTGAGTGCGCCCGCCTTTGCCCTGGCGACCCTCGAAGTTGCGATTGGAAGTGGATGCCGCCCGTTCGCCGGGGGCCAAGGTGTCGGGGTTCATGCCCAGACACATCGAGCATCCGGGCTCACGCCAATCGGCACCTGCCGCCCGGATGATCTCGTGGAGTCCCTCGACCTCGGCCTGGTCCCTGACCGCCCGGCTGCCGGGCACGATGAGGACACGCTGGGCGGACACCTTGCGGCCGTCGAGGATGGCAGCCACTGTTCGCATGTCCTCGATGCGACCGTTCGTGCACGACCCCACGAAGATGGTGTCGATGGCTACGTCGCGCAGCGCCGTGCCCGGGGTGAGGCCCATGTAGTCCAGCGCTCGGGCCGCGGCTGATCGCTCTGCGGGATCGTCAAAGGAGTCGGGCGAGGGGACCACGCCGTCGAGCGGGGCGACCTGGGCTGGGTTGGTGCCCCACGAGACGTGGGGTGCAATGGCCGGGGCCTCGAGGGACACGGTGGTGTCGAACTCGGCGTCGTCGTCGGTGACCAGCGCCCGCCAGTCGTCGAGCGCGCGCTCCCAGTCTGTTCCCTTCGGTGCACGGGGACGACCCTCGAGGTAGGAGAACGTGGTTTCGTCGGGGGCGATGAGGCCGGCCTTGGCTCCGGCTTCGATCGACATGTTGCACACGGTCATGCGCTCTTCCATCGACATGGCACCGAACACCGAGCCGCGGTACTCGATGATGTGGCCCACGCCGCCGCCGGTGCCGATGCGACCGATGATGGCGAGGATCACGTCCTTGGCCGTGGTGCCCAACGGCAGCTCGCCGTCCACGTCGATGGCCATGCGCTTCGGCCGGGGCTGGGGGAGGGTCTGGGTGGCCAACACGTGCTCCACCTCTGAGGTTCCGATGCCGAAGGCGATGGATCCGAAGGCGCCATGGGTGGAGGTGTGGCTGTCGCCGCACACGATGGTCATGCCCGGCTGGGTGAGCCCCTGCTCGGGGCCGATGACGTGAACGATGCCCTGTAGGGCGTGACCCATCGGGTACATGGTGATGCCGAACTCGTCGCAGTTCGACTCGAGCGTCCGGAGCTGGCGGGCCGAGATGGGATCGCGCACCGGCTGGTCGATGTCGGCGGTCGGAACGTTGTGGTCGGCGGTGGCCAGGGTGAGGTCGGGTCGGCGCACCGTTCGGCCAGCGAGGCGCAAGCCGTCGAAGGCCTGCGGCGAAGTGACCTCGTGGATGAGATGGAGGTCGATGAAGAGGAGGTCGGGCTCGTCGCCGCCGTGGTGGACCACGTGACGCTCCCACACCTTGTCGCTCAAAGTCTGGCCGCTCATCCGTCGCTCCTCCCGTTGACAATCTCATATAGTAAGACAAGAATCTCAGATCGTGGAACAAACTGTAAGCGGAGTCGGCGTTATAGACAAGTCTGTTTCCGTTCTGGGCGCATTGGAAGTGGTTCCTCGCAGCCTCGGCGAGCTCGTCGAGGCAACCGGATTGAGCCGGGCCACGGCCCACCGGCTGGCATCGGCCCTCGAGGCGCATGGCTTCGTCCGGCGAGACCACGAGGGCCGCTTTGCCCTCGGAGCGGAGCTGGTGCGTCTGGGCCGGTTGGCGGCCGGCGGGCTTCCACTTCGCGACGCGGCCCGGCCTGGCCTCGAGCGATTGCGCGACGAGACCGGCGAGAGCACGCAGCTGTTCGTCCGCCACGGCGACCGCCGGGTGTGCGTCGCCTCCCTGGAGTCGCCCCACGGTCTCCGCACCATCGTTCCTCTCGGTGCCCGTCTGACGATGGAGGTTGGATCGGCAGCCAGGGTCCTTGGCGCCGACCTGGAACTCGATGAGTGCGGTTGGGTGGCCAGCGTTGCCGAACGGGAGGCCGGCGTGGCGAGCGTCAGCTCTCCGGTTCGTGACGCCGATGGGAGCGTCGTCGCTGCCGTCAGCGTGAGCGGGCCGATCGAGCGGCTGAGCACGAACCCCGGCCCTCGCTACGGCCCGGCGGTGGTCGCGGCTGCTGATGAGATCGCACGGGCAGCCCTGCTTGCACCACGACTTTCGCGCTGGTCAGGCTGATGCGGCGTCGTCGGCTTCGTAGTTCGCTGAAGTGGCGGTCAGGGAGTCGGTGGGCTGGTCGGCCCGCTCGGGTGGCCCGGGAGCGACCCGCCACACATTGAAGCTGCCACCGGTGGCAGCCGGGGCCGCGGCGACCTCCGATGCATCGACGCGATGTGGTCCGGCCGCCGAGGTGGCGTCGGCGGCGGCGGCGGCGTCGGTGTCGAAGCGGCCCCAGCGCCGGCTGAGTGCGGCCCGCGGTCCGTGGAGGATCCGCTCGCGCAGCGAACGACGCGGCATCTCGAAACGACTGCGGGAGCTGATGGCATGAGTCCTATGGGCGGTGCGGCCGTGGGCGCGACGGGCGACGTCACGGCAGG
The DNA here is from genome assembly GCA_036397895.1 of Acidimicrobiales bacterium. GTDB lineage: Bacteria > Actinomycetota > Acidimicrobiia > Acidimicrobiales > DASWIA01 > DASWIA01. The sequence goes on along the minus strand of DASWIA010000059.1, from coordinate 60,622 downwards.
CCCCCTCGAGGATCTCGCCGAACCGGACGGGATCGGTGGCACAGACGGCGTGCTCTCCCTCGATGATCGTGAGGTCGCAACCGGGGATGGTTCGGCTCATGCGCAGCTGTCGCATCGGGTCGACCACGTCATCGTGCAGCGTCACGATCGCCGACGTCGGGACATCGATGGTCCCGATCCAGCTCGACGAGTCGAATTGGCCGATGGCGATCCCGGCCTCGCCGACCCGGGCCCAGTCGTGGCGCGCCAGCTCCTCCAGAACCCACGGATCGACGCTGTCGTCATGGCGATGGAGCAGCCCGAGCCCGATCCGCTGCTTGAGGTGCTCAGGCAGCCGCCGGCCCATGTACGACAGACCGCCAAGCGCCGCGAACATCGCTCGATCGCGGCGGCTCTCGGTGAAGCGCGAAGCCGTTGCCGACAGGACGAGCCCCTCGACCAGCACCGGATGACGTCGCCAGGCCAGTTGAGCGATCGTGCCACCCATGCTGTACCCGCACACGATCGCCCGATCGATGCCGAGCTGCCGGCACAGCGCGGCGACGTCGTCGGCGCAGTCCTCCAACGCGAACCGGGCCTGGCTGCGGATGCCCCGCCCGTGCCCCCGTTGATCGGGAGCGAGCACTCGGAAGTGCCGGCCCAGCTGTTCGTAGAACGGGTGGAAGTTCAGGTCGGCGGTGATGGTCCAGCCGTGCAGCAGCACCAGCGTGGGCGCGCCAGGAGGCCCGTGGACCTCACGGTAGAAGAGCGCGCCGCGGTCGTCGAGGTCTGCCGTGCGTCCTGTAGGGAGACGTGGTCGTCGGACTGTGTCCATCACTTCCCTCCAACGTCAGGATCGGCTGTCGTCATCCGGGAGTTGAGCGGAGACGACCTGATTGTCGGAAGGCGATCCGATCTGCGGTGGCCGATGGTGGTCGTCAACTAGCGGTCAGGCGTCCGATGAGCGCATCGAACGCGGCGACAGCGCCGGGAACCACGCGGTCAGGACGCGCCATCGGTGTGGAGTGCCCGGCGCGTGAGAACGTCACCTGCACCGCGTGGGGGATCAGGTGAGCGAGCTCACGCTGTCGTTCGGGTGGCACGATCCGATCCTGGTCCGTGACCAGGACAGCGGTGGGGATGTCGATCTCACCCACCCACTTCCGCGAGTCGAACGCCGCCAGGCTTGCGCTGAGCGACGCGACGCCTGCGGGGTCGTGGCGTGCCACCTCGTGGTTGACCCAGGCGATCTCGGGGCGCCGCATCTTGTTCATCTCCCCGACCCGAAGGATCTTGGCGCTGATGCCGGCCAGCCCGCGTACCGCACCGTCGATCTGGCGAGCGACGGTCGGAACCCGGCCGTAGTTCCGGCGGCGACGCGCTCCGTGGGTGAACCGTGCTGCCGTCGCCCACAGCGCCAGGGCACTCACGTGACCGGGGTGGTGTCTCCACATCTCCTGGGCTATGGCGCCGCCCATCGAGTAGCCGACGACCGCCGCGCCGGCGATGTCGAGGGCGTCGAGCACGGCGGCGGCGTCGTGGGCACACTCGGTGATGGTCGGATCGGGTGAGCGGATGCCCCGGCCGTGCGCTCGATGATCGAGGGCGATCACCCGATGGTGGGCGAGGGCCGGGTAGAGGTGACTGAAGTTGATTCCCGAACCGCCGTTGATGCCGTGGAGCAACAGGATGGGTGTCACCGATGAGGTGTTGGTCTCGATGGGGTCGTGCTCGACGATCCAGGTGGTGCCGCGGCCGGGCAGGTCCAGCGGGCGGCCGGGCGGGACGAGGTGGGCGGGCACGGTGGAAGTCTGGCGGCTCAGCCGGCGCCGCTCATCGGCCGGACTTCCACGACCAGCTCAGGCCTCGACGGCGACGATCGTGACGTTGAGGGTGGTACCGGTCGGTGCCTGATAGGAGACGACGGCGCCCTCGTTCTGGCCGAGCAGGGCCTGACCCAGAGCCGAGCCAGGGGTGAGCACGTCGAGGTCGTCGTGCCGCTCCTCGATCGTGCCGAGCAGGAACCGTTCCGTGACATCGTCGCCGTCGTATCGCAGCTCGACCACGCAGCCCGGTGTGACTCCGGCGGAGGCATCGGCCTCGACGATCTCGCAGTTCTCGAGGGTGGCCTCGATGGTGCGGATCCGGGCCTCCATCATCCCTTGGTCCTCTTTGGCGGCGTGGTAGTCGCCGTTCTCTCTGAGGTCACCGAGCTCGCGCGCTGCTTCGATCCGCTTGGCCACCTCGATGCGTCCGCGACCGGTCAGGTCGGCGAGCTCGTCGACGAGACGTTGATGGGCTGTCGGGGAGAGATGCTGAGTGTCGACCATAGAGCCGACGATTGTACCGGTCGTCGCTCAGGCCGAGGGATTCGATTCGGCCGGCCGCTCAGGCGGATCGTCGAGCCGGAGCGTCACGCTCCACTCGTGCCAGGCCACTTCGTCGAGCTGATCGAGGGCGCTCCCCATCAGCCCCGCTGGGCTCATCGACCAGATGATGTCGTCGGTTCGTGCCAGCCGTTCGATGTACCCGAGTGGGGTCAGGTCATGGTTGCCGTGGTGCACCTGGCCGACCTCGGTGAGTGCACCGTTGGCGTACCGCACGACCCATCCGATCCCATCGGTCAGAGCGATGGTCACGAGCCCGTCCTCCGACACGGCGTACGCGTGGTGGTCAGGTCGTGGGATGGCCCCACCGCCGCCGTCGCGCACGAGGTGGCTGATCCGCTTGGGGTGGTCGGGGTCCGAGACGTCGAAGACCGAGACCTCGGCCCGGAAGTCCTCAGTGCGGCCGATGCCGAGCAGACGGTCGGGGGCGATCGGATGGAGGTAGAGCGACACACCGGGGACCTCGAGCTCGCCCCGCAGGCGCGGGTTGCGCGGGTCGCGAAGGTCGATCACGTGCAGCGGGTCGAACACCCGGAAGGTCACGACGTAGGCCCAGTCACCGAGGAAGCGGACGCCAAAGCTCTGTTCCCCCGGAGCGATGTCACCGACGGCGCCCACCTCGACCAGATCGTCGCCGACTCGCTCGAGCACCGTGAGGTGTGTGGCGACTCCCTCGGTGGAGACCACTCGAAGCCGGTCTTCATGCTCGTTCAGATCGAAGTCGTTGCGCACCTGGCCTCTGATGCGACCGGAGGCGACGGGGCGCGGTGCGCCATCGGCGTGCGTCGCGAACTGGATGACCGTGCTCGACAGGTCGGGATTCAGCCCGACCACGAACGACTGATCGTTGGTGACCAGCACCCGGTCGACGGCACCGATCACGCTCGACGCCCGGAGGATGTCCGGCGATTCCGGATCGATCGCCCCGACCGTCACTCGCCATGGCGCCCGGGCATCGCCGACCAGCGTGTCGTGGCAACCCCCCAAGGCCTGCCGCCGTGAGTCGCCGGAGCGGAGGTCGATGACCCGGTGGTGTCCAACCACGTCATCGAGGTCGGCTTCGGCGACGGTCGCGCGGTTGACGTCGGTGGCGAGCGTCAACGCAGCGTCGTTGCCGGCATCGACGGGCTGCACGAAGGGGAGGTCAACACCCACCAGCTCACGGGTGACGAACTGAACCTGACCCGCGGCACTGCGGGTCCCTACCAACATCCCGCTCATCTCGTGGGCCGTGAGGGGGACAGGCCGAGCGGGATCGGTGACGTCGATGATCTCGATGAAGGAGTCCAGCGTCCCCGTCAGGTCGGTCCCGGAGACGACGAGGCGATCGCCCACCTTCATCAGGCCCGTTCCGATCCTCCCCAGGGCCAGCTCCACCGAGGCCAGTGTCGTTGGCTGGGGATCGGTGACCATCAGCGCGCGCCGCTGGTCACCGCTCAGATCGACGATGTCGACGACGCGTCCGCCGCCGACCAACGCGTACATCACGTCGCCGTCGACCTCGATGAGATCGGCCTCGTCGACGCCGTCGACCACGGTGTTGGTCTGGCCGGTCGAGCCTTCGGGCGATGATGCCGCGTCGCCTCGACCGGATGCCGCCGAGGCGGCCTCTGGCTGGTTGAGCCGGTCGAACGGGCGCGCCGGCAGCCCAAAGGGACCGACAGCATCGAGCAGTGCGGCGCGAAACGATTCGACGACGTCGCCACAGCTGTCGTGCGCTTCGAAGCCAGCCGGAACGATGGCGTCCTCGCCGGCTGTTGCTGAGGCTCCGACGATCGCGTTGGTGGGAGTCGACATCGGGGCGGTGGCGTCCCAGCCTTCGGCTCCGGCTCCGCCCTGGGCAGCCGCCCGAGATCCGACGTGGTCATCTCCGTCGCGCACCACCGGCGCGGCCCAGAGGCCGAGACCGAATGTCACAGCGATGGCGGCGGCGAGCACAGGTTGGTGTCGGATGCGGCGCATGTTGAGAAACCCCCGCTGGCATCGGTAGCGAACGACGCTCCGTCAACGTCTCGGACCGCCGGTCTGGTTGACGCGGAGAGAAGAATTTCTCCGATGGGGTGTCAACCGATCGTGCTCGTGGCTCGTTCACGTGGTGGCATGTCATCGATGGGGCGGTTGTCAGATGCGCAGGACCGAAGCTTCGAGGAGGCGTTCGATGAGTTGTTCCGGCGCGCCACCGCGTCAGCCCGGCGAATCCTCGGCGATGTGTCCCGGGCCGAGGACGCGGCGGCAGAGGCGCTGGCTCGGGCTTACAGCCGTTGGGATGAGATCGAGCACCTGGCTCATCGCGACGCCTGGGTGCTGCGCGTGGCCATGAACCTGGCCCTCGACCAGACCCGTCGCAAGGTGCCATGGCTCCGAGTCATACGCATCGACGATCGCAGCGACGAGGCTGCGCTCCGCCTGGCCCTCGTCGCCGCGCTCGGTACCTTGCCCAAACGCCAGCGCGAGGCCATTGCCTTGCGCTACCTCACCGACCTCCCCGAGGCGGAGGTGGCCGCGGCGCTGAGGGTGTCGGTCGGCACCATCAAGACCCACCTGCACCGGGGAGTGGCATCGCTGCGAGAGCGCCTCGGGCCTGATCTCGAGCTGGGGGAGGTGCGTGATGCCGACACCGCGTCGTGACCGGTTGGACCAGGTTCGCCGGCGGGGTGACTTCCTCCGCCGACGGCGCCGGGCGTTGCAGGCTGGAGCACCGGCGGCCGTGGTTCTGCTGGTTGGTCTCTCGGCATTGGTCATCGGCGTCGACGACGACCGCGAGGGGCCGCTGGACACCGTGGCTGCGCCGGCCGGCGCCGGAGAGGCACCTGACGTGCAGCCGGGAATCGGTCGCTCGGCCGACGCCTTCGAGGCGTCGGCGCCAACGACTGTGACCACCGTTGCCGACGGGGTCGCGCCCGATCCCTCGGGCTCGGCGGGAGGAGCACCGGCGGCAGGTCCCACCGGCGGGTCAGGTTCCAGTGACACCCGATGCCGGAACAGCTACGACTCGGCGTGCGGACCCTTTCGCTACGACCCCGATCCACCCGCCGACCAGCCTCTGACGGTGGCAGTCGACGCACCGGGGTCCGTGATCGCCGGGAGCGAGGTCACCTTTGACGTCGTGGCCGACGATCCCGACGCGCCGATCTCCGACTGCCGTTCATGGGACTTCGGTGACGGAACCACCAACACCAACGACACCGTCAACGACCCACCGACGTGTGGCGACGAGTCCGAGCCACCGCAGCCCGCACGCTATGGCCAGTGGGACCCGCCCGAACCCGGCCCCGCCGGTCGCCGAACCGACACCTACACCCACACCTTCGACGAGCCGGGCACCTACACCGTCATGTTCCGCTACCGCTCGGACGGCTTCTATGGGTCCGAAGGTGCGGGAGAGATCCAGATCACCGTCCTCGGCATCTGAGGGGCGCCGGGCCGTCACCCCCGCTACGATTGTCGGCGATGCAGCGGCAACACTCGGTAATCATCATCACGTAGCGCACATCCCTCCCGGTGTGCGCGTTCGGCCGTCCACTTTGTGGGCGGCTTTCCATTTCCACCCGACACCACCATCCGCACCATCCGCCCCGGCGGACCGACCCAGGAGACAGGCATCCAGTGGGCCACAAGATCGGCGTCATCGGCGGCGACGGCATCGGACCTGATGTCGTGCGCGAAGCGCTCAAGGTCGTGGCCGCAGCCGGTGTCGAGCTGGACACCGTCGATTACGACCTCGGCGGCACCCGGTACCTGCGTGACGGGACCGTCCTGCCCGACAGCGTGGTCGAGGAGTGGCGCGGCCTCGATGCGTTGCTGCTGGGTGCTGTCGGCACGCCAGAGGTGCCACCGGGTGTGATCGAACGTGGTCTGCTGCTCAAGATGCGGTTCGATCTCGACCTCTACGTCAACATGCGGCCGTTCACCTACACCCCGCCGGCCGGCAGCGACTTCAAACCTGTCGACATGGTGGTCATCCGCGAGAACACCGAGGGCACCTACGCCGGTGAGGGTGGATTTCTGCGCAGGGGCACACAACACGAGATAGCCACGCAAGGCTCGGTGAACACCCGCCGCGGCGTCGAGCGGTGCATCCGCTACGCCTTCGAGCTGGCCGCATCACGGCACCGCAAGCACCTCACGCTGGTCCACAAGACCAACGTGCTGACCTTCGCCGGCGACCTCTGGCAGCGCACGTTCGATGACGTGGCCGCCGAGCTCGGCGATGTCGAGACGGCCTACAACCACGTTGATGCGGCCTGCATCTACTTCGTGTCGGACCCTGGGCGATACGACGTGATCGTCACCGACAACCTCTTCGGTGACATCCTCACCGATCTCGGTGGCGCGGTGTCGGGCGGGATCGGCTTCGCGGCCAGCGGCAACCTCAACCCCGAGCGCACCGCTCCGTCCATGTTCGAGCCGGTGCACGGCTCGGCCCCCGACATCGCCGGCCAGAACAAGGCCAACCCCACCGCCGCCGTCATCAGCGCGGCGATGATGTTGGAGTTCCTGGGCGAAGACGCCGCCGCCACCCGCATCCACAAGGCGTGTGGTGAGGCTGTGAGCGGTTCCACCACCGAGATCGGCGACCTTCTCGCCGGCCGAGTCTGAGGGAGACAGACCGATGCCACTGACCACTGTCGACAAGATCTGGATGGACGGCGAGCTCGTCGACTGGGACGACGCCAAGATCCACGTGCTCACCCACACCTTGCACTACGGCTGCGGTGTGTTCGAGGGCATCCGGGCCTATGCGACCGACCAGGGTCCAGCGGTGTTCCGCCTCACCGATCACATCGAGCGGCTCTTCAGATCCGCGCAGATCTTCATGATCGACATCCCGTTCACCGTCGAAGAGATCGTCGAGGCCACCAAGGAGACGGTCCGGGTCAACAAGGTCGACTCGTGCTACATCCGCCCGCTGGTCTACCTGGGCTACGGCGAGATGGGGCTCAACCCGTTGCCGTGCCCGGTCAACGTGTCGATCGCCGTGTGGCCGTGGGGCACCTACCTGGGCGATGAGGGTGTCACCAACGGCGTGCGCATGAAGATCTCGAGCTGGCAGCGCCACAGCCCCAACGCCATGCCCCCCGCGGCCAAGGGCACCGGCATGTACATCAACTCGTCGATGGCCAAGGTGGAGGCCATCAAGGCCGGCTACGACGAGGCCATCCTGCTCAGCCCTCAGGGTTACGTGAGCGAGTGCACGGGCGAGAACCTCTTCGTCGTGCGCGACGGCAGGATCACCACGCCACCTGCCTCAGCCGGCGCGCTCGAAGGCATCACCCAGGACTCGGTGTTCGACATCGCCCGCGATGAGGGCATCCCCGCCGAGTTCGGCAACGTGCTCCGCAGCGACTTGTACACCGCCGATGAGGCGTTCCTGTCCGGCACCGCGGCCGAGATCGTTCCCATCGCATCGGTCGACGATCGTCCCCTCGGCGATGGCAAGCCCGGTCCGATCAGCAAGCAGATCCAGTCCATCTACTTCGACGCCATCCGCGGGAGGATCGACCGGTACAAGAACTGGCTCGAGTTCGTCCGATGACGCGCCCGCTGCCCTCCTCCGTCGAGATCTACGACACGACCCTGCGCGACGGCAGCCAGCTCGAGGGCATATCGCTCACCGTCGACGACAAGCTGCGCATCGCCGAGCAGCTCGACCACCTCGGGGTGCACTGGATCGAGGGTGGTTGGCCAGGCTCCAACCCCAAGGACGACGAGTTCTTCCGGCGTGCCACCACCGAGCTGACCCTCGACACCTCCACGCTGGTGTCGTTCGGCTCCACCCGCCGCCCCAAGGGCAAGGTCGACGACGACCCGACCCTGAGAAACCTCATCGGGGCCGGCACATCCACGGTGTGCATCGTCGGCAAGTGCTGGGACTACCACGTGACCGAGGCGCTCCAGGTCTCGCTCGACGAGGGTGAAGCGATGGTCGCCGACAGCGTCGAGTTCCTCCGGGGCCACGGTGTGCGGGTCATGTTCGACGCCGAGCACTTCTTCGACGGGTTCCAGCGCAACCCCGAGTTCTCTCTGAGAGTGTTGGAGGCGGCCGCCATGGGAGGCGCCACCGATCTGGTGCTGTGCGACACCAACGGCGGTTCGCTGCCCGCCGATGTCGAGAGGGCGGTGTCGGCTGTGGTCGATCACTTCGGCTCCGACGTGGCCGTCGGCGTGCATCTCCACGACGACTGTGGCTGCGGTGTCGCCAACGCGCTGGCCGGGGTGCGGGGTGGTGCCACTCAGGTGCAGGGCACCATCAACGGCTACGGCGAGCGCACCGGCAACTGCAACCTCTCCACCATCATCCCCAACCTCACACTGAAGATGGGCGTCCAGACGATCCCGCCCGGTCGCATGGAGCGGCTCACCCCGGTCAGCCACCACATCGCCGAGCTGGTCAACATGGGGATGAACCCCCAGCAGCCCTACGTGGGATCGTCGGCGTTCGCACACAAGGCGGGGCTGCACGTGTCGGCCATCGCCCGCCGTCCCGACGCCTACGAGCATGTGCATCCGGACTCGGTAGGGAACGGAACCCGCTTCGTGGTATCGGAGCTGGCCGGAAAGTCCACGCTCAGGCTCAAGGCGATCGAGCTGGGTCTCGAGCTCGACGGTCAGGCGCTCAACGAGGTGGTCGACACGCTGAAGCGGTTGGAGCACGAGGGCTTCCACTTCGAGGCGGCCGACGGCTCGCTCGACCTGCTGATGCGCCGGGCCACCGGTTGGGAACCGGAGTTCTTCGAGATGGAGTCGTTCAGGGTGCTCGTCGAGGACCGTGAGGATGGGCGGTTCGTCACCGAGGCCACGGTCAAGATCCACGTCGCCGGTCGGCGCATCGCTGCCATTGGCGAGGGCAACGGCCCGGTCAACGCGCTGGACCAGGCCCTCCGCACCGCCGTGGGGTCGTACTACCCCGAGCTCGAGCGACTGCACCTCACCGACTACAAGGTCCGCATCCTCGATTCGGCCAAGGGCACCGAGGCGGTCACCCGTGTCCTGCTCGACTCCACCGACGGCGACCGCGACTGGTCCACCATCGGTGTGAGCACCAACATCATCGAGGCATCGTGGCAGGCCCTCTACGACTCGATTGTCTACGGGCTTGTCCACCTGGGTGCGACGCCGGCGGCGTCGCTGACGCAAGATTGAGCGGTGAGCGCACCCAAGTACATCCCCCAGGAGCTGTCGGATCGACCACGGGAGCGTGACGCCACGCCGCCCGCCGGCCACTGGACTTCCCATCGCCCTGCCGACTTCACCGGTCGCCAGCCGTCGGGTGATGTGTTGGGGAGCCAGGGTCCCGATCAGGGATACGTGCTGAAGCTGGTAGGACTGTTCGACGACCGCTTGCGCCTCACCGGTGGCGAGGATCGTCACGATGTCGAAGCCGGCTGTGTCGCCGTGGCGCTGAAGCGGGCGTCGTTGTTCGGCCGGGCACCAGTGGTGCACGACCTCGAGGTCGCCTTCCGCGTGTTCGGGTACCTCGATCAGGCGCCCGCCGAGTGCGTCGAGACCCGCAAGCGTCTGTTCGCCGGCGCGGGCCACCACGCCTACCACCGGGTTCGCGCCATAGCCGACACCGTCTCGGAGTCGTCACTGCGAATGCCGCCGGTCGAGGTCGCGTCGGCTCACTCCGCCGACTGGCGCTCTCTGCTCACCTTCGCCTGAGCGTCCCCACGCTCCAGGGGACAGACCGCGGCCGTTGCGTGCCGACCGGACGATCGTTGCCTAGGGTCGGTCGCCATGGCTGGAATCGCCGACAGCACGGTGGGACAACTGAGCAACCTGTACGTGGAGACGCTGGCCAACCTGCATCCGTGTGCGGCCACGATGATGGGGATCCACGCCCACGACGAAGAGCTGACCGACTGGTCACCGACTGGTCTCACCGCCCGGGCCGATCTGGCCAGGAAGACCATTGCCGAGCTCGATGCGCTCGGACCCGATGACATCAAGACGGCTGCCGAACAGCGCGCCGTCGACCAGATGCGATCTGAGCTCCAGCGCAGCGTCGCCCTGCACGACGCCCGTGAGGATGCTCGCGATCTCAACATCCTGTTCTCACCCGGGCACTTCACCCGCAAGTGCTTCGACGTCATGCCCCGCGCCACGGCCGAGGACTGGCAGCGGATCGCCATCCGGCTCACCCAGGTGCCGGACTGCCTCCACACCCACCGCATGACTCTGGAGGAGGGTCGGCGGACCGGCGAGGTGGGCCCCCGCCGCCAAGCGGTGGCCCTCGCCGACCAGTTCGACGTGTTCGGCGGACGGGGCGGGTCCGATCCCTACTTCGCCACGCTGGCCGGCCAAGCACCCGCCGACCTCGACGAGGTCAGCCGTCGCCGTCTCGAGGAGGCCGCGGCCAAGGCCACCGGCGCCTACGCCGGCCTCGCCGACTACCTGCGCGGCACGTACGCAACCGACGCCGACCCCACCGATGGCGTGGGCGGCGATCGCTACCGCCTGCACGCGGCAAGTGTCCTCGATGCCGACATCGACGTCGAGGAGGCCTACGACTGGGCGTGGAGAGAGCTGGCTCGCATCGATGCCGAGGCCACCGAGGCCGCCGGACAGATCCTGCCCGGCGCGTCCCTACCCGAAGTGCACGAGCATCTTCAGACCGTTGGTCCCGCTCACGGCGACACCGACACGTTCCGAGCGTGGGCCCAGGGTCTCCAGAACGAGGCCATCGACCGGCTCCACGGCACCACCTTCGACATCCCCGAGGCGATTCGTCACATCGAGGTGGTGCTGGCACCAGCCGGAAGCGCAGCGGCGCCCTATTACTCCCCGCCGTCGGAAGATCTCAGCCGACCCGGTCGTACGTGGTACCCCTACGAGGGTCGTGATCACCTGCCTACGTGGGGTGAGGTGACCACCGCCTATCACGAGGGCGTCCCGGGCCATCACCTCCAGCTGGCGACGCTGCGGCTGTGCACCGACGAGCTGACCCGCTACCAGGTGCTGGCCGGCGGGTCGTCGGCCAACGCCGAGGGCTGGGCGCTCTACGCCGAACGATTGATGGACGAGCTGGGGTTCGTCACCGACCCCGCTCACCGGCTCGGCTTCCTGCGCGCCCAGGCCCTTCGGGCGGCGCGCGTGGTGGTCGATATCGGTCTGCACCTCGGGCTCACCATCCCTCATGACGTCACCGTGGAGATCGGCGTGGCACCCGGGGAGAAGTGGACACCCGACCTGGCCCACGCCGTGCTCACCCGCCACTGGGGTCCCGACGATGCCTTCCTGTCGTCAGAAGTCGACCGCTATCTCGGTCTTCCTGCCCAGGCCATCGGCTACAAGCTCGGCGAGCGCGTGTGGATGGACGGTCGTACGGCAGCCCAGCGGACCACCGGCTTCGATCTGTTGGCGTGGCACACCGAGGTGCTCGGAATCGGCCGGGTCGGCCTCGACCAGCTGGCCACCGAGCTGGCAGCCATCGCCGCTCGTTGACCCGGACCGGTAGGTTCCGGCTGTGACCTCACCGCGCGTCCGCTTCTCGCCTGCCCCGACCGGCTACCTCCATGTCGGCTCGGCGCGCGCTGCCCTCTACAACTGGCTCTACGCCCGGCACTCCGGCGGCTCGTTTCTGGTGCGCATCGAGGACACCGACACCGAGCGAAACCGACCCGAGCTGATCGACAGCATCCTCGACGCGCTTCGCTGGCTCGGGCTCGACTGGGACGAGGAGCCGGTCCGGCAGAGCGACCAAGCCGGAGTCCACCGCAAGGCCGTAGCTCAGCTGTTGGCTGACGGCCACGCCTACCACTGCTCCTGCACAACGGAGGAGGTGCAGGCAAGGGCCAAGGCGCGTGGCGGGCCACCTGGCTATGACGGGCACTGCCGTGACCGCGGCCTCGACGACGGTCCCGGAGTGGTGGTGCGGTTCCGGACTCCCGACGAGGGTTCGACAGGATGGTCTGACGTCGTTCGCGGCCCGGTGAGCTTCGCCAACGCCGATCTCGAGGATTTCGTGATCCGCCGATCGAACGGCACCCCCACCTTCCTGGTTGCCAACGCCCTCGACGATGTGCACATGGGCATCACCCACGTCATCCGTGGCGAAGATCTGGTGAGTGCCACGCCCAAGGGGATCCTGCTCCGGCAGGCCACCGGCAGCGGTGAGCTCCCCGTCTACGCCCATCTGCCGCTGCTGGTGAACGAGCAGCGCAAGAAGCTGTCGAAGCGGCGCGACGACGTGTCGGTCTCGGACTACCGCGACCGCGGATACCTGGCCTCGGCGATGGTGAACTACCTGGCCCTCCTGGGTTGGGGACCGCCCGACGAGGTGGAGGTGCGCCCGGTGAGTGAGATCATCGAGCTGTTCGAGCTGGAGGCCGTCTCGAAGTCGCCCGCGTTCTTCGACGTCAAGAAGCTCACCCACATCAACGCCGAGCACATCCGGATGCTGGCGGTCGAGAAGTTCACCGAAGCGGTCACGCCCCATCTCACCGGGTCGTTCGCCGACCGCTTCGACCCGGCGCGATTCGCTCGGATCGCTCCCCTGGTCCAGGAGCGAACGCACCTGCTCACCGACGTGGTGGAGCTGGTCGACTTCCTGTTCGTCGACGAGGTCGAGATCGTCGACGCCGACTGGGTCAAGGCCGTCACGGACATCCCCGCCGCCACCCTTCTCGATGCCGTGGTCGCGTCGTTCTCCGACTGCGATTGGACCAGAGACGCCTTGCACCGGACGCTGGCCGAGGTCGGCGAGCGGCATGGCCTCAAGTTGGGCAAGGCGCAAGCTCCGGTGCGGGTGTCGGTCACCGGTCGTCGGGTGGGGCCACCGCTGTTCGAAGCACTCGAGATCCTGGGTCGAGATGAGGTCCTCAAGCGCGTCGCGGTCGGCCGGGCCCGACTCGGTTGAAAGCGGGCTGAGCCCGGGGGCGGAAGGTCGAGGGGTCAGACTGGCAACATGCCCCGCTGGCTCCGCATCGCCCTGCGTGTGGGGATGGCTCTCGCCGTTGTCCTCGTGCTGTACGTCGCCACCGTGTTCGTACAGGTCTGGTGGGCCGCCCATCGCGATGAGGCACGATCCGCGCAGGCCATCGTCGTGCTGGGAGCCGCCCAATACGACGGGCGACCGTCGGTTGCCCTCACCAACCGTCTCGATCACGCCCTCGACCTGTTCGAGGGGGGGCTGGCCGATGTCATCGTGGTCACCGGTGGCCGCCAGGAGGGCGACCGGTTCACCGAGGCCCAGGTGGCGGCCGACTACCTCCTTCAACGTGGAGTCACCGACGAGCAGATCCGCCGCGAGGTGCACGGCACCAACACCTGGGAGTCACTGGCGGCGACGGCGCGCTTCTTGGCTGACGAGGGGGTGAGTGACGTGATCCTCGTGTCCGACGATTACCACTCGCTGCGGCTCGCGGGGATCTCCGACGAGCTGGGCCTCGATGCCCACATCAGCCCGGCCGGATCCGGGCTCGGCCTGGCCGACCGAACCCGCGCCTACATCAAGGAGACCGTTGCCGTGTCGGTTGGCCGGCTCATCGGCTACCGACGCTCGATGCGGCTCGACGACGTGGTCGAGCGGGTGCGCGTACCGGACTGACTTCCCTCGGGGGTACTCGGCTACCCTCAACCGAACCCATTCGGGGGTGGTGTAATCGGCAACACAGCTGGTTCTGGTCCAGTCATTGAGGGTTCGAGTCCTTCCCCCCGAGCAACTGTCTCCCGAGCTATGGCGGCGGCTCGGTGAGGGGGAGGATCCACGGGGCGCCCCACCAGGGGAGCGACACAGAGGCGAGGTCGACGGCGGGATCGACGAGTGGTTGGGGTGGGCGGCCGTTGAGCGACACGGATGTCATCGCTCGAACCTCGGCCCCGTCGTAGAGATCCGACAGGTGCCGGGCGAAGTGCACCAGGCGCTCGGGATGGCCGGCCAGGCGGTGGGTCTGCTTGGCCCCCAGGTGGTCGCGGGGGTGGACCTGCCAGGTGTCGGGCCCCTTGGTGACCACGAAGGTCACGTTGCCCTCCTTGTGGCGGAGCCTCATGTGCCAGGCGAACTGGTGGCCCTGCTCCGTCCAGCTGGGGTTGCCCGAAATGGCGTAGTGGCGCAGTGGTACCGCCACCTGCACCGCGATCCACAGGGCGCATCCGGTTCCGATCAGCCACGGGGGCGCGGGTCGGGATCGAGCTCGGGGGGGTGGTGGTGGCGTGGGTGACGCACGGACGGGGTCGGCCAGCCATCGGTCACGGAGGCGGACGGGCCAGTCCGGAGGGAAGAAGATGGTGGTGGCGGCGATCATCAGCCAGGGAAAGATGAACAGCCCGAACAGCCACGCGTTGGTGAGGTGGAACGCGGTGACCACCACGAAGGCCGCGGTGCGGGTGCGCGGGTGGAGCAAGAACCACACGACCGCCAGGTCGAGGAGCAGCGCGCCGTAGGCCATCGTCGAGACCACGGCACCGTTGTCGAGGATGGAGCTCATCGGTTCGACGTCGGTACGGGCGCCCACCCATGTCCGCAGCGGTTCGGCGCGGAGGAGCCAGTCTCCATTGAGCTTGGCGATCCCGCCGTAGAAGTACGGCACACCGATCTGGAAGCGCAGCAGCCAGACGACGCCACGCGGGATGGTGTCGGACCGGCGGTAGGGATGGGCTCGGGCGTCGAGCGACCAGCGGCGGTCGAGGGGAAGGAAGATCATCAGCAGCGCCAGCAGCGAGATGAGGTACTCGTGGTTCTGGAAGAAGGTGGAGTCGATCAGGAACACATAGGTGGTGAGGACGAAGAAGGACACGACCGCCGGGCGGTACCACTTGCCCACGGCGATCAGCGCGCCGGTCACCCCCATGGCGACGTACACGAGGTGCATCCCCGGCGCCGGGAGGGCGCGGATGAAGGTCAGCGATCCGTACGGGAAGCTGAAGGTGGTGTCGACGTAGTACTCCTGCACCAGCCTCGGCAGGTACAAGGCGGTGTTGATGACCATGGCCACGCCGAAGGCGATGCGGAACACTGCTGCGCTGGCGGAGCTCACGGGCTCCGACGCCGCTCGACCGATCCGGACCACGACCTTCATGACCCACGCTCCTAGTGGGGTTCGACGACGATCCAGCCTCGGCGCTGGAGCTCGGCCGCGAGCTGCTGATCGGAGAGATCAGCCACCTTCCGATCAGCAGCCGTGAGCCGCGGCGGTGGCCCCGCCGGCTCGGCCGCGGGCCGGCCGGCGATGAACTGCTCGTTCTCGAGCTGGTCGATGAACGCCTCTGCCTCATGGCGGGTGAACTTGCCGGCCGCCTGACGTTGGGTGAACCCCATGGGGCCACGGGCATCACGGAAGCCGGCGTGGCCGGCTTCGTTCAGGAGCTGGAGGAGCTGGGTGACCTGACGGTGCGAGGCGGGAGGACCGGACTGCTGACCGAATGCCATGGGCTGCAGTCTGGCAGTCGGGTGGTCGTGCGGGCGCTGCCCCCGACGTGGCCCGACATGGCGAGGGTGGGCTGCCGCCCCGTGTCGGGTGGGGCTGGCCACACTGCCCGAGAACGTGCCTGCACGGTTCCGACCGGGGTTGTGTCGCGGGACCATCGTGGAGACCCCACATGTTCAAACGGATCGAGGCTCTGATGGTGACGGCAACGGAGGAACGGATCGAAGTAGCCGGCGAGGCCCGCTGGTCGGCTCTGGCCGCTACGGCGCTGCTGATGACGGCAGCCGGCCCCCTGGTCATGCTCGCTGCCGCCGTGGGATGGGGTCTGAGCGTGGGCGATGAGCTTCCACTCATGCTGGGCACGTCGGCCGCCGCCGTAGTTGCGTCGAAGCTGGTCCGGCGGGGGACGACGCCACGGCGCGTGTCGGGCGTCGTGCTCGGACTGCTGGCCGGCATGGCCATGTTCTGGACGGCCTTCGGTCTCGCCGAGCCGGCCAGCGTGTTCGACTTCGTCCCGGGCGTGCTGGTGCTGCCGGGTGCACTGCTCGGCCTGGGAGCCGGCATCGCCGCCGTGCGCGCTCAGCGGCGTGGCGACACCGTGGTGGCCGTCGAGGGTGGCGAGCGCCGGGCGATCGTCATCGCCCTCGCGGCCGTCGCCACCCTGGCCGGGGTGTCGACGGTGCTCACGGTGACCGGTCGCGAGTCGGTGCCCGACGGCGTCGACGTGGCCGCCGAGATCCGCCTGAGCGACTTCGAGTTTCCGAGCGACGAGATCGACGTGGCCCGTGGAGCCGCCGTCTTGGTGCGCAACAACGATCCGTTCGCCCACACCTTCACCGTCGACGACCTCGGCATCGACGTCGCCATCGGACCCGGGAGTGAGAAGGTCATCGTGATTCCCGCCCAGGCGGGGTCCTACATCCTGTATTGCACGCCCCACACGTCGGATGCGGACAACCCCTCGGCGGACGACATGGCCACCCGGCTCGTGGTCTCCTGAGGGGCCTGGCCCGCCTCATGGCTGCGTACCCCGTACGGGATTTGAACCCGTGTTACCGGCGTGAGAGGCCGGCGTCCTAGGCCGCTAGACGAACGGGGCGTGTGCGGGGCGGCAGGATAGCAATCAGGACTCAGGGTCCGCCTGCTGGGGTTTGCGGGCGGTGCGGGTGGGGCGGGCGCTCCGGGCCGCCAGCTTGGCGACAACCTCCAGACGCTCGGCGAGGGCGTCGAGCCGGTGCTCGATCGGGGTGAGATCGACCGTGCCACCACCAGATCCGACGGCGTCGACGATGCGATCGACCACGTCAGCGAGGTCGAGCTCGATGGGCGTCGCGAGCATCTCGACCAGCTCGTCGACGCGTTGATCGACGTGGTCGGACGTGGACAGCGAATCGATGGCGGCGAGCTGTTCGGTGAGCGCGCCCAACCGCACCTCCAGCTCGGCGAGGGCTGCCCGCCCGTCGACCGTCTCTTGGCGCTCGATGGCGGCCACTAGGTCCTGGCCGATGCGATCGAGTCGATCACCAGATCCCCCAGACTCAGCGAGCCGTTCGACCGACGCCACGAGGTCGGGGACCGCGGCGAGGGGCTCGGCTAGACGTTGCGGCAATGCATCGACCGCGTCGGGGAGACGTCGAAGTGCCTCGATCTCGGATCGGAGCTGGGTCACTGAATCGGCCAGCTCGCCGATGGCCGAGTTCACACGCCCGCCGCTGTCGCCCGCCTCGAGGCGGCGCTCGAGGTCGGAGACGGCTCGGAGAACCTCGTCGACGCCTGCTCGGCTGATGGTGTCACGCACTGCGGTCTCGATGGTGGTGGCGAGCTGCTGGCGGGCGGTGTCGGCCTCGAGCCGCACCCGCTCGACATCCTCGCTCGACGCGGTCCGCACCAAGCCGTCGGCGATGCGTCCGATCGCTTCGCGCAGGGGGGCCACACCGTCGTTGCCCTCGCTGAGGGTCTGCTGAAGCTCGGCGATGGATCCCGCGATGTGATCGAGCCGCTCGACCGGAGACCACGAGGCCAAGCGCTCCTGGAGGCGCCCCAAGGTGGTGGCGATCGACGACAGCTCCTCGGCCGTGGCCACCGTGCCCAGCGCCGCGGACGCGTTGCGGACCTGGTCCGCGAGTTGGGTCACCTCCTCGCGGCCCGCCGCCGCTTCCGCCGCATCGCGTGCCTTCACGGTGATCTCGCGGAGCGTGTTGAGGTCGTCGGCTGTCGCTGAGCGTTCCGCGATGTCCGTTGCCGCCCCGACACGCTCCTCCACGCTGTTGATCGCGGCCCGCACCTCCGCCAACCCTCCCTCGGTCTGATCGATGGAGAGGGCCAGCGTGCGATCGGTGCGGCTGAGGAAGCCCGTGACCTCGGCCATCGCCGAGGTCACCTCGTCCGACAGCGTCGACATCTGTTCGTTGGTCTGCGCCAAGCCGGCCCGCAGCTCGTGGGGCAGCCGGGACAGCAGCTCCTCCAGCCCCAGGAGCTGCTCGGCCGTGGAGCGGGACGTCTCGTGCATCCGCTTGCCGGTGTCGGCGGCCGTCTGGGCCGCGGTGGACGAGTCGCGGATCGCCTTCTCGAGCGTCTCGACCGCGTGCCGGGCCTGCTCGCGCACCGACGCTGACACCGACTCCAGCCTGGTCGCCATCTCGTCGACCTGGGCGACGAAGGACTTCTGGCGGCTCTCGACGGCGGCCGCGATGGCGGCGCCCAGCCGGTCGGGGAGGTTCGATGCCAGCTCGACGACATCGACGTCGATCTGGGCCACGCGGTCGAGCACGGCCTGCTGGCGAGCGACGGACGCGGCGAGGGCCGCCACTTCCGAGCGCAGGGCATCGAACGAGCCCCGCGCCCAGGCGATGGCATCGGTCCCGCTGTGGCTGTCGGCTGTGGCCATTCCCATTCCCTTGTCCACGGTCCCTCCTCGCGTGTGCCCGCAGTGTGTCACGGTGGCCGGCGCCGGTACGACGCCACGGCTCGGCGACGTGTCCTACATTGCGGGCCATCGACTTGTTGGTGGTGGACACACGCGACGCGAGCCGAGCCCCGATGCTCGGTGGTCTGATCGTTCGGCGAGCCCACGACGCCGGGCGATCGGTTCGTGTCCGCACGGCGGGAACCCGGGCCGGATCGGGTGAGGTCCATCTCGAGGCGGTGTCGTTGCTGGCCGAGCGCGACGTCGATCTCGCTCACCACACTCCTGCCCGTCTCAGCTCCGATGACCTCTCGGCTGACCTCATCCTGGGAGTCACCCGCGAGCACGCTCGGTTGGTGTTGGCTCTTGACCGGGAGGCCACCCCTCGGACCTTCACCGTCCGCGAGATGGTCCGGCGGGGAACCGGCCGCGGCGCTCGCCGGTCCGACGAGACCGTCCCCGACTGGCTCGAACGCATCGGAGCCGGGCGGCGGACGTCGGACCTCGCTGGCAGCTCCGAGCTCGACGACCTGATCGACGTCACCGGCTCGACCTCGAGAACTCACGCACAGCTCGCCCGCGAGCTCGATGGGCTGGCCGGGCGAATCGTGGACCTGCTGTGGCCGACGGCGAGCTGAGGGGCGCCACCGCGCTCACCGCGGCGATCGCCGCGCTGCTCACCACGGCGGCGGCCCTGATCGTGGATGACCTCGTCGGCCTCCCGGACGTTCCGGGTCTCGATCTCGTTCCCGGCGTCAGCGACGACACCACGGTGATCCGCGCCTTCGATCGCGACGCCGACGTCTACCGCGGGTTCGGGGCGTGGATCGACGCCTTCGACTACGGCCCCGCCTACCAGCCCGCCGGCCGTCGCCCGCCCGTCGATGCCTCGACCATCGATGTGCTTGCCGCCCGCGGCATCCGCACCATCTACCTCCAGGTCACTCGCATCGACGATCGCAGCCCCGGGGGGTTCGTCGATGAGGCGATCGCCGGCGACCTGCTCCGTCGAGCGCACGAGCACGAGATGCGGGTCGTCGGCTGGTTCCTACCCAAGCACCTCGACACCGAAGCCGACCTCGGGCACCTGCTCCAGATCCACCGGTTCCGGACGCTCGACGGGCATCGCTTCGACGGCATCGCCGTCGACATCGAAGACAACTTCGACGAGCCCGACCCGGCGGTGCGCAGCATCCGCCTGCTCGAGCTCAGTCGGCGGCTGCGGGCCACGGTCGGGATCGACGCCCTGGGGGCCATCGTGGTCCCACCGGTGCTCATGGAGCAGGTGAACCCCGACTTCTGGCCTGGCTTCCCGTGGGCGGACCTGGCCGAGATCTACGATGCATGGCTGCCGATGGCCTACTGGACGTTCCGGGACGCCGACTCGGGGCTGCGCAATCCCGCCACCTACACCACGGTCACCGTCGAACGGCTGCGGCAGCTGGTCGGGGCCGACGTCCTCATCCACGTCGTCGGCGGTGTCGCCGATCGGACCGCGGCTCCCGACTACACGTCGTTCGTGGGAGCGAGCACCGCGCTCGCCGTCGAGGGGATGTCGACCTACGACGCGGTCACCACCGACGAGGCAGAGTGGGCCGAGCTCCGGCGCTGGTCTCCGCCGGCACCGCCAGCCGATCAGCCGTAGCGGGCAAGGACCCGCCGGGCCACGTCGGCACCCACGTCGGCGGCACCGGGGGGATCCACGACGGAGACGTCGCTGCCGAGGCGGAGCAGCAACCGTTCGAGCCATGGCCGCCCGCTGATCGCGAGGGCCACGGTCACTCGCCCTTCGGGCGACTCGTGCTCCACCTCGCATGGGTACGACTCGACAACCCATCGACCCGCGGGCGCCAGGTCGAGGACCACGCGATCGGAGTCCGGCGCGGGGGAGTAGGTGATCGACGCGTCCGAGGGTGCGTCGGGTCGGCGCTCGAAGGTTGCATCGGTGTCGCGGCACTCGAGGATGCGGCTCAACCGGAATCGCCGGCGATCGGAACGCAGGTGATCCCACGCCTCCACATACCACCGCCCGTTGGTGAGGTGCACCAGCTCGGGATCGATGCGGCGTTCCGTGACCTCGTCACTGCTGGCCGAGTAGTAGGCGACGTCGACCGAGCGGTTAGCGCCCGCCGCACCTTGGAGGAGCGCCAGGTGGGGGGCGCCCTCGGCGTCCACCTCGACGTCGGGCCCGACGACACCGGCCAGCTTGTCGACGAGCGACGCCAGGGCGGCGGTGTGGGCCCCCGGCACGGTGAGCATGGTGCGGGCCACTGCCAACACCCGCAGCCCATCGCTGGTGTTCAGCCGGATCGGTCGGGCGAGCGGCTCGCGCCGGTCGACGTGCACGGCGCCGTCGTCGAGCCACACGTCGACCATGTCGCCGCCGTAGCGGTGGCCCGCCCCGCAGCACATCAGCAATGACAGGTCAGTGTGCACGTGGTCGGCCGGCAGATCGAAGCGCCGGGCGATCTCGTCGACGCTGACGGGTGCCCGCTCGGCGATCCAGGGCAGCATGGCCAGGACTCGCTGCACCCGGACGTCGGCACTGGCGCCGCGGCTCATGATGCCGCCTCGAGCATCTGGGTGAGCCAGGCGACGACCTCGTCGCGCAGCTCGGGCGGAGCGAGAACCTCGGCGTGGTCGAGATAGCCGAACAACCACGACCGGAAGGCATCACGGTGGCGTACCTCGAGCTCGAGCACCACGGCGCCGTCGGCGCGCTCCTCGACGATCTGGTCGGGTCGAGCGAGGACCACTCGTCCGGCGTGATCGGCATCGACCAGAACCCGGGCCACGATGGCGGTACCCGTTCCCAACAGCAGCGGGTCGTCGGGCATGGCATTGCCCGACGAGAACCCCTGGGGTCGCGGGTGCTCGCCCGGGCCCGCATCGGTGACCGGTCCCTGGATGCGATCGATCCGGTAGGTGCGAGGTTCGCCGGCGTCGACGTCGTACCCGGACGCATACCAATAGGCCTCGCGGGTGAACACCGACCACGGCTCGAAGCGGCGATGCCGGTCGTTGTAGCTGAACCGCACGGCGGCGGCAGCCTGGCGCGCCGCTGCCATCGGCTCTAGGGCATCGGCGGCGGGGAGCTGGGCGAGCCACGACACGTCCTCGGGATCGGCGGCGCCCAGCCGGGCGCCCGGGTCGACTCCGTTGTCGTCACCGACCCGCACTGCTCGCAGCGCTGCGCCCAGGGCCAGGCGCTCGTCGTCGTCGAGGTCCAGATCGGGTAGGTAGGTGTCGCCCAGCACGTAGGCCTGGACCATCTGGTCGCCCGAGGGGGCCGGGACATCGGCCACCTCGATCATGACGCCGGCGCCGCGGAGCACGCGCTTGTCGCGCTCGAACTGGACTCGACGGTTCTCCTTGTCTCCGGTGTACCCGTCGAAGGAGGTGAGCTCGGTGAGGGTCATCGGGATCTCGGCGCGCTGGAGGGTGGCCAAGAGGTTGAGGCAGCGTTCGGTTCGGTCCATGCGTGCGCCCATGCTGGGCGCAGGCTATTGCCTTGGTGGGATGATCAGCTCATCGATGGCGACATGGGCCCGCGACCACTGATGGCGGGCCAGTGACGCGGCGAGCTCGGCGTCGCTCGCCACATAGGCCTGAAGCCGGGCCGGCGACAGCTCGTGCACCCGGGCCGGTTCCTCGGCCACGGCGCGCAGCCCGTTGTGGCCGGCCACCGACTTGAGGGAAGCCGACACCCCGAGCGCGGTCCGGACGTGGGCCCACAGGCGATGGGCGTCTAGGTGGGTGTGGTGGTGCCACGCCCCGGCGACCCGCCCGGGCGCCCGGGGATCGGCGATGGTGCGCAACCCCAGTGCCACACTGCAGATCTCGGCCCGCCGGGCCACATAGGGAAGGTCGAAGCCGGAACCGAACCAGGTGGCGATGACGCCGGCGGGGAGCTCGGCCATGAGATCATCGAGACCCCGGAGCAGGCGGGTTTCGGACGGGTCATCGAGCACGATGGTGCCGCCTTCGGTGGCGACGGCGGCGGCCAGGATGCGCGAACGGTCGGGATCGAGCCCGCCGGTGGCGGTGTCGGTCTCGATGTCGAGCCCGTGGATGGGAGGAGCAGTCGGGGAGGCGACGACGATCGTCACATGGCCGATCGTACGCCGGGGCAGTGACAGCTTCCGGTGACCCATGTCATATGGGCGGGTCCGTTTTGTCGGTTGCCCTCTACCATGGCGGCGTGAACTGCACCGCCTGTGGGACCGATGTCCCGATCGGTGCGCGCTTCTGCCCGTCCTGCGGCAACGTGCTGGCGTCCGTCGCCGACCAGCGCCGGGTGGCCACCGTGCTGTTCGGCGATCTCGTGGGCTTCACCGCGCTGTCGGAGCGACGCGATCCGGAGGATGTCAAGCACCTCGTCGAGCGATGCTTCGAACGTCTGGCTGCCGATGTGGTGGCCTTCGGGGGACGCGTCGACAAGGTCGTGGGCGACGCCATCGTGGCGCTGTTCGGCGCGCCGGTCGCCCACGAGGACGACCCTGAACGGGCGGTGCGCGCCGCACTCCAGATGCAGTCGACCCTGGCCGGCATGGCCGGTGACCTCGGCGAGGAGGTCGGTATGCGGATCGGCGTCAACACCGGTGAGGTGCTTGTTGGCGGCATCCGGGCCGGCGACGACTACACCGCCATGGGCGATGTCGTGAACACCGCGTCCCGTCTTCAGTCGGCCGCCGATCCGGGCGAGGTGTTGGTCGGTGCCGCCACCCACGCCGCCACCGCCGGCGTCATCGTCTACGAGGACCACGCCGCCGTTGATGCCAAGGGCAAGGGAGAGCCAGTCCCGGTGTGGACGGCCATCCGTCCTGCCACCCGGCCCGGGCGCCGTCCGCGCACCCATCGCGCATCACTCGTTGGCCGCGACGCCGAGCGGGCCATCCTCCGCTCCACACTCGATCTGGCTGTGAGCCACCGCCGGGCGCAAGTAGTCCTGCTCACCGGTGAAGCCGGTGTCGGAAAGAGCCGGCTGGCCGAGGAGGTGGCGGCCGAGGCCGCCCGTCTCCACGATGCCTACCTCCTCGAAGGCCAGTGCGTCCCCTACGGCGAGGCCAACGCCTGGTTCCCCATCGCCGACGCGCTCCAGACCGCGGCGGGCATCACATCCGACGACAGCTACGACGAGATGCTCGCCAAGTGCCGCGCCTCGGCCGCTAGCGCGCTCGACCTTCCCGCCGATGCGCCCGAGGTCGGCCCCATCGTCGACACCTTCATGTTCCTCATGGGCGACGAGCAGGCCAAGCAGGCGGTCGACCCGAGCCGCATCCGTGACGACGTCGTGGTTGCCCTGCACGCGGCCCTGGCCGGGGTCGCCCGCACCCGTCCGGTCGTGGTCGTTCTCTCCGACGTGCACTGGGCTGACGAGCGTGTCCTCGAGCTGGTCGACCGGCTGGCCGAGCGGATGGTGCATGAGCCACTGGTGGCCGTGGCCACGGCCAGAACCGAGATCGACGAGCGCTGGCGGCCGGCCGCCGGCCGCTTCAACAGCATCGAGCTGCACCTCGACCCGTTGCCGGCGGCGGCGGCCACGTGCCTGCTGGCCGAGCTGTTGGGCACCGAGCTTCCGCCGGTGGTCGCCGATGAGGTGCTGGAGCGCAGCGGGGGGAACCCCTTCTTCCTCGAGGAGCTGGTCGCGCTGTTGCGCGACCACGACGGCGAGCTCGTGGGCTCGGTTGCGAGCACCGAGCTGCCGGCGACGCTTCGAGGGCTCGTCGCCGCCCGCATCGACGCGCTGGCCCCCGCAGCGAGGGCCACGCTCGAGGATGCCGCGGTCGTCGGCCGGACCGGTCCCCGCGAGGCGCTGGGGGCGCTGGCTTCTGAGCGAGGCGACTTTGAGCCCACCGGCGCCGTGCGCGAGCTGGTCGACCGCGATCTCCTCGTCCTTCACGGTGGCGACTACGAGTTCAAGAGCGATCTCATCCGTGAGGTTGCCTACTCCGTCATGACCAAGCGGGATCGGGCCGCCCGCCACAGCACCGTCGCCGAGTGGCTGGAGCGCCGTGCCCGCCAGGCCGACCGCGAAGACGAGCACCTCGAACAGCTCGCCCACCACTGGGGAACCACTGCCGAGCTGGTTGCCGAGCTGGGAGATGTCGACGCCATCCCCGATGACGTGTCGATGCGGGCGCTCAAGGCCTTGGAACGGGCGGCGGTGCGCGCCGATGCCCAGGACGAACCGTTGGTGGTGGCCCGTCTGCTCGACCACGTCATGCGGCTGCTGCCGCCGGACCCTCAACCCCATCGCTGGCGAGCACTCATCGGTCGGGCGGACGCCCGCGAGTCGCTGCACCAGATCGACGAAGCCCGCGCCGACATCGACGTTGCTCTCGCTGAAGCCGAAGCGGCCGGCGATGCCCACTACACGGCGCGGGCGCGCACCGTCCTCGGGGAGATCGTGAGCACCTCCGGCGACTGCGACGGCGCCGCCGGGATCCTCCACCAGGCGGTCGAGGAGTGGCGTCAGCTTGACGACGCTGGCGGCATCGCGTCAGCCCTCAGAGCGCTCGGATTCAACGACATCCGGCGCAACCACCTCGACGAGGCCGACCCACCCATCCGTGAGGCACTGGAGCTCTACCGCCGGCTCGGCTCGCGGCGGGGCGAGGCCTGGGCCCTCCAGAACCTGGCCTGGATCGCCTTCCTGAGCGGTCAACCCGACCTCGCCGAGGAGCGGCTCAACAAGGCCGCGGTCGCCTTCAGGGAGACGGGCGACGTGGGTGGGGAGGGATGGGCGCTCGGTCTGCTGGCCTGGGTCCGGTTCCAGCAGGGCCGGCTGGATGAAGCCGAGGAGCTGGCCATGAAGGTGCTCCCGCGAGCTGCCGATCGCGGTGAGCGGTGGCCGGAGGCCATCCTGATGGTGCTGCTCGCCCAGGTGGCCCTGTGGCGGGGCGCGACGCTCGACGCGGTAGCCAGAGGGCGCCAGGCCGTCGATCAGTTCACCAAGATGGATGACCGCTACGGACGCATCCAGGCCCTCACCGTGCTGTCGAGAGCACTCATCGCCTCGGGCTCCGTCGACGAGGGTTGGGCGGCGGCCGAGGAGGTCGATGCCCTGGCCGACGATGCATCGGGCATGAGCCAGTTCTCCCTCGGGCTGCGGGCCAGCCTCGCCGCCTTCGTTGGTGACACCGAACGGCTGGCACCGATGGCGGAGGAGATCGCCGAGCTCGAGCAACACAGCGACATGCTCATCGCTGGTGAGCGCAGGGTCACCGTGGGTCTGGGCCTGCTCCAGCTCGGTCGAGCCACCGACGCCCTGCGGGTTCTCGAGGCCGCAGCCGGCGACGTGTCCACCGGCGGGCTGCGCGCCTACCTCGCCGCCCCGCTGGCTCTGGCACGGATGGCTGCCGGCGACGTCGTGGGAGCCAACGAGATCACCGAGGAGCTCGGTTCCCAGGGCACCTACCTCGACCACCTGCTGGCCACCGCGGCGCGGTCGGTCGCCCGAGCGCACCTCGACGATGCCGTCGGCGCCGTCGGGCTCAGCGATGAGGCCGTGGCCCGCGCCGATGCAACTGGCGATCACGTGGCCATGGCGGTGGCTCGCCTGGCTCGCGCTGCCGCCTTCGACCTCATCGGCCGGCAGGACGACGCGGTCGCCTCGCGCCACGACGCCGAGGAGCGCTTCGCCGCCATCGGCATCGACCGCACAGGGTGGGAGCGGGCCATCACCGCCGCCGCCCACCCCGATGCCCGTCAGATGGTCTCGTAGCCCTCCACCCCTTGGGGCAGCACCACGCAGTACGGGGTGTAGCGGACACCGGCGGTGCGAGCGCTCAACACACCCCGTTCGGAGGCGAGCTCGAGTGCGGCGTCGGGCCCCAACCAGGTTCCCCCCGGTCCCGAGGGTCGGGTGCCGTCGAAGCGGTAGACCTCGAATCCCCGATCGAGATCGTTGGCGAAGATGAAGGCGGAGCCGTCGTCCTCCCATTCGAGCACCTTCGCCGACCACGTCTGGGACCCGTCCTGCTCGACGATGCGGTTGCCGTCGGCATCGACGGTGCTGATCTCGGGAAGGTAGATCGAACCGATCTCCCGCATTCCGGTTACGGGGGCGGTGCCGAGCGACCCTACGCCCGACGCGCCGACACTCGCGCCGGCCAGACCGTTGAGGTCGATGACCCGGACCCCGGCGCCGTACCACGCGATGGTCATCACGTCGTGGCCGCCGTCTCCATCGGTGTCGTAGGTGCGGAAGACGTGGGCCGTGCACCGCAGGTGGTACTGGGTGGCCGGCTCGGTCTGGGGAATGGCGAAGTAGCCCACCTTCACCGGGGTGCGCTCGAGATCTCCGGTGACGTCGTAGACGTGGAGCCCACCCCCCGGGCAGGCCCCGGCACCCTGGATGACGCCAGCCAGCTCGTCGCTGATGACGAGGAACACCCGCTCACCGAGCAGCGGGTCGTGCACGGGGATCGGGTCTGCCTGGTGATGGATGCTGATGGCCGGATCCTCGATCACGCCGATGACCTCGGGCTGGGCGGGCTCGGAGGTATCGAGCACCACCGTGTGGGAGATGGCGGCCACGTAGGCGCGGTCGCCTACCTCGTTGAAGGTGATGTCGTGGGGTCCGAGCCCGGTGTCGAGTTGGACCGAGCCGGCCAGCTCTACGTCGAAGTTGCCGGTGGTCGGGTCCGGCTCGCCGATGTCGAACACCTCGATCTGGAACGCACTCTTGCCGTCGCCGGGCACGTTGGCGGGCAGAAGGTCCTGGTTCGAGTTGTAGATGTACCGACCGGTCGGATCGACGGTGGTGTTGTGGGAGCCGGTGGGCCAGCGGGCCCAGCCGACAACGCGCACCGGGTTGGTGTTGTCGGGCTGGTGGTAGGGCTCGGTGATGTCGAAGATGAACGTGCCCGACACGCCGCCCTCGGCGTCGATCACGGAGGCATCGCCCTCGGTCCCGGACCCGGTGTATCCCTCCTGCTCGAGACCTTGGCGGAAGCACTCGGTGTCGAGGAGCCGGTCTCCGGAGATGTCATCCTGGCCGTAGGCGGCGTAGGTGCGGGTCTGGCCGTCCACCACCCGCTGGAAGATCTGGACATCTCCCTGGGCGATGCCGCAGTCGAACGTCTGAGCGATGACGGGCTGCTCGGGGTCGGTGACGTCGATCAGCTGCATCCCGTTGCGGTAGGAACCGGCCACCACGAAGTCGCGCTCGACTCGCCCGCCGTCGTGGTCCACCGTCCACGAGGCCACCTCGAGATCGGTGCCGAACGAGCTGTCGAGTGGGATGAGGCCCGCGTCATCGGCGAATCGGGGACTCTCGTACCCCTCGCGGGTGGCGTAGGCGACCGTTGCCACCCACTCCATGTTGGGCGTGGCCACCGTGACGGGGTCGGTGTCGGCGCGGGCCGTCACCTGGGGTGCCACCAGCGGGATGACCGAGATGGTCAGGGACAGTGCGGCGATCTGAGCCACCGTTCGCCGGCTCACCGTGACCCCTCCAGGTCGGTGTGAGCGTGGCGATAGGTGGTTTCGTGGCGGTTCCCGCTGATGGTGAACACAGCCGATGCCCGTACCGCATCGGCCTCGATGGCGAACGACTCGGTAGACCAGCGGCTGTTGTCGGGGTTGAACGTGAGCGGCATCTCCGATGAGGAGACAACCGTGTGGCCGCCCGTCGCCTCGTCGATGTCGATGTGCTCGATGAGCAGGAACCGCTCGCCGCTCTCGTCGACCTCGACGGTGCCCGTCGTGGCCGCGCTGGCAACGGTGGCGCCTGGTGTGAAGACGCGGACATCAGGCGAGTTCCCCATGACGCATCCGAAGGTTCCGATGTTGAGGGCCGGTCCACCTTCGACCCCGCTGAACATGAAGATGACCTGCGGGCAGTCGGCCTGCGCCTGGACCGGAGCGGGAGTACCCGCACCCATCGCCACCGCCATGACTGCCACCACCGTCGCCGCCCGCAATCGCCCCGTCATATGACCCCTCGCGTACTCGCGAATCGACACCGACACCGATCCTGTCGTGAGTGGATTCTGCGCGAAGCGGCCAGAATCCTCCCGCCCGGTGGATCGGTGACCCGACTGTTGACTGACGAGTCAACTAGCGTCTCGGCTCGTGGTAGTCGATGAATCCCGCCTTCCTGTCATCGTGGCGGTCGGTCAGGCCGTCGAGCGGGCCGAGCGGGTTGGAGCCATCGACCTCGCCGAGCGAGCATCGGTGGCGGCGCTGCGCGAAGCGCCGGGCATCGACCGTCACATCGGGCGGGTCTCGGTCGTCAACATCCTGACTCGCGTCGGACCGTCTCCGGCGCGCCGCCTCGCTCGCCGGCTCCGGCTGGACGACGTCACCACCGAGGTGTCCACCATCGGGGGCAACACACCACCATGGTTGGTGGGACGCGCCGCTTCCGACATCGCCGCTGGCCGGATCGATGCCGTGCTCATCGCCGGATCCGAAGCCCAGCGGAGCCAGAACGCGCCGGCGCCCTCGCTACGGACACCGACACCCGAGCCCCACGAGGATCTACCGCCCGACGTGGTGGTCGGCGACGATCGTCTCGGCATCCACCCCCTCGAGATGGCGGCGGGATTGGTAGTGCCCACCCAGATCTATCCGCTGTTCGAGTCCGTCCTCGCCCACCGGGCCGGACGCACGTTTGCCGAGCAGCGGGAGTGGCTCGGCGAGCTCATGGCTCCCTTCACCGAGGTGGCGGCGAAGAACCCCTACGCATGGTTCCCCGAGCCCGCGTCGCCGCAAGACATCTCCAGCGTGTCGCGCACCAACCGCTTGATCGCCGAGCCGTACACAAAGCGGATGAACGCCATGGTGGTCGTCGATCAAGCAGCCGCTCTGGTCGTCTGCTCGCTGGCGGTGGCGCGAGAGCTCGGCCTCGATGGGCAGGCCGTCTTCCTCTGGAGTGGTGCCTCGGTCAACGACGTCTGGCATGTGTGCGAACGCCCGGACCTCGGGCGAACACCGGGCATCGCCGCCGCCCTAGGGGGCGCGCTCGACGCTGCTCGATGCGGCATCGACGACATCGGCCTGATCGATCTCTACTCGTGCTTCCCGTGCGCGGTGCAGATGGGAGCACAGGCCGGGGGGATCGACCTCGACGATCGGCGCGGTCTCACCGTGGCCGGCGGGCTGCCCTACTTCGGGGGTGCCGGCAACAACTACGCCGGTCACGCGCTGGCCACGACCATCGAGCGCCTTCGGGAGCGGGGGGGACTGGGCCTGGTCACCGGCCTCGGCTGGTTCGTCACCAAGCACAGCGCCCTCGTGGTCGGTGCCGACCCATCACCGGAGGGATGGCGCCTGGCCGACACCACGGCCGAGCAGGCGGCGATCGACGAGTCGGCGCTTCCGGTGCTGCCCACTGCCAGCGGCCCCGGAACCGTCGTTGCTGTCAGCGTTCAGTTCGACAAGCACGGCTCCGCCAGCTCGGCGCCGGCCGTGGTGGCTCTGCCCGACGGCCGGCGCGTGGTGGCCACGTGCAACCCTGACGACGTCGCGTCCATGGCCGGCCGCAACGTCGTCGGCTGCCCCGTCGAGCTCACCGCTGGACAACCCCCTACCTGGAGGACGGTCTGAGTGGTGACCCGTCGCCTCACCCTCGCCCCGCCACCTTTGAGTGGGCTCTCCGACCAGCTTCGGGTGCGCATGGCCCCTGGCTCGTTCACCGACGACGGGCTGACCATGCGATACGCCCTGAGCGACAACGCCGCCATCGACGCCGCCGTCGACGATTCGCGTTCGATCTGGGCCGTCAACATCCACGGCTTCTTCGCCGGCGGCGGCATGTACTGGCGCGAGAGCGCCCGTCTGGCCGGCGGCCTCGGGTGGAAGGTGGTGAATCCCAGCCTCCCCTCGTTCGGTGGCAGTCAACCGCTCGAGTGGTCCGACCTGTCGATGAGTGCGTTCGCCGCCCGCCTGGCTGCCTTGCTCGACCATCTGGAGGTGGAACGAGCAGTGGTGCTCGGCCACTCGATGGGTGGCGCGGTGGCCATGCAGTTCGCTCACGATCACCCCGATCGCTGCCTCGGTGTGATCTATCGCGATGGCGCCGGCCCTTCGTCATGGAAGACCCGGCACGGGCTTCTGACCAAGATCACCGAGCCCATCTCGCCCGATGTCGGCTCGATGGTGGAGATCGTGGCCGGGGCCGTGGCAGACATCCCCGACCTCGCATGGGGACGGCTCGGCTCGTTCGTGCGAGGTGTTCTCCCCGATGCTCGCCGCAACATCCATTCGCTGGCCGACACGTTCCCGGTGGCGGCCATGTTGTTTTACGAGAACCTCGACCCCGTCATCCTGGCCGTCAGCAGCACGGACATCCCGATCCTTCCCATGTGGGGTCGGTCCGATCGTCTGGTGCCGAGGGGCACGGCGCTCGACTTCTCCGACATCGTCGGCGAGCCGGTGGTGTGGATCGCCGGAGGCCACTCGTGGATGCTGCCCCGCCCCGTCACTCAGCTCCGGACGCTGCAGCGACATCCCCAGGGTCAGGACTTCGTTCGGCGCGTCGCCGCTCGCGACGCCGACCTGGCCGCAGCATCCGCGGCCTGAGGCGCTGACGGCGTGGCACCGATCTCGGCGACGGCGGCCGTGCTGCGGGCGCCTCGCCAGATCGAGCTGGTCGCCGTTCCGGTTCCCGAACCCGCCGACGACGAAGCGGTGCTCGAGGTCGAAGCCTGCGGGTTGTGTGGCACCGACCACGAGCTGTGGAGCGGGATGCTGTTTCCGGGCTACGCCTTGGTCCCCGGCCATGAGACGATCGGTCGCATCGTGTCCATCGGGCCCGACGCCGCCACCAGCTGGGGCGTGTCGGTTGGCGACCGGGTAGCCGTCGAGGTGTTCCGGTCATGCCGGGTGTGCGAGGCGTGCCGGCGCGGTGATGAGCGGAGGTGTGTGGAGCACGGCTTGGCCACCATGTACGGGTTCCAGCCGCTCGAGAGCGGCTGCGGGCTGTGGGGCGGCTGGGCCACCCATCACGTCCTGGGCCCCGGGACGCTGCTGGTCCCGGTGCCCGCGGGCCTCGATCCGCTCACGGCAACGTTGTTCAACCCGCTGGGCGCCGGCATCAGGTGGGGCGCGACGGTTCCCCGCACCGGCCCGGGCGACGTCGTCGCCGTGCTCGGCCCCGGGCTCCGCGGTCTCGCCGCAGTCGCCGCCGCCCGCGCCGCGGGCGCGGAGCTCATCATGATCACCGGGGCCGGCGATCGCGATCATCCCCGGTTGGAGGCGGCCAGCGCGTGGGGCGCGGATCTCGCCGTCGATGTAGTGGACCAGGATCCGGTGGCTGCCCTGCGCGGCGCCACCGGCGGCCGAAGGGCCGACGTGGTCGTCGACGTCACCGCCGGCGCCCCCGCCGCGTTCGGTCAGGCGATCGCTCTCTCCGCACCCGCCGGCCGCGTCGTCGTAGCCGGAACCCGCGGCCCCGTCGACGCCCCGGGATTCCACCCCGACGATCTCGTGGCCAAGGAGATCACCGTCTACGGCACCCTCGGTGTTGATCACTCGGCTTACGTCGAGGCCATGGCCCTGCTCGGCAGCCACTCGCTCGATCTTGGCGTGATCGATCGACGTTCCGAACCGCTTCGACGAGCCGGCGAGCTGGTAGCGGCGATCGCCGGAGAAGGCGATCCACCGCCTCATCACGCGGTGCTCGTACCCGACGAAGGAGACCGAGCGTGACCGAGTTCGGAGCCGTTCCGGTTGAACCTCGCGTCCCGTTGCTGGGGGAGTCCGAGGCGGTGCGCCGAGGTGAGGAGGTGGGTGTTCCCGACTACCTGGCCCGGCTCAACGTGTTCCGGGTGCTGCTCCACCAGCCGCCGGTGGCCAAGGCGGTGCACGGCCTGCTCGATCACCTGCTCTTCGGCTCGACGCTCGACCGCCGCCTGCGTGAGCTGGTGATCATGCGCCTCGGTTGGCGCACCGGTTCGGTCTACGAGTGGACCCAGCACTGGGGAGTGGCCACCTGGATGGAGATCGACGGAGCCGACATCGTCGGCTGCCGTCAGCCGGACGCTCATGACGGCTTCGGCGAAGCGGAGCGAGCGGTGCTGGCCGCCACCGATGAGACGCTCGACACCGGGACGGTGTCGCCGCCGACCTTCGAACGGTGTGTGTCGGCATGCGGTGGTGACCACGCGGCCGTGATCGAGCTCATCGCGTCGATCGGTACCTGGCAGATGGTGGCCGGGATCCTTCGATCGTTGGAGGTCCCGCTCGAGGATGGGATGGCGCCATGGCCGCCTGATGGGGTGGCCCCGGCACCACCTGCCGCGTCGTGACCGAGAGCTAGAGCGCGGGCCCGAGGTTCTCGAGCTTGGCCGAGAACTCATCGAATGCACGCTCGGCGTCTCGACAGGTCTCGCTCGCCTCGGCCGCGGCCGTAAGCTCCGGCGGCCCGTCAGCGAAGTCGAGGTTCTCGAGTGACTCGAGGCCCGCAAACGGATCGTCCTCGGTGAGTGCCGCCAGGCCGTCCGACGGGTCGGTGGCGGCCAGGGTCGCGAAGGCGGTCACTGCGGCATCGAACCCGGCGACCATGCCGTCGTAGAGCTCTTGGCCGCCCTCGACGTCAGGCGGGCCGAACGACTTCACGTTCTCTGCGAAGTCGGTGAACGGCTCCTCGAACTCGCCGAGCACGCTGAACAGGATGGTGAACAGCTCGTCGAACGACGAGAAGTCGGTGGGGTCGATGTCGGCGAACTCCTCGGCGAGGCGGTCGGCAACCGGCTCCAGATTCGCCGCCAGCTGGATGCCGGCGCCGCACACCGCGTCGACCCACGACTGGGGTGACCCGTCGGTGGCGACGGAACCGGTGCCCGAGTCGTCGTCGGATCCACACGCGGCGGCGATCAGGCCGACGACCATGAGGACCATGACCAAGCGCGCCGGCAGGCGACTGGTGATTGATTGGGACACGGCTCCTCCAGCGAGCTCTACGACTTGTCGGTGCGGAGACTAGAGAACACCGCGGTCCCATCGGGGGTATCCACCAGTGGCGCGCGCGATGTGTAAATGCTTGAAGTCTGCCAAAGGGTGTTGTTCGATGCCCCAGAACCTCAACACGAGGAGGTGGCCTGTGAGCCCCGCCAAGAAGAGAGCCGCAAAGAAGCGGCCAGCCAAGAAGAAGGCTGCAGCGAAGAAGCGGCCGGTCCGGAAGAAGGCGGCTGCGACACGCAGGTCCGCCCCTAAGCGAAAGGCAGCAGCGAAGAAGCGCGCCGCGAAGAAGCGTCCGGCCAAGAAGCGCGCGGCAAAGAAGCGCGCAGCCAAGAAGCGTCCGGCCAAGAAGCGCGCCGCCAAGAAGCGCGCGGCCAAGAAGCGCGCCGCCAAGAAGCGCGCGGCAAAGAAGCGCGCAGCCAAGAAGCGTCCGGCAAAGAAGCGCGCAGCCAAGAAGCGCGCAGCCAAGAAGCGTCCGGCAAAGAAGCGCGCCGCTCGGCGCTGACGGACAGAACCTGAGCTCGATGGGGCGGCTTCGGCCGCCCCATCGTCGCGTCGGTGATCAGGTGGCCAGCCATCGGAACGACTCACCCAGGCGAACCTCAGGAGAGTCGAGGAGGGCGGCGTGGGCCGCCAGGCGATCGCGAACGCGGTCGTTCCAGCGGGAGACCGCTGGGTCGTCGCCGTGGTCGATCCCCATCGTGGACCGCCACTGGCTCCGGTGGCACAGCAGCGCGTCGATCTTTCGCTGCGCTGAATCATCGTCGAGCGGTACCACAGTGTCAGGCTCGTCGGCCTCGAACAGCAGCAGTGCCTCCGGCCGGTGAGGTGCATCCTGGTCGGGGTGGAAGTGGGCATCGCGCGCCGCCACAACGCCGTCGACAGCCAGCAGCCCGCCATGGCGATGGTCGGGATGCAGGCGGTAGCGACGCCATGGGTCGTGTCCAACCACCAGCTCGGGTCTCA
Source organism: Acidimicrobiales bacterium (assembly GCA_036397895.1). GTDB lineage: Bacteria > Actinomycetota > Acidimicrobiia > Acidimicrobiales > DASWIA01 > DASWIA01. The sequence goes on along the minus strand of DASWIA010000059.1, from coordinate 26,108 downwards.
CCATTCGGATCAGCCCGCAGACCCAGCGGACCGACGCCGGATCGGCGACCAGCTCTCCATCGGCCCACGGTCCCCAGTGGATCTCGCCTGTCAGCCTGAGCGCGATGGCGGCGTCGGCTTGTTCCTGGCGGCGCCGCCCAGCGACATCGGCGGGATCATCGGTCGGGTCCCACGAACCCTTCGAACCGTCGGTGAGCACGCAGAGGTGGACCTCGCTTCCACCCGACGACCAGCGGGCGACCGTGCCTCCGGCCCCGAGCTCGGCATCATCGGGGTGAGCGCCGAGCACGAGCACCGACGATGGAGTGTCGTCGTAGCGGCGAACGACATCGGCGACATGGGGCGAGAGATCGTCGGGAAGCACGGGGTGTGACGATCAGATGCCGGCGGTCACCGACGGCATGAGGTGGGAGGCGGCGGCGAGGTGGCCAGGCTCGTCGACATCGAGCGCCAGGTCGTCGTCGACCACGATCTCCACTTCGAGTCCCAGGCGCTCCGCCTCGGCCCGGTGGCGGGCGAACGAACCCGGACCGTACGCGAACCGGAACCCGGCGTCAGTGGGAACAAGGCACACGTTCGTCCCGTCCTCGGCGCGATCGGGGACGAGCACGACGGTCCCAGATCGCACCAGATGATCGAGACGCTGGGCACGCGGGAGATCGGCGTGAGCGATCAGTGCCGCGCCGACCCCGTGGTCAGCCAGGAAGTCGATCGCCTCGGTCGCATCGGCATCGAGGGACTCACCCCCCGTCGCCAACGCCGGGACCGAGCGAGCCCGGGCCCAATCGACGACGTCGTGGTCGGCGGTGGCGACGACGGTCGGCATCGGCCGGGCCGCGTCGAGGACCCGGGCAGCCATGGCCATCACCAGCCGCGACCGCTCATCGGCCGAGAGCACCGGGGCCAGGCGCTGCTTGCACCCGTCGAACGATCGGATCGGAACGATGACCGCCACCGGAGCGTCCCTGAGGTGGTCGTAGATCGGCAGCGCCATGGGCCGATGAGTGTAGGGCGGCGAAGGGTCGTCCCCTAGGGTGACGGCCCATGGCGACCATCCGCGTTGCAGTCATCGGCGCCGGCTCGTGGGGCACCACGGTGGCATCGATCGCTGCCGAGAACGTGCCGACCACGCTGTGGGCCCGACGAGCCGATCTTGCCGAGGAGATCGACGTCAAGCACGTCAACCGCGCCTACTTGCCCGACTTCGTGCTCCCCGAGAGCTTGGCCTCCTCGTCAGATCTCGCCGCGGTGGTGGACACCGCCGACGTCGTGGTCATGGGTGTTCCCAGCCACGGCTTCCGTGACGTGCTGGTCCAGGTAGCCGAGCACACCCGGGCCTGGGTCCCCGTGCTCAGCCTCACCAAAGGTCTCGAGCAGGGAACGAGGCTGCGGATGACAGAGGTGATCGGTGAGGTGATGCCCGGTCACCCGGCAGGGGTGCTCACGGGACCCAACCTGGCCAAGGAGATCATGGCCGGCCAGCCCGCACTGGCGGTGGTGGCAATGGCCGACAGCCGCATCGCCGGCGAGCTCCAGAGGATCTTCAGCACCGGTCGATTCCGGGTGTACACCAATGACGACGTCGTGGGTTGCGAGGTGGCGGGAGCGTTGAAGAACGTGATGGCTCTGGCCGCCGGGATGGTCGACGGAATGGACCTCGGCGACAACACCCGCTCGGCTCTCATCACTCGTGGTCTCGCCGAGCTGTCGCGTCTGGGCGTGGCCATGGGCGGCCAGCCGCTCACCTTCTCCGGGCTGGCCGGTATGGGCGACCTAATCGCCACCTGCATCAGCCGTCAGAGCCGCAACCGCCATGTCGGCGAGCAGCTGGGCCGTGGCCGCACCCTCGACGAGATCATCGACGAGATGAACATGGTCGCCGAGGGCGTGAAGACGTCGCGCGTGGTGCTGCAGGTCGCGGCCACCCACGGCGTCGACATGCCCATCGCCAGCGAGGTCGTTGCCGTGCTCGATGGCCAACGGACTGTCGTCGACGCCATGGGTTCGCTGCTCGAGCGCGAGGCTGGGTACGAGCTCGAGGGCATCGACCCATAGTGGGCCTGCGTTCGTGGGCGCTCCGCCGCCTGGCGGGTCGCTTCCGAATCGACGACGACATCGTCCGTCACCTGACGACGTTTCAGCGGCTCGGCGAGGCGGTCGAGGTCGAGATGCCCACCGAGCTGCTGCCGGTGGGGGCTCGCACGGTGTTTCGCGCCCTTCGCACCCGGTCGGCTCCCCAGATCGGTGTCGACTGGGTGTGGCCCTACTGGCTGCACCGCCAGATCGATCCCGAGTCGTCGGCGTTCGTGCCGCGTGGTCATCTCCCCTTCCCGACCAACATCACGGCGCGGAACTGGACCGGCCTCGGAAACGTCTCCTCCCCCTGGTCGGCGGTCGTCGACCCTCGGGGTCTGGTCACCCCGTGGTACGACGGCTGGTCGCTCGACTGGTGGATCGGCGCCGAGGATCGGTGGCACTTCCCGTCGCGCGAGCCCGCGGTCCGGCAGCGGTTGGTCGAGAGCACACCGGTGGTCGAGACGGCCATGCGCATACCGGGTGGCGATGCTGTTCACCGTTGTTACGTCATCCAGCGAGGCGACCAGGAGCTGGTGGTCGTCGAGATCAGTAACCGCAGTGCCGTACCCGTGGCGCTGGCCGTCGCCGTCCGTCCCTACAACCCCGAGGGCCTGGCCGTCGTCGAGCGCATCCAACAGCACGGCGCGACGATCATGGTCGACGGGCGACCGGCGCTGTCCCTTCCCTCAGTGCCGCGCCACGCCACGGGATCCACCTTCCACGACGGAGACTCGGCACGAGTGGTCGAGCGCGGGGAGGCGGGCACGACACTGCACTCCGATCTTCGCTGCGACGCCGGGCTGGCCCAGGCTGCGTTCCTCTTCCCGCTCCCGCATCACACCACCCTCCGCTTTGCCATGCCGCTGCGGCCCGATCGACGCACCCGGCGGCGCCACGCCATCGCGCGCCGCCTGTCCTCCGCGGACACCTCGAGAGATCTGGTCTCCTCCGACGAGGTGGTCAAGGGATGGCTGGCTCAGACCGACCGGGGCATGCGGGTGGTGCTCCCGGCCGGCCGTTTGGCCGAGACGGTCGAGGCCAACCGGTGCTTCATGCTGTTGTACCACGACGGCGACGAGGTCACGCCCGGCCCGCTCACCTACCACCGCTTCTGGTTTCGCGACGCCGCCTATCTGCTTGGAGCGATGGATCGTTGGGGTTTTCACGCCGAGACGGCCCAGGTGCTGGCCACGTGGCCCGATCGCCAGCGGGTCGACGGCTACTTCCTTTCCCAGCGCCAGGAGTGGGACAGCAACGGAGCCGCGCTGCATGCACTGGCCGAGCATTGGCGGCTCACCGGTGATCCCGACGCGCTCGAAGGGCTCGACCAGGTCGTTGCACGTGGCGTGCAGTGGATCGAGCGGAAGCGCCACTCGAAGCGAAACCGCAAGGATCCCGAGATGGAGGGCTTGTTGCCGGCGGGTATCTCCGCCGAGCACCTCGGCCCGTTCGACTTCTACTACTGGGATGACTTCTGGGGTTGGAAGGGGATGCTCGACGGCGCGCAGCTGCTCGAGGCGCTGGGCCAGTCCGCGGCTGCAGCCGCCGTGCGCCAAGATGCGGCTGCGTTCGGTCGCGACATCGAGGCGAGCCTGCGGCGGGTGGCCGAGCGATTGGGCACCGACGCCATGCCGGCCGGACCCCGGCGCAGGCTCGACCCTGGGTGCATCGGATCGTTGGCCGCCTGCTGGCCGCTCGGGCTGTTCCCCGCCGATCACCCATCGGTGGTGGCGACGGCCGATGTCATCCGCGAGCGGTTCTGCCAGGGTGACGCGTTCTACCAGGGCATCTCCCACACCGGGTTGGGGACGTACCTCACCCTCCAGCTGGCCTTTGTCGAGCTCGAGTCCGGCGATCCTCGCGCCTTGCGCCGCCTGGCGTGGATGACCGAAGCCTCCACGTCGACCGCCACCTGGCCCGAGGCCATCCATCCCCAGCTCGGGGGCGGCTGCATGGGTGACGGCCACCACGGGTGGGCCGCCGCCGACTACCTCACCTTCGTGCGCAACCTGTTGGTGCGCGATCGGCCGAGGGGCCTCGATCTGCTCACCCTGCTGCCGCCTGATTGGTTCGGGCACGATCTCGAGGTGCACGACGCCCCCACCCACCATGGGCGACTGTCCTATGCGCTTCGGTGGCACGGCGAGCGTCCGGCGCTGCTGTGGGAGCTCACGCCTCACCCGGCGGCACCCGCCGGCGAGGTCACCCTCCGAGCTCCCGGCATCGACCCGGGCTGGTCGTCCACCGATCGAGGTGGAGAAGCCCTCCTGGCCCCACCACCGCCTCCCGAGCAGGCGGTCACCCTGGGCTGATGGATGCGGAAGCCAATGGGGGGGGTCCGGGCTAGGCGTCGAGGCGGGCCGTTGCGATGGCGTAGGGACCGAGATCGATCCCCTCGTGGAACCGCTCGATCGGACGGTCGCGCAGGTCGACCAACCAACCGGTCGCACCGCGGAGCCGCACTGACGTGGCGGTTCCGGTGGGGTTGAAGACCCGCAGCTCGACGGCGCCGTCGTGGCGTCGCAGCGATGAGATCTGGGCCGCTCCCGGATCGATGTCGAGCGCGGCACCCGTTGGTGAGCGGTCGCCGTCGCCGGCGGTCTGCTTGGCGGAGAGGAACACGAAGGCGTCCGCGGCCATGGCGTAGGGATCGATGTGGGGATCGGCCGAGACCGCGAACCGCAGCGTGTGACGGCCCTGCATCTGGGGGCCTTCCATGGCGATGTCGGGGCCGGCCGGCAGCGGGCGGTAGGCCATCTCGGGTCGGCTCAGCATCCCGGTGCATCGCAGCAGCGTGAGCGCCAGCTCGCGTCCCTCGTCGACCACCTCGTACTCTGCCAACCCCTCATGGGCGATGGTCAGCCCCCCGGCCGAAACGAAGCGGCGCGACGGGAACGTTGGCAGCGCTCGCTCGGTCGGCCCGCCTTCGGCTTCGAGGCCACGCTGCACCACCGCGAACGCGCACTCGGCCCGGCTGTGATCGGCCCGCTGGGGCAAGGGGAAGTGCGCTCGGAGGCGGTGGTCGCGGCTGTGGTTGTCGAGCTCCACCGCTACCCGGACGAACCGCTCGCCGGCGTGCAGCTCGATGACGGTGTCGACGCCCACGGTGACGGTGCCCACCCGCCGACCCCCCTCCGCGGGGTCGCAGTGGGTGGGCCAGTGGTAGGTGCGGAGCACCCGGATCCGGCCCACCACCGGACCACTGGCCTCGACGGTGACCTCTTCGGACTCGGGGATGGCGACGAGGTCATCGGTGACGGGTGGGGAGTAGTTGTAGGTGTCGCCCAGGTCACCGCCATCGACCAGGCGCACCATGCCGGCGGTCTCGTCGAGAGAGAACGTGCCGTGGTCGGGGTCGATGCACACGGTGGTGAACCCGTTGGACATCAACACCGGCCTGTCGACCGGCTGGGTCACCTCCACTGGCTCGACGTCGAGTGGTCGCGGCGTCCACATGGTCCAGCCGAAGGCGGGCACGTCGGTGACGCGAGCGAGCGCTCGGACGGCGGTGGGTTGGGTGCCAGTGGCGTGGAACGGGGTGTCGGGGCGAGCGCCGCCGAGGGCGTAGAGCTTGCGGCGTGCCTCCTCGACGTTGAAGGAGTCGACCATCTTCGAGTCGATGTGCAGCACGATCTCGACCCCTTCGTCGTGTTCGGAGATGTCGATGCCGTTGAGGTAGGTGCCCTCGGTCAGGTGCTGGCTGCGCAGCATGCCGAGGTAGGTGCCCAGATCACGACCGGGCACCGTGACGTCCAGGTCGAACCCCCCGATCTCCTCGACCAGCTGAGCACCCACCGGTAGCTCCTCGGTCTCGATGACCATCTCGACCACGCCGCTGCGGGGCCGAGCGTCAGCGTTGACGACCACCCAACCCGGCGTGTCGATGGAGCTGGCCAGCGCCTTCAGCGCTCGGTTGGTCAGGCCGACCCCGATGTCACGCGCCTCGCCATAGCGATGGATGGCGGCCTCGCACACCTCATCGATGGAGCAGGCGCAGATGGTGTCGTGGGCGCTGTTGCGGATCATCTCCTTCCAGGCCACGTCGAGCAGCGACTGGGGCCAGCGCTCGGCGGGAAGGAACAGCGTGCAGAGCGGCTCGGCCAGCCGTTCCAGTGAGAGCTCGGCGCGCGCTGCGGCCTGTTTCACATCGACGCGGTTGGAGGCGACACCCATGAGCAGGTTGGCCCGGGCCCCCGATCGGAGCTCGCCCCGGTGCTCGGGCAGCTCTTCGGCCGGCGCCAGGTGCACGTGCTCGGACAGCGAGCAGATGACGAGGTCGTAGTCGTCCTGGGTGGAGTTGGCCTCGGTCACCACCCGGCCGAGCCACGGCTGGGGTACCTCGTGGTCGGTGCCGTTCATCCACAACATCGGCCAGCCGTCGGGAAGCAGGTGGCTCAGCTCGCTGTCGTGGGCGGCGATGCGCTCCACCAGCGCCGCGCCATCGTCGGGGATGGCGGCGCCGTTCCCATAGCCCACCGGCATGTACTCGGCCCGGACCACGGAGCCGTCGGGGGCCTCCCACCAGAAGGCGGTGCGGTCGACGTGGCTGGGAACGCCGCGCCACACCGCGGTGTGCTCGAACCCGGCCTGGCGCAGGATCTGGGGCATCTGGGCGACGTGGCCGAACATGTCGGGCAGGTAGCCCACGTCTGAGGCCCCGGCGAATGCCGCCGCCCGCTCGATCCCGAGCTGGAGGTTGCGGATGATGGTCTCGCCCGACACCAAGAACTCGTCCATGAGGACATACCAGGGCCCCAACGCCACCCGTCCACTGGCGGCCAGCCGCCGGATGGTGTCCTCGGCCTCGGGACGGATCTCGAGGTAGTCGTCGATCACGGCCATCTGACCGTCGAGGAGGAAGTGGCGGTAGGCGGGATCGCTCTCCAACAGCGGAAGGAACTCGTCCATCAGGTCGACCAGACGCAAGCGAAACGTCTGGAACGACGAGTACCACTCGCGGTCCCAATGGGTGTGGGGGACGATGTCGACGCGGCGAGCCATCCCCCGAGGTTACGAGGGGTACCGTGATCGTGATGCGGGTCGCCTTCGGAACCGACACGTCGAACACGACCACCTCGGCTGTGGTCGCCCACATCCGTGGCATGGGCCACGTCGTCGAGGTGGTGGCCGACCCTGCGCCGTGGCCCGACGTGGGGCGCAAGGTGGGTGAGATGGTGGCTGCCCATCATGCCGAGCTCGGGGTGGTGTGCTGCTGGACCGGCACCGGGGTCTCGATGGCGGCCAACAAGGTGACAGGAGTGCGGGCCGCACTGTGCCACTCGGCCGAGATCGCCACCGGCGCTCGCAAGTGGAACGATGCCAACGTCCTGGCACTCGGCGTGGCGTCGCTGTCAGTGAGCGATGCCACAGTCGTCGTCGACGCCTTCTTCGATCCCGACATCGAGGTCGACGCCGACGAGGCCGACAACATCGCAACCGTCACCGACGCCTGATACCCGACCGACGATCGGTCACCGCCTACGATCCGCGGTTGATGGCTCGACGATCCCCGGCTCCGACGCTGCGGGTGGAGAAGGAGCTGTGGGCCAAGGGGTTGGCGTACGTGGTGGGGCTCGACGAGGTGGGGCGCGGCGCTTGGGCGGGACCGCTCACCGTCGGTGCGGCTGTTCTGCCGACCGACCGCCGGGTCAACCGGGTGCGTGACTCCAAGCTGCTCACCGAGCGCGAACGCGAGCGGCTGTTCGACCGCATCGCCGACTGGTGCGCGCTCTGGGCCGTCGGCCACGCCACTCAGCAGGAGTGCGATGAGCTGGGCATGAGCGAGGCCCAACGACTTGCGGCCCGCCGCGCCATCGACGGGCTCGGTCTCGATCGCGTGCCCGATCACGTCATCGTCGACGGCAGGTGGGACTTCGTCGGCCTCGGCGCCAGCCGCACGACCGCTCTGGTCAAGGCCGACGCCACGTGCCTCACGGTGGCCGCGGCGTCGATCCTGGCCAAGGTCAGTCGGGATCGCATCATGCGGGCCGAGGCGCCCCACTTCCCCGCCTACGCCTTCGACGACAACAAGGGCTACCCGTGCGCTCGCCACAAGGCGGCCCTCGCCGCCCACGGCCCGAGTGCCATCCACCGCCGCTCCTGGGTGTTCATGGACCACCTGCCCTGGAGTGGATGCGAACGCATCGTGCCCCGCGGGTTGCAGGGCACGTTGTTCGACGCGGCCTGACGGCCCCGCCCTCAGCCCTCTGAGCGCTGGGTTCCCACCAGGACGTCGCGGAACGGCTGGTTCTTGGAGATGTCGGGCTCCTTGGGAAGGCCGAGCACCCGCTCGCCGATGATGTTGCGCATCACCTCGTCGGTGCCGCCGGCGATGCGAAGCCCCGGGACGCCCAGCAGCATGCCGTTCCACGAGTAGGTACCCCACTCGCCGGTGTTGGCACAGATGCGGGGTCCGAGGACCTCGGCCGCGAACTGGGCGACGTTCCATAGGTTGGCGGTGAGCGCCAGCTTGCCGATCGACATCTCGGGGCCGGGAAGCCCACCGGCCTTGAGCTTCGCCGAGGCCCGCAGGTTCGTGTACTTGGCCACCTGGAAGCCGATGTACACCTCGGCGAAGCGGTTGCGCAGCACCGGGTCGTCAACCTTGCCGAACTCGCTGAGCATGGCCATCAGGCGGGTGCCCGATGCGATGCCGCCACCACCGCCGATGCCGCCACCACCGATGGATGCCCGCTCGTTCATCAGGGTGGTGAGGGCCACGGTCCAGCCGCCGTTGACGTCGCCGAGGCGGTGGTCGTCGGGAACCCGCACCTCGTTGAAGAACACCTCGTTGAACGAGGCCCCACCGGTCATCTGTCGCAGGGGCCGGATCTCGATGCCGGGAGAGCCCAGGTCGACGACGAAGCCGGTGAGGCCCTTGTGCTTCGGCACGTCGGGGTCGGTCCGGCAGATGATCTCGCCGATGTCGGAGTAGTGGGCGCCCGAGGTCCACACCTTCTGGCCGGTGACCACCCACTCCTCGCCGTCACGAATGGCCCTCATCTGGAGGCCGGCCAGGTCGGACCCGGCCCCGGGCTCGCTGAACAGCTGGGCCCCCACGATGTCGCCTCGGTACATCTTCGCGACGTAGCGCTCGACGATGTGGGGCTGGGCGTGGGCCACGATGGTCGGGGCCACCATGCCCAGGCCGATGCCGAAGAAGCTCGTGTCCGGCGTGACGTACTGCGCCTCGAGCTGGCCATAGGCTCGTTCGTAGGCCGCCGAAAGACCCCTCCCACCGAGTTCGAGGGGCCCTTGGATCCAGCCGAACCCGTTGTCGAACCGGGTGGCCCGCCACTGCTTGGCGCGGGCCAGTGCATTGGCTTCGGCATCGCGGTCGACGTCTTCGAGTACGGCGACGCCGTCGTCGCCCTGGCCCCACACGAACTCGTCGTCGGCGTTGTGGGCGGGACGCTTCTCGGCGTTGGCGTCGAGGAAGGCCCGGGCCTCGGTGGTGAAGTCGTCGAGGGTGATGTCGGCAGCCATGGGTTGTGCAAACTAGCGCGCTACCGTCGCCATCCATGAGTTCAAGCGCACCGGCTTCGAGAGCACACTGGACCGTCGGTGCCTTCGCCGCCTTCGGGGCGTTCGTGTGGGCAACCCGCCTGCGAAACATCTCCGGTGATGACCTGAGCGGCTCCGCGCTGGTCATCCGGGCCGGCTTGGCTGCCTACCTGCTGCTGCTCAGCGCGGCGGTGGGTGTGGCGTGGTGGACAGCATCGCGACTCGCTCGCCCCGTCACCCGCGCCACGGTCGTCGCCACCGTCCTGGTGTGGGTGCCCCGAGCAGTCGCCATCGGCGTCGATCCCGAGCACGGCACCGCGTTCAAGGTCGTGCACGCGGTGCTGGCCCTGGTTTCGCTGGTGCTGGCCACGCTGGCGTGGCGAGCGGTCAACCGGTGGTCACCTGCTGATCATCAGCACCCGGTGGCTGCCGGCGCCTGACGGCGTCGGGTGATGGCCGGAAGGTCAGACGGTTGCCGTCCCACTCGAACAGGTCGACGAGCACGGCCTGGATGGCACCGGCCGCCGGGATGGCCAGCAGCGCTCCCACGTAGCCGAACAGGTCTATCCCCACCAGCACGCTGATGAGGACGGTGAGCGGGTTGACGTCGACGGTGCGAGCCATGACGGTGACCTGGAGCACGTTGTTCTCGAACTGCTGGTAGATGACGAAGAAGATGATCGCGGCGATGCCGGCGGGGGTCGAGTGCAGGAACGCCAAGACGGTGGTGGGCACGGCGCCGAGCGTGGCGCCGATCAGGGGGATGAGGTCGGTGAACGCGACCCACAGCGCCAGCACCTCGGGGTAGGGGACTCCGGCGATGCGGAAGAAGGCGTAGGACGCCACGCCCGCGATCAGCGAGATGAGGAAGTTGCCCAACATGTATCCCGACATGGCCCGGGCGATGTCGTCGCCTATGAGCCGGGCCCGTTGGCGATGTTGAGGGGGAACCAGCCTGGACAGCCCCTCGACCACGGTGGGCCCTTGGGACAGCAGGAGGATCGACAGCACCACGATGGTGGCGAGCGCGAAGAAGGTGTTGAACACCCGCCCGAGGATGGACGGGGCTGATCCGGCCAGATCGGAGGCGTAGCGCTGGAGATCGTCCTGGTTGTCCTCGATCCAGGTGTCGACGTTGAACCGCACGACGAGGTCGCCGATGGTGCCCTCACCGGCTTTGGCGTCGTCGACGAACTCGGGCAGGTCGTCGACGAACTGGCCGACCTGGTCCACGATGGGCCGGACGAACGTGTAGAGCATTCCCGCCACGGCGGCCACGCCGAGGAGGAACACGATGACGGCGCTGAGGCCGCGCCGGATCTTGGCCTTCTGCTCCATCCAGTCGACCGCCGGTGTGAGGATGACGGCGAAGAACGCGGCCACGAGCAGCCACGAGATGACCCTGCCGACCTGGCGGAGCGCGGTGATGGCGATCAGGGTGGCCAGGACGGCGCCGATCACCGCCGCGATGGTGCGCCATGGCACGGGCGTGGTCTGCTCGTCGAGCGGCATCGCTCCGACGTTAGAGACGCCATCTGGAGCGGGCGGGGATGGGTGGGGGACGGCTACGCTGCCGCCCCGATGGGTCAGCCGATCGCAGTCAACGAGAAGCCGGGTGCCCACGGAGGCATGGTCCGCTTCGATCTCAACCGGAGCCTCACCGGCATGGGCCACGAGCACTACACGGCCGATCGGCCGGTGACCGGTGACCGCCCGCCCGACGAGCTGGCCCGCCGCCTCTTCGCCACCGGCCGCGCCGCGGCGGTGCACTGCTACATGAACATGGTCACCGTCGAGCTCGAGGCCGGGGCCACATCCGAGGGCATGGTCGACATCATCGAGAACCTCTACCGGTTCTACCCCGACTCCGAGGAGCCCGCGGCCGCTCACTCGTAACCGATCGCCTCCACCACGGGCACCCGCGCCGCCCGGCGGGCTGGCACGATGGATCCGGCGACCGCCACCGCTACCGCAGCCAGCACCGACAGCACGGCCACGGCTGGCTGAACCCGGAAGGGCACGTCGAATCCGAGCGCACCACCCACCACGAACCCGGTGAGGTAGGAGAGCAGGGCACCGAAGGGCAGCCCGGCGATGGCGCCGCCGGCCACGGTGCCCGCCACCTCAGCGATCACCATCGTGCGGACGTGGCCAGGGCTGGCCCCGATGGCCCGGAGCACGCCGAGCTCGCGGCGCCGCTGCAGAACGAGCAAGACGAACGTGTTGAGGGTGACGAGCGCTGCGCCGGCGAGCAGCAGCCAGGTGACGCCCAGCACAAGCGACATCGAGTCCAGCACGACCTGTTCGGAGGCGTCAGCCTGCTCGTCGCCACTGATGAGGTGGATGGGCAACGCCGGATCTTCGACCATGGCCGAGATGTCCCCCTGCGCGGAGGCGACGTCAGCGCCGGAGACGAGGCGGATGCCCAGGAAGGAGAAGCCGTCACGCTCGTACCACTCCTCGAACAGCGAGGTCGACAGGTAGAGGCTTCCGCCCGGGAACCCGGTGATCGGTGCGACGTCCAACACGATGGGCTCGTGCACTCCCGTCGGCGTGATGAGGCGAAGGGGCTCGCCTACGGTCGCCCCTACCGACACGTCGAACTGGCGGCTGACGACGACGCCCTCCCCGGCGAGCAGGGCGTCGCGGACGGCAGGGTCGCTCTGGCGCACGGGTGGCGAGTCGCCTTCGATCGCTTCGATGACCACTCGCTTGCCGTCGACCAATGTGGCGGCGAAGTGCCCCTGCTCGACCGAATCGACGGCGGGGTGGGCAGCGATCTCGTCGGCGACTGAATCGGCCAGCACGAAGTCGATGGGAATCTCGTTGGGTGGTGCGGTCGCGAGGAGGAGATCGATGTCGGAGAGGGCCTCGACGTTGTCGCGTGCCGCCCGCTGCGTGTTCTCTATGCCTGCGAGGAAACCACCCATGAGCCCCACGGCGATGGCGATGGACGCCGTGGTGGTGAAGATCCGGTCCGGAGCGCGTGTGATGGCCTCCGCGGCCACGGGACCGGCGGCGCCGAACCGTGAGGCGACAGCCGCGGCGACGGTGGTGATCTGCGCCAGCAGCGCTCGGATCGCCATCAACGTGCCGCCGACCACCAAGATCATGCCGGCGTTGCGGTTGGGCGGAGGGATGCTCACCGTGATGGCCACTCCGAGGCCAACGGTGACCACCGCGGCAAGGAGCAGCACCGGGCGGAACGAGGCACCTTGGTCGTCATGGTGGACGTCTGCCGGTCGCATGGCGTCGGTCGGTGACACTCGTGCCGCAGCCCGAGCCGAACGCCACGAGGCGGCCACCGCCGTGCCGGTGGCCAGGACGAACCCGCCGACGATGGCGGCCGTCGGCGGCACGAAGGTGATCTCGGCGCCCAGCGCGGCCTCGATGGCGAAGGGCACGGCGTCGACGACGCGGGCTCCGAGGGCCAGGCCGACGATCGAGCCCACCGCGGCCCCGACGGCGCTGATGGCCGTCAGCTCGAAGACCAACGTCGCCACCAGTGGGCCGGGCTCGCCGCCGATGGCGCGCAGGGTGGCCATCTCCCGGCGACGTTCCACCGCTACCCGCCGGACGGTCTGATGCACGACGAACCCGCCGAGGGCGAGCCCCATGAGGGCGACGAGCCCGAAGGTGGAGACGAAGGTGGCGATGATGGTCTGCACCGACTGCACCTGGAGCCCACTGGTGGTGACGATGCCGCGATGGGCCACCGCCGATTCGACCGCCGCAACCATGTCGGACTCGTCGGTTCCATCATCGGTCTGCACGAGGATCTCGTCGGACCGGCCCGGAGATCCGGCGAGCTGGGCCGCCTCATCGAGGAGCCCGATGACGACGTTCCCGGCGTTGATCTCGACGTCGACGGTGGCGGCGACTCGCGCGGTTGTCCGGGCCGACCCACCTGCGACGGTGAGCTCATCGGTCGGACCGATCCCGAGCTTGCGGGCGAGGCGCTGGCCCACCACGACCGGCACCACCCCGTCCTGGCGCGGCGCGCTCAGCAGGGCGGCCGCCGCCGCGGCGGTGTCGGCTGAGATCGAATCGGCGGCGGCGAAGGCGGCCAGCCGCTCGTCGGCGCCGAGGATGAGCACACGCGTACCGTTGGCCGCGCCCACCGAACGGATGACCGGTGCCACCGCAGTGACCCCTTCCACCCTTACGAGGTCGCTGACCACGTCGAAAGGCATGCCAGCGTCGGAGGTCGACACGACCTGGATGTCAGCGATGCCGGCCACCTCGTCGAGCCGTTCGAGGGAGCCCACCATCGAGGTCTGGACGCCCGCCGTTGCCACCACCAGCGCCGCCCCCAGCACGGAGGCGGTGGCCACCAGGATCGAACGAGCAGGGCGGAAGGCGATGTTGCGGAGGGCGAGGCGGGCGAGGCCGATGGTGGTGGTCCTCATGGGTGGGTCCGCCCGCTCAGGTGAGCTGACCGTCGACTAGGTGGAGCACCCGGTCGGCTTCGCCGGCGATGCCGTCGTCGTGGGTGACCATGACCAGCGTGCGTCGCTGGTCGGCCGCTTCGGTTCGCAGCAGTGCCATCACCTCGGCACCCGATGCTTGGTCGAGGTTGCCGGTGGGCTCGTCGGCCAGGATCAGCACCGGGTCAGCGATGAGGGCTCGGGCCACGGCCACACGCTGAAGCTGTCCGCCCGACAGCTCCGATGGGCGGTGATCACCCCGCCCACCGAGACCCACCCGGTCCAGCAGCGCGACGGCGGCGGCCTTGGTGTCCTTCAGCGGCACTCCGTCGAGGAGGCGGGGGACCGCCACGTTCTCCCACGCAGACAGGGCGGGGAGCAGGTTGAAGAACTGGAACACGAAGCCGAGGCGTCGCCGGCGGATCTCGGCCCGGCCAGCAGGATCGAGCGAAGCCAGGTCGACCCCGTCGACGACCACTGTGCCCGTCGTGGGTTCGTCCAAGCCGCCCAGAAGATGCAGCAGCGTGGACTTGCCGCTGCCTGATGGGCCACCGATGGCGACGAACTCGCCGCGTTCGATGGCGACGTCGACGCTGACGAGGGCGCGAACCTCGCCGGCCCCCTCGCCGTACGTCTTGGTCAGCGCGTGCCCCTCGAGCACGGTTGTGGTGGCGGTGTCGGTCACTGGTCCACCATCTGCTCGCTGTCGCGAGCGGCGGCGCCGAACACCCCTTTCGCCATGAGGCTGGGTTCGTGCTGTTGGCGTCGGCGGTACACCGACGCCCGGATGGCGTGGACGGCTGTGTCGTCGGGGGCGGCCTGGGCCGCGAGGTCGGCCAGGTGACCGGCCAGTCGCAGGTCGTGGTCGGTGGCATCGTCGCCGGCGAGCGCCGCGGCCCGATCGGCAAGATGCGATGCGCCGCCGGCGAGCGCGGCGATCTCGCCGGCCAACGCCGCGGTGCGGGCCGGTTTGAGTCCTGATGCGATGCCGTCGTGCCAGCCGCCGTAGAGACGCCAGATGTTGCGGATGATGAACTCGGGATCGTCGTAGATCGGAGTGAGGTAGGGCCGCTCGAGCAGGTGGGCGGGGACGGTCACGCCGTGGATGACGTCGTTGAGCGGGGCGCCGGTGTTCATGATGGCCACCGTCTGGTCGTGGATGGACTCCAGCAGCTCGGCCGTCTCGGTGAGAGCCTGGCGGACCCGGTCGGCGCCCACGATGGGGACGCCGTGGCCGGGCAGCAGGATCTCGGGGTCGAGGGTGGCCATCTCCCGCAGGGCGAGGTACCAGTCGCGGCAGTAGCGGGGAACCTTCTGCGGATTGCCCGCGTTGGGCACGCACCAGATGAACAGGTCGCCGGTGCAGAGGACCCTGGTGGCGGGATCGAACACCCAGGTGTGGTCGTCGGTCTCGCCGCGGTCGTGACGCAGCTCGAGCGTGAGATCACCCACCGCCACCTGGCGCTCGGTGTCGTAGGTCTCGTCGGGGTAGCGGTACTCGGTCGGCCACTGGAGGCCCGGCGAGGAGAACTGCCGGGCATTGATGGCGCCGTTGTACCCGGCGGTGAGCACGTAGCGGTCGAAGCGTTCGGGCACCGCTCGATGGCTGACCACGGTAGGTCGACGCCAGCCCTTCGACTCGGCCTCGGCGTCGAACTTCGGTACCGCGAAGACATGATCCACGTGCCCGTGGGTGTAGACGCAGGTGTGCAGCGGGCTGTCGGGCCGCCACTCGCGCACCTTCTGGTGGATGGTGTCGGCCACGAACAGGTGACCGGCGTCGATCATGACCACGCCGTCATCGGTGTCGAACGTGATGACGTTGGCGAAGCTCGAGAGGAACATGGTGCCGTCGGCCACTTCGGCCCACTCGCCGGTGGGCTGGCTCACCGGGTTGGCCAGGCTCGGATCGAGGCCCTGGTTCCAGTACGAGTCGGCCGTCGTCAAGAGGTCACTCATGCGCCGCACCCTAGGTCGGGAGCGAAATGTCGGGCCGGGCGACCCTATTTCAGTAGTCGATATGTCAGTAGTCGATGCCCTTCTTGGCGACGATGCCCGCATCGAAGGCGTGCTTGACCTTGCGCATCTCCGTGACGGTGTCTGCCACCTCGATGATCTCGGGCGGGCAGTCGCGTCCTGTGACGATCACGCTGGTGCGATCGGGGCGGCCGCCTAGCACCGCCACGACCTCCGCCAGCGGGATCCAGCCCCAGGTGATCGGATAGGTGATCTCGTCGAGCACGACCAGGCGGTGCTCACCCCCTTCGATCAGCTCCCGGGCCACGCGCCACGCCTCCTGGGCGACGGCCTGGTCCTCGGAGAGGTCGTCGCTGTCCCAGGTGAAGCCCTCACCGATGGCGTGCCAGGCGACGCCGAGCTGCTCGGCCACGTCCTGCTCCCCGACGTGCCAGTCGCCCGACTTCAGGAACTGCACGACCGCCGTGGGCCATCCCCGAGCCACGGCGCGGATGAGGGTGCCGAAGGCGGCCGTGGACTTCCCCTTCCCGTCGCCGGTGTTCACCAGCAGCAACGATCGGGCCGGGCGCAGGCCCTCGATCGACGGTCCCGCCTCGGGCGGGGTCTCGGTCGGGGAGCTCTCGTTCGGGGTCTCGGTCGGTGAGGTCACGAGCCCTCCTGTTCGGCTGGGTCGACGGGAGCCAGGTGGCCTCGCCGGGTCGGCACGACGGCGGGACCGTCGGGGGTGTCGATCAGTCTGACCCGAGCGCCATACACCGACGCCACTATGTCGGCGGTGAGGACGTCGGCCACGTCGCCTTCGGCCACCGCCCGCCCGCGATGCAGCAGCAGGAGGCGATGGCTGTAGTGACCGGCGAGCGTGAGGTCGTTCATGGTCGAGATCACCGTCAGGCCCTGCGTCCGGCAGAGATGATCGACGAGGTCCAGGACCTCCTGCTGGTGGCCGACGTCGAGCGAGGTGGTCGGTTCGTCGAGCAGCAGCATCGGCGTGTCCTGAGCAAGGGCACGGGCGATGGCCACCCGCCGCCGCTCGCCCCCCGAGAGCGTCTCGAGCGGCCGGTTCCCCATGCCGGCCAGGTCGACGAGCTGGAGCATCTCGCCCGCCACGTCGAGGTCGGTGGTGCTCTCGACCCCGAACATGGGCACGAACCGGGTACGGCCCAACAGCACGTAGTCGGCCACCCGCATCCGGTCGGGCAGCATCGGCTCCTGGGCGACCACGGCGACGAGCGCGGCCCGATCGCGTGGCCGGAGACGGGCAGGGTCGGCCCCGCCGACGATGACCGACCCCTCCGACCGCCGACCGCCGGCGAGGGCTCGCAGCAGCGTCGTCTTGCCCGCGCCGTTGGGGCCGATGATCGACAGCCAGTCGCCCCGCGCCACCTCGAAGGTCACGTCGTGCAGCAGGCACGCCTTGCCGATGTTGACGTAGACGCCGGCGACGGCGATGGCCGGCGATGCGGCGTCGGTGAGCGCGGGCACACTCACACCGGTCCTGCTCGCCGGGTGCGCAGCAGCACCACGAAGAAGGGAGCACCGAAGAAGGCCGTGATCACGCCGATGGGTACCTCGGCGGGGGAGATCACCGTGCGGGCCAGCAGATCGGCGCCGACCAGGAACGCCCCGCCGAGCAGGATCGACATGGGCAGGATCGTCCGGTAGCTGCGACCTCCCAGCAGGCGCACCGTGTGGGGAACGACGAGTCCCACGAAGCCGATGAGGCCACTGGTGGCAACAGCGGCCGCTGTGCCCAACGAGGCTGCGACCACCACGATGGTTCGGATTCGGTCGACAGGGAGGCCCAGGCTGGTTGCCTCCTCGTCGCCCACGGCCAGCACGTCGAGCGACCGGCGCAACAGAAGCACGACTACCGACACCACCACGACGTAGGGCAGCATCACACCCACCTCGCTCCACCCCACTGTGGTCAGGCGGCCGAGGATCCAGGCGTACACCTGGCGGATGGTGTCGGCGTGTCGCTGCTGCACGAACGTCTGAACGGCGGTGAGCAGGGCGGCGATGGCCACGCCGGCGAGGATGAGCGTGGCCGGAGACCGGCGCTCCTCGCCGCCGGCTCCCACCAGGTAGGTGAGCGCAACTGCCGACAGGGCCCCGGCGAAGGCCGCCAGCGGAAGGGGGTCGAGCGGGCCGCTCACGTCGCTCAACCCGCTGACGATGGCGAGCGTGGCACCGAGCCCGGCGCCGGCGGCGACCCCCAGCAGGTAGGGGTCGGCCAGCGGGTTGCGGAACACGCCCTGGTAGGCGCCGCCGGCCAGGCCCAACATGGCGCCCACCAGAAGGCCGAGCACCACGCGGGGGAGACGAACGTCCCACACGATGGCCGCCTGGGACCGCGACAGGCCCGAGTCGACGTCGACGAACGGGATGTGGTCGGCGACCTCGGCCAGTGCCCGGCCGGCGGGCACCCCAGCCGGGCCGATGGTGAGACCGGCCAGCACCGCGGCGATGACCGCGGCGAAGCCGAGTGCCACCCACCGCGCCGCCAACCGCGACGGCGCCACCGAGGTTGGTGGCGCCGCGCTCGGCGGAGCGGGAGTGGCCGGTCTCACCATCGGTTCATCGGTTCATCGGTTCATCGGTGTCTAATCGCCGGCCGGTCCGTCCTACGCCCCGGCCGTCTCGACGGAGGCGATGGCTTCGGCGATCGAGCGGGCGAAGTCAACCAGGCGCGGTCCCCACCGCGACACGATGTCGTCACTCAGCTCGATGACGTGGCCGTCCTGCACCGCGGTGATCGAGTCCCACCCTGGGCGGGCGCGCACCGTCTCGAGGTTCTGGCCGCAGCACTCGGTGTCGGCCAGGAAGATCAGGCTCGGGTCGGTGTCGATGATGAACTCGGCCGACAGCTGCGGGAATCCCGAGTCGGCACCGTCGGCCACGTCGGCGATGTTGGTCAGGCCGAACAGGCTGTAGACCTCACCGACGAACGTGGTGCTCGTCGCCGAGTAGAAGATGTCGTCGAGCTCGTGGTAGTAGGTCAGGCCCTCCGCCGATGGCGCGTCGGCCACCAGGTCGGCGAGGTCGCCCCGGATGGAGGCCACCACGGCCGCCGCCTCGTCGACGTGTCCGGTGATGATGCCGAGGTCGGCGATCTGGCCGTAGGCGTCGTCGAAGGTGGCTGGTGACTCTTGGAGCAGGAAGGGGATGCCGATGGCGGTCAGGCCCGCCTCCAGGGTGCCGTCGTCGAAGAAGGCGACGACCAGGTCAGGTTCGAAGGCAGCGATCGCTTCGATGTTGGGGGTGTACCCCGAGAGGTCGGTCCCGACGTCGAGCGCCGCCTCGGGGAAGTCGGACTGGTCGTCGACGGCGATCACCTGGTCGCCGGCGCTGATGGCGAAGAGGATCTCGGTGGCCGTGGCTGACAGCGACACGATGGCGGCGGGCGCGGTGTCGAAGGTGAGCTCGCCGACGGTGACGGGGAAGTCGCCACCTGCGGGCGCTTCGGTGTCGTCACCGCCGCCGGCGACGACACCGTTGTCGTCATCGGAGCTGGAGCAGGCGGCGCCGATGAGCGCCAGCAGGGTTAGGAGGCCGACGAGGAGCCGGCGGGAAGGGTGTGTGGACATGGACGTGTGATCCTCCTGTCGTCGAGCAGCGGGAACCTCGTCGACAGGGGTCGCCTGTCCGCACGAGCAGCCCTGAACCTCGAGGGATGTGTCGTGCACCGGAGCGGAAGGCGACCTGGCTCGTCCCCGAGGGGCCTCGGGGCTTCACAGTTGCGGGACAGCGCCGGAGTCTCACCGGACTTCGCTACCTCACCGATTGCGTCCCCGACGCTAGCCCCGGATCACGCGAACGGCCAACCGGTGCCGGGAAGGTTCATCCTCTCGAGGGCGCCGAGCAGCCGGTCGAGGCCGCGGCGGTCAGGAACGGCGATGCGGGTGTGGGACGGGAGGCCGAACGAGGCGCAGTCCCGCACGATCACGCCGTGGTGCGCCAGCCGGTCGCGCAGGCCCGCCGATCCGGCGATGAGGACCCACGGCGCCTCACCTGCCTCGGCGGTGAACCCCGCGTGCTGGAGTCCGTCGACCAGGGCGCCGCGCAACCGGGCGATCTCCGCCGACCAACCGGCCAGGTCGACGGCGGCCAGCATCTCGGGCAGCGCGGCGCAGGCCAGCGCGTTCACCGACCAGCGGGGTTGGCGTCGCCGGATGGCGGTGGCGTCATCCGCGCTGGGCGCCAGCGCGTAGCCCGCTCGCAGCCCGGGACATCCGAGCAGCTTGGTGAGCGAGCCGACCACCCAACAGCCGGCGTCGCCCCGGGTCCATCGGCCGGTGGTGAGGGGATAGAACGCCTCGTCCCACACCGCCGCTCTCTCATCGGGGTGAGCAAGCCGGCCGGTCGGACTGTGGGGGTTCGATCGCCACCGACCGGCGGTGGGGTCGAGCTCGAGATGCTGCTCGTAGAGCGCGAACTCCGGTGGCTCGACGTGTCCCCGCTCGAGATGGGAGGCAACCAAGGCGATGGCTTCCGCGCCACCGTTGGTGAGGACGAGTCGCGCTGGGTCCACGCCCATGGCCGCGGCCAGCGCGGCGTGGGCGGCGGCCGGTTCGGGGTAGTGCCGCGCCGCGTCGGCGTGGCGCGCGATGGTCGGTGAGGGATCGGGCGCGCAGGGGTTCATGGTGGCGGCGAGGTCGAGCACGTCATCGGGGTCGAGACCGAGCGCCAAAGCCACCCGACGGGCGTCGTCGCCGTGCGGACCAGCCGAAGGAACCGAAGGAACAACGTCGAGCCGCTCACCTCCGGAGTGGCTCGGGGTAGCGTCGCCCCGTCGATGGGAGGGCGGTCCGCTCGTCACCCCCTCGACGCTACGGCTCGCGCCGATGCCATTCCCACCCGCCCAGGTCAGGCCGCCCTGTTGGAATCGACTCCACCCTCCGCCACGCACCGTGCCTCACGCCATGACGCACAGCGTCACGCAACGCCCGACAGCGAACGGGCCGCTGCCGTCAGCCCCGCCGTCGAGGTCCATGCCGTCGGCGGGCCCATCCTGGTGTGGGACCTCGGCCGTCCCCGCCGCGTCATCTCGAGCGCTCCGATGGGCGGAGGGTTGGTGTCCGCGGCGTGGGTGGTGAACGGCCAGGTGCCCTCGGACTGGTCGGGACGCGATCCGGTCATCGAGCTGTCCCGGCGCGCGCAGGAGCAAGGCCTGGAGGGACCCGGGGTCGGGCTGATGACGGCGGCGAAGGTGGCCGATGTCGCCACCGCCGAAGTCGGTGGGGTCCGTGTCGATGCCACGGTTGGGCTGGGACAGCCTGAGTTGGCGTCTCCCTCGCGCTTGGCGGTACGGGACCACTCACCGGCGGGCGAGATGCGCCGGCCCGGCACGATCAACATCGTCGCCCAAGTCCCGTCGTCCCTGACCGACGCGGCATTGGTGAACCTGGTAGCCACCGCGACCGAGGCGAAGGCGCAAGCCCTGGTCGAGATCGGTTCCGGAGGCACCGGCACTGCCACCGACGCAGTGGTGGTCACCGCCGCGCGACCCGGGCGCGTCGATGCCGCCGAGACGTCGAGCGCTGAGCGGCTCTACGGCGGGCCCCGCTCGGCATGGGGCGAACCGCTGGCCACCGCCGTGCACGAAGCTGTCGTCGCCGGTGGCCGGCGCGATCTGGCCGGTCGGGCGCGGCTGACGTTGGTCATGGGTGGGGCGCGATCCGGCAAGAGCGCGCTGGCCGAGCGCTGGGCGGCCGCCGTCGCCGTCGATGGGCTCGTCACCTACGTCGCCACCGCCCAGCGGCCCTCGGCCGCCGCCGATGCCGACTTCGCCGCCCGCATCGCCGCCCACCGCCGGCGACGGCCGTCGAGCTGGGTCACGTCGGAGCCGTCACCGGAGGAGCTTGCGGCCGTGGTCGCCACCACCGAGGGCCCATTGCTGGTGGACTCGCTCGGCACGTGGATGGCGCGCCTCGCCGACCCAGCAACGGCGATTGATGGGCTGGTCTCGGCACTCCAGTCGCGGGCAGGGCCGACGTTCGTGGTCTCCGACGAGGTCGGGCTCGGTGTGCATCCGCCGACCGACATCGGGCGACGGTTCCGCGATGGGCTCGGCCGGGCGAACGAGGCCATCGCCGCCGTAGCCGACCGGGTCGTGCTTGTGGTCGCCGGACGGCCTCTCGACCTGCCCCACCTCCCATGACCGGGTTTCGCAGCGCCCTCGCCTTCCTCACCTCGTTGGGGGGACATCACCCACCGTCACCCGACGCTCTGCCCTGGTTCCCCGCCATCGGGTTGGCGGTCGGGGCCGCGTCAGCCGGTGCCTGGTGGGCAGCGGACGGTCCGCTGGGGCCGTTGGTCGCGGCCGCGGTGGCGCTGGCCGTCGACCTTTGGCTCACGGGCTTCCTCCACTTCGACGGGTTGGCAGACTCCGCCGACGGGTTGCTTCCCCCACACTCCGACCCCGAGCGACGCCTCGACGTCATGGCGCGACCCGACGTCGGCGCCTTCGGCGTGACCGCGGTGGTGCTGGTGCTCATCACCCGGTGGGCCGCCTTCGTGCAGCTGGATCCCTCCGGTGCGGCGATCATGGCTGTGGCGTTGTTGTGGGGGATCTCGCGTCTGGCCATGGCCGTGCTGGTGATGACCGACGGCTACGTCCGTCCCGGCGGGCTGGCCCAGGCGTTCTCCGGCGCACGTCGGCTGCCGGTGGGTGTGTCGGCGGTGGCCTTCCTCGCCGTGCTGCCCGTTGTCGCCGCGGCCATCGACCGTGACATGGCCACTCCCGCCGGCGGCTTCGCCCTGGCGGCCTTCGTCGCCGTAGTGGTGCTGGCCCACCGCCGCATCGGCGGGTTCACCGGGGACGTGGTCGGAGCGGCGGGCGTGGTGGCCGAGACTGTGGGCCTGGCCGTGCTCGCCGCACCGTGACCGGCGCCGTTCGCTCGGCGGGTGCCGTTCGCTCATCCGGCGCCGGGTGGGGGCTGATCATCGACGCCCTGATCGGAGACCCGCCGACCCCTTTCCACCCCGTCGCCTGGTTCGGACGCCTGGCCGGCGCGGTCGAGTCCCGCACCTATGGCGACCGGCGGACCGCCGGTGCCGTGCACGCCGCATCGCTCGTCGGGGGCGCGGCGGTGGTCGGTCGACTCCTCCGCTCCACCGCGCCGGCCGTCGCCGTCAGCTCGTCTGGTCGCACACTGGCGGTGAAGGCGAGAGAGGTGGCGATGCAGGTCCACGCCGGCAACCTGGCCGCGGCGCGGGAGACGTTGCCGTGGCTGGTCGGCCGCGACCCGGGCGCCCTGGACCCAGCGGGGATCTGCCGGGCCGCCGTCGAGTCCGTCGCCGAGAACTCCGTCGACGCAGTCGTCGCCCCGTGGTGGTGGGCGATCGTCGCCGGGTCGCCGGGCGTGGCCGCCCATCGAGCGGCCAACACCCTCGATGCCATGGTGGGTCATCACAACGATCGCTTCGAGAGCTTCGGATGGGCGTCGGCCCGCCTCGACGACGTCATGGCCTATGTACCGGCCCGGCTCACCGCGCTGGCGGTGATGGCGGTCCGGCCGACCCGGGCTCATGAAGTGCTGGCGACCATCGGCCGTGACGGCGGTTTGCACCCGTCGCCCAACGCCGGCGTGGCCGAGTCGGCTTGGGCCGCCGTGCTCGATGTGAGCCTCGGTGGCCCGCTGATCTACGACGGCGAGATGCAGGACCGCCCCTGGCTCGGATCCGGCCGCCGAGACGTCACCCCCTACGACGTGATCGCCGCCACCCGGTTGCTGCGCGACGTCGAGCTCGCCCTGGTGGCTACATCGTTCGCCCTGTCGAGATGGTCGCGGCGCAACCCCACCCCCTCGGCGCCGGCTAGAAGATGACGGCGGCGCACTGGTCGACGATCGCCGCGTCGGTGCCGGCGGTGAGCGAGCGGGCCGCCGAGGCGGCATCGCGGCGACACCTCACGCTGGCCAAGCCGCCGGGTTCGCTCGGGGTTCTGGAGACGGTAGGAGCGCGGCTGGCGGCCATCGCCGGAGCCAGCCCCCCTCCCCTTCCCGTGCGGCCCGCGGTGGCGCTGTTCGCCGCCGACCACGGCATCCTGGCGCGGGGCGTGACGCCATGGCCGCAGGCCGTCACCGCCCGGATGGTCGAGACGTTCGCAGCCGGTGGCGCTGGCATCAACGCCATCTGCGCATCGCTCGGGATCGACCTCACAGTGATCGACGTTGGTGTCGCGTCCCCCTATGACGCTGTGGGTGTATGGCCTCGAGCCGTCCGCGCCGGGACCCGAGACATGTCGGTCGTGCCTGCCCTGTCCGCCGACGAGGTCAACGCCGCCATCGACGTCGGCGTGGAGGTGGCCGAGTCGCTGGTGGCCGGCGGCGCGGATCTGCTGGTGGGTGGCGAGATGGGCATCGGGAACACGTCAGCGACGTCGGCCCTGGCGGCACTGCTCCTGGGGACCGACCCGGGTGGCGTCGCGGATCTGGTCGGCCCCGGCGCCGGTGTCCCCGACGACTTCGTTGAGGTCAAGCGCCGGGCAGTGGCCACCGCGGTGGAGAGGGCACGCGCCAGCCGCCACGACACCGCCGACCCGGTGGTGGCCCTGGCCGAGGTGGGCGGGCTCGAGATCGCCGCCCTCGTCGGTCTCTACATCGGTGCGGCTTCGTTGAGGGTCCCGGCCATCGTCGATGGCGCGATCTCCGATGTAGCGGCGCTGTGCGCGGTCCGCCTCCAACCGGCGGTCGGCGGCTACCTGTTCGCAGGGCATCGCTCCACCGAACCGGCGGCCACCCAGCTGCTCGACGCGCTCGATCTCGTTCCGCTGCTCGACCTCGGTCTCCGCCTCGGCGAGGGCACCGGCGGTGCTCTTGCCGTACCCGTCGTGCGCGCCGCGGCAGCGGTGCTGGCCGAGATGACCCTCCTCGAGGACCTGGGATTCGGTCCGGGCTGACCCGCCCCCGCGCCCGGCTGGACCCGGCTGGACCAGGCTGGACCACTTGACTGAGTGGTCAAGTAGGGTCCGCGGCCATGGATCTCAACGGCAGCAGCGCAATCGTCACCGGCGGTGGATCCGGCCTGGGAGCCGCCACCGTCCGCCTTCTCTCCCAACGGGGGGCCAAGGTGGTCGTCGTCGACATGAAGGAGGAGACGGGCAAGGCCGTCGCCGACGAAGTCGACGGCGTGTTCGTCGGGGCCGACGTGGCTGATCCCGATCAGGTGATCGCAGCCGTCGACGCCGCCGTCGATCTCGGCCCGCTCCGCTCGATGGTCACGGCCGCCGGGATCGGATGGGCCACCCGGACCGTGGGCAAGGACGGTGAGTACTCCTCGGCACACGACCTCGGCGTGTTCTCCAAGGTGATCGAGGTCAACCTCATCGGTACCTTCAACTGCATCCGCCTGGCCGCCACCAAGATGGGCCAGCAGGAACCGGTCGACGAGTTCAACCAGCGGGGTGCCATCGTGTCGGTGGCCTCCGTTGCCGCCTTCGACGGCCAGATCGGTCAGGCCTCCTACTCCGCCTCCAAGGGGGGTGTGGTCGGGATGACTCTGCCCGTGGCCCGCGACCTCGCCGCGGTGGGCGTGCGCCTCAACTGCATCGCCCCGGGCCTCATCGACACGCCCATCTACGGCCAAGGTGAGGCCGCCGAGCAGTTCAAGGAGAAGCTCGGCGCCAGCGTGCTGTTCCCGCGCCGGCTCGGCCAGGCCGACGAGTTCGCTTCGATGGCCGTCGAGCTCATCGAGAACGACTACATGAACGCCGAGACCATCCGCCTCGACGGCGGCATCCGGATGCCTCCGAAGTGACCTGACCGCCGCCGTACAGCCGACGATGCGGTAACAGTGATGTGGCGTGCTGGATGTGGCGTTCTGGATGTGGCGTTCTGGGGGAAGTGTCCGTGTGGCCCTCGTTGCACCCTTGGTGAACGCCTCTGACCCATCGGGGGTCAAGGAGGTTACCGGGAGGACCATGACGATCTGGTTCCGGTCGATCGTCATGTAATCACCGGTGGGACCCCACGGTCAGAACACGTGAATGGCAAGGGAAGCCTTCCCTGGCCCTTCGGGACCGTAGGAGGACCCATGTACCACTTTGCAATCATCGCTCTGATGGCCCTGGCCATCCTGAAGCTGGTCGACTGGCTCGCAGACGTCATCCCCGGAGCCGACGGC
>DASWIA010000058.1:0-19015 GCA_036397895.1 Acidimicrobiales bacterium | reverse complement strand
TCGAGACCGACTCTACGGCGCGGCTGGTACCGCCCAAGACGAGAGCCGTGACTGTCGACGACCCCCCGCAGCAGTGGCGCGAGCTGGCACTGCTGGCCACACCCATAGTGCTGTCCATGACCACGTGGTTCTCCGCGTCGGCGGTGCTCCCCCAGCTCAAGTCGGCCTGGGGCCTCTCGACCGCGGCGGGCTCGTGGCCCACCATCGCGGTGCAGATCGGGTTCGTCGCCGGCGCGGTCGCCAGCGCCTCGCTCGGGCTCGCCGATCGCATCAACCCGCGCCGGCTCATCTTCATCGGGGCGGCCGCCGCCTCTGCTGCCAACGCGGCCCTCGTCGTCAGCGACGGGATCGAGACCGCCATCCCGCTGCGTCTGGCGACCGGCGCACGGCGATGACACTCCAGCTGGCCGTGGGGTTCACGTTGACCGTCGTGACCATCTGGTTGGTGCCGGTGGTGCGCGACGCGTCGTCGTGGACGTGGGCGTTCACGCTTCTCGCCCCCGGCCCCGCCCTGGGCACGCTGGCCATGCAAGTGCTGCGTCGCTCACCGTCCGCCGCCCTCATCGCCGGGGGTCGGGGCTGACACCGACGCCTATCTCAGACGGCGGCGGCGGTCGCATGAGCGATGACACTCAGACGTTCGGCGCCGGCGTCGTGCACCTCGACGCGGAGCCGGGCCGTTCGCCCGTCGAGTCTCACGACCTCCGCCACCGCCCGGACGGGCCCGACCTTGGCGGTGTGGACGTAGTCGAGGCTGAGGTCGAGGACGCGAGCTCGGGCACCCACCTGAGCGGCCGTAGCGGACTCCGCCGCCAGCTCGGAGACCAGCGCCAGCATCCCACCCTGGACCGTGCCCATGGAGTTGCGGACCACATCGGTGAGGTCGAGCTCGACAGCCCCCGGCTCGATGTTGCGGACGCCGACCTGGTCGGCGATGGGCTCGTCGCTGACCGGGCCGTCGGTGGCGAAGCGAACCGGGCCTGCCGCCGCCTCGGCCATCGTGGGGTTGTGATCACGGCGCACGAGGCGGCTGAACATCATCGTTCCGTGACCAACCTCTCCCTTGTCGTCTCGGACCTCGTGGTCGAGCACCACCGCGGTGCGCCCGACCCGCAGCACGCGGCAGTCGACCTGGACCATGCCCCCACAGGCGGGACGGCGCTGGTCGAGGTTCAGACCGGACGTGGCGATCCAGTCGGGATGCGCTGAGCGCGCCGCCATCATCCCGCCCACCACGTCGGCGGCGGTGACGACGATGCCGGTGCGCACTCCGCCATCGGGATGGCACAGCGCCGGCCAAGCGGGAAACCGCATGCGCAGCCCCTCGTCGACCGGGACCACCTCGAGCGCCATCCGCCGGAGCACGTGTCCGCGGGGCGGATACTCGCCCCTCGAGGTGGCCGCCTCTCCTGTCGTGGGGCCATCGGGATCGGTTGCAGTCACGGTCGGCAACGTAGCGGGAGCGGTAGAGTGCCGCCGCTGGAGCGCCGCAGGAGGCCACCCATGGGTTCGTTCGTCAAGGAAGTCACCATCAACCGACCCATCGACGAGGTGTGGGACCTCGTCGGCGACATCGGTGCCATCTCGTCGTGGTTCCCCGGCATCGACTCCTCGACGGCGGCGCCCGACGGCTCGTCACGGGTGTGCATGATGGGTGACGCCAAGATCGTCGAGGAGATCGTGTCCTACGACGCTGACGACTTCCGCTACCAGTACACGATCACCGCGGGCCCACTCCCCCTCGACCACCACCTGGCCACCGTGTCGGTAGAGGGGTCTGGCGGAGGCTCGTTGGTGCGGTGGGAGGTCGAGATCGTTCCCGACTCCGGCGTCGACATGCTCAGCCCGATCTTCGATCACGCCCTCGGCGAGCTGAAGGATCACCTCGAGTCGAGCTGACCGTCCCGCCGACGCATCCTCGGTCCCCGGGAATCTCAGTCGAGGTCGAGGCCGAGCATCTCGATGGCGTTGCCGCGGCAGATCTTGTAGACCGCATCGTCGTCGAGGTCGGCGAACATCTCTCGGGCCAGCTTGGCGGTGTCGGGCCATGTGGAGTCGGTGTGGGGGTAGTCGGTCTCGAACGTGATGTTGTCGACGCCGACGGTGCCGATCGACTCGAGCCCGTGACGATCCCGGAAGAAGCAGCCATAGATCTGGCGGTAGTAGTAGGTGCTGGGCGGCTCGGGGATCTTGTCGGCCACGCCGCCCCACGCCCGGTGCTCTACCCACACGTCGTCGGCCCGCTCCAGGATGTAGGGGATCCAGCCGATCTGACCCTCGCTGTAGGCCAACTTCAGCTCGGGATACCGCACCAGGATCCCCGAGAAGAGGAAATCGCTCATCGAGGCCATGGCGTTGTTGAACGACAGCGTGATGCTGACCGCTGGCGGGGCATCGGGTGAGGTGGCCGGCATCTGCGACGACGATCCGATGTGCATGCACACGACCGTGCCCGTGTCGGCGCAGGCGGCGAAGAACGGGTCCCAGTATCCGGGCTCGTGGATCGAGGGCAGGCCGAGCTTGGCCGGGATCTCGCTGAAGCACACCGCGGTCACGCCGCGCGCCGCGTTGCGCTGAACTTCGGCGGCCGCCAGGGACGGGTCCCACAAGGGGATGATGGTGAGGGGGACGTTCACACCCTCGCTCTCGGTGCACCACTCGTCGACCATCCAGTCGTTGTACGCCTTGATGCACAGCAGGCCGAGCTCGCGATCCTTGGCCTCGGTGAAGGTCTGGCCGCAGAACCGGGGGAAGGTGGGGAAGCACAGCGACTTCTCCACATGGTTGGCCGCCATGTCGGCGGCGCGGGCCTTGGCGTCGTAGCAACCAGGCCGCATGTCGTCGTAGGTGATGCCGCCTAGCGACATCTCGTCGCGGGGGAAGCCCACCGCCGCTGTGTGACGCTTGTGGGGGAAGGCGATGTCCTCATAGAGCCACACGTCGACGGGATCGGCGTCGTCGTCCCAGACGATGTCGTAGTTGGTGCCGCCCCGGTAGGTCATCGACGCGATGCCACGACGGACGATGCGAGGACCGGCCTCCCGGTGCTTGGCGGGCAGGCGCTCCTGCCACACGTGAGCCGGTTCGACGACGTGGTCGTCGACGCTGATGATGCGCGGCAGTGGGCGCTCGCCGGCGTTGTCGGTGGTGCTCACCGTGTCATCCTCACCGTGTCCTCCACACCAGCCGCATCGGCTGGCGATAAGATATCTGACGGGTCGTCAGATATCACCGTACCCCGCGCTCACTGACCGGTTCACCTCGCCACCGGCGGCGTCACTCGCCGGCGTCGGGAATCCAGTCGGTGGTGTCGGCGGTGCCGAGGTCGCGGGGTTGGTCGGAGTAACGGGGTGGGCGCGACTGGTTGCGGGCCCGGATGGCTTCGGGAAGGTTGTCGGTGTAGCCCAGCATGAGCTGGTTGCGGTCCTCGAGCTCGATGGCGGCCTCGAGCGAGCCCACCTCGAGGTTGGCCCACGCCGTCGACTTCGTCATCTGGAGGCCGTAGGGCGAGAACTCGCACATGGCGTCGGCCATCGCCCGCGCCTCGTCGAGCACCGCTCCGTCGTCGACGACGCGCGACACCAGTCCCATGCGCAGCGCTTCGTGTGCATCGATCGTGCGACCGGTGAGCATCAGGTCGTTGGCGTGGGCGGCTCCCACCAGGCGGGGCAGCAGCCACGACACGCCGAGCTCGGTGGAGCTGAGGCCGTTGACGATGCCGGTGGAGTTGAAGCGGGCAGACTCCGACGCGATGCGCAGGTCCGCGCCGAGGGCCAGGCACATCCCCCCGCCGTAGGCCGGTCCGTTCACCGCAGCGATGATCGGCTGGGGGACCTTGCGCAGGGCGGGGGTGAGGCGGCTGTAGTGGCGCATGGCTTTGGGGCCGATGCGGGGGATGGTGAGGCCGTCGATCCCGGGCAGGATGCCGTGGTCGTCGAGGTCGAGACCCGAGCAGAAGCCCCGCCCTTCACCGGTGAGCACCACCACCCTCACCACGTTGTCGTCGGACACGTCATCGAGGGCCGCCAGCAGATCGGTGCAGAGGTGCACCGACATGGCGTTCAGACGCTCAGGTCTATCCAGCACGACGGTGGCCACCTCGGGACGGTGGTGTTCGATGCGGACGGTGAGCGGTCGGTCGGACATGGAACATGTTCTAGTGGCCGATCCCGCCGGGCCATGCGCCGGTAGCGTGCAGCACGATGGAACCCGACTCCGTGCGCCTCACCGCGTACAGCCACGGCGCCGGCTGAGCCTGCAAGCTCGGTCCGTCCGAGCTGGCGCACGTGTTGCGCCACGCGCCTCAACCGAGCCATCCCGACCTGATCGTCGGGACCGAAACCGGCGACGACGCCACCGTGTGGCGCCGGCCGGAGGGGCGCGCCCTGGTGAGCACCGCCGACTTCTTCACCCCGCTGATCGACGACGCCCACACCTGGGGGCGCATCGCAGCCACCAACGCCGGATCCGACGTGTATGCCATGGGCGGTACCCCCCTGTTCGCCCTCAACCTGGTGGCCTGGCCCCGCGACGAGCTGTCGCTCGACCTGCTGAGCGAGGTGCTGGCCGGGGGGATCGAGGCGGCGGCGGCCGGGGGGTGGATCGTGGCCGGCGGCCACACGGTGGACGGACCCGAGCCGATGTACGGGCAGTCGGTCACCGGCGAGATCGATCCCGACGACGTCCTCACCAACGCCGGTGCCCAGCCGGGCGATGCCCTCATCCTGACCAAGCCCATCGGCACCGGCATCCTGGCCACCGCGGTGAAGCGGTCGCCGGCGACCGACGTGGCCCATGGCGGTCCGCTCCACCAGGCGTACACCGAGGCGGTGCGGGAGATGACCCGACACAACGCGGCGGCGGTCGATGCCGTCAGGGGAGCGGCGCACGCCTGCACCGACGTGACTGGCTTCGGTTTGCTCGGGCACCTGCACAAGATGATGGCGGCCAGCGGCACGGACGCCGTCATCGATGTTGCCGCCGTTCCCACCATCGCCGGGGTCGACGAGCTGATCGATCGAGGTCACGTGCCGGGGGGCACCGAGCGCAACGCCGAGTTCGTGGCACCCCACCTCGATGTGGGGTCCGCCTCACCCACCGCCGTGACGCGGCTGGCCGATGCCCAGACCTCGGGAGGGCTCCTGGTCTCGCTCCCGGCGGAGGCCGCCCAGGATGCGGTTCAGTCACTGGCAGGTGATGGTCACACCGCGGCCGTGATCGGCGAGATCGTGGCGGGCGAGATGGTGGCCGGCGAGACGCCAGGACAGATCCTGCTGCGCTGACCCCTGCGCTGATCTCCCGGTGCGCGCGATCCTCCGGTGCGCTGATCCTCCGGTGCGCCGACCCTCCGGTGCGCGGGCTTGGCGTCGTCAGGCGACGGCGGGGACCTCGCCCAGCGCCCGGCGGAGGCCCTCGATGTCGCGAGATCCGAACACCACCCGGGTTCCGGTGGCTACGTAGACCAGGTCGATGTTCACACCGGCCTCCGCCACCTGGCGGGCCAGATCGGCGAGCACGCCAGGACGGTCCTCACACTCGACCACCACCACCTCCCGCTGACCGGTCACGGTCACCGCCGCGGTGGCCAGGGCGTGCTTGGCCGCCTCGGGATGCTTGACCAGGACGTGCATGTCGGTGACCGACCCGTCGGCATCGCAGGTGACCGCACTCAGGTTCACGCCGGCGTCGGCGACGGCAGCGGCGACGCGCGCCAGGGCGCCCGGCTCGTTCGGCACCTGGATCGTCAGGTCTGTGGCCATGCCGGGTCCTCTCGTCGGGTTCGCGATTTCGATCGCCCTGAGCGATCACACGACATTGTCGCGCCCGGCGGACGAAGCGACGACCGGATCCTCAGCTGAGCGGGTTGGCCGTCCATGAGAGCATCGGCTCATGGCCGTTCCCGACATCATCGTGTGTGTCGACTGCGGCGGCCGCTGCCATCGCTCCCCCACCGGCGAACCTGAGCTGGGGTGGGAGCCCGGAGACGTCGTCACCTTCCGTTGCGAGGAGTGCGCCGACGTCTGGTACGTCGAGCTGTCGTCTGACGACCTCGTCGATGACGGCGACTGACCGGGTGGGGGTGGCCACGGTACCCTGAGCTCGTGGCTCGAGCGGCAGAGCGCAATCCCGAGGGGACGCCCGGCGACTGGTTCGTCGACACCGCCTGCATCGACTGCGACGCGTCCCGGCAGGTGGCACCTGGGCTGATCGGGCGGGACGCCGCCGGCCGATCGATCTTCCTCCGCCAACCCGAGACCGACGACGAGATCGCCATGGCGTGGCGAGCGGTCCAGGTGTGCCCCACGCGGTCGGTGGGCCATGTGTCGATCCGCAAGCCCGAGACCCCGGCCTTCCCCCAGAACCTGGGCGATGGGGTGCACCGACTCGGTCACAACTCCCGGGACTCCTTCGGCGCTCACAGCTACCTCGTCCTACGGCAGGCCGGCAACGTCATGGTCGACGCTCCGCGCTGGACCCGCGACGTCTACGAGCCGGTCGCCGAGCTGGGCGGCATCAGCGACGTGCTCCTCACCCATCGCGACGACGTGGCCGATGCAGAGCGCTACGCCGAGCGCTTCGGTGCCCGTGTCTGGATCCATGCCGACGACGCGGCTGCCGTCCCCTTCGCCACCGACGTAGTCGACGGCATCGAGGCGGTAGCGATCCGTCCTGACGTGATGGCGTTCCCGGTGCCCGGCCACACCAAGGGAAGTGTGCTGTGGCTGGTCGATGACCACCTGCTGTTCTCCGGCGACTCGCTGGCCTGGCACCCTCGCAAAGAACAGCTCACCGCGTTCCGCACCGTGGCCTGGTACTCGTGGCCCGCGCAGCAGAGGTCGCTGGCCCGCTTCGCCGCCAGCCCTCACCGCTTCGATCGGCTCTACCCCGGCCACGGGTGGAGCCACGACGCACCCGCCGACGACCTCCACCGCCTGCTCGTCGAGCTCACCGACCGTATGCTCGAGGAGGCCTGAGGCTCTCCACGTCCTCGTCGCGACGGAAGGCGGCAGCGTGGTGGCGGCGGTGTGCGCCCGGCGATGGTCTCGGCGGGCGCGACCTACGCTCTGGCCATGCAGGGCGGTACGGGACAGAAGGCGCTGACGCTGATCCTGGCTCGCGAGCTCGCGTCCAACCTGGCCACGCCCATGTTCGTCATCGACGCCCGCGGGTACCTCGTGTTCTACAACGACGCCGCCGAAGGGCTCATCGGCAAGCCGTTCGCCGAGATCGGAGAGATCGCGGCCAACGACTGGGGCGCGATGCTCGACCTGTCGACCGAGAGCGGCGAGCCGCTTGACACTCACGACACGCCGCCGGCGGTGGCCTACTACCACCACCGGCCGGCCCATGACGCCCTCGTGGTCACCGCCCTCGACGGCACCCGGCGGCACATCGAGGTCACCGCCTATCCCCTCTTCGCCAAACCGGAGGAGGTCGAGGGCGTGCTGGCCATCTTCTGGGAGGCCGGCACCAACGAGGGAGGCGCCTGATGGAGGCCCGGGTGTGGGGATGCCGGGGCTCGGTCGCCACCCCGGGGCCCGACACCGTGCGCTACGGAGGCAACACGTCGTGCGTGGAGGTCCGGCTCGCCGATGACAGCGTGGTGGTTCTCGACGCTGGCACCGGCATCCGCCCACTGGGGATCGAGCTCGAGTCGGAGGCGGTGGACGAGATCCACCTGCTGCTCAGCCATCTCCACCTCGACCACCTCCAGGGACTCGGGTTCTTCCGGCCCTTGTTCAACCCCTCGGTGCGGGTCCACATCTGGGGTCCGCCGTCTCCGGTCGAGAGCCTCGAGCAGCGCATCGCCCAGTACCTGTCGCCTCCTCTCTTCCCGGTGCGCCTAGCCGACATCCCCGCAGAAATCACCTTCCATGACGCTCCCGACGAGCCTGTCACCATCGGCTCGGCCGAGATGATCGCCTCGTTGGTCACCCACCAGGGCCCGACCGTTGGGTACCGCATCGAGGAGTCCGGCCGCTCGATCGCCTACATGCCTGATCACGAGCCGTCCCTGGGCGTCGACCTGGCCGAGCTGAGCCCGTCGTGGATCTCGGGCAACATGCTGGCGCACGGTGTCGACGTGCTGTTCCACGATGCCCAGTACGCCGACGAGGAGTACCCCGACCATGTGGGCTGGGGACACTCCTCGATCAGCCAGGTGGTCGAGTTCGCCCGCAAGGCCCAGGTCGACCACCTGGTGCTGTTCCATCACGACCCCCATCACGACGACGACCACCTCGACGCCCTGGCCCGGGTCGCTACCGACTTGATGGCCGGCGGGTGCCGGCTGCTGTCCCTGGCCCGTGAGGGAATGCGTCTCACCGTCGGCGCCACCTCGGCCGCGTCCGCGTCGTCACCCGCCTCGCCCGCCTCCCCGTCGTCACCCGCCTCGGCCGCCTCCCCGGACGGGCCGTAGCCGCGATGTCCTCGTTCTTCCCCTATCTCGTCGACGGGCGGTACCGCCTGCTGAGCGCGGCGATGGGGTCCCGCCCGGGCCGTGACGGCGTCACTCTCACCGATGACGGCCGGTTCGTCGCCACCTACGGGAAGCGCCGTCTCGAGACCGCACTCACCAACGTGTCAGGCGCGCACATCACCGAGGGCTACCGCTGGTGGACGGCGATCGGCACGCGCCTCAGCTTCGTCGACGATGGTCTTACCTTCGGCACGAACGTGTCGCGCGGGGTGTGCGTCCACTTCATCGAGCGCGTGCCACGTGTGTTGGGCTTCAAGGACCACTCCGCCCTCACCGTCACCGTCGAGGACTGCGAGGGGCTGGTCGATGCGCTCGGCCACCACGAGCCTCGGGCCTGACCTGCGCCCACCCCGCCGACCGCCTCCCGGTCACGCCCGCGGCTCGCTCAGTTCCCTTCGTTTGCACAGCGTGCCCAGGGCGACCGCTGCGCAAACGAAGTGACCGCTGCGGGGAACCAGCCGTTCGGCCGGCGACTCGACCTACGACGGCGTGGGTCACGATGGCGGTTCGTCAGGCCAGTCGGCGTCGAAGCAGCTTGATGTGTCCACGACGCGCGTCTCGGCCGACGTCTTGTTCACCCGCGCAATCACGCATCGGCCCTGCCAGAACGTCCACCACTGAATCGCCTCTGCCACATACTCGGCCCCCTCGGGACCCCAACGCGCCCAGATTTGGAGCCCTGTTCGGCTCGTCAGCTCTGCAAGTGCAGAACCCTCATCGAACGGAGTAGGTGCTGCCATTCGCTCGAATCCGACCTGGGCGATCCCAGCACGCAGGTCACGCTCCACAGTCTCAGCGTGACGGTCCGCCGGCCAGGCACCAAGAGGTTGGATCACGCCGGCCACGACGACCAACGAGACCAGGATGAGTGCCCGTCTCAGACGCCCGCCGTCGTCCACCCGATCGGCAACCGGTGGCGGCGACAGGTCCATGGCTGAATGTTCCCATGCCGACTGTCACCGGCGAGCCTGCGGGTCGCTCAGTTCCCTTCGTTTGCGCAGCGTGCCCAGGGCGACCGCTGCGCAAACGAAGGGAGACGGTCGCTCGTCGTCGAGTTCCAGAGATCGCTGTCGTCGGCATCGGACCACTCGGCCCACGCGTCTTCATACGATGGACCCAGCTCGGCTGCTCGCAGCAGTCGCGGAGAATCTCCTGGCGGCGGGTGTCGATCCGGGTCGGGCCGTTCGTAGACGGGGTGACGGTGCTCCTGCCGGGCACCGCGAGACACCTACAAGGAGGAAACGACATGGCTGAGTACCTGCTCTCGGTGTGGCACGACGACAACTACAACCTCGACTTCTCCGGCGACGAGGCGCAGCGCGTCGTCGCCCAGGTTGACCAGTTCAACGCCGAGGTCCAGTCGGCCGGCGCCTGGGTGTTCGCCGGAGGTCTACATCCGGCATCGTCGGCTACCGTGGTGCGCTCGACGGGCGGCGACGTGTCCATGACCGACGGCCCCTTCGCTGAGTCCAAGGAGCAGATGGGTGGCTTCTGGGTGATCCAGGCCTCCGACCTCGACGCCGCGCTGGACTGGGCCCGCAAGGCCGCGGCGGCGTGCGAAGGCCCCGTCGAGATCCGCCCGTTCCAGGGTGAGTGACAACCTCGACGCGGTGTTCCGGCGAGAAGCCGGGCGCTGCACCGCCACCCTGATCCGCGTCCTCGGCGACATCGACCTCGCCGAGGACGCGGTAGCAGAGGCGTTCGCCATCGCGGCGAAGCGGTGGCTGGCCACCGGCGTGCCACCCAACCCCGGTGGCTGGATCACCACGACGGCCCGCAATCGGGCCATCGACCGGCTGCGCCGGGAGTCCAACCGCACCGACCGCCACCTCGACGCCCATCGACTCCACGACGAGAACGACATGGGATCCGACGACGATCGCCCCAAGCTGGATGACCTCGACGCTTTCGTCGAGGTCATCGCCGACGACCAGCTCCGCCTGATGTTCCTCTGCTGCCACCCTGCCCTCGCCGCCGACGCCCAAGTCGCCCTGACCCTCCGTCTGCTCGGCGGGCTCGAGACGCCGGAGATCGCCCGGGCGTTCCTGGTTCCGGAGGCGACGATGGCCCAGCGGATCGTGCGGGCCAAGCGCAAGCTGCGCGACAACCACGCCCCGTACCGCATCCCCCGGGCCGCCGAGCTGCCCGACCGCCTCCAGGCCGTGCTCGCCGCCATCGCCCTGATCTTCACCGAGGGCCACACGGCGACGTCGGGCGACGAGCTCGTCCGCACCGACCTCTCCGACGAGGCGATCCGGCTCGGCCGCGTGCTCGTGGAGCTGATGCCCGACGAACCCGAAGCCCTCGGCCTGCTCGCCCTCATGCTCCTCACCGACGCCCGCCGGCCCGCCCGGCTCACCGCCGATGGCTCGATGGTGCGCCTCGCCGACCAGGACCGCTCCCGGTGGGACCGGGCGCTCATCGCCGAAGGCCACAAGCTGGTGCGGGCCAGCCTCCGCCGCAACCAGCCCGGACCGTTCCAGATCCAGGCCGCCATCGCCGCGGTGCACGCCGACGCCCACACCGTCGAGGTCACCGACTGGGCGCAGATCGTGACGCTCTACGACCAGCTGTTCGACCTCCGGCCCAATGCCGTGGTGGCGATGAACCAGGCCGTCGCCATCGGCGAGCTACGCGCTCCCGCCGAGGGCCTCGCCGCCCTGGACCGGATCGACCATGAGCAGCTGGAGGCGTACCAGCCGTACCACGCCGCACGCGCCGACCTGCTCGCCCGCGCCGGGCGGGTCGATGATGCGCTCGTGGCCTACGACCGCGCCATCGAGCTGACGACCAACCCCGCCGAACGCGACTTCCTCATCGAGCAGCGCACCGATGTCGCCGGCCGCTGAGCCCAGGGTGCTCAGGTGCTGATGTCCCAGTGGACCAGCGGATCGGGCTCGTAGGCGCAGTACATCCCCGTCCGAATCGTGGCGTGAAGGTGGCGGCCGAGGGACGGATGAGCGTCGTCGATGCGGTCGATGGCGACGCGGAGCCGCTTGGTGACCGCTTTGCGAGCCCTTTCACCCTCCTCGTTGAAAGCGCGCGCACGACCTCCCAGGCCGTACGCTCCGCTGAGCTCCTCGACCAGCCGGTCGCGTTCCTCGGCGAGCCGAGCGGCCCGCTCCTGGTCGTTGTTGCCCACAGCGTCGGCGTGCTCGCCCTCCAGGTCGTCGAGCCGCTGGCGGTACTCCGCCTTCGCCTGGTCATCGAGCAGGTCCACCCGACCTCCCGCGGGTGGTCGACCGGAGCCCTCCGTCGAGGCCAGATCGAGGACGTGGATCTCCTTACCGGGCCGCTCGAGCAGAGCGCTGAGATCGGCGAGACCCGCCAAGTGGTGCAACGACACCGCCCGGCCGTCGAAGGCGACGGTCCAGTAGTCGCCGCCGCGCTCGATCCGGGCCGCCCGGGTGGCTTCGAGCTGGCGCACGGCCGAGGGACTCGCTCCGTGGCGCACCACCTCCTGGGCGACGCGCCGCCCGGCCAGGCCGGGCAGCTCGACCTCGACGGCGTTGCCGAAGCGGATGCCCGAGCCGGCGACGAGGTCGCGCACGGTGCCCGACGTGACGATCTGACCCGGCGCGGCCATGTCACTCAGCCGCGCCGCGACATGGACGGCGATCCCGGCGATGTCGTCGTCGAGCACCTCGCACTCGCCCGCGTGGATGCCGGTCCTTGTTTGCAGGCCGAGTCGGTCCGCTCCGTCCGCGATCGCCATGGCGCACTGGATGGCGCGGGCCGGTCCGTCGAACGCGACCAGGAAGCCGTCGCCGGTCTGCTTGATCTCCTGCCCTGCGAAGCGGGCGATGCAGCGCCGGGTGGTCTCGTCGAAGCGCACGAGGAGGCTCCGCCACGGCCCGTCGCCCATCGAGTCGGCCAAGGCCGTGGAGCCGACGACGTCGGTGAGGACCAGGCTGAGGAGGCGACGTTGGGCGGGCACGGCACTTCGCTCGCCGGTGAGGAAGTGATGCAGCTCGGCCAGCACCGATTCGGTGTCGCCGAGGAAGGGAAGGTGGTCGTTGCCGGGGAGCTCCACGTAGCGGGCGTTGGGCATGACCTCGGCCAAGCGACGACCTTGCGCGACGGGGACGACCAGGTCGTCGGTGCGGTGCATCAGCAGGGTGGGCACCTGGACGATCGGGAAGACGTCGGCGAGGTCGTAGTCAGCGCAGGCCATGACGCTGGGTCGGACCGCATCGCGGCTGATCGAGTGTCGCTGCCACTTCTCCCACAAGCGGGCGAAGGCTTCATCGCCGACCTTTGAGGGCGCCCAGATCGCGACCGCGAGGTCGCGCCATTCGTCGCTCCCCCAGCCCTCTGTCTGCCTCGTGATGAATCGCTCGAGCTCATCTCGTGTCACGTACCCCCACGGATGGTCGTCGTCGCGGATGAACCGGGACGGGGTGCCCCAGATGATGATCGACCGGACCCGCTCGGGGTGGGTCGCCGCCGTGTAGGCCGCTAGTGATCCCCCCTCCGACACGCCGAACAGCGATGCCTCGTCGATCCCTTCCGCGTCGAGCACCGCCAGCACGTCCTCGACCCGCTCCTCCAGCGACGGCATGGCCACCCGGCGGTCGGAGAGGCCCGTCCCCCGCTTGTCGTAGGAGATGACGGTGCAGAATCCGAAGATCCTGCGGAAGAAGTCGCTGACGTCGGGGTCCTCCCACACCAGGTCGACGTTGGACTGGGGCAGCAGCACGACCAGCGGGACCGTGGCCGCCTCGTCCGTCTCGTGGACCTTGTAGGCGATGGTGACGTCGCCTGCGAATGCGTACTGCGTTGCTGGTTCCATGGGCGCCCCCGTTCCCTGTCCAGTTTGTCATGTGGAGGGCGCTACCTCCGTGGTCGCGATCGCCACGCCGGGAGTAGCGATGCGAGCGGGTGCCGCGGGCGACGTTGGGGCCACCGTGGACGACGGAGCATTGGAGGGCGCTCGCCCGCGAGGATCGTGGGCGGCTGAACCTGCCGGCGTAGCATCCACGGGGTGCCTCGCACCGACACCGCATCGCGCGTGATCGCCGCCCCGCGCGAGCGGGTCTACGCTGCCTTCGTTGATCCCACCGCCCTCACGGAATGGCTCCCACCTGACGGGATGAGCGGCAGGTTCGAACGGTTCGATCCGCGCCCCGGCGGGTCGTACCGGCTGGTGCTGACGTACGCCGACCCCTCTGCCTCGCGGGGCAAGGCCACGGCCGACTCTGATGTCGTCGAGGGCCGCTTCGTCGACGTCGTCCCAGGCGTGCGGGTGGTGCAGGCGGTGGAGTTCGTGTCCGACGATCCCGCCTTCGCTGACACCATGACGATGACGTGGGAGGTCACCACAGTCGACGGTGGAACCCGCGTCGACATCATGGCCAACGACGTTCCCAAGGGGATCTCGGCGGAGGACCACGCCACCGGGCTGGCCGCGTCCCTGGCCAACCTGGCCGACTACCTGGAGGGCTAGCGCGGTGGAGCACGGTGCGCGGTTCATCGAGATGCACGAGTCGGGCACCTTCGTGATGGTCAACGTCGCCGACGCGGGGACCGCCGCGGCCGTGTGCGACGCGGGCGCTGCCGCCATCGCCACGACCAGTGGCGGACACGCCGCCACCATCGGCCGCCGCGATGCCGCGGGCGACGTGACGATGGAGGAGCACGCGCTGCACACCGAGCTATTGGTGCGCGCCGCGTCGGTGCCGTGCAACGTGGATGCCGAGAACGGCTACGGGCACGACCCCGACGACATGGCCTCCGCCGTGCGGCGCTTCGCCGCCACCGGGGCGGGCGGGATGGGGATCGAGGACTGGTCGGGCGCCGAGGAGATCGGGCTCTACGACCGCGTCCGTGCCATCGCCCGGATCGAGGCCGCCGTCGAGGCGGCGCGGGCACTCGACCATCCATTCGTCATCACCGGGCGCACCGAGGTGCTGCTCTACGGGCTCGGCGGGATGGACGAGGCACTCGCCCGCCTTCAGGGCTTCGCCGAGGTCGGCGCGCACTGCCTGTTTGCCCCCGGCACGTGGGACCTCCCGTCGATCGAGACGGTCACCAAGAACGCAGGCGGGGCGGTCAACATCCTCGTCCCGCTCTCGGAGACGAACCCGCACGG
This sequence comes from Acidimicrobiales bacterium, assembly GCA_036397895.1. GTDB lineage: Bacteria > Actinomycetota > Acidimicrobiia > Acidimicrobiales > DASWIA01 > DASWIA01. The sequence goes on along the minus strand of DASWIA010000058.1, from coordinate 4,445 downwards.
GCACGTCTCCTTCGGGCTCTCGGACCTGGCCGAGCTCGGCGTGCGCCGGATCAGCCTCGGCGGATCGCTGTACCGCGCCCAGGTCGCCCACGCCGCCGACCGCGTGCGTACCATGCTCGCGTCCGGGTCGTTCTGACCTCGGCGGTGCATTCGTGACCATCGCCTCTGACGCGGCCTCAGCGGGTCGCTCACCTCCCTTCGTTTGCACAGCGTGTCCCCCGCCACGACTGCGCAAACGAAGCAAGACGTTCGTCGTCCACGTCCAGACTGGGTCGGCAGACCCTCTCGATCGTGCTTCGCGTGCTCGTGCTCGTCGGTGACGCCCGCCAGCTTCCCGAGATCGAGGCCGGCAGTCCGTTCGCCGCTGTGTTGTTCGGCGAAGCGGCCACGGCAACCTCCGCCTACTGCACCGCCGCCCGAGAGCCACATGGCGCCCGACGCCGAGCAGGGACACGCCCTGAACGTGCTTCCTTCAGCCCGACTACTCCTCACAGTCAGGCCACTGCCTTCGTGGCCATCGCTCTCGGTGCGGTCGGCGCGACAGCGTTCTTCTGGCCCGCTTCGAACCTCGGAGCGTCGCTTCGGCTCGCGTGGCTTCTTCCGGCAACGATCGCCATCATCGACGCCTGCCTCGCACACCAGATCGGCGCCCACGCTCCGGCCCACAGCGTCTGACGGCCGGCATGCGAGCGGCCCGTCGCCGAATGCCCGTTCAGCTCACCGTCGTTGGCGGCATCGTCGCTGCGCTCCTCGCGGCCATCCTCATCGTCTCGCAGCGCTCAGACAGAGTCACTCACCCAGTCGGCACGGTGTCGGTCCTCGGCAACGAGATCGCGCGCGGCCATTGCACCCGCGGCGCGCGCCTCGAAGTCGTCGACGAATCCGCTACCACCGTCGTGATCAAGTTCGCCTCCCGAGGTGAGCCGCTGGGCGACTGCCTCATGTGTGAGGTTGCACGTCTTGAGGAGCCCATCGGCGACCGGACCAGCATCGACGAGACAACCGACACCGAGATCGGCGTCAGCGATGCGTGCCTCGACTTCCTCCGCGATCGGCCCTGATCCGCTCATCACCGGATAGCAGTGCCAGGTGCCCCGCTGCCTCCTGACGACCAAGTGCTGTGGCCCTCGGCGGAATTAGCTCCAGAGGGAGGGCGGGTAGCCCTCCTCGAGGTAGACGGGCGAAGCTTCGGCGACGAGCGCGGCACGGATCCGTCGAGCCATGGCTGGGGTCACCAGCGTGTCGAGGTCCGCCCGGTCGACGAAACTCCACTGGAGCAGCTCCTTGGGGTCCAGGACGAACTGGTCGCAGTGGGCTGACGTGAGCATGCCGCCGTCGAAGACGAACCGAAGGGCGTCGCCCCGGATGCCGTCGACCGCGGCCCGGTAGTCAACGCAGAGCAGGCGCCCAGGCACGAGATCGATGCCGAGCTCCTCTTGGAGTTCGCGGGCACACGCAGCAAGCGGCGACTCGTTCTCGTCGACACCTCCGCCGGGCAGCTCCCAGGGATCCTTGTAGACGGGCTTCACGAGCAGCACCCTGCCGACGTCGTCGCGAAACAGGCAGGCCGCGGCCACCTGCTTTGCCGGCAGCGAGGCGTAGAAGGCGGGTGTCCCTGACGGGCGGTCGGAGTACGTTGGATCGGTCCCCGCATGCTCCCGGTCGGCTTGCTCGTATCCGCCACGGCGGAACCGCGTGTCCTGCCGAGAACTCTTGAGGTCATCCCAGCCCATGTGGCCCATCATGGTCCGCCCGAGTGCTCAGCTCGCTTCGAGGTACTGCCGCAGCGCCTCACGGATCACGTCGGAATTGGTCCGGCCATCCTGCTCAGCTCGATCGCGCAGCGCCCTGCCGAGATCGGGGTCGAGGCGGACGGATTCGACCGCGGCGGCGGCTGATCCCATAGGCGGGCGGCCACCGCGTCGGCGGATGATCTCATCAGGGTCGTAGCCCTCCTCGGCCTTGCGAGCGAGCTCCTCTACAACCTCGTTGGTGATCTTCTTGCCGCTTCGGGTCGTGCCGTAGGTCTGATTCTTCGTCATCCGCATCACTCTCCGGTCAGCAGTTTCCGGTACTTCGGTCGCAGGGGCATGGCGTGGATCACCAACTCCGGTTCGTCGCCAGCCCGCTCGATGGAGATGACCTCGAGCAGCGCGGCGTCGGTCGCGGGGCCGATGTAGAGCCTGAGGTCGTCCTCATCGAGGTCGTCCACCGCCAGCGCGTTGCGCATCGCGTTCTCGATGTCGTCAGGGTCGACGCCGTGCTTGAGCGCCGACGGGTGGATGTCCGCACACAGGTATCGTACTACGAAACGATGCAGGCTGAAAGGCCTCCACCTCATCGTGCCCAACTGACCGGCCGCGTCCCTGGCCGGCCGTCATCGAGTACTGGTCTACCTACCCTCCGACCCGACCAGCCCCACCGACCCTCCACTCCCACCCTGCACCACGCCTCACCCCAACCGTGTCGGCGGCCATGAGCGACAAGCGGCGAACGGTGGCGTGGTCGCCGGAGCGGACGGACGGGGCGAACCGAGCAGGCCACGGCGCGCAACCAATGAGCCTCGGAGTCCGCCACTACGCTCCCAGCGAACCCTCTCGCGGCCCAACCGCAGCCCAACCCGCCGCTATGAGCTTCACCTAGAGACCAGAAATGCCCTCTCACCTGGGCAAACACACATCCAGCCCCCGTAGCTCAGGGGATAGAGCGTCGGTTTCCTAACGCTCCCGAGCCGCCTGGTACGACCTGGCGATTCGCGCGAAGTCGCAGGTCAGACGTGCTTTTCGGTGATCGCTCGTGTTTGCTCGTGATGCCAACTTCTTCGAGCTCCGCGGGATTTTCGCGGGATTCTGGAACGTGGTCTGCAAGCCAGTCGGGCGGGCGCGAGACTTTGATGAGCAACGACGAAGGAGCTCGAGGTGCGAGTATCCGAGCACTTTGGGCTCAATCGGAACCAGCCCTCGCTTGAGTTCGTCGACGTAGACATAAGCGGCGACATCCACGTCTACGTGGATCCGAGGGCGGTTCGGTCGATCGGCTCCGACTGGTCCGACGAGTGCGTGAGCCTGCTCCAGAGCTTCTTCGACACGGTGCTCCAGGCCATGAGAGCTGGCAACGATGACCCCGCTCGGCAGTTGCTCGCCTCGCTCAGGGAGCCGAACGAAACGCACCTCGGGCTGTCCCGCGGGCGAGCGCAGGGCCGCGGGATGGGCGACAGCCTCGCCCGCGACGTGTGGACATCGGTCTCCCGAAGCCGCGCGGTGAACTCGGGCCTCATCGAGGACCTGGAAGACACGGTGCTGTTCGTCGAGGGAATCGGGTTCGACATCATCTCGGACATCACGACGAACATCATCCGCGGGCCGCTCATCGAGTTCACGCACGACGTCGCCGGCTACTACGGAATCCCGCTGACGGGCGGCGTCGCGTCCGGTCAGATCTGGGATCGCCGTACTCGGCGGTGGACCCAAGGCTTCACGCAGCTGCCAACGACTGCACACGGGCCCCTGATACTCGTGCCGAAATCCATCGTGCGCCAGAACCAGACGTTCGACCCCGGCGAGTACTTCAACCACTTCGTGCTCCCACAGATGCAGACGGACGAACTCAGGGCTCACTCATCTCTCGTTCAGGTTCTCCGCGATGGCGAGCGGAGGGTCACCAAGAAGTCGTTGAAGGAGCGGTATGGCCAGGGCAAGAGGGTCAGCCTGGATACCACGTTGAAGCATCCAGACCTCCTCGATCGGTATCGGCAAGCCAAGAGCGGTCGCCTCCGGGCTCCGAGCCATGAGGAGATCGCAGAGGTCACCGAGTCCGACCTTCCCGATTGGGACGGTCTGTTGACGACGGTTACGGACGTGCAGGTCGGTGCCGCAACTGCGACGGACTACCACCGCTCCGTTGAGGCGCTGCTGACCGCGCTGTTCTACCCAGCTCTCGACAGACCCCTCCGCGAGTTCGAGATCCACGAGGGGCGGAAGCGGATCGACATCACCTACACGAACATCGCGAGCAGGGGATTCTTCGACTGGGTGAATCGTGTTCAGGGTGCTCCAGCGCCGAACGTGTTCGTCGAGTGCAAGAACTACGGGAGCGAGCTCGCCAACCCTGAAGTCGACCAGATCGCTGGGCGATTCTCTCCGCTCCGAGGTCGCCTTGGCCTGCTCGTCCACCGCGGGTTCGGGGACAAGGACCGTTTGCTCCGACGGTGCCGTGACACTGCGCTCGACGATCGAGGTTTCATATTGCCGCTGGATGATGACGACCTCAGGGCGCTTGTTGACGAGCGGAAGAGCAACCCCGATTCCAGGACTCCTGACATAGCGGCGTGAGGTTGGGTTGTGAGCTGGGCAGCATCCACCACCTGGGCTTTCGGGTCGTTCATAATTACTGAAACGATTCTGGAGGTTCGGGTATGGGTGCGTTGGGTGCGGTGGTCGGCAAGG
>DASWIA010000057.1:0-27229 GCA_036397895.1 Acidimicrobiales bacterium | reverse complement strand
CCTCCAGCGTCGGTTTCATGTGATACGGCCCGACGTGCGAGGGGCAGGCGCCAGCGACCGGCCGACTGATACCGCCTCCTACCGCATCGAGCACCTGATCGGTGACCTCGGCGCCGTCATCGACGCCACCTCGCCGAGTCGGCCTGTGCACCTGGTCGGCCACGACTGGGGATCGATCCAGTCGTGGAGCGCCCTCACCGATCCGATCGTCGGTCCTCGGATCGCGTCTTACACGTCCATCTCGGGGCCTTGCCTCGACCACGTCAGCCAGTGGCTTCCCCGTGGATCCCACGCGGCCAGCCGTCGTGATGTCTTCCGCCAGGCGAGGAGGTCATGGTACGTCGCCGCCTTCCAGGTGCCCGGTGCGGGACTGCCATGGAAGCTGGGCCTGGCCCGACGGTTCCCCAAGGTGCTGGAACGCCTCGAGGGGATCGCCCCCACCGCGCACCATCGAGCCCCCACCCTGGCCGACGACGCGAGAGCGGGCATCAAGCTGTACCGGGCGAACGTTCGATCGCGACGGCGCTCCCCCCAACCGCCAACCATCACCACCCCGGTACAGCTGCTGGTACCCCTCCACGATCCGTTCGTCACGCCCTCACTTGCCGATGCGGCCCTCCCCTGGTGCACCAATCTGTGGAGGCGCGAGATCGATGCCGGCCACTGGGCCATCCGCAGCCACGCATCTGAGGTCGCCGGCTACGTCTCCGAACTCGTCGACGCGGTGGAGTCCGATCGGGCACCGGTCGGGCAGCACCGGATGATCGACGATTCGGTCTGACCGACGAGTGCGGGAAGGTCATCATGCCCTTGCCGTGCGGCTGCCGCTCGACGGCTCCCCTGGACGGCGAGCCGTCGACGTGCCCGGTCGCGACGTGGGCCGTCTCAGGCGGCATGTGGCTGACGGGTCACGCCGAGGGACCTCCGCTGGCGGTGGACGTTGACGTGATGGGCTTCGCCCGCCGGTGGTTGTCCCGGATCGCCGGAAATGACGGCGCCGGCGTCGACGGCACGGCCACGGCCCTGTTCGGTCGAGCCGCGCTGGCGGGTCTGTCGCGCCATGGGCGGTCGTCGGCCAACGGTTCATGCCGGCTCTTCGAGACGGTCGACGGCTGGCTCGCCGTGAATCTGGCGCGCCCGTCGGACGTCGACGCCGTCGCCGCCATCGTGGAACAGCCGCCAGGCCACGACCCGTGGGAGGCACTGGTCGATGCCGGGCGCAACCGTCGGGCCGCTGATCTCGCCGACCGGGCCCAGCTGCTCGGCGTCCCCGCAGCGAGGATGCCGGCCCGGACCTGTGGAACCGAGCCGCTCCACTCGACGAGGCTGGGTCCGTCCTCGCCACCCTCATCAGCTCCCCTGGTGGTCGACCTCTCGTCGATGTGGGCTGGCCCCCTGTGCGCCCGGCTCCTCGGCCGCCATGTCGGGGCGCGTGTCATCAAGGTCGAAGCCACGAGCCGACCCGACGGCGGCCGTGCCGGTGATCCGACGTTCTTCGACTGGCTACACGGAGGCCACGCCAGCGTGGCGATCGATCTGACCCTCGACGAGGGTGTCCACCACCTGCGAACCCTCGTCGAGCAGGCCGACGTCGTGCTCGAGAGCTCCCGCCCACGGGCCCTGCTCCAGCTCGGCATCGATGCTGGCGAGATCGTTGCCCGGAGCCCCGGCATGACCTGGGTCAGCATCACCGGCTACGGCCGAACCGGCGACGCCGCCGATCGCGTCGCCTTCGGCGACGACGCCGCCGTCGCCGGTGGCCTGGTGGCGCGCGACGCCGGTGGCCACCCGGTCTTCTTGGGCGACGCCATCGCCGATCCCCTAACCGGCATCGTTGCCGCCAGTGCCGCGGCCGAGTCGATCCGCTCCGGCGGTGGCCGGCTCCTCGACGTGGCCATGCAGCAGGTCTCGGCCCACGCCGTGGCATCGTCGGGCCTGAGTCCCGGCCCGACCGACGTAACCGATGACGGGGACGGCTGGGTCGTCCGGCATGGCAACCTCATGGCGCGCGTCCAACGACCGCCTCGGCCGCATCCCACCCAGAGCGCGGAGGCGCTCGGTGCGTCCACGGCCAGCGTGCTCGGCTCTACCTGACATGGGTGTCAGGTAGGGTGGCGACATGCTGACACCACTCCAGGGAGTACGGGTCTGCGAGCTCGCCCAGTGGACGTTCGTCCCTGCCGCAGGGGCGATCCTCGCCGACTGGGGGGCCGACGTGATCAAGGTCGAGCACCCGATCACTGGCGACGCCCAGCGTGGTCTGATGAAGACCGGAGTGCTGTCCACCATGTCGAGCGCGGCCAACGTCTTCATCGAGCAGCCCAACCGCGGGAAGCGCAGCGTCGGGATCGATGTCGCCTCCGACGATGGGCGTGACGTGCTGGAGGACATCGTGAAGACGAGCGACGTCTTCCTCACCAACATGCTTCCCGGCGCCCGGCAGAAGCTCAGGATCGAGGTCGACGACCTCCGCAAGGTCAATCCGAATCTCATCTACGTGCGCGGCTCAGCCCACGGCAACAGGGGTGCCGAGCGGGTGAAGGGCGGCTACGACATGACCGCGTTCTGGTCACGGGGAGGCATCGGGGCGTCGGTGTCGCCCAAGGAGCTCGGCGGCATCCTGTCCCAACCCGGTCCGGGGTTCGGTGACCAGATCGGCGGGCTGGCGCTGGCCGCGGGCGTGGCGGGTGCACTGGTAGGCCTCGAACGTTCGGGGGAGCCGTCGGTGGTGGACGTTTCACTGATCTCCACCAGCATGTGGGCCCTCGGGCTGACCATCGGTCTGGCAACCCAGATGGGCCTTCCCTGGCAGAACGCGATGCCGTCTTCGGGAGCCGGAGCGCCGACCAACCCGCTGGTGGGGGTCTACGGAACGAGCGATGAGAAGCACATCAGCCTCGTGATGCTCCAGGCCTTCCGCTACTGGCCCGACTTCTGCCGCCACATCGATCGACCCGATCTCATTGACGACGAGCGCTTCGACACCGACGAGAAGCTGGCCGCCAACACCAAGGAGGCGGGTCAGGTCATCGCCGGCGTCATGGCGACCAGGACCCTGGCCGAGTGGTCCGAGCGGTTCGAGACCCTCGAAGGCCAGTGGAGCGCGGTGCAGAACACGCTGGACCTGCTCGACGATCCCGTCGTGAGGGACAACGGCTACCTGGTCGATGTCGAGCGCGACGACGGCACGACGTTCCAGCTCGTCGGCAACCCCGTGCAGTACGACGACCAGCCGCCCGCGGTGGAGGCTGCTCCCGAGCACGGCCAACACACCGAGGAGCTGCTTCTCGAGATGGGCTACGACTGGGATCGCATCATCGGCCTCAAAGACGCCGGCGCCATCACCTGACGAACGCCACCTCGCCCCGGATCACCGACAGGCGCACCGGGTCGGGGTCGTCCGGCGCCAGCTCGCCCAGCGGCCAGTCGACGACACAGACGTCTGCCGCGTCCCCCGCCCGCAGGCGGCGAGGAACGTCGGGGCGATGGGCCGAGCCGAGGAAGAGATCGAGGGCTGTGTCACCCGACACGGTCTCGTCCGGCCCGAGCACCTCACCGTCGCTGGTCGTGCGGCGACACGCGGCGCGGATCGCCGCCCACGGATCAGCCTGGCCGAAGGGGGCATCGGTGCCGGCGGCCAGACGAACGCGACCCTCGAGAAGGGACCGGCAACGGTAGAGATCGGGCTGATCGTCGCCATCGACATCGCGCCGGTAGGCGTCGCCCCGCTCACTGACGAAGTTCGGCTGGGTGACGACGACGAGACCTAGCCGGGCCAGGCGCGGGATGGCTTCAGGCGGGATGACGCTCCCGTGCTCGATCCGGTCGCCGCCGGCGGTCCCAGCCTCGGTGAAGGCAGCCAGGGTGAGCATCAGCTGGGTCCGGGTCACGACGTGGACGGCAAGCCCGCGACCTTCGTCGTGGGCCCTGGCCGCCAGGTCGACCACCTCGTCGATCCCCGGCAGCAAGTCGTCGTCGAGCATCAGCTTCGCCGGGCCCATGGTGATCGTCTCGAAATGGTCCAGCTCGACTCCAGGTGGGCACATGAGGTGCAGTCGCTGGGGCAGCTCGCCGGCGTGGTGCTGCTCGATCAGGGTGGCCAGCTCAGCCGGCGTGCGGGTGGGGTCGGTGTCGGTGAACCCGGTGACTCCCAGACGGGCGGCAGCCCGCCCCACCGACCCCCACTGAAGGGGGACGGGCGGCGTCCGGGCATCGAGCCACTCGTCCGCGCGGACCAGCACTCCGGTCGGCTCGCCGCCGGGGCCGCGCTGGATTCCTGGGTGATCGCCCCCGGCGGCACCCACCCGGTCGAGGGCACTGGAGTTCAGGAACCAGATGACGCCGGAGCGATGCTGCACCCGCACCGGCCGGTCGGCGACCATCTCGTCCAGCCGGTGCCGGTCCAGCGGTCCGGCGACGGACTCGTGGTAGCCAACACCTCGAACCCACGTCGCATCGGCGCCCAGGCCGCCGGCGAGGCGGGACGCCATCGCCGTGTGGTCGGCGGGAGGTCCGACGTCGACCGAAGCGGCATGAGCAGCCATGGAACGGATGTGGACATGGTGGTCGTGGAGCCCCGGCAGGATCAGGCCGCCCTCGACGTCGATGACGTCACCGACGTCGCCGAGCGACGCACCCAGCGACGGACCCAGCGCGCTGATGCGGCCGCCGTCGATGCGCACGTCGAGCGGGTTGGCCGCTCGGTCACGACCGTTCACGATGGTCAGGGTCATCGCTTGGCGATGGGTCGCACGGACCCAGTGTTGCTCGCCGGGTCACCGTCAGGTGTCAGTAGGGTCAGGTCCGTGCTGTCGGCGCCGCAGGCCTGCCATCTGCTCGCCAACGACGCCGATTCCGTTGGGCCCGGGTCCGACCACCCGGCCATCGTCGTCGACCTCGCTGACGCCAGCCCCGACGATGCCCGAACCCTCACCTCGGTGCTCGGTGCTGCACCGTGCGTCACCATCGCCCACGCCGACCGCCCGCGATGGCCACCGCCCGACGGCTTCGACGTCGTCGTCTCGCCATCCTCCGAAGTGGACCGACCATGGGTGACGGCGACACCGGGGCCGGTCATCGATGGCGTGACCCGGAACCCGGTCGCGTCGCTCACGTTGGTACAGCTGCTGCGGTCCACGGGGGGGCAGCATTGGCGGGCTGCGCTCACCGCCGAATCCTTCGCATATTCGATGCTGCAGAGCGGACCGGAATACCGAAGCTGGCTTGCGAGCCGAGCAACACCCGACATCCCTTCATCCGAGGCCCAGCCTGCGGTGACCGTCGATCGAGCCGGCGAACACCTGATGATCACCCTCGACCGGCCCCGTGTTCACAACGCCTACAACGCCGCCATGCGTGACGCCCTGGTGGAGGTCCTCGAGCTGGCTCGCTTGGACTCGACGGTCACCGAGGTGGTGCTGAACGGGGCCGGTCCGTCGTTCTCGTCCGGTGGCGACCTGACCGAGTTCGGCACCGTGGCCGACCCCGCCACCGGCCACGTCATCCGTACCCGCCGGAACGCGGCGGCCGCGCTGTTCGCGGTTCAGGACCGGACAACGGCCATGATCCACGGCGCCACCTTCGGAGCCGGGATCGAGTTGGCGGCGTGCTGCGGACGAGTCATCGCCAGCAGCGACGTCCGGATGCGGCTCCCCGAGGTGTCGATGGGGTTGATCCCCGGCGCCGGCGGAACCGTCAGCATCCCCCACCGGATCGGTCGCGAGCGGACGGCGTGGCTGGGCCTCAGCGACGAGGAGATCGGGGCATCGGTGGCACAGGCCTGGGGGCTGGTCGACGAGATTGGATGAACAACGACCGGCATGACCCTCAGATCACTTCTCGTAGCGAGCGGCCAGATCGGCCTTGAGGACACGCCGCAGCAGCTTGCCCGTCTCGTTGTAGGGGAGCTCGTCGAGGAAGGCGACGTGCGCGGGCGTCCGCGACGACCGCAACGCCTTCCGCACCAGGTCGCGGAACCCTTCCTCGTCGGGGTCGGCACCGGCCCGCAGCACGACAGCGGCGACGACCTTCTCGCCCCACTCCTGGTCCGGCACGCCGACCACGGCGACGTCGGTGGCGTCGGGGTGAGCTGCAAGCACGTCCTCGATCTCTCCGGGAGAGAGGTTCTCCCCGCCGCGCACGATCACGTCGTCGAGGCGACCATCGATGTAGAGGTAGCCATCGGAATCGAGCCAACCCGAGTCATTGGTGGGGAACCATCCGCCCTCGATCAGCGCCGACCGCCCGACATACTCCCCCGACACCTGTTCGCCCCGTACGTGGATCTCACCGGTCACTCCGGCGGGCACGGGACGGCCCGTGTCGTCTCGGATCTCGAGCTCGAGGGTGGAGAGTGGCCGGCCGACCGACGAGAGCCGGGCCCGAACTGATGGGTCCGAGCTGGCGAACGCCTCGCGGTGATCGTCGGGCGACAGCAGGGCGATCGTGGAGCTGGTCTCGGTGAGCCCGTAGGCGTTGACGAAGCTCGTCGTGGGAAGCAGCCGCATCGCCCGCTCGATGACCGGTCGCGGCATGCGCCCTCCACCGTAGGAGAGGTGGGCCAATGCCGGAAGCCCATCGCCGTGACCCTCGATGACGTCGAGGATGCGACCGAGCATGGTGGGAACGACCATGGCGTGGGTGATGCGCTCGTCTCGCGCCCGTCGCACCCACTCGGCGGGATCGAAGGCCTCCATGTAGACGATGCGACGACCGGAGTACACCGAGGTGAGCACGGCCGATGTGCCGGCGATGTGGTAGGCGGGCACGCTGACCAGCGTCGCCTCATCGGGGTCCGATGCCATGAACTCCACTGTGGACAGCACATAGGCGCTGAGGTTCTCGTGCTTGAGGACGGCCGCCTTCGGGTCGCCCGTCGTTCCGCTGGTGAAGAGCAGGACGGCGACCGGTTCCTCCCCGGCAGAGATCTCCACAGCGTCGGCGACGGCGAGATCGGGGCCGGCCAGATCGGCCAGCAGATCCTGGCGCGCCCAACACTCGATACCCGCCACGCCGTCAAGGACAGATCCGTCACCTCCGGCGACCACGACGGCTGGCGCGATGCGTTCCAGCTGCTGACGCAGCCGGTCGTCGGCCAGCCGAAAGCTCAACGGGACGTACGGGCGCCCCGCCAGCGCGGCGGCGAACAGTGTGATCGGCACGGCCGCGGAGTTCACGTCGAACAGCCCGACCCGCTCAGCGCCCGACTCGATGATCCGGCGGGCCATCGCTCCCGCGCGAAGGAAGAGGTCGGCGTAGGAGAGCCCTCCGACCCGGGGGCCGACCGCCACCCGGTCACCCGCCGCCCCCGCGGCCATCTCGGCCAGCGTGGAGATGTTCATCAGTCCGACGAAGGAAGGGGCTTGGCCCCTTTGATCTGGAGTGGCACCTCGCCAACGGAGAGAATGCCGGCACCGCCGGCGACGCACAGCAGCTCCAGACCAGAGTCGGGATGGGCGAACCGCTTGCCGATGGCAGTGCCCGCGGCGAAGGCATCGTTGAGCACGGCACCGGCGGGAGGTTCGTCGCCGGCCGGGATCACCGGATGGCCGCCGCACCGCAGATCGATCGGCTCGGCAGGTGGTCGGACCACGATGACCTCCGTCTCGCAGACGGCACTTCGCCAGCGGGATCCGCTCGAGAGCTCGACAGTCACCAGCCCTGACTATCGGGCCCGCCCACGTTCCCGCAACCCTGCCCCGTGCCTACGCTCAACGGTGTGACCGACGCCGCCGTCGCGCCGGGTACGCGCCGCTCGGGCTGATCAGTCGCGGGCGGCCCACCGATGGGCGCCCGCTACGCTCCATCGCCGCACCCAGTGTACCCAACGCACCCATCAGGGGGACCACCCATGGCCCACGACCGCCGCTTCCGCTTCGGCGCCCAGCTCCACAACCCGCTACCGGGCCTCTCGTGGACCGAGAGCGCTCGACGCATCGAAGACCTCGGGTTCTCCACCTTGTTCATGCCTGACCACTTCGAGGACCAGCTGGCGCCGGTCCCGGCGCTGGCGGCCGCGGCGGCGGCCACGACGACACTCAAGATCGGCACGCTCGTGCACGGCAACGACTACCGGCACCCCATCGTGCTGGCCAAAGAGGCTGCCACGCTCGACGTGCTCTCCGATGGCCGGCTCGAGTTCGGCCTCGGCGCCGGCTGGATGCGCACCGACTACATCAAGTCAGGAATGGCCTACGACTCCCCCGGCGTGCGGATCTCCCGCATGGAGGAGTCGATCCAGGTCATCAAGGGGTTGTTCGGACCCGACCCGGTGTCGTTCGACGGGGACCACTACGCGGTCACCGGACTCAACGGGCTGCCCAAACCCGTCCAGCCAGGCGGGCCCAAGATCGTGATCGGGGGCGGCGGACCCCGCATGTTGGGCGTCGCCGCCCGGCACGCCGACGTGGTGGCGCTGACCGCCAACCTTGCGGCCGGAGAGGTCGGCCCCGACGCCGCCGCCGACGCAGTGGCTGAGCGGTTCGATGCCAAGTCGGCCAGGGTCAAGGAGGTGGCCGGAGACCGCTATGACGACTTGGAGATCAACGTGCTGGTCATGGCAGCGATGGTGACCGACGACCGCGACGGTCAGGCGGCGCTGCTGGCCCAGCTGTTCGGTGTCGAGCCCGACGAGGCACTCACCGTCCCGCTGGCGTGGGTGGGATCGGTCGAGCAGATCTGCGAGTCGCTCGAGGAGCGTCGCCAGCGGTGGGACATCTCCTATCCCTGTGTCCAGGGAAACGCCGTCGAGGCAGTGGCTCCAATCGTCGCCAAGCTCACCGGCAACTAGCGGTCCGTCGCTGAAATAGCAGGGTGGGTTAGGGTGCGAGCATGCCGATCATGGTTGCTGCCCCGTTGAGTGTGTCGAGCAAGGACCGTGAGGTGTTGGAGTCGATGGCCCGGTCGACGTCCGCTCCGCATCGCCAGGTCGTTCAAGCCCGCGGGCTGCTGTTGGCTGCTGAGGGCGTCGCCAACGAGGAGATCGCTCGGCAGTGCGACACGACACCGGACACGGTGCGTCGCTGGCGGTCCAAGTTCGTCGAGGACGGCGTGGCCGGTGTCGGACGGATCCGACCGGGCCGGGGCCGCAAGCCCGAGATCCCCCAAGAGCTGGTCGAGTCGATCGTGGCCGACACGCTGGGGACCACACCGCCCGATGCGACCCACTGGTCGACCCGGTCGATGGCCACCCACGCCGGGGTGAGCAAGGACACCGTGGCCCGGATCTGGCGGGCCCGGCAGATCCGCCCGCATCGGGTGGAGACATTCAAGCTGTCCAACGACGCGGCCTTCGAGGAGAAGCTGGTCGATGTCGTCGGCCTCTACTGAACCCGCCGGAGGCACCGCAACCGCGAGTTCCGACGGACCACTAGTTGGGCTTGCCGCCGGCGAGTCCGACGCCCTCCGCTGTGCAATGTTCTTCGATGCTCTCCGTGAGCCTCGGCGGAGGCTCGAGGTCACCGAGCGGATCCCGGCTTGGGCTGCGCGGAGTTGGTCGCCTGATGGCAGAGTGCTTCGCTACGCGAACGAGGACGCTGGGCTGGGCGTTGGCGACGCTGCCAATGGCAGCCGCGCGTAGGCGGCCATCTCACTACTGAGCGTGAGCATCGGCGGCGCGCATGCGTGCGGTACGAGACAAGGCGTCTCGACGGCCTCCACGCGGTTCGGGGACGCTGCGTCCGGCGTGACCATCCCACGGAACCGGCGTCTCCACCAGTCCGTGAGACGTGGCGTGGTCGCGCTTGTACTCGCTTCGATTCTGGGCGTCGGCGGGGCTTGTTCCGGTGACGACGACACCTCGTCGACGACGGCAGCGCTGGGTTCCCCGCTGGGCCAATGCGAAGGGTCAGTCGTGCGGCGCGTCGACGGTGGCCACCCCGGAGCGGATGCGCTGCCACCGCTGGAGTCGATAGTCACGGATCGGTCGGCAGCTGAAGCCGCGTTCGCGCAGGTCGAGGAGGAGATTCAGGGGCGGTACGGCGCGACGGCAGTGAAGCTGGGCGACGGATTCGGCAGGGCGTGGACAGTTGAGAACGGGGGTAACTACGACGTCGTTGACGTTGATGACTTCGGCATCGTCATCACTCTGGCGTCGTCAGCAGCGTGTCCCACAGAGTCAGACCTTCACGTGAGCGAAGCCAGGCTGCCCCTTTTCTGCTTTGCTCCATGACTGCCTGATTGTTTGATGGCAGGCGTCGCCGCTCCTAGTTCGCCTCGATGCTAAGCCGCGCCTCGTGCCGGATGAGCAGCAATCTCGCCACCAGGATCTAGGGATTCGCGAGTGGCGCCACCCCCGGCGCCATCCTCAGGCGATCCACCCGCGAACCGCCAAGGATCGGCACTTTCCAGCGGTCGGTCAGCGATCTGGTCCGTGTGCCCGGACGGCGGTGTGAGCGACCAGCACATCGAAGTCGATGTCGGCGTGGAGCACTGCCACGTCCTCGCGGATGGCAATCGCCGCAATGAGACAGTCGATGAGCTTGCGAACCGTCGCACCTTGACGACGGCAGATCCGGTAAAGCGACGCTGCCGACTCGTAGTCGCCGGGACCACTGGGCAGGACCGTCGCCCGGGCGAGCAGCCCGCGAAGCTGACGCAGATGCGCGTCGTCTCTCGCGCCGGCGAGGATCTCCATGCGCACGGGGTCGCACGTGGCGATGTCCTCGGGCAGCAGTCGGTCGACTTCGTTGCAGGCCGCGGATCCGGTGTCTCGAAGGAACTCGATCCATGCAGAGCTGTCGATAAGGATCATGCGGTGCGGTTGGCTCGCATCTCGTCGAGGTCACCTTCCCAGCCGGAGCCGCGCAAGGCGCGGGCCTCGTCCACGCCGAGAGCCTCGGAGGCGACGATGCGGAGAGCGAAGTTCACCGCCTCGCGCTTGGAGGCGAGGTGGTAGCGGTCCATCACCGTCTCGCACGCCTCCTCGTCGATGTCGATGTTCGTGCGCGTCATACACCAAACATACACCATTGAGGTGTCGAGGGATGCCCTCTGCTCTCCCGACAGCCGGCGCACCCGCCGATGCTGTTTGCGTTCTGGTTGCTACAGACGGCCACGCACGGCGCGGGCGCAGCCCTCACGGTGGCTCATCTCGTGCTGGCATTCGTGGTTGCCACGGCGGATGCGCGGGACGAGAACCGTGCCTTCGCGCCGTTGACAGCGGGCGAGCGCGGGTAGCAGCACAGCGAGCAGCGCCGCCCCGAGGACGATCTCGACGACACCCGACTCCACGACAACGAGGTCCTTGTCGACAGGGAACCAGTCAGGCACTTGCGCCTGGAACGTCTGCCGATCTGTACGGCAACGTGCTCCTCCGCCTCTTCGCGTGCGGCCTGCTGTTCGCCCTTTGTTCCCTAAAGGCGACCGACCGTCGGGGTACGGCCGGTCCCGAGCCCCGCCGGTGGCGGCGGGCAGGCCAGCAGCGCGGGCAGGACCGGCGGGCCCCGCTGTCGAATGTGACGGCAGCATCCCGCCCGACCCGCCCGATCAGAAGGCCTCACCCGCATGCCCGCGCACCTGACCCCACACGCCCTCTGCCGCTTCGGTGTGCTGGGCGCCGCCACCCTGCTCGCCGCGGCCACCTACGCCACCGGTGCCGCCCCCGCCACCGCCGACGACTACTCCGACGCCGCGTACCTCGAGTTCGATCTCGACACCATGGCGCGAACCACGGAACGGCAGGGCTATCACCTCACCAGCCCGGGCTACGCCGAGGCCTCCCAGGACACCGCCAACAGCACGTGGCTGGCTGGCCTCGCTCGCCAGGCCGAGGACCTCGACGAGGCCCGCGCCTACCTGGGGGTCGGCCAGATCATCCCGGGTGGCAACGTGGGCGACCCCGAGCACTACTACGACGGCGTCCGGCTGACCGTCGAGTTCCTCAACCGGGAAGGCACCAAGCTCGTCGGCAACGTCTGGCCGTGCACGTCGTTCACCGACGGCTCGGGCACCGGCTGCCCGCTGGTCATCGTCACCACCGGCTCCATCCAGGTCACCCAGCACATGTACGGGTGGCTCGCCCGCCATCTCCAACGATCGGGCTACACCGTCTTCACCTACGACGTGCGGGGCCAGGGCGAGTCGGAGACCACCAACCGGGCCGATCTGTTCGACTCCAACCCCCAGGACGGCGCCAACTTCGTCGACGGCACCATTGACGCCCTGACCTTCGCCCTCTCCACTCCGGGCGACCCCTACACGCCCGTGGGCTGGACCGCGTCCGATGTCGACGCCGCCCAAGCCGCGCCCGCCAACCGGGTGATCTGGGCCAACCCGATGTCGGGCGCCGTCGATCGCAGCCGCATCGCGCTGGTGGGCCACAGCCTCGGCGCCTCGGCCGTGAGCCAGGTGCAGCAGTGCTCCAGTGCCTACCCGGACCGCACCCTCTCCGGCGACGACCTCCCCGCCCTGTGCGGGGGAGAGCACTGGCCGATCCAGGCCATCGTCGCCTACGACAGCCTCAGCAGCGGGGTCACGCCGGTGGTGCCAGCCTTCGACCATCGCGCCGACGGCTACTTCATCAACGCCACGCCCACGCCCACCGCTCCGCCCCCCGACCAGCGGACCAACCCGGACTCGCCGTTCGGGGTGTGGACGGCCGCCGACGTCGATGCCATGACGCTTACCGTGCGGGGCGGAACCCACGCCGAGTGGAGCCAGATCCCCTACATCGTGTCGGCCACCCGCTACGGCGTGCCGCAGTCGAAGTACTACACGCAGGCCTGGCTCGACCGGTACGTGCCGGCTGATCCGGACGCCCGGGCGGCCGCCCACGGTCGCCTGACGATCGGCGGCGGCTTCACTCCCAACGAGGTCGACGGCGCCCACCTCCCCTGGCGCGCCTCGCTCTTGTCGGGCAAGTTCGCCTCGGCCATCGACGTGTCGGCCCTGGGCCCCGCCCCGGCCATCGCGTCAGGCGACATCCGGGCCGGGATCCCCGGCGTCGCCAATGTCGGTGACTGGGCCGCGCTCAACGCCGAGGCCGAGTACGGCGACGTGGCCACCGACCCCACCGACGATCGCAGCGTCGTGCACGGGCTTCTTCGTCCGCCCCGCCAGCCGTAGCCGCCGCCCGCCGCCCCGTTGCCGCAAGCCTCCCGGTCGGGGTCAGGACTCAGGCGGCAAGGGTCCTCCGATCGACCAGGCGATGCGGAGCGGACGTCGACCAACCAGCCCGGACTGACAACCGAGCGCGCTGGATCACACGCCGAGCGACCGGCCGATGATCTCCTTCATGATCTCGGTGGTGCCTCCAAAGATGGTGGTCACCCGGGCGTCGGCATAGGCGCGGGCGATGGGGTACTCGGTCATGTAGCCGTACCCGCCGTGCAGCTGGAGGCAGGAGTCGACCACGCGCTTTTGGAGCTCGGTGCACCACCACTTGGCCATGGCCGCCGTCTCCGCCGTGAGCGTGCCGGCGTTGAGGTCGACGACGCACCGATCGATGAACACCTGGCCGATCTCGATCTCGGTGGCCATCTCGGCCAGCCGGAACCGGCTGTTCTGGAACGAGCCGATGGGCTGACCGAACGCCCTCCGCTGCCGGCAGTAGTCGATGGTCACGTTGAGGGCGTAGCGGGCGGCGGCCACTCCGGACACGGCGATCGACAGCCGCTCCTGGCGGAGGTTGGAGACGAGATAGACGAACCCTTCACCCTCCTCACCCAACCGGTTGGCCACCGGCACCGCGACATCGGTGAAGAACAGCTCGGCAGTGTCCTGGGAGTGCAGTCCGATCTTGTCGAGGTTCCGTCCCCGCTCGAAACCGGCCATCCCCCGCTCGATGACCACCAGACTGATCCCCCGGTGCCGCTCGTCGGGGTCGGTCTTCACCGCCGCGATGACGAGGTCGGCGTTGATGCCGTTGGTGATGAACGTCTTGGCCCCGTTGACGATGTAGTGGTCGCCGTCCCTGATGGCGGTGCTGCTCATCGACGCCAGATCGCTTCCGATCCCCGGCTCGGTCATGCCGATGGCGGTGATGAGCTCCCCCGAGGCAATCCCGGGGAGCCACCGCTCCGCCTGCTCGTCGTTGCAGTAGGCGAGGAAGTACGGAAGGCAGATGTCGTTGTGCAGGGTGATGCCGAGCCCGGCACCGTTCACGCCGGCCGCATGCACCTCCTCGTTGAGGACGAGGTTGTACCGGAAGTCGTCGACACCCCCTCCACCGTGTTCAGGCGGGATGGCCATTCCCAACAGACCGATCGCACCGGCCCTGGCGAACAGCGCCCGATCGACGAGTCCCGCGGACTCCCATTTTTCGTGGTTGGGAACGATCTCGTTGGCCACGAAGCGGCGTACCGTCGCCCGGAACTGCTCGTGCTCGTCGTCGAACAGCCTTCGGGCCGGAGAAGCGATGGACATGCGGCCAGTATGGCCCCGACACGGCTGGGCGTCCTCGGTCCGCCAGTCGACCCGTGGCGCGAATGCGACCTGCGGGCGAATGCTGCTCAAGTCGCCGTAGAGGGCGTCGACAACCAATGTGTGCACCGGAAGGGACGAACCACCCGCGTCCGGCGCTCGCGCCATGGGGCTCGGGTGGCCGTCCTTCTCGCGCTGTTGTGCGCGGTGCTCGCCGTCCCGGCCTTCGGAGCGCGGGCCGACGAATGCGGCGTCGCGGGTCTGGGGTCGTGCGACGGCGGCACCGACGAGGAGCCGCCTCCCGCGGATGAGGACGAGCCACCACCACCGGAGCCAACCCTCGTCGACGAGACCGACCACGTTCTCGGGCTGATCAACGACGAGCGGGCCCAACACGACCTGGCTCCCCTGGCGCGCCACGGGTACGCAACCGATGTCGCTGAACCTCACAGCCTGGACATGGCCGAAGCCGAGTCGATCTGGCACAACGAGAAGTGGATGAACTACGACACGCTCGACACGACGGGTGCGAAGAAGATCGCCGAGAACGTCGGGATGAGCCGAGACGTCGACGACATCCATCGACTGTTCATGGAGAGCGCACCGCACCGGGCCAACATCTTGGACCCAGACCTCACCCACGTCGGTCTCGCCGTCGCCTCTGACGGCGACGGCTGGCGCTATGTCACCCAGGGCTTCCTCGAGTTGCGGACGAGCACGACCACTTCAGCCCCTGCGGCCTCCTCCGGTTCGCCATCGTCGGGTTCGCCGCAGACCGCCAAGGCACCGGCCGCCAGCCCAGCCACGAGTCCCGCCCCCGCGCCGGCCGCGCCGCCCGCGGCCGCCTCGGCTGAAGACGTCGTGGTGAGTGCCGCCGCCGGAACCGAGGTCGGCATCGGTGATTCGCCATCGGTGCCGGTGACTGTGGCTGACAGGCTCACCCGTCGAGCGGCACCGGCTGCACCTCTGCCCCGGGCCGAGCTGGGTACGGCCCTGTTGGGCATCGCGCTGGCGGCCGCCGCCGTCATGGTGGTGCGACTCCGAGCTGCCGAGGAGCTTCAGGCCTCGAGGTGACCGGTGTCGTTGAAGGAGCGCAGAAGAGCCCCTGAAGGACCCAGCGACAGCTGGGTGATCGAGGCGTTGGCGACGAAGATGCGCCAGGTCAGCTCGGGACCCGCTCCGAGTGACCACGCCACCGCCGCCTTCACCGGTGACACGTGGGTGACGACCACCGTGACCCCGGCAACCGGTCTGTGGCTGGCCAGGTCTCCAAGCGCTTGGCCGACTCGTTCACTCAGCTCACTGAGCGACTCACCGCCGGGAGGCGCGAACGTTGGGTCGCCTCGAAACGCAGCCCACTCCTCTTTGGTGACGTCGTCGATGGCGCGGCCATCCCAGTCGCCGTAGTCGAGTTCGATCCACCGGGAGTCGTCGATCGTGTCGACGCACGCTGCTTCGGCGATGACTTCGGCAGTCTGGCGGGCTCGGTCCAGCGGGCTGGTGATGACTCGATCGACATCGGTGAGGCGGGCGGCGACGCGTCGGACCTGTTCCCATCCGGTGGTGTCGAGGGGCGGGTTGATCCGACCAGCGAGCAGCCGCCGCGCGTTGGCGTCGGTTCGCCCGTGACGGACGATGACGACCTCGTGGTTCATCGGCGCCTCATGGCATCACCGCCACGACGGGGGGCCGTCGACGAGATCGCGACCCACCCGCCCGGTCTGGATGAACATGACGCGGCGTTGTCGTTCGACCAAGCGGAACCGTCGCACGAACCACACGACGGCTATCGCTCCGGCCACCTCCATGGCCGCGAGGAGGGGTAGGGCACGGTTGGCGGTCGGGATCTCAGCGCTGGCCAGGTCGCCACCGAGGAACGGCCACCAGAACACGGTCTCATCGGTCCAGGCTCCGTCGAGGACCAGGTGCAGGAGCGCGCCGATCGGGAGAGCCAGCAGGCGGCGGCGGAGCTGGCGCCGCCCGGTCGTCGCCACCATGGTCACGGCCAGCAGAGCGGCCGGCGCGGCCAGGGTGTGCGAATGGGCACCACCCACGACGAGGTCGACGGCGTCGGGTGCCAGTGCGCCGGTGACGATCAACCGGATGTCGATGGCGGGGTCACCGAAGACGTTCCAGACGATCGCCGGCGCCAGGCCGACGAACCACAGCAGCATCAGTCCGTCACGGGATCGGCCACCGGCGCGGGCCGATGACGGATCAGCATGCTTCCGCACTCGGGACATTGGAGCGGAACGTCGAAGGATGTGTGCTTCATCCGGTCGACGTCGACGGCGGAGAGCGTCATGTTGCAGGCGCCGCAGGTGCCTGCCTGATAGTGGGCAACGACCACTCCACCACGCGTCTCGCGCATCCGGTCGTACTTCTCGAGAAGGGTGGGTGGGACCCTCGTTCGCAGGTCGGCGATGGCGGCCTCCGCTACCGTAAGCTGGTCCTGTTCGTCGCCAGCAGATTCCGAAGCCGCCACCTTGGCATCGGCGAGCGTCGCCTCGGCCACCGACTGCTGTTCGAGTAGTTCGGCGAGGCGCGCCTCGGCCCGAGCCATCTCGTCGTCGACTTCGGAGTAGCTGACCAGAGCCGCCTCCTCCTGGACGGCCGCGGCGGCTACTTCCCGTTCGAAGCCCTCGACCAGACGAGGATCAGTAGCGGCGTCTCGCTGTTCGCAGGCGCGGGCGTGATGGTCCTCGGCCTTGGTCATCTGCGCTTCTGCTACCCCACGACGTCTCTCGACGTCGTCGAGCGCGGCTTGGGCGTTCTCGACCTGCTCCTGAATGTGGGCTAGCCCACTCGACAACTCGGCCACCCTCGCCGCCGCCGGAAGATCAGCAAGGTGGCGCCGGGCACGGTCAGCATCGAGGTCTCGGGCTTGCAGATCGACCAGCTCGCTGAGGGCGTCCACGCCCCTATTCCTACCCGCTCTGGATGCTCGGCCGTCCACGGGCCACTGCTCCTGTCGCTCCGGCGGCCATGGCCAGCACGACGACGGCAAGCGCAACCGGCTGATCCGAGCTCGGCAAGGGAGGCGGTAGCGGAGCGGGACGAGCCCACACCAGTCCGGGGAGCGTAGCGATGGGGCTGGAGGCCGGATCGGCGGCTCGGGCGATCGTGGTGGCCGGCTCGGGCTCCGGGACATCGACGTGATGCGGCTCGATCGGTGGAGCCGCGTCGAGAACGGCATCGGGACGAGCGACGACAGCCAGTGCCGAGACGACGGCGCGCTCGGAGGAGCCAACGACGTTGTCGGTACTGCGGGGCGCGGCGACAAGCGTCGTTCGCCCTCCTCGCCGAACATAGGTGTCGCTGGGCCGGTTGACGACCGATCCGGCAACGACGAACGTGCTGCTCCCGCCGCCGTCGAGGTTGATGGCATCAACCGCGCCGAGCTCGATCATCAAGTCGGCTGCGTCGAGGAGCGACAGCCCGCGGCTCCCTCCCGCCTGGCGCCCGTCGACAGTCACCAGAAGCGTTTCACCCTCGGCGGTCCACCCGACCATGGTGCGGGGATGGCGACCGCGGATGAATGACTGACCGTTGTCGGCGACGTGACGGATGCCGTCACGGACGAGCAGCGGGGTACCACCCACACTCTGGATGATCCCATCGGCTTCGAGCCGGAGGAGCACCGTGGCGCCGGCCCGCTGCTCGGCGACGCCGGCAGCCAGAGCGTCGAGTCGACGCGCCGCGGCGCCGTGACCAGAGAGCACCACCGTTCGTTCGCTCAGGGCCGCCGCTGGTTCGCCTCGTCGGGTGCTCACCAGGCGCAGCACCGCCGTCTGGTCCAGGCGAACCGGCGGTGCTGGTGAAACGACCTCGAAGACGAGCTCGGTGCCGTGCGCATTGGTGGCGGTGGTCGGGCCGTGGCGGCGCGTGTAGAGGACGAGCTGGTCGTCGCGTCGTGGAACGTTCACACCGTCGATCTCCATCTCGTCGAGGTCGGTGCTCACCACGCGCCCCCTCCAGGGCAGCGCCCCCATCGACAGGGTTCCGTCGGCTGAGACGTTGAGCTGGTGATGGGCCGGGCTCGGAGAGCGGATCAGCTCTCCAGCGACGATGAGTCCGCCCACCGGAACGTTCTCGCCGACGAGCGCGAAGTCGGCGTTGACGGCGACGAGACAGTCGACCCTCCGGCACATCGATGTCGTTCGCTCGAGTCGAGGGGCTGAACCGCCCACTTCTTCGTTCGACAAGACGGCGCGCAGCGCAACCGGTGCATCGGCCGCAAGGCGGGCAACGTGGATGCGCTGCAGATCGCTCTGGCCCACCATCTCCTGGTGGGAGAGACCGTCAGCCAGCTCTTGGCGCGACACTTCGCGGAAGTCCGGCGGAGCGCCATGACCGGAATCGACCGTGCTCGCCGACGCGAGGTCGTCGAAGCTCTCTGCACGCGCCGCTCCGGCCCCGACTGGCATGCCGATGGCGATCGTCACGGCGACGATCGACCCCCAACCGACTAGCCCCGTCAGTGCCCGGCGGACGCGACGGATGTTGTCTGCCACCGGTGTGCACCTCCTACCACGACATCGGCAGGACGGCGCTGGAACTCAAACGCGTCAGGTCGTGGCGTAGTACGGGTTCTCACCGGCCGCGTGGTCGGTGGCGTCGGCTACGGAGGTGATCTCGGGGATCTGGTCGACGATGGCCGTTTCGATCCCGTTGCGCAGTGTTGCGGCGGCCATGCCGCAACCTTGGCAGCCTCCACCCATCTTCACGACGGCGACCTCACCATCAACGGTGATGAGCTCGGCGAAGCCGCCGTGCGCGGCGATGGCGGGGTTGATCTGACGCTCGAGCAGCATGGCGATGCGCTCCTCGACGGTACCCGTGAGCTCGAGGTCGTCATCGCCGAAGAGGTTGGGCCGGTTCGGGTTGCGCAGGACCAGACCCTGCTGTCCCTCACTGGAGGGCAGGTCCAGGGTGGCACCCCGGAGCTTGTCGATGCTGTCTGCGGGGACCATGACGGGAAGGTTGTCGTGGTGTTCGACCACGTCGCCATCCGACGGGTCACCCAAGGTCTCGAAGCTGAGCTCGTAGCGGTACTCCACGCCTGATACACCGGTGACCTCGACCCGAAGTGCAAGGGAATCGGGCTGGTCTTCTCCCTCCCGGATCTCGAGGATCTTGGCAACGGCATCGGCGGTGACGATCAGAACCTTGGCTTCAGACATGAGCCCAGCCTAGGAGTGACATCGGCCTGGCCCCAACCCCGCGGCCCCAAGTACCTCTCTCGATCGATGGGCGCTTGCCGCCAACCTGCGTCGGGGTGGCCTACTGGTCAACCGGGCTACTGTTCCCACGAAACCACGGGGAGCTCCTTACGCCTCGAGAAGGACGGAGGCGGGGATGCTGTCCGGTCGCAGGCCAACCGTCTCGCAGACGGATCTCGCAGATGGACATCCGGAGAGGAGAAGCGAATGGCACACCCGAACGAGGAGATCGTCCGACAGGGTTACAAGGCCTTCAGCGAGGGCGACATGGACACCCTCCGATCGCTGTTCGCCCCCGATGCCGTTCACGTCGCAATGGGCAACAGCCCGATCGCGGGCGACTACAAGGGAGTTGACGACATCCTCGACTACTACGGCACTCTGTTCGAGCTCAGCGACGGCACCTTCACTGCGGAGCTCAAGAGCGTGAGGATCGAAGGCGACGACACGGTCATCGCGACCCACCGCGACAAGGGCCGGCGGGGTGGCAAGACGCTCGACCAGGACGAGACGCTGACGTTCACGATCTCAGACGGGAAGTTCACTCGGCTCGTCGAGGACCACGAGGACCCGGCGGCGTACGACGCCTTCTGGTCGTAAGCGGGCTGCGTTGTCAACATAGGGAGCAGCGTGACCGGTGCGTGTGGAGCCGACCGGCAAACGAGTGAGGGCAGTCTTAGGCGGTGAGGTGATCGTCGACAGTGACGATGTCCTCTACGTGTGGGAGTCGCCCTGGTATCCGCAGTACTACATCCCCGTCTCCGATGTCGCCGCCCGTGCGCTCGTGCCGTCGACCACCCAGAAGCGCGCGCCGAGCCAGGAAGCAGCGACGTACTTCTCCGTGCGGGGCGGAGACAAGGAGGCCGCCGACGCCGCCTGGCAGTACGCCGACAGCCCCATCCCGGACCTGCGCGCACGGATCCGATTCGAGTGGACGGCGATCGACGCCTGGTTCGAGGAGGACGAGGAGGTCTTCGTCCACCCTCGAGACCCGGGGACCCGGGTGCAGGTCCTGTCGAGCTCGCGTCACGTCAGGGTGGAACTCGACGGCGTTACCGTCGCCGACTCCCAAAGGCCAGTGTTCCTGTACGAGACGCACCTACCGCGCCGGACATACCTGCCGAAGCTCGACATCCGGATGGACCTGCTGACTCCAGTCACCACCACCACGATGTGCCCCTACAAGGGCACGGCCGAATACTGGTCCGTACAGACGCCCAGCGCCGTCCACGCCGATCTCGCGTGGAGCTACGCGGCGCCGTACCAGGAGTCCGCTTCCATCGCCGGACTCATCGCCTTCTACGACGAGCGGGTCGACCTCGTGATCGACGGCCGCCGCACGCCCCGTCCGGAGACGAGGTTCTCGTGACGCCTCCTGTTTTCGACCGCGCCGGTCTGCCACCAGCAGTGGCCGCGGCGGCGTAGTCACGCCCCGATCACCTCCTCGAGACGGTCGAGCAGCGGCTGCTGGCTCTTCAGGATCTTGGCTCGAGCGATGACGAGCGTGAACCACTCCGCCCGGTCGACCTCGGGCACCTCCTGCATCTGACCCGACCCGGGCGGCCACTCCATCTCGAAGGTGTTGCTGGCGATGTTGCTGACATCGAGGTCGCCCTCGACGGCCCAGGCGATCACCCGCTTGCCACCCGACTGCGTGATCTCACCGAGCGAGGTCGGTGGGCCGGCTGGGGCCGGTTGGCCGATCTCTTCATCGAACTCGCGCTGGGCCACGGTGAGTGGATCCTCGCCCGCCTCGAGCTCCCCTTTGGGGATCGACCATGCGCCGTCGTCCTTGTTGGCCCAGAACGGCCCGCCGGGGTGCACCAACACGACCTCGATCTGGCCTACCTCGCTTCTTCGGTGGACCAGCAGCCCCGCGCTCCGCTTCGGCATCGGCGATCACGATACGGCTGGCACTGCTCTCGTCCCGTCACTCAGATGGCGATGGCTGCGGCCTCCAACGGATTCGACCCGCCGAGCGTGCCCTCGAGCCGAGTGGGCGCGAACCGGATGAACGCCGACTCCCGATGGAAGTCCTTGCGCCGCTGCTCGGCGATCGCCTGGCGGTGGGCCGGCTGCTCGGACCCGTAGGCGTAGCCCTGGGCCGCGTCGGCGTCCTCCCAAATCGACACCGTGGCCACGAAGGGAGGGCGGGCGGCCGCGCTCCCCCAGATCATGCCGTCGTGGGACGATGCTGTCCGCTCCGCCGGCCGGCTGGTACGCAGGAATCGACGGGTCTGCGAGATGCGGAGACGGCCGAGGGTGGCCACCACGACCGGACCGTCGTGGGCCACGTCATGGCTGGTGGGAACCTCCGCCGGGAGTCCGGGCCACGAGCCGTGGGCGCGCAGCGGCTGCAGACGGGCGTGCAGCCCTCCGGACAACCGTCGACCGATCGGGTCGGTGGCGATGAACCGGTCGGCCGCGTCATCGTCGTCCCAGAACGCGATCAGGCCCGCGCGACCGAGCGACGGCAGGCGGGACATTGCCAGCGGTACGAACAGCGCAACCTGCGCCGAGCGGAGGCCCCCGACTTCGGTGGGCTTCGGCGGGCGAGCCACGGCCCGAAGAGCGCCCGCCAGCCCGAGGTCGACCACCTGAACGGTTGCGATCACCGCGCCGAGACTACGACCTCCCGACCGTCGCTCGATGCATGTGGGGTGTTCGTTCATGATCGAATGTGGTCAAATGGGGCTGGTGAAGGCGCTTCTTGATGCCGTCTCGACGCCCCGGCGACGAGCCATCACCTACGGGTCCTTCACCGACGCCGAGCGGGTCCACCCCTAGAGTCGGCGATGTCCATCGCGCCGTCGCCGGCCCCAGAGTCGCAGGTGACGACGTCGCCGTTCTCAGGCCGGCCTGTTTGGGCGCTCACACACGGCGGTCGGCCTGAGCTCGTCGCCCTGCAGAGCGCGTCGGTGCTGGCCGACACGCTCGCCGTCGCCGTCGTCCGGCGGCCCCTCGGCGGGCAGGAAGGCAACGGCTTCCACAGAATCGCGGGGCTCGCGTGCGTGGCGCTCGATGCCCGGTGGAGGCCGCGGACGAGGTTGGGGCGATTGGGACGACCGCCAGCGAACCGGGCCCGCCCTCCGCCCGACGCGCTGGGCGCGGCACTGACACAAGCCGGCGCCATCTCGTTGGTCGTGGGACCCCACGCCGGAGCATTGCGGGCTCCACCACGACGTCTCGTGCTGCTGGCAGATGGGTCTCGGGCGGACGAGACGACGGTGGCCGCCAGTCTGCACCTCGGATCCGCCCTGGGTGTTCCCGTGTCGGTGCTGTGCGCGCCCACCCAGTGGGGTGGGCGTAACGATCCGAGGGCGCTGTTGCTGCGCGCCGGCTATGCGTCGCACCTCGCCCGGGCGTTCACCGACAGGGGGATCGAGGTGGAGTGGGACGCCATCGGCGGCCTCGACCCCGTCGCCAGCGTCGTGGCATCTGTGCGCGGCGCTGGGAGCGGTGCGATCCCGGTCGTGCACGCCGGCGCGTGGACCCCCGATCCCTCCCGCCGCCTCGGCCGGCCCGTGCTGCGCCTTCTCCACGAAGCCCCGTCTCCGGTCATCGTCGTGGGTGGCATGCCTCCACCAAAGGCACCGCCGCGAGGCCGTACCTCGCGCAGCTCCGTCCGCCCTCCGACCGCTGGTCATCACCCGCACTACGTCGGTGCGCCACGCCACCGGGTCGCACGGGTGGGGCCGCTTCCTTCAGACGATGTCAGCGCCCCCGTGGTACGGCGGCAAACTAGTCGGGGGGTGCTCTGGGCACTGATCCTCACCCCCGTGGTCGTGGCCACGGTGCTCGCTGCCGGCGTGGCGTACGTTCCGTCCCACTACTATTCGATCCGCCCGGGGCCGACCATCGCCGTCCATCAGCGCATCGTCGCCAGCGGCGCTGAGATCTATCCGATGCGCGGTCGCGTTCTCATGACGACGGTCGAGGTCGAGCGATCGAACCTCGGCGATGTGCTGGCAGCCTGGTTCGGGTCCGATGTCGATCTCGTCCGGCACGCCGCGGCGAGCCCCGGTGCTCCCGAAGGCTTGGCGGCGATGGCCGACTCGAAGGCGACGGCGCTCGCGGTGGCGCTTGACCGTGTCGGGTTGGATTCGAACTCGGCGACTCGACACGTCCAAGCGCTCATCTACACGCCCGACGTCCGCGGGGGCTCTGCCGGCCTGGCCTTCACCCTCGGACTCATCGATCTGCTGACCCCCGCGGATCTGACCGGCGGCCGGATCGTGGCGGCGACCGGCACCATCGACCCCCACGGCAACGTTGGTCCGATCGACGGGATCGAGTGGAAGACCATCGCCGCGCGCGATGCGGGGGCTCACCTCTTCCTCGTACCGCTCGGCCAACAGCTCGAAGCCCGCGGGCACGCCGGCGGCATGGCGGTGATCGGCGTGAGCACGATCGACGAGGCCCTGGCCGCGCTCGGCTCCTGAGGGCCCACAAGATGGCGGCCACGATCCGGTGGCGGGGTCGCGGCCGTCGGCTGCCAGGTCACGTCCGGTGCGGTGGGCCTCATGGGACATCTTTCAAACCCTCTGGGCTGGCACGGGAGTCAGCGCCAAGCTTGAAGGTTCGATCCGCCGCGATCGCGTCGCGGGGCAAGTTCGCCTCGGTCCTCAGCGTGCGCTGGTTCGCCAGACCACCTTGAGTCCGGACCAGACCTCTGAGATCGCACAGATCTTCACGTCGACCAAGTCGGTCTTCAGTACTTCTTCGCGGATGACGTCTCGCGTCAAGTCCGTCGCCTTGCCCGACGACTTCTTGGGCCAAGCCAACCAGAGCGCGCCGTCAGGGCGAATCGCTTCGGCAAGGTCGGCGAACCGATCCTGCAGGTCCTGACGTCTGGTGAGGAATGCGACGACCAGGTCGGCGTGTTCGGGCAGGGAGTCCACCAGGGCTGCGCCCTCGGGGAGTGCTCCGAGCAAATCAGAGAATCCCGCTGGTGTGTCGAGAGCTGCCACAACGGCCCCGGTGTTGATGCCGAGCTTCCTCACCAACGGCGTACCGGAGTATCCCGCAGTCACGGGTGCTGACCCGCCTCGTTGGCGGCGATGAGCGTGACGATGTTGCCGGCCGGATCCGCCACCTTGGCCTTGACCACCCAACCGTTATCCGCCGCGGGCATGACGACCTGGCCGCCATGTTCGACAGCAGACGCCAATGCGCCGGCCAGATCGGGGACCTCAACGCCGATCGTCAGCTCCGCCGATTCTCCCTCGGTGATCGCCCCGTCCGGTGAGCCGTCGGGCGTCGTGATCAGCGAATACCCCGGACCCATCGGTTGGGCGTCCCATTCCAGCACCTGCCGGTAGAACCTGCGTAGTGGTTCGTCGTCGGGACCGACGATCTCAAAGTGGACGATTCGTTTGCTCATTGCTCCTCCTGGGGTTCGAGTTCTCGGGTGAGTGCTGCGACGACGTCGGCGATTCGCTGTTCCTGGGCGCGGTAGGTCCAGCTGGTTCCGATCCGACGCAGTTCCACCAACCCGGTCTTGCGCAACACCTTCAGGTGCTCCGAAACGCTCGCTGGTGCCAGCGCCAGTTGAGCGGCCAACTCGCCGGCCGGGACGAACCGCCCGCGACAGCCGCGCAGAATCTGTCGCCTGGCGTTGTGAGCCAAGGCCCGGACGAGTTCGTCCAGGCTCGCCTGGATGCGGCTTGGCGCGTCGAAGTCGGACACTCCTTCCATTATTTCGGAAAAACCCGAAATAGTCACCCACGGCGGACGGGAACCTGACGCGAAACCCTTCCTCGCCGACAGGGCTCCCGGAAACGCGTCGACCTGCGCAACGCGAAGGCGTCCAGTTGCGCAATATGCCGCATCGAATGGAACAATCCGCGTGCCAGACTAGACATCTGCGCAACAGGTATTAGAATTCTACGCATGGCGCTACGCCTGATAGACCGCAACGCCCGTGCTCTCGTCGTCGAGGCACTGCGGGATACTCGCGTCGTCTTCGTCATGGGCGCGCGTCAAGTCGGCAAGAGCACGCTCGTCAACCTGGTCGCCCGACAGGATTACCCTGCCCGCGTCCTGACCCTCGATGATCAGGCGACCCGCCAGTCGGCGCTCGCCGACCCCACCGGGTTCGTCGCAGAACTCCCCGAACCGGTGGTTCTGGACGAGGTTCAGCGAGCGCCGGAGCTGCTGCTCGCCATCAAGGAGGCCGTCGACCGGGACACGCGTCCTGGGCGCTTCCTACTCACTGGCTCGGCCAACGTCCTGACCAACCGGAACGTCAAGGACGCGCTCACCGGGCGGATGGAGATCGTTACGCTCTGGCCCTTATCTCAGGCCGAGATCAACGGCAGCACGAGCAACATAATCGACGCACTGTTCGCATCTGCACCACCCGAGGTAGCCGACGCCGTGGTCGGTCGTGACGCGTTCGTCGAGACCGTCGCCACGGGCGGCTATCCCGAAGCCCGTCAGCGAGGGCCAACGCGTCGCGACCGATGGTTCCGTGACTACGTTGACACCACACTGGACCGGGACCTCCGCGACGTCTCCGACGCTCTCAAATTGCACGAGATGCCGCGCCTGCTGCGGCTATTGGGGGCACAGGCAGCTGGCCTGTTGAACTACAAGTCCGTCGCTGATCGCCTGCAGCTCCACCCGGACACCGTGAAGAGCTACGTCCAACTCCTGGAGACGGTGTTCCTCGTTCATCGCCTACCCGCATGGCGTCCAGGGCTTGGGTCGCGCGAGGTCCACTCACCCAAGCTCCACTTCGTCGACTCGGGTCTGCTGGCTCACGTGCTTGGCGCAGACGCCTCACGGATCCGTCACGACGACCAGGTGACCGGCAGGATCGTTGAAAACTTCGTCGTGATGGAGATCCTCAAGCACGCGCAGTGGGCTCGACACGATGTCCGGGTGCATCACTACCGCAATGGCCGCGACGAGCTCGACGTCGTCCTGGAAAACCGTGCAGGCGAGATCGTCGCCGTGGAGGTCAAGGCAAGCGCGTCCACCGATACCGCCAGCATCCGCTCCCTGGCCAAACTCCGCGACTCGACGGGAGAGAGATTCCGTGCCGGCGCCGTGCTCTACACCGGCCGCCAGACGGTTCCACAAGGTGAGCGAATCTGGGCGGTACCGCTCTGCGCATTGTGGCAGCCGCCAGGTTGACGCCGACCGAGTCGAGTTCGAACAAGCATCCTTGGGTTCCAGTGAAGTGGTCCTTATGAGACATCTTTCAAACTCTCTGGACCTGCGCCCGGGCGGCGACTGACAACTCACTCTGCTCGCTCGAACGCTTGTTCTAGTCTATCGCAAGTTCGGCGTACCGTCCAGCGGTTCGACACCAGCTTGTCAGCAGTCCGGCACGGACGCGTTGAGCAGGCTCAAGGTCAGAACGGCGGCACGTCCCACGGACTTGTCGTCGGGGTCGGTGCGACCGGGCTGGACTGCGACTCCGACGTCTTCTGCGCCACGTATGTGAAGATGGTCCGCCCCGCATTAATCGCGAGAAGCGCCTCGGGATCGCCCAAAAGCGCTTCGTTGGGGTGTGCTGCACTTGCGTTGTTGCGGATCGTGTTCAGCGCGTCGAGCGTCGCTGCCATCGAGTACAGGACTTGGCTCACGTCGCCGGCGCGCGCGCCCGAAGGCTTGAGCTTCGGGTGATGCGTTCGGAGTTC
>DASWIA010000056.1:0-66594 GCA_036397895.1 Acidimicrobiales bacterium | reverse complement strand
CATCGGCCTACGTGTATGGGCCGGGCGGACAGGTTCTCAACCGTATCGACCCGCGACCCGACATCGAGCTGGTAGGCACCGACACCGCAGCCACGACCGGCACCACTGCCACCCTGCGGCTCGACGTGCCCGGTGGTGTGGTTTGGGCGCCGGCGACCAGATCCTCGTCAGTGCGACCTATCCCAACAACACGACGCCCGCCACTCCCGCTGGCTACACGATCGTCGGAACGTGGAGCGGGCCGTCGTCCAAGCTGCGGCTCTACCGGCGCACCGCTACGGGCGGCGAACGGACCGTCACCATTGGATTCGACCAGACGCTCACCGCCAAAGCGGCGGCCGTCGCGGTCGGCCTTGGCGGCGGGATGACGGTCGGGCCGACGACGACCGAGTCCCCCGGGTACTCCAAGGGTGGCCAGGCATGCTTCATCTTCTTCTGTCGAGGAACCGGCGGTGACATCTCCGGATCAAGAGGCGGCCCCGGGTTCGGCCGGTGGGGCGTGGGCTGGACCTATAACTGGACATGGACGACGCAGCCCATCCGCGATTGGTTCGATGAACCATTGCCGGATCCCCTCTTTGGGCTGATCGCGGCCCTTTGCTAGTCAGGAGCCGTAGGTGTCTGCATCGCTCGTAACCGCGCTCACCATTCTCCTGAGCCTGGTCATCCTCCTCTTGGTAGGTCTGCTCATCCACCGGGACATGCAACGACGCGGCGTTGACCCAGTGCCAGTGCTAGTCCTGACATTCGTATTTACTCCCATCGGGCTCGTGCTGTGGCTCGTGAAACGCCACCGCAACCCAGTCAAGGCGTCGGGGCCTGGCGGGACGAGCACGTCCTAACCCTCGATCCACCGACTGACGTCGGTGACGGCGCGGCTGGTGGGTGGGGTGTCGTCGGGCCGGCGGGATCTGGGCTGGGTACAAGGTGTCCGACTGGGTCGACGGGTGGCTCCGTCGAATTCCGGGCTGGTGTTGATGCGGGTGGAGGTCGACCTGTGAGTATTCACGACCCATCAGAGTTCATCGAAGAGCGCATCCAAGAGGAACTCGAGCCGCTCCGGCAACAGCTGGAGATGGCTTCAGATGACAAAGAACGCCGGAGGCTCCGGCGGGAGATGCGCCGCGTGGAACGAAAGATTCGGAAGTCACTTTCCGGCCCAGGCGTCGTGTGGTGAAAGCGAGACCCGAGCGGGACCGCCTCGATCCGGCGGTCCCGCTCGGGGGCCAGCTCAGTTGCCGGCACCGGGATCCCGATCCAGTGGACATGAAGCTCATCTCTGAGATCGACGACACGGCGGGCGAGTGGGTCCGCCTCGAGTTCAACGGCGCGGTGATCGATCTCGACCGCTGGCCATCGCCAGCGGGCCATGTGCTCGACGCAGCCAGCCGGCTGACAGGACACTCGATCGGTCTCTGCGCTGGCGGGAACCTGTTCGGCGGCTACGACCTCATGGGCAGCCTCTGCTACATGTCCACGCCGAGCGGCGAGGCCGGCTTCACTGCTTCGGTAGGTGGTGGCGGCGGCGCGCCGTGGGGTGTGAGCGGGCTTCTCGGCGTGAGCGTGAGCAAAACGCAGCGGGGCTGCGATTTCGATGGCGCCTCCGGTTACCTTTGGGGATCTGCCGGTGAGGGCCTCTACGGCGCCGGTGCCTCAGCGTCGTACTCCAGCAGCGGCACCTGGCCGACCACGGTCGGCTGGGCTCCCGGTTACCGCGTCCCCGCACCGTTCGCCTTCGGCGGTGGCGTGAGCAGGACATGGACCCTTGGCTGGTGACCAATCGTTCCCGTCGATACCGGACGCGTCGCGTCTGGAGGACGCCCGGGTGTTGTTGGAGCTTCGACGCGTGTCATGTGCTGTGTCGATGTCGAGGTTCTTCGAACGGCTTTCCATGTCGACGGGCGAGGTGGCGTTCGAGCCTGAAGGGCGAGCGAATGCACTCAACCTTGAACCAGCCAGCCGGATCGTGCACCGCGATCACCCGTTGACGGTGATTGCCGGCCGCCTGTTGCCGCTGTCGCCCGCCAGTGGCATGGGACCACCTTGAGGTGAGTTCCGCCAGTGGCATGGGACCACCCTTTCGCCAGTGATGGGACCACCCGGGGTCCACCGGTAGCGGCACCGCTGCCAGTGGACTCGTCGCCTTCTGACCAGCGGTCCAGGAAGGACGGCGATGGCGTTCCGGGAGGTTCGAGTGTTCGAGGTTCGAGAGGTGCTGCGGCTGTGGCTGCGAGGCGAGGGGTTCCGGTCGGTGGAGCGGTTGGCGGGCGTGGACCGCAAGACGGTCCGCCGCTACGTGACCGCCGCCGAGGGGCTGGGCCTGGTCCGCGACGGCGGCGAGGATCAGCTGGGCGACGTGTTCCTCGGGTCGGTGGTGGAGGCCGTGCGGCCGCACCGGTCCGACGGTCATGGCGAGGCGTGGCGGCTGCTGGTGGCCCGCCACGACCGGATCGAGACGTGGCTGAAGAAGGACGGGCTGACCGTTGTGAAGGTCCATGACCTGCTCACGCGTGAGGGCGTGCTGGTCCCGGAGCGGACCCTGCACCGCTACGCGGATGAGGTGTGCGATGTGGGCCGGGGCCGGCGGGGCACAACGGTGCGCGTCGACGACGGCGAGCCCGGCGACGAGCTGCAGGTCGACTTCGGGAAGATGGGCCGCCTGGTCGATCCGGACACGGGCCGAGGGCGGGACTGCCAGGCGTTGATCTTCACGCCGGTCGTGAGCCGTTACAGCTTCGTGTGGCTCGCCCACCGCCAAACGATCGACGACGTGATCGCCGGGTTCGAAGCGGCCTGGGTGTTCTACGGCGGTGTCTTCAAGACGGTCATCCCCGACAACATGAAGACGATCGTCGACAAGGCGAACCCGCTTGAGCCGCGGTTGAACCAGGCGTTCGTCGAGTACGCGCAGGCGCGGGGCTTCGTCGTGGATCCGGCGCGGGTGCGGTCGCCTCAGGACAAGCCTCGCGTCGAGCGGACCGTGCCATTCGTGCGCCAGTCGTTCTTCGCGGGTGAGACCTTCATCGACCTCCCTGACGCGCAGCGCCGGGCCGAACAGTGGTGCCGGGGTCGGGCTGGGATGCGGGTCCATGGCACGATCCAGGCCCGGCCTGCGGAGGTGTTCCGCATCGAGGAGGCCCCGGTGTTGGCCCCCGCGCCGACCGAGCGCTACGACCTGCCGGTCTACGTCAACGCGAAGGTGCATCGGGACCACCACATCGAGGTGGCCAAGGCCCTCTACTCGGTGCCCGGGAACCTCATCGGCTCCCAGGTCGACGTGCGCGCCGATCGGGCGCTGGTGCGGATCTACGCCCGAGGCCAGCTCGTGAAGGTCCACCCGCGCCAGGCCCCCGGCGGCCGGGTCACCGACCCTGACGACCTCCCGACCGAGCGGACCGCCTACGCCATGCGTGACCTCGACGCGCTGCAACGCCTCGCCGCCGGGCACGGCCCCGCGGTCGGCGCGTTCACCGCGGCGCTGCTCGAGCACCCCCTGCCCTGGACCAAGATGCGACAGGTCTACGCGCTGCTCGGCCTGGTCAAGAAGTGGGGTCCCGACCGGGTCAACACGGCGTGCGCGAGCGCCCTCGACCACGAGGCCATCAACGTCGGTCTCATCGGCCGGATGCTGGAACGGGCCACCGAGAACACCGACATCAGCACCCCGTCGGCGCCCGCCGGTGAGGTGATCACGCCACGCTTCGCCCGAGACCCCGACCACTTCGCCGTCGAACGCCCGGCGACCGGCACCGAAGGCGACCAGCGATGACCGCTCCCGCCCCCACGGTCAGCCCGGAGCTGCGTGCCCTGTTGCGCCGGGTGAAGCTCGGCAAGCTCCTCGACACGCTCCCCGAACGCCTCGCCCTCGCGAAGACCAACCGGCTCGCGCATGGCGAGTTCCTCGAGCTACTCCTCGCCGATGAGGTCACCCGACGCGACACCAGCTCGGCCACGCTGCGGGCCCGGACCGCCGGCCTCGACCCGACCATGACCATGGACCGCTGGGACCCCAGCACCGCGGTCACCTACGACCAGGCCACCTGGGCCGAGCTCGGCTCGCTGCGCTTCATCGACAACGCCCACAACGTCGTGATCATGGGACCCGTCGGCGTCGGCAAGACCTTCCTCGCAACCGCGCTCGGCCACGCCGCCGTGCGGCGCCGCTACCGCGTCCACTTCGAACGTACCGACACCCTGCTGCGTCGGCTCAAGGCCTCCCGGCTCGACAACAGCCACGACGCCGAAGTCCGCAAGCTCCTGCGCGTCGACCTGCTCATCTTGGATGACTTCGCGCTCAGCGCGCTCGACGCGATCGACACCGCCGAGGTCTACGAGCTCATCGTCGAACGGCACCGCTCGGCGGCCACGATCGTCACGAGCAACCGCGACCCGATCGAGTGGCTGGCTCTCATGGCCGACCCACTCCTCGCCCAATCCGCCATCGACCGCCTCCAGTCCGCCGCCCACGAACTCGTCCTCGAAGGCGACTCCTACCGGCGCCGCCAGAAGCCCACCATCAACCAAGACGACGACCCAGAACCCCGCCCCCGTCGACGCCGTCCTTGACCCCAGCAGCGCCCGCCACCATCATCACCCCGCCGACGCTGAAGGCCCCGACGTGGTCCCATGCCACTGGCGAAACAGTGGTCCCATCACGCTGGCGAGCGACAGCCGCCATGGATGAACAGCGGGTTGGTGCTCGTCAACGCGGCGCCAGCGTCACACACCGTTGGTCTCGTCCTCCTGACTGCATGGCAGCGACGCGCTGTCGTGGCGGCAGCCCGGAGTGCTGGATTCGACGTGTCGGTCCATCGCACGTGGCTCTCTGCCGGCGGTGGCATCGGTTCGGTCACAGAGCTCGAGCGCTTCCGGCGCGAGCACAACTGACGCTACTGGTTGAACTGTTCGATCGTCAGCTGATGCCGCCGGCGACGGCGCGGAGGGAGGCGAGACCACCGCCGCCTACCGCTACTGGGGCGACGGCCTGCGGGCCCAGGCCACGGTGGGCGGGGAGACCGGCGCTTCGTGTGGGACCGCTGATCGGGGGGCCGTGTCCTCCTCGCCGTGGTCGCCTGTCTGGATACTGCACATGATGTCTAGAGTGTAGACTCTCGGTGATGCGACTCACGTTGGATCTGGATGAAGCAGAGCTTGCTCATACGCTCGATGCGCTAGGAGGGGTCGTGGACATCCTTGAGCGCCGAAGCGACGAGCTCGTCGCTGCCGTCATCCTGCGCGACGTGATCGCCAAGCTGTTACGAGCGATCGAGGAGGCCCGATGAGCACGATCCAGTCGCGGTGGGATCTGAGCGAGATCGACGTGTCGAGGAGCGCGGAGGATGCGGCGCTCAGCGTCATCAGGCGGCTCAGCCGTCAGAAGCGCGACATCGAAGACCAGTGGGCTACCGCGATCCGACTCGCACAGGCCAACGGTGCGTCACTTCGCGACATCGCGGCCGTTGCGGGGGTGGCCCCCCAGACTGTGTCGAAGCTCTGCAAGGCGTGATCCAGGGCGACTACGACCCAGCCACCGGCCAGTTCCTCAATCGAGCGTGTGCCCAGTTGCAGAGCAGTACCCGGTAGTCGGACCTAGGCTCGCCGATGCCTTGGGTGAGCCGGCGGTCCTCCCCCACGAGGTCGGACGGAGCGATCCCGAGGAGGTCGGACGGAGCGATCCCGAGCGTGTCCAGGGTCTCGGCGTAATGCGTTGACCCCAACAGTATTCCGTAATACGATAATCGGGTGTGGAGTTCCACCGCTCAGCCCACAAGCACGGGTTCGACGCCGACGCGATCCTCCACGCCGTGGAGCACGCACTCACGGTCGTCGATCTTGAACCGGATGCCGATCCGCCCAAGGTGCTCGCCATCGGCCCCGACACCTCAGGCAACCTTCTTGAAGTCATCTGGCTCGAGTTCGCCGACGTCGACATGGTGATCCACGCCATGCCACTCCGCTCCGCGTTCCACGATCTGCTTCCCCCGGCCGAAGGAGACGAACCGTGACCACTCATCGCACCAAGTCCGGACGCGTGCTGACCGACGACGATCTCGACGCGCTTGCCGAGGAGGTCGAGACCGCCGACTACGACGTCGAGGAGCTCAAGGGTCGCCGTCGGGGCCGTCCCCCCATGGGCTCGGGTCCAGCCGACGTCGTGCCCGTCCGCATCGACCCGGAACTCAAGATGGCGATCGAGGCTCGAGCTGAAGCCGACCACACGACCACCAGCAACGTGATCCGAGCGGCCCTGCGGAAGTTCCTCGACGTCGCATGAGTCGATGCCTGCCGGCGAGCAAGAGCGCCGCGGCCTCATCATCTGGTGGGAGGACGACAAAGACAGCGTGATCCTGAACACCGTCGAAGACGCTCAGCGGCTCGGTGGCGGTGTGGACCTGTCTCCCTGGCGACCAACTACCCTCGCCGCCCATGGCTGGATGGGGCGACGACCCGACACTCGAGAACCTGCGCACGCTGATCCAAGAAGATGGGTGGACGCCGGTGAGGGTCATCGAGACCCCGGAGAAGGACACCGTCATCGTCGAGAAGGACGGCGAGCAGCGAACGCTCGAGAGCGACCACATCGCCTTTCACCGCTACATCGAGGGTCTCCAAGAGGACTTCGACCTCTGATGCCGGCCGGCAGGGGCCATTAGTTAGCCTCGCTGCTATGGCTGACCAGGCGAACTTCGCCGACATGGCGATGGAGCACATGGCGGGGCTCTACGGCGCTGGGCTCCGCATGACGCGCAACGCCGCCGACGCCGAGGACCTGGTGCAGGAGACGTATCTCAAGGCCTACCGTGCCTTCGACGGCTTCACCGAAGGCACCAATCTGAGGGCTTGGCTCTACCGGATCCTCACCAACACCTACATCAACCAGTACCGAGCCAAGCAGCGCCGGCCTGACGAGACCGAGTTGGACGAGGGCGAAGACCTCTACTTGTTCAACAAGCTCGGTGGGGAGGAGCGAGCCAATCGTGGCCGCTCACCGGAGGACGAGGTGATCGACCTGGTCACCGAAGCTGAGGTCCAGCAGGCCGTCGAGGAGCTTCCCGAGATCTTCCGGGTGGCCGTTCTACTCGCCGACGTCGAGGGTTTCGCCTACAAGGAGATCGCCGAGATCCTCGACATCCCCATCGGTACCGTGATGAGTCGCCTCCATCGGGGAAGAAGGGCGCTCCACAAGCGGTTGTACGCCTACGGAACGAGCCACGGGCTGGTCGATGCCGACTCGGCTGACACGGTGGCGTCTACGGAGATCACGACCAATGGCTGAA
This sequence comes from Acidimicrobiales bacterium, assembly GCA_036397895.1. Lineage (GTDB taxonomy): Bacteria > Actinomycetota > Acidimicrobiia > Acidimicrobiales > DASWIA01 > DASWIA01. Next base: position 59,317 of record DASWIA010000056.1, on the reverse strand, counting down.
GACGACTGCACCGACCAGCATCCCGAGTGCCTCGAGGCCCTGCGCCAGATCCACCTCTACCTCGACGGAGAGCTCACCGCAGAGGTGCGCCAGCAGATCGGTGCTCACCTCAGCGCCTGCCCGCCATGTGGTTCGGCTTACGGGGTGCACGAGGCGGTGCGCCACCTCGTCGAACGATCGTGTCGGGCCGAGGTTCCTCCCGAGATGGTGCAACGAGTGCGGTCGGCCATCGAAGCCGTCGCCGGCGAGGCTCCATCGAGCATCTGAGCCGGGTGATGTGAGCCGCAGCGCCGCGCACTCTACGATGCCGACATGTTGGATCTGCTCGTGGCTGCCGCTCGCCCATGGCACTTCTGGATCGCAGTGGCACTGACCGCCGGTGCCGTGCTGGCCACCATCGCCACGCTCGTCGGCTACCTGATCAAGGTCTCCGCCACCAAGTACCCCCGCGACTGATTGCCCGGCGTGCCCATCGGACCGGCCTCGATCCTACGACTGATAGGGCTCGACCGCTCCAGTCCCGCCCCCGGCGTTTCGACCGCCCGCGGCACCACCAGCTCGCCGTCGACGGATCACCCTGAGCCGGTCAACTGGGCGTTGGCGGAGCGGGTCGCCATCCGTCTGTCGGGGACTGAGCCGTTGGCCGCGAGCTATCACGCCCAATCGCTCGTTCCCGACTTCGACGAGCTCACCGCCCGGGCCGAGACGCTCGTCGCGGCCGAGACCGGCCTCACTCCGCCGAGCGCGGCGCGGGCCCGAGTGGTTGATCGACCCGGCTGGATCCGGGCCAACATCGGTTCCTTTCGGCGCCTGCTCCGGCCTCTCACCGACTCGTTGGCGGCCCGAATGGCCAGCGCCGGGCCGATGGCTGATGTCACCCGAAACGTCGCCGCGCTCGAAGTCGGGTTCTTGCTCGGCTGGATGTCGGGGAGGGTCCTGGGCCAGTACGACCTGCTGGTGGTCGACGACGACGACCTCGACCACCAAGACGTCGTTTCCTACGTTGGTCCCAACGTGCTGGCGCTGGAGAAGCGCTTCCAGTTCCCCCCTCAGGAGTTCCGGTTGTGGCTGGCTCTCCACGAAACCACCCACCGGGCCCAGTTCACCGGCGTGCCCTGGATGCGCGAGCACTACTTGGGGCTGGTCGAGTCCACGTTGGGTGCCGTCGAGCCTGATCCCCGCCGGCTGCTCGACGCGCTGCGACGTGCTGTCGAGGCGGTCGGCGCGGGCCGCAACCCCCTCGACGACGGCGGGCTCGTGGCCCTGTTCGCGGGACCGGAGCAACGCCTGGCCCTCGACCGCATCGGTGGGCTCATGAGCCTGCTCGAGGGCCACGGCGACATCACCATGGATCGGGCCGGCGCCGGGCAGGTGCCCTCGGCCGACCGCTTCGCCCGAACGCTCCGCCAGCGCCGGCGCCAGGCCACCGGCGTGGCGAGGATCGTGCAGCAGGTAGTCGGGATCGAGGCCAAGCTGGCCCAGTACGAGGCAGGCGAGCGGTTCATCGAAGCGGTCGAGGCCGCGGCCGGTGCCGGTGCTGTCGACGCCGCGTGGGTGGCGCCCGACCGCCTGCCGTCGTTGGGCGAGATCCGCGATCCGATGTCGTGGATCGAGCGGCTCGGTCTGGGCCGCACCTGAGGCCGGTAGTAAGTTCGAGTCCAGCCCAGGATTGGTTCGAGGCGCCACCCACGTCGGGGTCCGTCACGTCGGAATGAGGGAGGGCTTGAGAGTGGCACGAGTCCTCGTCGTCGATGACGAAGAAGACATCCGGTACCTGGTGAGGGTGAACCTCGAGCTCGACGGGCACGATGTCCTGTTGGCCCAGGACGGCCGTGAAGCCCTCGAGGTGGCTCGACGGGAGCGGCCCGACCTCATGATCCTCGATCTGATGCTGCCCGACATCGATGGGTGGGGCGTGCTGGAGGCGATGAAGTCCGCCGGTGAGTCCGGCATCGAGGAGATCCCCGTGATCATGCTCACCGCCCACGACTCCGAGGACAACCGCATCCGCGGGGGCATCGAGGGCGCCATCCGCTACCTCGGCAAGCCGTTCTCGCCTGGACTGCTTCGCAGCGAGGTGAAGGCGGCGCTCGACGGTGATCCCGAGCCCGTGCGGCGTCGGGCCGCTCGTACCGATGCGCTCACCGCCATCGCCCGGCAGGAGAAGGGCGCCTTCGAAGCCACCTCGAGCACCGGACCCACGCTCGGCAACCTCGAGGGGTCGCCGTCGGCCCAGGAGCCCGCCCTCATACGCAACGCCCGTGCTCACCTCGACGACCTCACCGACAAGCAGCGAGCCCTGCTCGAGATGCTCCGCGACACGCCCTCGGTCACCGATGCTGCCGCTCTGCTCGATGTCAGCCGGTCGAACATCTACGCCAGCCTTCGCCGCATCGGTCGCAAGCTCGGCACGTCCTCAGTCCCCGAGCTGCTGGCCATCGTCCGCACCGGTGACCTCCTCGACGAGAGCTGAGATCGCCGTCGCCCCGAGCGCGTCGGCCGGGCTCGACCGCGCCGTGCTCCTCGACCACCCCATCGTCGCCGCGCTGGTGAGCCGCACCCGGTTTGCCGATGCCGGTTACGACGTCGAGCGGCGGACACGAATCGGGCTCAGCGGTGGACCCGACTCCACCGCGCTGGCTGTGCTCTCGGTGGCGGAGGGACTGAAGGTCGAGGCCCGTCTCGTCGACCATGGCCTGCGTGATACCACCGCCGACCGATCAGCCGCCGCCGTCACCTGCGAGCGGTTGGGGATCCCCCTCGACGTCGTGGCCGTCGATGTCCACGACGGTCCCGACCTCGAGGCCCGACTCCGCGCCGCCCGCCACCATGCACTCGGTCCTGACGCCGCGCTGGGTCACACCGCTGACGACCGGGCCGAGACACTGCTGCTCAACCTGATGCGGGGCACGGGCCTTGCCGGTCTCACCGCCATGTCGGTGAGACATCGACCGCTGATCGAGCTTCGTCGTACCGAGACGGCGGAGCTGTGCGGTGACCTCGACCTGCCCATCGTGGTGGACCCGACCAATGGCGACCCCCGACACCGTCGCAATCGGGTTCGCAATGAGCTGCTGCCGCTGCTCTCCGACATCGCCGAGCGCGACGTCGCCACCCTGCTGGCCCGAACCGCGGCCCATCTCGAGGGCGACGCCGCCCTGTTGGACTCCCTGGCCGGTGCCATCGATCCGACCGACGTCGACGCGCTGCGCCAGGCTCCCCGCCCGCTCGCCGTGCGGTCCCTGCGGAAGTGGCTGAGCATCGAGGCCGGCGACGGCTACCCGCCCGATGCTTCGGCCATCGAGCGGGTGCTGGCCGTCGTCGACGGAGCGGCACGGGGCACCGAGGTGTGCGGTCATCGGGTGGCCCGTCGGCGTGGCCGACTCCGGATCGAGGAGATCTCAACGCGGCCACGCTGCGACGGAAACGACGATGCGAACCGGCCGACCACGGCGGACTCGTTGCGGCGCTGCGGGCCGGACTCGTAGGTTCACGCCCCGTGACCGATGCGCTGTCGAGAGGGCCAGAGGCTGCTCTGTCGAGAGGGCCGGGCCGCGTGGTCGTGTCCACCGAGCAGATCCAGGCCCGGGTCGTCGAGCTCGGTGAGCGCATCACCGCCGACTACCAGGGTCGCACGCCGCTGCTGGTCGGGGTCCTCAAAGGGGCGTTCATCTTCATGGCCGACCTTCTGCGCACCATCGACCTCGCCGTCGAGGTCGACTTCATGGCGGTGTCGTCCTATGGATCGTCGACTCGGACGAGCGGCGTCGTGCGCATCGTGAAGGATCTCGACATCGATCTGGCCGACCGCGACGTGATCATCGTCGAGGACATAGTCGACAGCGGCCTCACGCTGTCATACCTGCGCCGGAACCTGGCCGCTCGTCACCCCAAGAGCCTCGAGGTGTGCGCGTTGCTGGTGCGGGAAGGGCTCCAGGACGATGATCCGGATCTGCGCTACACCGGCTTCACCATCCCACCCGACTTCGTGGTGGGATACGGCCTCGACGTGGCCGAACGGCACCGAAACCTCACCGACGTCCGGATCTGGAACGAGGGTTGACCACGTCCTGATCGGGGTCCGGTCGCGGCGTCGAGGGGCAACCCACCGCGTGTCGCCGGTAGCCTGGTGAGACCGTGATCGACTCACGCGCACCCGTCATCTCGGCCTTGGTGCCGCGCCACCCTTCCTTTGGACTTTCCCGATGACCAACCCTCGACGCCGAATCATCATCATCGCGGTCGTCGGCTTCGCCGTCCTCGCCCTCGTCGGGTGGCTGCGCTCCAGCGATGAACCCGAGACGCTCACCTACAGCGAGGTCATCGCCGCCGTGCAGGAAGGCCGTGTTGTCGAGGCCACCATCGGTGACCGTGACCACGAGATCCGGGGCACGCTCACCGACGACACCGAGTTCGAGTCCACCTTCGTCGCCGAGTCGGGCGACGAGCTCGTGACCATCTTCGCCGATGCCGGCGTCGAGGTGGACGTCGACCAGCAGAAGGACTCGTTCTGGGCGTCTCTGCTGTTCACCTATCTGCCGTTTCTGCTGCTCATCGGGGTGTTCCTCTTCGTGATGAGCTCGATGCAGGGGGGCGGCAACCGGGTGATGCAGTTCGGCAAGGCCAAGACCAAGTCCCCCGTCACCGACCAGCCGAGGGTCACCTTCGCCGATGTCGCCGGCGCCGACGAAGCGGTCGAAGAGCTCCAGGAGATCAAGGAGTTTCTCGAGGCCCCGGCCAAGTTCCAGGCCATCGGCGCCAAGATCCCCAAGGGCGTCCTGCTCTACGGGCCGCCAGGCACCGGCAAGACGCTGCTGGCCCGCGCCGTGGCCGGTGAGGCCGGTGTCCCCTTCTTCAGCATCTCGGGTTCCGACTTCGTCGAGATGTTCGTCGGGGTGGGCGCCAGCCGGGTGCGCGACCTGTTCGAGCAGGCGAAGAAGTCGGCCCCGGCCATCGTCTTCGTCGACGAGATCGACGCCGTCGGTCGCCATCGAGGCGCTGGCCTCGGTGGCGGTCACGACGAGCGGGAGCAGACCCTCAACCAGCTGCTCGTCGAGATGGACGGGTTCGACGTGCGCACCGGCGTCATCCTGATCGCCGCCACCAACCGCCCCGACATCTTGGACCCTGCCCTGTTGCGGCCCGGCCGGTTCGATCGCCAGATCGTGGTCGACCGCCCCGACCTCGAGGGTCGCAAGAGGATCCTGCGGGTCCACGCCGAGGGCAAGCCGCTCGACGACGAGGTCGACCTCGACCTGGTGGCCCGCCGCTCACCGGGCTTCACCGGCGCCGACCTGGCCAACCTCATGAACGAGGCGGCGCTCCTGGCCGCTCGCCGCGGCAAGGACACGGTTGGGATGTCGGAGATGGATGACGCGGTCGACCGTGTCATCGCCGGCCCCGAACGCAAGAGCAGGGTCATGTCCGACGACGAGAAGCGCGTCATTGCCTACCACGAGGCCGGCCATGCCATCGTTGGTCACGCCCTGACCAACACCGACCCGATCCACAAGGTTTCGGTCATCGCCCGAGGCCGGGCGCTGGGTTGGACGCTGGCGCTCCCCGAGGCCGATCGCCACCTCCAGACGCGCTCGGGGCTGCGCGACGAGCTGGCGATGCTGCTCGGCGGTCGCACCGCCGAAGAGCTGATCTTCGGAGACCCCACCACCGGCGCCGCCAACGACATCGAGCGCGCCACCGGCATCGCCCGGTCCATGGTCACCGAGTACGGCATGAGCGAGTCGCTCGGTCCCCAGCAGCTCGGCCAGCAGCAGGGAGAGGTGTTCCTGGGCAAGGACATGGGCCGCCAACGCGACTACAGCGACGAGATCGCCGCCCGCATCGACGCGGAGGTACGGGTCCTGCTCGACGCCGCTCACGACGAGGCCGAGGCCGTCCTCGCCAAACACCGCAAGACGCTCGACGCACTGGCCGGCGCGCTGATGGAGCACGAGACGGTCGAGGGACAGCGTCTCGACGAGCTGCTGTCGAAGGTGCCCACCTGGGGCCCCCGCCCCGACGACCACTCACCCCGCCGCCTGGCGGACTCCAACGGATCGTTCCCCAACGGCGCCACCCGCCGCCAGGCGAAGCGGCAGCCCAAGACCAAGGCGACCGGCCGGTCCGGCCGGCCGCGCCGCTAGCGAAGGCTGAGGCTCATGACCACCACGGACACGGGAGTCGACCTGACCGACGGAGACGGCCACCGAACCGGTCCCATCGACACCGCCCGCATCGGCGCCGCCGTGCGCGAGATCCTGTTCGCCATCGGCGAGGATCCCGACCGCGACGGTCTGCTCCGCACGCCTGAGCGGGTGGCCGAAATGTACGCGGAGATCTTCACCGGGCTGCACAATGACCCCACCGCGCACCTCAAGGTGTCGTTCGAAGCTGGTCACGACGAGATCGTGATGGTGCGCGACATCGACCTCTACTCGGTGTGCGAACACCACCTCGTGCCCTTCTTCGGTAAGGCCCACGTGGCCTACATCCCCAACTCGGACGGCCGCATCACCGGACTGTCGAAGCTGGCCCGCCTTGTCGACGGCTTTGCCCATCGGCCCCAGGTGCAGGAGGTGCTGACCACGCAGATCGCGGACGCCATCGAGACCTCCCTCGAGCCGCGGGGCGTCATGGTCGTCATCGAGGCCGAGCACCTCTGCATGTCCATGCGCGGCATCCGCAAGCCCGGTGCCACCACCGTGACCTCGGCGGTGCGCGGCCTGTTCCGAGAGAACCAGGCCACCCGCCTGGAGGCGATGCGCTTCATCGACCAGCGTCGGTGATGTCTCGAGAACCCGAATCTCCGGCCCCACGCCGGTCAGCTCCACCCCGGCCGGCATCGAAATCTTCGGTGGTTGTGGACATTGTCGGTCCTCTTCATGATCTTTCAAACCTCCTGACGCTGTAGGGTCGTCGGCCGTGTCGTGCCGAGTGATGGGTGTGTTGAACGTGACCCCAGACTCCTTCAGCGACGGCGGCCGCCACCTCGATCGCCAAGCAGCCATCGCCCATGGACGGGCCATGCGGGTCGCCGGCGCCCACCTGATCGATGTTGGTGGCGAGTCCACTCGCCCCGGTGCTGACGCCGTCGATCCCGTCACCGAGATGGAGCGGGTGCTCCCCGTCATCGAGGCGCTCGCAGCCGAGGGGCCGGTCTCGGTAGACACCCGCAACGCCGAGGTGGCCGACGCTGCCGTCGAGGCTGGCGCCACCATCATCAACGACGTCTCGGCGTCCCTGTGGGAGGTGGCCGCGGCCGCCGACGTACCGTGGGTGTGCATGCACATGCAGGGTGATCCCACCACCATGCAGGTAGCACCCGCATACGACGATGTCGTCGCCGAGGTCGTCGACTTCCTGGCCGAGCGAGCCGGGCGCGCCCTCGATGCCGGTGTGCCCGAGGTGTGGATCGACCCGGGCATCGGGTTCGGGAAGACCAGTGCCCACAACCTCGAGCTGCTGGCCCATCTGGACCTCGTTGTCGCCCTCGGCCATCCGGTGGTGATCGGGACCTCGCGCAAGGGCTTCCTCGGTCGGCTCCACGCTCGCTCCGACTCGGGCCACCGCGGCCCGCTCGACGTCGCCACTCCAGAGCTTGACGCCTTCGATCCGGTCGGCTCCGACGACCGGATCGAAGCCACCATCGCCACCAACGTGTGGGCGGCCGCCCTGGGCGCTTCCTGGGTGCGGGTCCACGACGTCGAACCTCTCGCCGACGCGATCACCGTCGCCGGCCACGCCGCATAGACCAGTCCGACCCGGTGGCCCAGGCGCCGCCGACCGTCCCCCGCTCGGCCGCTGGGCCGGGCCTGACGAGGAGCAACGAGATGGCCAAAGGCAAGTGGGCACAAGGGATCGTTCCTCGCCACTTCGCATGGATCATCAAGGACCGGCTGGCCGTGTGCGAACGGCCTGGCGGCTACGGCGAGAACCACCGCCGGGTTCGCCGCCAGGAGGAGATCATCTGGATCCGCGAGCAGGGGTTCGGCAAGGTCATCTCGCTCCTGGCGTCCCCCCACAACCTCCACCACTACGACGAGCTCGACGTGTCCTACGTCCACCTTCCGTTCCCCGAGCTGTCCGACGCCGACGAGGTGCTCCCCGAGCTCTACCGCCAGCTCGACGCACTGGCGGCGGCGGGAGAGAAGGTGATCCTCCATCACGAGGAGCTGGGTGACCGGGTCAGCGGAGCGGTCACCGGGTATCTGATCCACACCGGTCTGGTCCCCGAAGAGCACCGCGCCGTCGCCATCGTGGAGCGCCTGCTCGAGAGGCACCTCACCCACAACGCCCGGCGGCTGGTGGCGATCGCCGCGCGCCAGTCGAAGCGGAGCTGAGGTACCCATGGGGACCGATCGCATCGAGATCACCGGGCTGCGCGCTGTCGGAATCCACGGTGTTCTGCCCGAGGAGCAGCAGCGCAGCCAGCCGTTCGAGGTCGACGTCTGCGTGCACGTCGACCTGGGGACAGCCTCAGCGAGCGACGACCTCGACGACACCCTCGACTATGGCGCGTTGTGCGAGTCGGTGGCCCGCATCGTGAGCACCGAGCAGTACCGGCTCCTCGAGGCGCTCGCCGGGCGGATCGCTGACGTGGCTCTCAGCGACGACCGGGTCGCGGCGGCCGAGGTGACCGTCCGCAAGGTTCGCCCCCCGGTGCCTGTCGATGTCGATCGGGTGGGTGTGACCGTCCGTCGCAGCCGGAGCTGACGGGGCACTGCTGATGCCCCGCGTGCTGCTCGGCCTTGGCTCGAACCTCGGTACCCGCGCTGGGCACCTGGCGATGGCCGTCGAGGGGCTGGGCCGCCGGGGTGTCGAAGTGAGCGTTGTCTCGCCGGTGTACGAGACCGAGCCGGTTGGGGGACCCGACCAAGGTCCGTTCCTCAACCTCGTCGTCGATGCCCGCACCACGCTCGACCCCCATGCGGTGTTGGGGGTGTGCCGCCAGCTGGAGGCGGTGGCTCGGCGCGTCCGCCTCGAGCGGTGGGGGCCACGAACCCTCGACATCGATGTCCTCCTCTACGACGACGAATCGATCGACACCCCCGAGCTCACCGTCCCCCACCCGCGGATGTGGCAGCGGCGGTTCGTCGTCGCCCCACTGGCCGATGTGGCCTCCGACCTCGTGCCCCCGGGAGCCCTCGACGCCTCCGAGGGTGACGTCCGCTGCGTGGGGCTGCTCGACGGGGTGGCTGCGGCGGAGCGAGCGGGCGACGACATCTCAGGCACCGGCACGTGAGGAGGCGATTCCGCATCGTCGGTCGCGGGCGTGCCGGAGGATCACTCGCGGCCGCACTGACCGATGTCGGGTGGTCCGAGCTGCCCGCGCTCGGCCGCGGCGACAACGTGGCGTCGGCGGCCGCCGGCGTGGACCTCGTCGTCGTCGCGGTACCCGATGCGGCCATCGCCGAGGTCTCGGCTGCCATCGAACCGGCTGGATCTACCGCTACGACGGTCATTGCCCACCTGGCGGGATCGCTCGGACTCGCCGTCCTCGAGCCTCACCCCCGCCGGGCGGCCGTGCACCCCCTCGTCGCCTTGCCGGCTCCCGACGTCGGTGCTCGGCGCCTGCGCGACGGGGCGTGGTTCGCGGTAGCCGGAGACCCGATGGCCCGCGAGATCGTCGAGGCGCTCGGGGGGCGGGCCATCGATCTCGCCGACGAGGGCCGCGCCGCGTACCACGCCGCCGCGTGTGTGGCCTCCAATCACCTGGTGGCCCTCCTCGGCCAGGTCGAACGTCTCGCTGAGAAGGCCAACGTTCCGCTCGAGGCCTACCTGGACCTGGTCGCCTCCACCGTCGACAACGTGGCCGAGCTCGGGCCCGCAGCAGCGCTGACCGGCCCGGCCGCCCGCGGCGATGAGGCAACGCTGAGCCGTCACCGAGAGGTGCTGGGCACTCTCGCCGATGCCGACGCCGAGCGGGCGGCCTACGACGCCCTCGTCGAGCTGTGCCGGCGCCTGGCACGATCCTGACGATGGACACGGTCTCCGCCACGGCCGAGCTGAGAGCCCGCGCCAGTCGCGCCCGGTGCGATGGCCGGACGGTGGGTCTCGTTCCCACCATGGGCTACCTCCATGACGGGCATCTCAGCTTGATCGAGCGTTCGGTCGCCGAACAGGACCTCACGGTGGTCACCATCTTCGTGAACCCCCTCCAGTTCGCTCCCGAAGAAGACCTCGACGCCTATCCCCGCGATCCCGACGGTGACGCGGCGAAGGCCGCCGGCGCCGGCGCCGGCCTGCTGTTCACCCCGAGCGTCGACGAGATGTATCCCGATGAGGTGCTCACCACGGTGAACGTGACCTCGGTGACCGAAGGCCTCGAGAGCGGTGCCCGCCCCAGCCACTTCTCCGGGGTGGCCACGGTGGTCACCAAGCTCTTCGCCATGGTGGGTCCGTGCCGTGCTTACTTCGGCGAGAAGGACTACCAGCAGCTCCAGCTCACCGCGGCCCTGGCCCGCGACCTGAGCCTCGGAGTCACCGTGGTGGGGTGCCCCACCGTGCGCGAGAGGGACGGCTTGGCCATGTCGAGTCGCAACGCGTACCTCACGCCCGGCGAGCGCGAAGCGGCTCCGGTGCTCCACCGCGCCCTGCGATCTGGCCAGGCCGCAATCGCTTCGGGTGAGACCGATCCGGCGACCGTGGAGACGCTCATGGGCGAGGTCATCGACGCTGAGCCCTTGGTGACGCTCGACTACGCAGTGGTGCGCCACCCTCGCACCATCAGACCCCTGGAGCGCATCGACGGACCGGTGCGACTCCTGGTGGCCGCCCAGCTCCCCCACGCCCGTCTCATCGACAACCTCGGGGCGGCACCGGGTGTGAGGTGACCACCGGGAGCGCCCGGCCATCGATCGATTCGGAGCGGAGAGCTCCACGAAGGATTGCAGGGGCCGGGCTTGTGGAGAGCGAACTACCGCAGAGGAGTCGGGATCTCCTACGCTGGCTCCAGTCCGCCCTACGCACTGGGCGTGGGACCGGCACCTACCCACCGAGGAGGTGACCCATGCAGCGGCGCATGATGAAGTCCAAGATCCATCGGGCCACGGTGACCGATGCCGACCTGCACTATGTGGGCAGCATCACCATCGACGCTCGGCTGATGGCGCTGGCGGATCTGCACCACTACGAGCAGGTCCAGGTGGTCGACATCGACAACGGAGCGCGGTTCGAGACGTACGTGATCGAGGGCACCGACGGCGAGGGCGAGGTCTGCCTCAACGGCGCTGCTGCCCGCCTCGTTCACCGGGGCGATCGGGTCATCGTCATCAGCTACGGCGAGTACTCCGAGGCCGAGCTCGAGACCTACGAGCCCCGCATCGTGCACGTCGACAGCCGCAACCGGCCGATCGACGGCGAGATGGCGTCGCTCCAGGCCGAGCTTCACCAGCTCACCGACTGACGCTGCTGGGTGCTTCAGCGAACCATCCGCCCACCCATCGCGGGGTGATCTGTGCTTGACCTGTTGGTCGTGGGGTCCGGCGTCGCCGGGCTCTCCGCCGCGGTGCGCGCCGCCGAGCGCGGTCTGAGCGTCGGCATCGTCACCAAGGGGGTGCTCGAACAGGCCACCACCCGCTGGGCCCAAGGCGGCGTGGCCGCGGTGCTGGGCGGCGACCCAGACTCCGCCGACCTCCACCTCGCCGACACCCTGGCCGCGGGCGCCGGCCTCTGCGACGTCGAAGCGGTTCGGGTTCTCGTCGATGAAGGCCCCGCTCGGGTTCACGAGCTGATCGCACTCGGAGCCGTCTTCGACCGTGACCACCGCGGCGAGCTTCTGCTGGCTCGCGAGGGCGGGCACTCGGTCCCTCGGATCGTGCACGCCGGTGGGGCCGCCACAGGTGCCGAGGTGGAGCGGGCGCTGGTGGCGGCCACGCTGGCGTCGGCCCGCGACATCCGAGAGCACCACTTCGCGCTCGGGGTCGTCCTCGACGCTGGTGGTTCGTGTGCCGCGCTCACCGCCCTCGACGCCAACGGTTCGCCGGTAACGGTGGAGGCCGCCAATGTGCTGCTGGCCACCGGGGGAGCAGGCCAGGTGTACGCCGTCACCACCAACCCGGCGGAGGCCACCGCCGACGGCATGGCCATGGCCATGCGTTCGGGCGCGGTGCTGGCCGACATGGAGTTCGTCCAGTTCCACCCCACCGCGCTCCACCATCCGGTGATGCCCCGCCCGCTGCTCTCCGAGGCCTTGCGCGGTCACGGTGCCGTGCTTCGTGATCTCGACGGGGAGCGGTTCGTCGACGAGCTGCAACCCCGTGACGTGGTCGCCCGTGCCATCGCTGAGGAGATCGCCGACGGGGACGTCGACCACGTCTGGCTCGACTGCACCGGAGTCGACCGGTTCGGCGAGCGCTTCCCCACCATTGCCGCGTCGATGTCTGCGGCCGGGTTCGACCCCCAGCGCGAATGGCTGCCGGTGGCTCCGGCTGCCCACTACCTGTGTGGTGGTGTCTTGACCGACCTCGACGGGGCCACGACCGTGCCCGGGCTGTGGGCGGCGGGCGAGACGGCCTGTACCGGCGTGCACGGAGCCAACCGACTTGCGTCCAACTCGCTGCTCGAGGGCATGGTCTTCGCCGCTCGAGTTGTCGAGGCCGTAGCCGACGGCCGGCGCGGTCCACGGCCCACCGGCGTCATGGGTTCGGTGATGGAACCCGGCCCCGCCGCCGTTCCAGTCACCGACGTCGCTCTGCCATCCCGGGAGCCATGGTCACCGCCCCGATCCCTGCCGGCCATCGACGCTGCCCGCCAGGCGCGGGCCGCCCTGCAACAGACGATGACCGATCACGCCGGTGTCGTCCGATCGGCCCGGTCGCTGGAGCGGGCAGCCACGTCACTCGCCACCCTGGGTGCCCCTCCCGAGCTCTGTGGGCGCGCCGAGGTGGAGCTGGCCAACCTGGCCGATGTCGCCGCCGCCATCGTGGCGTCGGCTACGGCACGGAGGGAGACGAGGGGCGGTCACACCCGGCTCGACTTCAACGAGCGAGACGATGCCACCGGCCGGTGCCATCACCTGGTTCGCCGACCGGCCATCGACCGACAGCCGTCACAGGACGGGTCATGATGCAGACGTGAACTCTGATGTCCTTCCCCCGCTCTCCGCCGTGCGTGACGCCGTCTCCCGAGCGCTCCGCGAGGACCTCGAACCGCTCGGCGACATCACCGGCGCGCTGGTCGGCATCATCGACGTGTTCGCGACGGCCGAGATCGTCAGCCGAGCCGAGGGGGTGGTGGCGGGACGGCTCTGCGTCGTCGAGACGTTCGCTCAGGTCGACCCAAGCGTGGCACTGCACTTCGACGTCGACGACGCCAGCGAGGTTGACAGCGGTGAGCGCATCGCCACCGTGTCGGGTCCCCTCGCGTCGGTTCTCGCCGGCGAGCGAACCGCCCTCAACTTCCTGGGCCATCTGTCGGGCATCGCAAGCTTCACCCGCCGCCACGTGCGCGCCGCCGGTGGGCGGTGCCGCGTTCTCGACACCCGCAAGACCACGCCCGGACTGCGTGCCCTCGAGAAGGCGGCCGTTCGAGCCGGTGGCGGCTTCAACCACCGTGGCTCGCTGAGCGACGGTGTGCTGCTGAAGGACAACCACCTTGCCCATGTCGAGCTGTCCGAGGCGGTGCGCCGGTCGAAGTTCCGTTGGCCGGGGCGCACGGTGCAGGTGGAGTGCGAGACCCTTGGGCAGGTGCGCGAGGCGCTCGCCGCGGGTGCTGATCGCGTCATGCTCGACAACATGGATCTGCCGACCATCGAAGACACCGTCGAGCTGGTCGACGGGCGGTGCGAGATCGAGGTCACCGGCGGCGTGAACCTTCAGAACCTCAGCGACTACGCGGCCACCGGTGTCGACTTCGTGTCGGTGGGTGCGCTCACCCACTCGGCCCCCGTGCTCGACATCGGCCTCGACGTCGACGTCGACGACCACCGGGTCGACTGACCAAGGAGGCCCTTTGCTGCTCGCCATCGACGCCGGCAACACCACCACCGTGGTCGGCATGTTCGACGACGCCGATCTTGTCGACCACTGGCGCATCGGCACCCACTCCGACCGCACATCGGACGAGCTGGCCCTGCTCATCGGCAACTTCCTTCGCTTCCACGGGTTCAGCTTCAGCGACGATGTGGCCGGGATGGTCATCTCCTCGGGCGTTCCCGATGTGACCGAGGCGCTACGAGAGATGTGCGAGCGCTACTTCGGGTTCGAGCCGGTTGTCTTGGGCCCGGGTGTCAAGACCGGTGTGTCGATCCTCTACGACAACCCCAAGGAGGTCGGCGCCGACCGCATCGCCAACGCGGTTGCCGCCTACGACCAGTTCGGGGGCCCCACCATCATCGTCGACTTCGGCACCGCCACCACGTGTGACGCGGTGTCGTCCGACGGGGACTACCTGGGCGGCGCCATCGCCCCCGGTGTCGAGATCAGCCTCGACGCCCTCTTCGCCCGGGCCGCCGCGCTGCGTCGAGTCGCCCTGGTGGAGCCCCGGAGCGTCCTGGGCAAGAGCACGGTCGAGTCCATCCAAGCCGGGACCGTGTACGGATTCGCGGCGCAGGTCGACGGCTTGTGCGACCGCATCGAGGCGGAGCTGGGGGCCTGCACGATCGTGAGCACCGGAGGGCTCGCCCAGCTCATCGCACCGTTCTCCAGGAAGATCGAGCACGTCGAGCCGTGGCTCACCCTCCAGGGCCTGCGTCTGGTGTTCAGCAAGAACCGCACCGACGAGGTGTGAGGAGCCGAGCCGAAGGGCGCAGGCGACCAGAAGGCACGGTGTCGCCTATGGGCGATCGCCGGTGAGCCAGCTCCCGCCGCGAAAGGGATTCGTCCCTCTGGACGCTCAGCGACCATCCTTGGCCGTCGTGGACCAGCCTTACCGCTTCGACGGCGTCACGCCGGTCGCCGACGTCCGCGACGTCCACGATGGCCTCGAGCCGGGCACCGAGACCGGCGTTGCGGTCACCGTTGCCGGCCGTCTCATGCTGCGGCGGGTGCAGGGCAAGCTGTCGTTCGGAACGCTGGCCGACGCCACCGGCCGGATCCAGCTGTTCGCCCCGGCCAAGGTCACCCCTCGCTACGACCAGTTCGGAGAGCTGTCGCTTGGCGACTGGATCGGCGTCACCGGCGAGATCATGACCACCCGCAAGGGCGAGCTGTCGGTCAAGGTCGAGGATTGGACGTTGCTGGCCGAGACCCGTCGCACCTTTCCTGACAAGTGGCACGGCCTCACCGACCCCGATCTGCGCTACCGCCAGCGCTACGTCGACCTGTGGGTCACCGAGGAGGCTCGCCGAGCACTCACCATGCGCAGCCGGGTGATGAGCCTCACCCGCCGCTGGCTCGAAGACCGGCGCTTCATCGAGGTCGAGACGCCGATCCTGCAACCCATCCCTGGTGGGGCGTTGGCCAGGCCGTTCACCACTCACCACAACGCGCTCGACACCGATCTCTATCTCCGCGTCGCGCCCGAGCTGTACCTGAAGCGCCTCGTCGTCGGCGGGATGGACCGCGTGTTCGAGATCGGCCGGGTGTTCCGCAACGAAGGGCTGTCGCCCCGCCACAACCCCGAGTTCACGATGCTCGAGCTGTACCAGGCGTACGGCGACTACACCGACGTGATGGCGCTCACCGAAGAGCTGGTCGGCCATCTCGCGACCGAGCTGGTGGGCACCACCTCCATCATCTACGACGGTCGCCCACTCGACCTGTCGCCGCCGTGGCGGCGGGTTTCGCTCACCGAGCTGGTTGGCGAGCACGCCGACCTCGACATCAGCGTCGACATGCCCCGGGCTGAGCTGGCCGCCATCTGCGACAAGGTGGGGGTGGAGCACAAGGCGTCATGGGGTCCGGGCAAGCTGGTGCTCGAGATCTACGAGAAGACGACTGAGCCCGAGCTCTGGGGTCCGGTGTTCGTCACCGACTATCCCGTCGAGGTCTCGCCGCTGGCTCGCCAGAGTCGCCAGGACGCGTTGGTCACAGAGCGGTTCGAGGCGATCGTCGCCGGCCGCGAGCTGTGCAATGCCTTCAGCGAGCTCACCGACCCCGACGTCCAGCGCCAGCGGTTCGAAGCGCAGGCCGCGGCCAGGGAGGCCGGCGACCACGAGGCCATGGCCGTCGACGAGGACTACCTCCGGGCCCTCGATCACGGGCTGCCGCCCACGGCCGGGCTGGGCATCGGCATGGATCGCCTGGTCATGCTGTTGACCGACGTGGCCACCATCCGCGATGTCGTCGCCTTCCCGACCCTTCGTCCCGAAGTGGGCCGTTCCGACCCGCCCAACCCGCCGGATGGCCGATCTGGTGCCCTCGACGACACACCTGCCGTCGATGCGGGTACCGTCAACTCCGACGTGGAATCCATCACTGACGGTGGTGGATCTGCCGACACTGACGATGATGAGGGATGACGTCTGATGCGGGTGCTGGTCACGGGAATGGGCGGCGAGCTCGGCACTCGCGTCGCGCTCATGCTCGAGTCCGATTCGCGCATCGCTGAGATCTACGGTCTCGACGTCGATCCACCCCGCCGCCGTCTACGGCGCAGCGAGTTCAAGCGCATCGACCCCCGCGACCGGCGCGGCACCGTCGACGCCGTTCGCCAGTGGGCGCCCACCGCCGTCATCCATCTGGGCATCTACGAGCCCCACGGCCGGTCCACGCCTGCCACCGCCCGCGAGCGCAGCATCAGCGGATCGCTGGCGGCCCTGGGCGCCGCCGTCGAGAGCACCGAGCTCGATCGCATCGTGACCCGGTCCGGCATCGAGGTGTACGGCCGTCGTCGCAACGCCCCGCTGGTGCCCGACGAGGCCACCGCCCCCGACCCCACCGCCCAGTTCGGCCACACGTTGCTGCGCACCGAGGCGGTCGCCGCGTCGGCGGGGGAGTCCGCCGACGTGCCGGTCACCGCGCTGCGCTTCGCGCCGCTGGTAGGTCCGCACTTCCCCAGCCCGCTCGGTCGCTACCTGCGGCTGCCGCTCGTCCCCGTAAGTGCGCTGGCCGACCCACCGTTCTCGCTCGTTCACCAAGAGGACGCGGCCGATGCCATCGTCGCCGCGCTGCATGCTCGATACGACGGTCCGCTCAACATCGTCGGCCCCGGAGCGGTCACCGCGTCGCAAGCTGCCCGCATGGGCCGGCGGTTGCCTGTCCCCCTGATCGGACCCGAGTGGCGCTTGGCCCGTCGTCTCTCCGAGCTCGCCGGCTCGCCCGTGCCCGACCACGTGCTCGAGCTCATGCATCGCGGCCGCACGGCGAACGGGGCTGAGGGTCGCAGCCAGCTCGCGCTCGACCACACCCACACCACGCGCGATGTCGTGAAGGAGCTCTACGAATGGGCGCCGGTCACCCATCTGAACGTCGTCGAGGGGCAGGCCGCATGAGCCAACCCGTGGCCTCTCTACCCGACGTGGAGTCCGAGGCGCAGAACGCGTCGATCGTCGATCTGCTGCGTCGCCGGATCACCGGTGCCTTCGAGACCGACGAGTTCGGGCTCGACGTCGAGCTGATGCAGATCTTCGATCCGCTGGTGTCGTTGCGGTGGAACATCGAGGTGAAGAACGCCGGCGTCGTGCCCGCCATCGGCCCGGCCGTCATCGTGGCCAACCGCCGCTTCGGGGTGTCCGAACCGATCGTGTTGGGTCGCGGCGTGCGACTCGCCACCGGGCGTCGGGCTCGATTCCTTGGCGTGCCCGACATCGCGCCGGTCGGTCCGATCCTGCGCCGGGTGGGCGGCGCGGTGGACCGCCCTGAAGAGCTCCACAGCCTGCTGCGGCTCGGCCACGTCGTGACCCTCTCGCTGAAGCGAAGCATCCGGCAACGGGGTAAGGCGGGCACTGTCCCCGCCTTCTCCCTCGAACCGGCGTTGGCGCTCGGTGTTCCGGTCATCCCCGCCGCCGTCATCGGCCGCGAGGTCGGGCGCCGTTGGCATGTGGTGCTGGGCGATCCCATCCCTCGACTGTCGGGCAGTGGTCCGCTGGCCATGGCCGAGCTGGCCGACGAGGCCCGCATGCGGGTGCAGGCCCTCCTCGATGAGGCCACGCCCCCGCACTGGTTGATGGGCTGACACCACATCAGGGGCACGACGGGACGAGGGGAGTGCGGGCCCTAGCCTGAGCTCATGCCGGAGCTGCCCGAGATGCAGGGTTTGGTGGAGCGGCTTGACGCCCTCTACCGGGGGGCCACCTTCGAGGGCTTGCAGCTCCTCCAGTTCAACGCGCTGAAGACGGTGGCACCCAGCCCCGACGACCTCGTCGGGCGAACCGTCATCGGTGCGGAGCGGCGGGCCAAGTACGCCATCGTCGACCTCGACGGCCCGCGTCTGGTGTTCCACCTCTCCCAGGGAGGACGTGTCGACATCGAGGACCCGCCCAAGACGACACGCCCCAAGCCCGGCGTAGCCCGCCTCCACTTCAGCGACCGCGGCCACGATGACGACCACCTCGATAGTGGCGGTGAACGGCCGTCGATGCTCATCAAAGAGTTCGGCACCGAGCGCAGGGCGGGCGTGTGGCTGCTCGAAGCCACAGACCCCGGTCCCCTCGTTGGGCTCGGTCCCGAGCCCGACAGCGACGAGTTCGCCGACCTCCTCCTCACTGTCGACGACAACCGTCGAATCCATACCGTTCTGCGCGATCAGCGAACCGTCGCCGGCATCGGTCGGGGCCACGCCGACGATGCCTTGCACCGCGCCGGCATCAGCCCCTTTGCCAGCCTGGCCAAGCTCGACGACACCCAGCGGCACCATCTCGTGGCCAGTGTCCGCGGGGTGCTCGCCGAGGCGCTCGAACACGAGCGGCACCGCACCGGCGGGTTGCCCACCAAGCTGGGAGACCGGTTCATCGTCCACCGGCGCCATGGCCAGCAGTGCCCCGCGGCGGGGTGTGACGACACCTTGCGCCGCGTCAGCTTCGAGTCCCACGAGATCGTCTACTGCCCGTCGTGCCAGACCGGCGGCAAGGTGCTGGCCGACCGGCGCCTCTCCCGCCTCCTCAAGTAGCCCACCGGCGCGGCGCCGGGAGATTCGGGTGGTGACGGGACGGGTCGGTACTCTCGATCCCGTGCCCTACGCCGCCGCTGACGATGGAACCCGGATCTGGTACGACCTGTCGGGAAAGCGCAGCGGTGACGCCGTGGTCATGATCCAGGGGCTGGGGGCCGACAGCCGGGGCTGGGCGTTCCAGCGCCGAGCGATCGGCCGATCACATCGCGTGATCACCGTCGACAACCGGGGAGTCGGCCGCAGCGACCGCGTCCGCACCTTCGATCTCGAGGTGATGGCGGCCGACGTGTTGGCCGTTCTCGACCACGCGGGGGTTGACGCCGCCCATGTCATCGGCGCCTCGATGGGCGGCGTGATCGCCCAGATCATGGCTGCTCGACACCCCCGGCGGGTCCGCAGCATGGTGCTGTGCTGCACGGCTGCGCGTCATCACGAGTGGCGGCGCGAGCTGCTCGAGGACTGGGCTGAGGTCGCGTCACAGCAGGGTATGAGGGCGCTGCTCGGCCGGGCCATGCGGTGGCTCATCGGTCCCCGATCGCACCGCCGGTTCGCCGCCCCGATCGGGCTCCTCGGCCACCTCATCCTGTCCTGCCCCGCCGAATCGTTCGTGGGCCAGATCGAAGCCATCTTGGCGATGGACGACGCGGTAGCCGACGAAGCCCGTGGCGTCACGATCCCTGTCCTCATCGTGGTCGGCAGCCAGGACATCCTCACGCCGGCAGGCGATAGCGAGGAGCTGGCCGAGATCTACACCAACAGCGACCTGGTGCTCATCAACGGCGCCGCCCACGGGTTCATGGTCCAGCATGCCCGTGAGCTCAACCGCCTCATCGCCGACCACCTCGAGGCCCACGCCGATGCCCGGCCCCGCCACCTCCGCCCCGCATCGGCGGCCTGACGCTTCGTCGCCGGAGCCACGCCCCGGCCACCTCGAGGTCGACGAGGCCCACCGCCGGCTGTGCCCCCGACGGCCACCGGTCGAGCGCCGGCGTAGCCGTCAGGCCCGTGACGTCACCCGATCCACGGTGTGGTGGGCGAGGGCGGTGAGCGCCTCCACGTTGGGACCCGGCGGCAGAGGCTCGAGCGCGGCGATGGCGTCGTCAACGTAGCGACGAGCGACATCGCACGCCTCGGTCACGGCCGGCTGGAGGCGGATGATGTCTCGGGCCTGCTCCGCCGCGGGCCGGTCGAGAGGGCTGCCCAGTATCGAGCGAAGCTCATCGGCGGCGGGGCCACCCCCGGCCAGCGTGGAGATGACGGGCAGCGTGTACACGCCTTCGGCCATGTCGTTGCCCGAGGGCTTCCCGAGCTCATCGTCGGAGGCGACGATGTCCAACACGTCGTCGACGACCTGGAACGCCATGCCGAACCGGTCGCCGAACAACGTGAGAGCCTCGACCTGGGGGCGGGGAAGATCGGCGACCAGCGCCCCGATGCGACACGAGGTGGCCAACAGGGCCGCCGTCTTGCCCGAGATCGAACGGTTGTAGGCCTCGAGGCTCCGATCGAGGCCGTAGGCGTGCTGGAGCTCGGCCACCTGGCCTTCGCAGAGCCGGGAGATCGTTGCGGCCAGCAGACCGGCAACCTCGGACCCCAGGGCAGAGGCGATCTCCGAGCTGCGGGCCAGGAGGAAGTCGCCGGCCAGTATGGCCACGAGGTTGCCCCACCGGGCGTTCACGCTCTCGACGCTGCGGCGCGTGGTGGCCTCATCCATCACGTCGTCGTGGTACAGGGAGCCGAGGTGGACCAGCTCCACGGAGATGGCGCCCTGGATGACCTCATCGGGCAGATCCCGGGTGTCGCCGCCGGTGGCCACCGACGCGGCCACGACCGCGAGCGCCGGACGTACCCGCTTGCCCCCAGCGCCGATCAGATGGCCGGCGACCTCGGTGAGAAAGGGATCATCGGAGATGACGCTGGCCGCCAGCGCCTTCTCCACCCGTTCGAGGGAGCCCTCGATCCCCGGCAGTGCAAGCAGAGGTGCAGGCAGGGCGGCCACCGGAGAACTCTAGGACCGACGTATTCAGGCGAACCATTCAGCGCTACGGCTCGGCGGTGGTGGACTCGACCAGCTCCTCCACCGGCGGCATGTACGTGCCCTCCTGGCGGGTGAAGGTGATCTCCTCGCCGTCGGTGTCGACGAGGATCGTGTCGCCCGCCCGGAACTCCTTGAGCAGGATCTTCTCTGACAGCGGGTCCTCGACCATCCGCTGGATGGCCCGCCGCAGGGGACGGGCGCCAAGCGTGCGGTCGTAGCCCTTCTCGGCGAGGACCACCTTGGCGGCGGGGGTGAGGTCGAAGCCCAGGCTCTGGCTCTGGAGCTGGCGGCTGACCCGTTTCACCATGAGGTCGACGATCAGGGTGACCTCGTCCTTGGTGAGCTCATGGAAGACGATGGTCTCGTCGATGCGGTTGAGGAACTCCGGACGGAAGTGCAGCTTGAGGGCCTCGTCGACCTTCTGCCTCATCTTCTCGTAGGTGACGGCCTCGTCCGTCTTCTGGAAGCCCACCGACGCCTTGCGGAGGTCGGCGGTTCCCAGGTTCGAGGTCATGATCAGCACAGTGTTGCGGAAGTCGACCGAGCGGCCCTGGCTGTCGGTGAGACGCCCCTCCTCCATGACCTGGAGCAGGGTGTTGAACACATCGTGGTGGGCCTTCTCGACCTCGTCGAACAACACGACGGAGAACGGCTTGCGGCGCACGGCCTCGGTGAGCTGGCCGCCCTCCTCGTAGCCGACGTAGCCGGGGGGCGAGCCCACCAGCCGACTGACGGTGTGCTTCTCCATGTACTCGGACATGTCGAGGGTGATGAGGGCGTCCTCGTCGCCGAACAGGAACTCGGCCAGCGTCTTGGCCAGCTCGGTCTTCCCCACACCGGACGGTCCGAGGAAGATGAACGACCCGCTCGGGCGCTTCGGATCCTTGAGGCCGGCTCGGGTTCGGCGGATGGCCTGGCTCACAGCCCGGATGGCGTCGCCCTGGCCCACCACCCGCTTGTGGAGCTCGTCCTCCATCCGGAGGAGCTTGGCCGTCTCCTCCTCGGTGAGCTTGTAGACGGGGATGCCGGTCCAGATGGACAGGACCTCGGCGATGGCCTCCTCGTCGACCTCGTCGAACAGGTCGACGCCGGCCGCCTTGGCCTCGATCTCGCGCTGCTCCTTGCGGCCGAGCAGCTCCTTCTCCTTGTCGCGGAGGCGGCCGGCCTCCTCGAAGTTCTGAGCCTCGACCGCTTCCTTCTTCTGTGACTGGACCTGAGCCAGCTCGTTCTCGATCTCCTTGAGGTCGGGCGGTGTGGCCATGCGGTGGATGCGCAGGCGGGAGCCGGCCTCGTCGATGAGGTCGATGGCCTTGTCGGGGAGGTGGCGGTCGGAGATGTAGCGGTCGGCGAGGTTGGCGGCGGCTACCACGGCCTGGTCAGTGATGGTGACCCGGTGGTGCTGCTCGTAGCGGTCGCGCAGGCCCTTGAGGATCTCGATGGTGTGGGCGACGGTGGGTTCCTCGACCTTGATGGGTTGGAAGCGGCGCTCGAGGGCGGCGTCCTTCTCGAGGTGCTTGCGGTACTCGTCGAGCGTGGTGGCGCCGATGGTCTGCAGCTCGCCGCGGGCCAGCATGGGCTTGAGGATGGAGGCGGCGTCGATGGCGCCTTCGGCCGCACCGGCACCCACCAGGGTGTGCAGCTCGTCGATGAACAGGATGATGTCGCCGCGGGTCTTGATCTCCTTCAGCACCTTCTTGAGGCGCTCCTCGAAGTCGCCGCGGTAGCGGGAGCCGGCTACCAGGGCGCCGAGGTCGAGCGTGTAGAGCTGCTTGTCGGTGAGGGTCTCGGGAACGTCGTTGGCCACGATCTTCTGGGCCAGGCCCTCGACTATGGCGGTCTTCCCGACACCGGGCTCGCCGATGAGGACCGGGTTGTTCTTGGTCCGACGGCTGAGCACCTGCATGACCCGTTCCATCTCACGGACTCGACCGATGGTGGGATCGACCTTTCCCTCTCGAGCGAGCTGGGTCAGGTTGCGGCCGAACTGGTCGAGCACCAGCGAGCCGGACTGGCCGGTCTCGGTGGAGGACTGGCTTCCGGTGGTGGCACCGGCGGTCTCCTTGCCGGAATAGCCCGACAGGAGCTGGATCACCTGCTGGCGCACCCGGGACAGGTCGGCGCCCAGCTTCACGAGCACTTGGGCGGCGACGCCCTCGCCCTCGCGGATGAGACCCAGCAGGATGTGCTCGGTGCCGATGTAGTTGTGGCCGAGCTGGAGTGCCTCGCGCAGCGAGAGCTCGAGCACCTTCTTGGCGCGTGGCGTGAAGGGGATGTGGCCCGAGGGCGAGCTGCTGCCCTGGCCGATGATCTCCTCGACCTGGCTGCGCACGGCCTCGAGGCTGATGCCGAGCGACTCGAGCGCCTTGGCGGCGACGCCTTCGCCCTCGTGGATGAGGCCGAGAAGGATGTGCTCGGTGCCGATGTAGTTGTGGTTGAGGAGCCGAGCCTCTTCCTGAGCCAACACGACGACCCGGCGGGCTCGGTCAGTGAAGCGTTCGAACACAGTGCCTCTCCCCTCGGGAACCCTTCCCCGGTGGTCGTCTGCTTGGATGGGTGAGTGTACCGGCGGACCTCGGGCCTCGCGTCGGCCGGCTGGCCCGCCGGTCATGGTCTCCTTGCTGTTCCTGTCGGCGGCGAGGCCGGCGGTCTGAGGGTCTCGGGCCGGACTCATCGCGGCATTGGCGATAACCTGCGCCCCGATGTACCGCAAGATCCTGGTGGGTACCGATGGCTCGGCGACCGCGCAGAAGGCAGTGGCCCGCGCCGTCCAGGTCGCCCAGCTCACCGGAGGCACGCTCACCGTTCTGATGGCCGGCAAGGGGCCACGGGCCGAGAACGCCGTTCACGCAGCGGCGTCCGCACATGCCGGCAGCGGAGTGGCCATCGACACCGCGGTGATCGACGACGACCCCGAGTCTGCCTTGGTGGGCGAGGCCACCCGGGGCGGCTACGACCTCGTTGTCACCGGCAACAAGGGGATGACGGGCGTGCGCCACTTTCTCCAGAGCTCGGTTCCCAACAAGGTGGGTCACGCCATGCCCGCCAACTTCCTCATCGTCGCCACCACGTGACGGTTCGGCGGCGCGGCGCCGTCGCGTTCGTCACGCTGCTGGCGGCGCTGACTGCCGCCTGCGAGGTCCGCGTCGACGTGGCCGTCTCCGCCGACGTCGACGGATCGGGCGAGGTGTCGCTGGCCGTGGGACTCGACGACGAGAGCGTCGTCGCGGTGGGTGATCTGGCCGACCTGCTCGACGTCGCCGATCTCGTTGATGCCGGGTGGTCCGTCGAAGGCCCTCGCCGGACCGATGACGACCTGACCTGGGTTCGAGCCACCAAGCCGTTCTCCGATCCGGCGGAGGCATCGGCGGTCATGAACGAGATATCCGGTGCCGACGGACCGGTCCGCGAGCTGGCGCTCACCCCGTCGTCATCGCTGCTCCGCCGGTCGATCCGGCTCGACGCCACCGTCGACCTCAGCGGCGACGTCGGGGGGTTGTCGGGCGACGCGTCGCTGGACCCGGCCACGGCCGAGGCGCTCGAGTCGTTGCGCCGGCGTCTGGGCTCGACCATCGACTCGGTGTTCACCGTGCGGTTCATCGCCCGGCTTCCGGGATCGGTCACGGCCAACGCCCCCACCGTCGTCGACGGAGCCGCGGTCTGGTCGCCCCGCCTCGGCCAGCGCGCAACGCTCACTGCCAGCACCGGCCAGCTCAACGGTGCCCGCGTCGTGGCCCTCGGCCTCGGAGGGCTCGGTCTCGCCGGTCTGGCGACGGCGGTGGTGGTGGCGGCGCGGCGGGCGGCGCGCCCGAGCGGTTGAAGGACTGGGCGGTTGAGAGACTGGGCGGTACCACCCCGTCTCTACGTTGCGGGCATGGCGCGCGCTCGTTCGGCTCATCATTGCTCGTCGTGTGGTTCCCCCGCCGCCACGTGGTCAGGGCGATGCCACACCTGTGGTGAGTGGGGCACGATCATCGAGGAGATGGTGCCGTCGAACACCACGGGGGCGTCCCTTCCCGCTGCTCGGCCGGTCGTAGGGCCCATCGCCGCCAGCGACCTGGCCGTCGAGCCGCCGCGCTCCACCGGCGTGCGCGAGCTCGACCGGCTCCTCGACGGCGGGCTCGTCGATGGCTCGGTCACGCTGGTCGGAGGTGAGCCAGGCATCGGCAAGTCCACCCTGCTGCTCCAGGTCCTGGCCGGAGTGGCCGCCGGTGGCCGGCCGTCGTTGCTGGTGTCGGCGGAGGAATCCGCCGATCAGGTACGGAGCCGCGCCGACCGGCTCGGGGCCCTCCGCCCGCGGCTGTCGCTGTGCATCACCACCGACCTTGCCGACTGTCTTTCCGCCATCGAATCCCAGGAGCCGGCAGTCGTCGTGGTCGACTCCATCCAGACGCTCGCCGCAGCCGACCAGAGCGGGGCACCCGGCTCGGTCGCCCAGGTGCGAGAGTGCGCCCACCGCCTCGTGGAGGTGGCCAAGCGCACCGGCACGTCGGTGCTGGTGGCGGGCCACGTCACCAAAGACGGGTCCCTTGCCGGACCCCGTGTCCTCGAGCATGTCGTCGACACGGTGTTGGCCTTCGAGGGCGATCGTCACCACGCCCTTCGTCTGCTGCGCGCCACCAAGCACCGGTTCGGGGCCACGGGCGAGGTCGCGGTGTTCGAGATGACCGACTCCGGGCTCCGAGTCGTCGACGATCCCTCCTCCATGTTCCTGGCCGACCGTCGGCCCGACGTCGCCGGCTCGGTCGTCGTGGGCTCGATCGACGGCAACCGGCCCTTCCTGGCCGAGGTTCAGGGCCTCGCGGTGCCGTCGGGGCTGGCCCAGCCGCGGCGCACCACCCAGGGGGTCGACCCGGCCCGGGTAGCCCTGGTGCTGGCCGCCGCCCAGCGATGGACCGGGGTCCCGTTCGGCCACCTCGATGTCTGGGTCTCGGTTGCCGGCGGCGTGAAGGTGATCGAGCCCGGCGCCGACCTGGCCATCGCCATCGCCTTGGCGTCGTCGCTGTCGGGCACGGCGGTGTCTCCCACGCTCGTCACCTGTGCCGAGGTCGGGTTGGCCGGCGAGCTGCGTCAGGTCGCTCACACCAGGCGACGGCTCGTCGAGGCCCAACGATGTGGGTTCATCGAGGCGCTGGTCCCGCTCTCGGCACCCGATCCGCCACCGGGGCTCACGGCCGTGCGCGCAGCGTCGCTCAGCGAGGCTCTGACCGCCGTCGGCTGCCGGGCGAGCGACGACCGAGATGTGCCGCGGTCGGCATGACATTCACCGCCTGTCCCTGTCGGCGTCGGACGGGGTCGATCGACGAGCCAAGTAACCTTGATCGCCATGAGCCAGCGACCGAGCAGCGAGGAGATGCTCGCTGCGCTTTCGGTGGTTGCTCCCGGCAACTCACTGCGCGAGGGCCTCGACCGCATCCTCCAGGCCGCCATGGGTGCCCTAGTCATCGTGGGGGACACAGCGGAGGTGCTCGGCATCTGCTCGGGTGGCTTCCTGTTCGACGCCGCGTTCAGTCCTCAGCGCCTGTCCGAGCTGGCGAAGATGGACGGTGCCATCATCTTGTCGGCCGACGCCCAACGCATCGCCCGGGCCAACGTCCATCTTGTGCCCGATCCCAGCGTGCACACGTCGGAGACCGGTACCCGACACCGCACGGCCGAGCGAGTGGCCCGCTCCATCGCCGTTCCCGTCGTCGCCGTGTCCGAGGACCAGCGTGTCGTCGCTGTCTACCGTGGCACCGAGAAGCGAACACTCGAGGCGGTCCCCCGTCTCCTCGATCGCACCAACCAAGCCCTGGCCACGCTCGAGCGGTACAAGACCCGCCTCGATGGGGTGTCGGGCAGCCTGGCCGCGCTCGAGGTCGAAGACCTGGTCACCCTGCGCGATGTCGTCACCGTCCTCCAGCGGACCGAGATGGTGCGCCGAATCGCCAACGAGATCGGCGGTTACCTGGTCGAGCTCGGCACCGACGGGCGGCTCATCCGTCTCCAGCTCGAAGAGCTGATGGGTGGGGTGGAGGATGACCGCCGCCTCGTCATCCGCGACTACTTCCACGAGGAGCTTGGCTGGCACCTCGACGAGTCCATGGACGCGCTCACCGCCCTCGACACCGAGGACCTGCTCGACCTCCAGGCGGTGGCCGCCACCCTGCACCTCCCCGATGCCACCGTCACCCTCGACGGGGGCGTGGAGCCCCGCGGGTACCGCCTGCTGTCGCGCATCCCGCGTCTGCCCGACCAGGTCGTCGAGGGGATCATCGATCAGTTCGGCAGCCTCAACAAGATCATGCGAGCGACGATCGACGACCTCGACGACGTCGAGGGGGTGGGCGAGACCCGCGCCCGCGCCATCAAGGACGGCCTGTCGAAGCTGGCCGAGACCTCCATCCTCGACCGCTACACCTGAGGGCGCCAGCGCCGTGGCGTCAGCGAGCCGGCGGCCGAGCGACTACACCAGAGGTCCGTGCGAGACACGTTGCTCTCCGGAACCCCCGTCGAGATCGCCCGACCCGACTCGGTGAACCCGTCGGCTTCCGGCGCGGTGTTGATCCCGGACATCGGCGGTCTTCGACCGTTGTTCGATGACCACGCAGCGACGGTGGCGGAACGGCTCGGCGCCCCAGTGGCGGCCATCGAGCCGTGGCCCGGTCGTGAGACGCTCACGCTCGAAGAGCGTTTGGAGTCAGTCAGCACCATCGCTGACGATGACCTGCTGAGGGATGCCGTGCTTGCCGCCGATCTGGTGGGAACGGCGCGGGTAGGTGTGCTCGGATTCTGCATGGGCGGCATGTTCACGCTGAAGGCTTCCGGCACCGGCCGGTTCCACCGAGCCGTCGCGTTCTACGGGATGGTCCGGATCCCCGAGCGGTGGTCGGCGCCCGGCCAGCGGGAGCCGCTCGGCTACCTTGATGGCCCCGATGCCTGCCCCACGCTGGCCATCATCGGCACGGCCGACCCGTGGACGCCACCCGCCGACGTCGACGCCCTCGTCGAACGGGAGACGGTCACAGTGGTTCGCTACGACGGCGCCGACCACGGGTTCGTCCACGACCCCGATCGCCCCGCCCACCGGCCCGACGACGCCGTCGACGCGTGGGATCGCTGCATCGCCTTCCTGAGTGCGGGGTGACCGCCGGGCGCTGCGCCCGCCGGTGGCCCTCAGCCGCTACGGATCTCGAGCTGGCGGCGATCGATGATGCGGTAGTTTCGATCGCTCTGCTCGAGCCAGCCCAGCTTGACGAACTGGCTGATCGCCTTGTTCACCCGTTCGCGGCTGGCCCCGACCATTCCGGCCAGCTCCTCTTGGGTGACCGGGAGGGTGAATGACTCGTTCTCACCGGCGATCTCGAGCAGCCGCTTGGCCGTACGCCCGGTCACGTCGAGGAACACGGCATCGGCCAGCGCCGAGTCGGTGGTGCGGAGCCGCTGGCTCAACAGCCGGATCACACCCCACAGCTGGGACGGGTCGGCCTCGAGCTCGGCCCGCACCGCGGCGTATGGCACGGCCAGCACCTCCGACCGCTCCAGAGCTCGGGCCTCGGCTGAGCGGCCCATCTCGTCGAACATCCCCATCTCGCCGAACAGGTCGCCGCGTTCCATCAGGGCCACCATCGACTCTCGCCCGTCTTCGGACTTGTTGGCGATGGCGATTCGGCCGCTCGACACCACGTACATCTCCGAGGGAGCGTCGCCTTGGCCGAAGAGGATCTCATTGCGGGTGAGGTCTCGCAGCACGGCGGCGCGCTGAAGGAGCGCAATGGACTCCGGCGGCAGGAATCGAAACAGGTCGGCCTCGGCGAGCAGGTGCTCCATCGGGGGCGGAGCCTACTGGTCGCTCCGTCGGGGGCCCCCAACCCGCACTGTGGGATCGTCGTCGCCGGTCCCCGGCGGATTGGGCAACCGGATGGTTCCCTCGTACCCTGGATGTCCAGCAGCCCATCGAACTCTTCTTGGAGCCCAGGTGCCCTTCGACGTCGGAGACAAGGTCGTCTACCCCCATCACGGCGCCGCCGTGATCGAGCGGCGGGAGCAGAAGGAAGCCTTCGGAGAGAAGCGCGAGTACCTCGTTCTTCGCCTTGCGTACGGTGACCTCACCCTCATGGTGCCGTCCGACAACACCGAGGAGGTTGGTCTCCGCGACGTCATCAACGACGAGGAGGTCGAAGAGGTCTTCGCCGTTCTCCGCAAGAAGGAGGCGCGCATGCCCACGAATTGGTCGCGGCGCTTCAAGAACCACGTGGAGAAGCTGAAGTCGGGCGACATCTACCAGGTGGCTGAGGTCGTCCGGAACCTGTCGCTGCGCGACAAGGACAAAGGCCTCTCCGCCGGCGAGAAGCGAATGCTCGCCCGGGCCCGCCAGATCCTGGTGTCTGAGCTCACCTTCGCCCTCAACGTCAACGAGGAGAAGGCCGAGGCTCGGCTAGACGAAGCGCTGGCCTGATCCCGTTTGGGTAAGTTCCGCTCCACCTCCGGAGAAGACCTGCCGATGTTGGGTGTGGAAACGATGTCAACCAGGTAGTCAGCCGTGTTCGTTGAATCCATACGACTCCTCGTGGTCCTGCTCCTCACCAGCGGTGGCTACGAGATCGGCACCCGACAGGACCATCCGGTCCTCGGCGCCCTTCTCGGCGCCGCCGTCGGCTACGTCGCCGGCGGAGTGCTGGGCCGTCAGCTCGGTCGGGCCATGGGAAGCCTCGAGGCGCACGTCGTCGACGCCCCCGCGACCGAGGTTCTCATCGGCGGCTTGGGAGGCGGTCTCGGTGCGCTGCTCGGAGGACTTGCCGGCCTCCCCGTCGTCCTCGCCGTTCCCCCCCAGGTCGGATGGCCGCTGGTGGGCCTGCTCGCCGTGCTCGGCGCCGATGCCGGGTTCCGGGTGTTCGCCCGCAAGAGCACTGAGCTGATCGAGCTCGCCGGGCTGCAGGTCCGGCCGCTCGTCCCCGACGGCACGTTGCCCGGCGGCAGCCACCTGATCGACACCAGCGCCGCCATCGACGGCCGGGTCGGGGTGCTCGTCGACCAGGGCTTTCTGGTCGGGACCATCGCCGTCACCCGGTTCGTTCTCGACGAGCTCCAAGGGCTCGCCGACGCCCAGGACAGCACCCTGCGTCGTCGCGGTCATCGAGGTCTCGAGCTGCTCGAGGCGCTCCGCTCCGGCGGTCGAGTATCCGTGCAGGTGATCGACGACGATCCGGTGCGCGTCGCCGCCGTCGACGCCAAGTTGATCGAGGTGGCCCGCCGTCACGGCCTCCCGTTGATCACCTGCGATCGAGGGCTGGCGTCGCGGGCGGCGGTGGCCGGTGTGTCCTGCCTCGACCCCTCCCGCCTGTCCGATTCTCTGAAGGGCGACTACCTTCCCGGCACGACCATCCGGTTGCCGATCAGCCGGGAGGGGAAGGAAGCAGGGCAGGGCGTGGGATACCTCGACGACGGTTCCATGGTCGTGGTCGTTGACGCCGCGGCCCAGATCGGCCACGAGATCGACGTCACCCTCACCTCTGAGGTCGAGACGTCGGTCGGCCGCATGTTCTTCGCCTCCCGTTCCGGCACGTGACGTCGACGTCGGGGCCGGTCGGCTCCGACGGCTCGGCTCTCGAGCGGCTGATGTCGCCGCGTCGCCTCGAGGAGATGTGGACCATCGTGGTGGCCGCCGGCCGCAGCGAACGCTTCGGTGATGACAAGCAGGCGGCGTTGCTGGGGGGGACGACGGTGCTCGACCACTCCATCGCGGCCGCGGCCCACGCCTCGGCTGGCGTCGTGGTGGTGGTGTCGCCCGACCGCGTCGCCCCGCTGACGGCCGAACCGCCGCTCGGTGCTGATGTCGTCGTGGCCGGGGGCTCGACCCGCGCCGGGAGCGTTCGCTCCGGTCTCGCCGCCGTTCCTCCGACGGCCGGGCTGATCGCCGTTCACGACGGTGCTCGACCCATGGCCTCGCCCGAGCTGTGGGGTCGTTGCCGCCACGCACTTGACGATCCGGGAGTTGACGGCGCCGTTCCCGCACTTGCGGTCACCGACACCCTGAAGCGGATCGCCGACGACGGCGCCATCACCGCAACCGTCGACCGGGGCGCGCTGGTGGCCGTGCAGACACCGCAGGTCTTCCGCGCCGAGCTGCTCCGCCGAGCCCATGGGATCGGCGGCGACGCCACCGATGACGCCCGGCTGGTCGAGGCCGCGGGCGGGCGCGTGGTCGTCGTCGCCGGTGACGAGGTGAACCGCAAGGTCACGACGCGGGAGGATCTCGCCGTGCTCGCGGCGATGATCGGCTCTCGGCCCAGCTCAATCCGTGTTGGCCACGGATTCGACAGCCACGCGCTGAGCGCCGATCCGACGCGGCCGCTCCTGCTGGGAGGAGTTCGCTTCGAGGGTGAGCGTGGGCTGGCCGGGCACAGCGACGCCGACGCCGTCTGCCATGCCTTGGCCGATGCCATCTTGTCGGGGGCGGGCCTCGACGACTTGGGTTCTCGCTACTCTGACTCCGATCCTCGCTGGGAGGGCGCCGACAGCGTCGAGCTGCTGGTGGACTGTGTCGCCGCGGCCGCGTCGGCGGGATGGGTCCCCACCCACGCCGTGGCCACCGTGGTGTGCCGTCAACCTCGTTTGGCCCCTCGCCGTAGGGAGATGTCATCCCGTCTCGCCAAGGTGCTCGGGTGTGAGATCAGCATCACCGGCAAGACCCCGGAAGGACTCGCCGGTGTCGATGCCAGCGGCACGGTCGCCTGCTGGGCCGTGGTCACGCTCCACCCCCGGTTGGCGCCGTGACCAGCTCGCCGGGTCGCCGCCGCCCAGGCGGGGGTTCAGGTAAGCGCCCGGGCAAGGGTTCGGGCAAGCGTCCAGCCGACCGGCCCGGGGGCTCTGGCGCGTCCGGCGGGGGGTCCGGAGGCGGCGGGCGATCACCGAAGGCGCGCCGTGGCGGCGGGTCGGGTGGCGCCAAGGGATCAGGTGGGCGCGGTCGGGGGTCGGCGGCCAGGCCGCGTGGATCGAGCCGATCGCGTGGCCAGGGAATGCGCGGATCGACGCCTCGAGACGGTGGCTCGACCCGCAAGCAGCGTGGCCCCGGCGGTGAACGGGTAGAGGGCCTCCACGCGGTTCGAGAGCTGCTGATCTCGGGACGCCGGGTGAAGGATCTGCTCGTAGCCGACGACGCCGGTCACAACGTGCTGCTGGCCGAGATCCTCGATCTGGCTCGCGACGCCGGTGTCCCTGTTCATCGGATCCCCCGGCACCGGTTCGACGTCGAGGCCCACACCGACGTTCCCCAAGGCGTCATGGCCAAGGCGACGCCCCTCGAGCTCACCGATCTCGCCGACCTGGTCAGCGCGCCCGATCCTCAGGGTCGGCCGCCCTTCCTCCTTGCTCTCGATGGAATCACCGACCCCCACAACCTGGGAGCCCTCACCCGCACCGCGGACGGAGCGGGCGTGACGGGCCTGGTGCTGCCACGCCATCGCGCCGTGCGGTTCACCGCGGCGGCCATGAAGGCGGCCGCCGGTGCCGCCGAGCACCTCCCCATCGCCGTGGTCGGCGGCCTGCCCGCCGCCATCGGTGAGATGAGTCGAGCCGGTCTCCACGTCATCGGTGTCGACGAGCGAGGGACGACCACCCTGTGGGACTGCGAGCTGCCGAACGGTCCCGTCGCAATGGTCCTCGGGTCGGAGGGCACGGGGCTGGGTCGCCTGGTACGTGAACGGTGCGATGACGTGGTCTCGATCCCGATGCGGGGGGTGCTCCCGTCGCTCAACGTCAGTGTGGCTGGTGCCCTTGCCTGCTTCGAGGTGGCCCGCCGTCGATGAGATGGGAATCTGGCGTCCTCCCTCCCGCCCCACCACGCTCCGGGTGGTTCGGGTCACGAAGCGGAGGGATCATATCTGCAGGTCAGAGATGGTTTTTGGAGGGGGACGTGGAGGTTCGACACCGAACCCGAGATTTCCTGCCCGTGACCATTGACACATGGGTCATGGACTAGTTACCTAGCGCCTACTAGGGGACGTGGGGGCCAACCGCTTAGAGTGAGTGAAGGCGGCCTTCCGCTGTTCTCGGACTACGCATCACGCCACCGCCACCTCACCGCACCAGGAGCACTCCCACAGATGCCGCTCTCCGCCAGCGCTCTCTCCCTCGTTTCAATCGACGACCAGACACTCGCCGCCACCTACCAGAACGAGGGAGATGAGCGAGCCCTCGAGGTGCTGATCAGCCGCTATCGGCGCTTCGCTCGGGCCAAGGGCCGTGGGTACTTTCTCGTTGGCGCCGACCATGACGATGTCGAGCAGGAAGCGCTGATCGGGCTGTTCAAGGCCGTCCGTGATTACCGCCCCGACCGGGAGGCCTCGTTTCGAGCGTTCGCCGAGCTGTGCATCACCCGCCAGATCATCACCGCGATCAAGACGGCCACGCGCCAGAAGCACCAGCCGCTCAACCAGTACCTCTCGTATCACTCCAAGCACGGCACCTCGCAGATCGATCAGCCCGACCGCGGTCTCGAGGACATCCTGGTCGATCCCAACGAGGGCGACCCGTGCGACGACCTCGTCTCCACCGAGCGCCTCACGTCGCTGCGCAACTCGGTGCGCCAGTGCCTGTCGGGACTTGAGGTCGACGTCCTCCGGCTCTACGTCGAGGGCAAGAGCTACCAGGAGATCGGTGACCAGCTCGGCCGGCACGTGAAGTCGATCGACAACGCGCTCCAGCGCATCAAGCGCAAGCTCGACCGCCAGATCGACCTCAGCGGCGACCTCATCACCGCCACCCTGTAGCACCCCGCTCCGGTACATGCCGGCGGCCCCGAACGGCCGAGCCTCCCGTCGAGGCGTACGCGGGTGCGACGCCGCCACGAGCTGACCGGGAGTCGGCATCGGGCCGGCGACGACCGCCTCAACCGGCATTCGCAGCCGGCATTCGATGAAGCATCTCCACCGGTCTCACGCGCCCGTTCCGACACGACGAATTCGTCCTCAAGTCCCATCGAAGACGAGCCGATGGTGGGAAGCGGACGATTCAGACAGGGCGCGACCTATGCGGTGAATCGAGGCCAGAACGAGTGTTACTACGTCGATCTGGGAAGAGCATGGTGGCGATCGGTGCCAGCGTGGTGCTGCTCGGCTCTGCACTGGCGGCTACTGCGATCGTTGCGTCGCATACCCCGTCATTGCGAACGCTCGGCGGGCTTCCTGGATTTCGCGATCTGGTCACGGCGGTTCCGCTCGCCGGCGTGATCTCTGTTCCCCCGCTGAGCGATGAGTTCCTGCGCGACGTACTCGGCTCAGACCTTGAGCTGTTCGGCGACCGCCAAGCGGGAGCGGCGCCCAACGGGAGCGTCACCGTTCCCAATGGCGGCGTCAACGGAGACGGGACCGGGACCAACGGTACCGACACCAACGGTGAGGGACCGACGAACGAACCTGCGCCTCCCCCCGATGGTAACGGGGGGTTCCGCGTGCCGATCCCACGTTTCTCGAAGCTGGACGTGGTCATGGGGGCCGATCGTGGCGAGGTCGAACCGGGCGGGCTCATCACCTACACGATCACGGTGACGAACGTGGGAACGAACCCGTTCCAAGGCGAGCTCTCGATCGAGTCTCACCACCCGTTCTGGACCGTTGATGCCACCAGCCAATGCGGACCCCAAGGAGTGGACCCCGACCCCCAGGATCCCTGCGTCGCGCCGGCGGCGCCGGTCCCGGGAACTCCGAGCGAGTCGGTACACACCGTCCGGTTCTCCTTCGGTGGCCTCATCGTCGAGGGGGCGTCGATGGCCTTCGAGTTCATGGTGCGAGTGAATCCAGCCACGCCGAACGGCACCGTCATCTCCAACCACGCGCACATGGACGTCGTGGGCGATCGCGATGGGTCGAAGACCACGCCGGCGATCACGGTGGTCGTGGTCCAGTGAGACCGGCGGCTGTTCTCCATGTCGTCCGACGAGGGTTCGGACGTCTCGGGCTCCTCTGGAAGCTGCTGATCCCGCTCGTCGCCATGACTGTCGCGCTGGCGGTGGCTGCCACGTTCCTCGTGGTTCGGCAGTTGGCGGATGAGGCCGAGGCCGAGCTCGACCAGGATCTTCTCCGGCGGGCGGTGATCGCCGAGGCGCATGTTCGCGACATCCGTTTGTCGCTCGTCGATGGCGCCAGGCTCGTCGCCAACCTGAGCGGGATGTCGGAGGCGATCGTCGAGGGAGATGACGGAGCCGCGCGCCGCCTGCTCGCGTCGGCGGCCGCCGCTCGGAGCGACATCGAGCTCCTCGTGGTGACTGATGTTGGCGGGGAAGGGCTGGTCGAGGTGCGACGTGACGACGAGGGTCTCGCCGTGGACAGTGGCGGCGACTGGTCCCGAGCCCTCGACGACGATGACGGAACCCGAGTGGTCGATGCGCCGGCCGGCGTGTCGAGCGCCTTCATCGAAGACGCCGCTCGATCGGTACTGGCTGTCGCCGTCCCGGTCACCCTGCAGGGCGGCGTCGTCGGAGCTTCACTCGTCGGGATCAGCGTGGACACGCTCGCCGCTGGCGCGACCGAGCGAGCCGGCGCGGCCGTGGCCTTCTTCGCCGCCGACGGCAGTGTCCTCAACACCGCGGCCGCAGGTGCTGCCGATGTTCCGGTGGCGAGCTTCGACACTCCGGTCCGTCTGCGGTCTGCCGACGACGGGACGTCGAAGTCAACGCTGTACGCCTCCGTCGACCTGGACGGAGAGAGGATTGCGAGCCTCGCGGTCAGCCTCCCGACCGATCCGGCCTTCGCCGGAGTCCGGGGTGCACGGACCAGGCTGATCCTTCTGCTGTTGGCTGCGACGACGGGGATCGTCGCGCTGGGAGCGTTGATCGCGAGGGGCATCCTGCGCCAGGTCCGCCCCTTCGTCGCCACCAACCAGGCGCTCGGTCGGGGCGACCTCGATGCCCGGGTTCCGGTGTACGGCGATGACGAGCTCGCGGAGCTGGCTCGTGGGTTCAACCAGATGGTGGAGCAGCTCGCGGCCAGCCAGAAGGAGATCGACCTCCAGGTCCAGACCCGGACCGAGGAGCTCGCCCGACTCGCCGAAGATCTCCAGCTCGTCGATCACACGCGTTCTCGCGAGTTCGCCGAGATCGTCCACGAGCTGCGCAACCATGTCCTCGTCGTCTCGACCTACGCCGACTTCATGACGAACCCCGACCTCGCGCCGCGGTCAACGGGTTGGGCAAAGACCTACGGGCTGGCGATCAGCGATGCGGCCAGCGCGCTCAACCGCCAGGTCGATCACATCTTGGAGCTGGCCAAGCGCCGGGCCAGCGAGACACAGCTCCAGCTCGAGGCGGTGGGCCTTGGCGACGTGCTGCGGGACATGGAACCCACGATTTCGGCCCTCGCCCGGCGAGGAGATCTCGAGGCCGAGGTCGATGTCGCGCCTGGGCTCCCAGCGATCCGAGCGGACCGCGTTCGACTGGGCCAGATCTTGCTGAACCTGGTGTCGAATGCCGTGAAGTACACGCCGCCGGGCGGGCGCCTCCGAGTCGAGGCGAGCCGAGCTCCCGCCACAACATCGCTTGTCCAGATCCACGTGGAAGACACCGGGTTGGGGATCGCCCCCGAGGTGGGCGACGACATCTTCCAGCCCTTCTACCGCACGCAGAGGGTGGAGGGAGTCGACCAGCCCGCCGGGACGGGAATCGGGCTCGCAGTCGTCAAGCGGCTCGTCGAGCAGCACGGCGGCTCGATCCGGTACCAGAGCAGGGTCGGTGAGGGGTCCCGCTTCACCGTGACCCTTCCCACCATCGCCACCAAGCGGAAGGGCAGACGGGCACCAGATCGGCCTCGCCACCGCCAGATGTCGTCACCGTGAGTACCGTGTGACACAAAGGGGAGAACCGTGACGATCATGACCAGGACCCATGGGGGTCCGCTCCGGCTCATTGCCGCCCTGGTGCTGGGCGGCCTCATTGCCATCCTGGCGCCGTCGACCTCGGCGGAGGCGCGTTGCGTCACGGTCGGCATCGACGGTATCGGGCACAAACAGTGCAACTTGCCATGAGGCACGTCGAGAGCCGGCGATGGCTCCTGTCGTCGTCGGCGGTCGTCGTCGCCGCGGCGACAGCGCTGTGGCCGTGGGCCGTGCCGCTGCCCGGCGGCGCCACCTCGGCCGCAGGCCAGACCGAGGACGACGGACCCGCCGTCGTCGCCACGATGCTGGTCGACCGGCCGATCGCTACGACCGGTGAGACGATCCACTACGCGGTGCGGGTCGACAACATCGGCGAGACAACCATGGATGAGGTCGTGGTCACCAGCCATTACCCCGTGAACACCACGGCCGCGACGCAGAGCTGTCCCGAGGGGACGTTCGAGCCGGATGGCGACATCTGCGTGCAGCCCGATGTGCCCGTCATCGGCGCCGGCGACATCACCCATCAGATCGTCCGCAGCCACTCGCCGCTCGAGGCGGGCGACGGCTTCACCGTCCGGTTCGCCGTCGAGGTGGATGACGGAGCTCCTGAGGGCAGCACCCTCGCGAACCATGCCCACGTGCAGACATCGACGTCTGTCGAGCTCTCCACGGCCCCAGTCGACACGCTCGTCGTCGGGTTCGTTCCCGCCGGGATGGTGGGGCTCGGAAGTATCACCTTCTCCGGTAACGCCATCGTCGACAGCTTCGATTCGGCGAGTGGATCACGGATCACCGAAGATCGGGATGGTCACCTCGCCAGCAACGGCGACATCGTGCTCGACGGCACCAACATCGTCCATGGCGACGCCCGACCCGGTCCCGACGGAGGCCAGGTTGTCATCTCGGGGGCATCTCGGGTCGATGGCTCGACGGCGCCGCTGCCGTCACCGGTCGTGCTGAAGGAGCTGGACGCGTCGGCGGTGGCGACGACCAACGCCAACCGCCTCGTGTGTCGTGTCGCCACGGCCTGCCAGGGAGTGATGTGGGATCCCGGGGCGCGAACGCTCCGCGTCGACGGACAGCTGCTGCTCTCGCCGGGGGCGTACCATCTGTGCGGGCTCGATGTGCGAGGAGTGCTCCGAGCTGAGGGTCCCGTGGCGATCTGGATCGGTGGGCCAGAGCACTGCCCGGGCGGGAGCGTCGTCCGCTTGTCGTCCGGCGGCATCGCCGATGTCGACACCGGGCGGACCCGCGACCTTCAGCTCCTCGCTGACTCCCGTCATGGGGGGCTCAGCGTGGAGCTCCGCAGCCAGGCTGTTCTCCTGGGGATCGTCTACAGCCCCGGAGCCCGACTCTTGTTGAGCGGCGGGGCCGCGCTCTTCGGGACCGCATTCGCGGGCGAGATCGTGACCGGCGCCGGGGGTGTCAGGATCCACGTCGACCGCTCGTTGGGATCAGGCTGAACACCGGGCGAATCGGCCGTTCGGTTGGCGCGCTCACGTCATCGATGTGATCCCGACGGGAAGGCTGAGCGTCACCTCGAGAGAGCCCCCGGACGCCGTCGCAGCCACGTTGCCGAGGTGGCGCCGGGCCACCGTGCGAACCGAGTCGAGGCCGAGTCGGGCCGACGATGAGGGAAGCACCGGCTCGAACAGTGCCCCGACCAGGTCAGGGTCGTCCTCGGGACAGGAGAAGCGAACCGAGACGACGACATCCGATCTGGTTCCTTCCACCCGGACCCAGACCCCGTCGCTGCTCCACAACCCGAAGTCGATGATGCTCGAGAGAGCGTGAGCAAGGGCGGCCCGGTCCGCTATGGCCGGGGCATGCGCGGTGTCGATCTGGATTGAGGCTTGCCCTCCGAAGCGCTCGGCGACAGAGGCCACGAGCTCGGCAACGTCGAGCTCCCGGGGTGAGAACGGGATGAGGTCAGGGGCGAGGCAGTACACGACCCGGTCGAGGAGCACCGAGACCCTCTCGAGCTCGCGATGGAGTCGGTTCTCGGCATCTGAATCGTCGGATCCGGGCCCATCGATGAGCCATCTCATGGTGCGAACGGCGAGGAGACGGGAGGCGAGCTCCCCACGAGCGCACGCCGCGACCCTGACGCCGATCGCTGAATCCGGGCGCATGATCATCGTGGCCTCGGTCACCGCCGACAGCACAGCAGATCGGCGGGTTCGAAGGAGCCGAACTTCTGGGCCAGGCGGGATTCGAGTCTGGTGGGCGGTGCGGGTGCGCCGAAGAAGAAGCCTTGGGCGAAGTCGGCGTCCAGAGCTCGCAGGACGTCGGCCTGCTCCGAGGTCTCGACTCCCTCCGCCACGACGACCTTCCCACGCTCGTGCACGACACGGATCAGCCCAGCCACGACTTCGTAGCACTCTCGGTCGTTGGTGAGCGCGGCGACGAACTGCCGATCCAGCTTGACCACGTGGATCGGCATCTGGCTGAGCAGGCGGAGCGAGGAGTGGCCGACCCCGAGGTCATCGAGAGCGACGGTCACCCCGAGATCGGCGATCTCGGCCACCACTGCGGCGGCGTGAACCCCGACGATGGGGATGTCCTCGGTGAGCTCGATCGCCAGGTGGTGGGGCTGCAGGCCGGCGGTGGCCAGCGCCCTGGTGATGGTCGTGGCGAGGCCTGAGCCATGCAGCTGCGTTGGCGACACGTTCACGGAGACGCTGGGAAACGTTGTTCCATTGGCCGATCGGTGCCACGAAGCGAGCTGCCGACATGCCTCCTCCACCACCCAGGCTCCGATCTCGTTGATCACCCCCATCTGTTCAGCCAGCGGCACGATCACGGACGGCGGCACGATCTCATCGCCGTAGCGCCACCGCAGGAGTGCCTCGGCGCCGATCACCCGCCCGGACAAGAGCTCGACGACGGGCTGATAGTGGAGCTCAGGCTCGCCGTACTCGAGCAGCTCGAGAAGCTCGAGCCGCGGTGCGGGGGTCCGGGGGGCCGTGGTGAGGGCGGAGGATCTCATCAGCCCACCGACCAGCGGCGGACGAGTCGTGAGAGACGGGATCGGAGCTCGTTGCGGGAGCCCCTCGCTGAACATCGCCCGGACGATTGCTGAAACACCCGAGACCTCTGCTACCGCCGTTGGCTCTTCGATCATCGTCATCGTTCCGCCCTTCGTTCGGACTGGATGCTCCAACCGTACGATCGACGGGCTGGGCCGCCCAGACCCTCCTGCGGGGGATCTTGCCCGCCCTCGC
The DNA here is from genome assembly GCA_036397895.1 of Acidimicrobiales bacterium. GTDB lineage: Bacteria > Actinomycetota > Acidimicrobiia > Acidimicrobiales > DASWIA01 > DASWIA01. The sequence continues at coordinate 19,219 of DASWIA010000056.1, read as the reverse complement.
CCCCCCAATCTGGGGGGCCGTGAGCATCCAACCGGTTGCGCATCCAGGTAGGGTCGGTCCTCCGGGGACCATCACACGCGGTGCGAGGAAGAGGGTCAGTGGCCGACGATCGATCGACGGCAAGGACGGCATCGCGAGTGCTCGTGGTCGACGACCACCGTGCATTCTCGGAGGCGTTGGGCATGGCACTCGACACCCAGAGAGACCTCGAGCTGATCGGTACAGCGTCGACGGTCGCGGGGGCGCTCGAGCTCGTCGATGAGCATCAGCCTGATGTCGTTCTCATGGACGTCCAGCTTCCCGATGGTGACGGGATCAGCTGCACCCGCGAGATCAAGCGGCGTTGGCCACGAACCAGGGTCGTCGTCCTGACCGCCTCCACGGAGATCGATCTCATGGCCGCCGCCGCCGGGGCCGGCGCATCGGGCTTTCTCCTCAAGAACAGCTCGGTCAGCGACGTCCTGAGCGCCATCCGCGCCGTCGGGGACGGCGGGATGCTGATCGAGCAGGCCAGCATCCAGGCCATCGTGGACCATCTGAAAGACAGCGGCGACAAGTCCGGCGATGGTGCGAGGTCGAGCGACCTCGTCCCGCGGTTGACTCCACGTGAAGACGACGTGCTCCAGCTGCTCGCCCGGGGGAAGGACACTCGGGCGGTCGCAGCGGAGCTGGGGATCACGGTGAACACCTGTCGGGGCTACATCAAGAACCTTCTGGCCAAGCTCGGCGCCCACAGCCAGCTCGAGGTCGTGGTGCGCGCCGTGCAGATGGGGCTGCTCGACCGGCCCGCGTGACTTGCATCGTTCAGCCGCCGTCTAGCCGCGGCGAGCGAAGGGACCGATGCCGAGCTGCCTGAGGATGAACCACAGCACGGCGAGGCCGCATGCACCGATGGCGATCGGGACCAGCGGGATCCCGCTACCGCCACCGCCACCGTTCCCGCCGCCCGCGTCGCCCAAGTCGGTGGACACGGTGGTCTGAGGAACGGCGACTCCCGGTTGGGTGGTCGAGGTGGACGTCGAGCTGGAGGTCGTCGACGGCGGAGGGTCGTCCACGGTTTCCGGGACCACGTCGATGCCCACCGGATCGTCGAGTGAGCGCTGGTCGAGCGTCTCACCGGACTCGATGTGCAGGCGGAGCAAGCCATCGCGCACCGACGTGAGCAACGTCTCGTCGCCGGGTGATGCGGCACCGCTGTCGATGGCAAGGCCCACCGGAAGATCGAGGTTCCCCGGGCGGATCACTCGCTTGGCCCCGCCGGCCCGGGCGCTGACGATGCGACCGCCCTCGTCGGCGAGGAACACGTCGAGCCCATCGGGTGACACGTCGATGTGGGCCGGCACCTGGAAGGGCTCGTTGAACAGCTCCAGCGATGTTCCGCCCACAGGACCGGCGAGGATCTGGCCGTCGGGCGGCGTGTTGCGCACGGCCACGGCCAGCATCCCGGCCGCGGCGTCGACTCCCGCTGGGCCGGCGAGTGCGTCGGCCACGATCTCGGAGCCAGCGCCGGTGATGCGCACCACTCGACCGCCTTCGCGGTCGCTCACCACCACCGCGCCCCCGGGCTCGACGACCACATCCTCCGGTGCATCGAGAGGGGCGTCGAGCACATCGACGTCGCCGGTGGGGAGCAGCCGGATCACGCGGCCGGCACCGAACTCGGCGATCAGAACCGAGCCATCGGCGGTGTCGATGGCGACGCCATGGGGCTGGTCCAGCCCCGAGGCGATGACGTCGACGTCGTCGAAGTCGCGGTCCACGATCAGGACACGCCCGGGAGCATTCTCGGCCACCACCACATCACCCGGCTCGAGGGTGAACCCCCTCCCCACCACCTGGCCACGGAGAGCGCCGGACATGCCCACCATCTCGGCCTCGACGGACTCGCGCGGGTCGGGGGCAAGGGACACGACCACCACGCCGACGAGCAGCGCGGTGGCAGCCCGGATCAGGAGGCTCATGTGCCCTCAACCTAGGTGCGCGGCGGCGCCCGTCGGTGGTTCTTGGCCGCAGGCCATCACCGCATCGTGAACGCCAGAGGCAGTCAGTGATCCGATCGGCGCGCGATGGGGTGAGCGTCCCATCGGGGGGTCGATGCCGGGAGTGAGCCGAACGCGAGAGGATGAGACCATGATCCTTGAGCACGCCATCCTCGATGTCGCCCCCGGTCAGGAGGAGCAGTTCGAGGACGCATTCAACCAGGCGAAGTCCATCATCGCTTCGATGCCGGGGTTCTCGTCGCTCCACCTCAGCCACTGTCTGGAGCACGCGAACCGCTATCTCCTCTTGGTCGAGTGGGAGCGGCTCGAAGATCACACGGAAGGCTTCCGCGGCTCCCCGGAGTACGAGCGGTGGCGAGAGCTTCTCCACCACTTCTACGAGCCCTTCCCGGCTGTCGAGCACTACGAGCCTCTGATCCGCGTTTGAGCGCGCCGTCCCCGAACCGGCCGGTGCCCGGCACCACATCAACGAACGGGCAGGGCAAACGCGACACGCCGGTGCGATATCTCGTCGAGCATCATCACCAACGCCAGCGGGTGGCTCGCTGGGTGAACTCGTCGTCGCGTTCGATGATCCCGAAGGCGCGGTCCGGTGCGAGCTCGACGATCGCGTGGCTGCGAAGGAACGACTCCATCTCAGGATGAACGGCTGGATCGTCCCAGTACTTGTTGACGTAGGTCGTGACCGCATGATCGATCGCGTCGGCGTCGCTGGCCAGGTCGGCGACGCGGGCCCACCCTTCGACAGAGACGCACTCGACGGTGTCGGCGACGGTGACGACGCAGCTCGGGTTCTCGGCGATGTTGCGGGCCTTACGGGCCCTTGGCGAGCACGAGAACCAGAAGCGGTCGGTCTCGGGAAGCCAGACTCCCCACACGGGCATCGCGTGGGGTCGTCCCGACGCCGACGCCGTCACAACCCAGTAGTTCTTGTTGTCAACGAGACGTTGCTGCGCCCAGGGCCACGGCAGAGCGCCCGCTGGGTCGGTTGGGACTCCGTAGTCGGACATGGCCGGACGTTCGACCCTCGGCACCATGCGACCCTAACCGACGACACCCCTTGCTCGACGCTGCGCATCGAGAAGGCGTGGTCGTTCCTTGATGGCCATGTCGCCGGGCGCGATGCGTACGATCTGCGGCGGCACTGAGTCGGCAGTAGCGGGCGCCCGCGTGCGAGACTCGCGACCACCAGGCGAAAGGGGGACCGACACATGTCCGGCCTCGCCATCATCACCGAAGCCTGCATCGACGTGAAGGATCGAGCTTGCGTCGACGTCTGTCCAGTGCAGTGCATCTACGAGTTCGACGCGACCAAGAACCAGCTCTTCTCGGAAGACGAGGCGGGCAGCGGGATCGTCGAGAACACCCACACCCCGAACTCGGACGCGATCGCCGTGTTCGGCGACAGCATCCTCTATGTCAACCTCGAGGAATGCACGTCCTGCACTGCCTGCTATCAGCCTGACGTCTGTCCGGTGGGCGCCATCTACTCCGAGGAACAAGTCCCCGACGGCTCCGCCACGACCGCCAAGTACAACGCTCAAGACCCGAACGAGGGTCATGACCACACGTTCTTCGTCCGACACAGCCGCGACGTCTTCGCCGACTAGCGGCGACGACACCCCGACATCCACGCCGAGGAGCGCGAAACCCCATGTCACCGACGAGCCGGTGGTCGGAATCGAACCGACGACCGGCCGCTTACAAGGCGTGGTTGGGCCGTGCCGGGTCGTGTCGCTGGATGGGCCGCGATGCCGCCGAACAGGGCTTTCGCGATCCCGGGGTCCGACGGGCGCCGACGATCAGCGCCGGTTCTCGCCGTGTTCGTTTGCAGAATGTTTGCAGCGGAGGCCTCACGCGCCCGCGCCGACCCCGTCGCCCGAAGCCTCAGCTGGCAGGGAGCTCGAAGGAGTCGAGCGCGTCCTCGGGGATGCCGAGCGTCCCGTCGTCGAGGCGTACGCGAGGCACGCGCTGCTCGTACATCGCTTCGATCACCACGCGGGTCCGAACACCGAGACGCTCAGCGAACTCGGCCGGCCGGAGAATCCTCGTCTCAGCCATCAGACGTCCCCCTCATCGAGACCGAGTCTATGGTGGACGACCCGGATCACCGTGGCGAGCTCGTCGCGCAGTCCAGGGGCGGCGCCCGGCTCGCTCGAGTTCGAGCAGCGCATCTTCGAGCGCTTCGAGCACCCGGAAGGCCTCATCGAGATCCAACACCAGCCCGAGCGGAACGGGATCGTCGTGATCGTCACGTGGCACGTCGGTCAACGGTCAACCTCCGCCGAGGGCGCGCCCGATGGCGTCGGGGTCGAGCGGGCCGCCGTCGCCACGGTCGCACACGAGGACGAGGTCGACCCACGCAGGCCCGAGCTCGAGCCGGCGTCGCGCATGTGCGGCTCGGTGCTCACGCAATCGAGCGGCGACGAAGCCGGGCGCCGCGAGCCCCGCGGGACCGTGACGTCTTCGGCTCGTAGAAGTCGAGGCGACGGCCGGGACCGTCCTCGTTCGGCACTCGATGGAGCGATCGGACGATGCGGATGCGGCCTCGGTCGAGGTCGACCTCATTCCACGCCAGCGCCAGCACCTCCGAGCGCCGAGCAGTGGTCGCCGCCAGCAGCAGCGGTACCTCCCACGTCGAGCCACGTGCTGCCTCGAGCAGCCGGGCGACCTCAGCCGCGGAAGGGACGTCGAGTCGCCGTCGTTCGACCTTGGGAGGGCGAACCGCAGTCGCCGGGTTCACCTGGATCAGCCCCCACGCCACCGCGTGCCGGAGCGCGGAGGAGAGCACGTTGCGGGCCTCGGTCACGGTGCGGTTCGACAGGCCCTTGCGGGCGGTCGCGTCGATCACAGCCTGCACATGAGCTGGTCGGAGCGCCGTGAGCTTCAGGTTCCCGACGACGGGGAGCACGTGGAGGTCGAAGACCTTCCGGTAGCGCCGAACCGTCGAAGGCCGGACTCGGGTCGCCTGATGCTCGACCCAGCGAACCACGAAGTCCCGAAGCCTGATGTCGGTCGGGAATGGGTCGCCGCCGTGCTCGACTCGGTAGAGGAATTGCCGCAGCTCGGCCTCGGCCTCCTTGCGGGTGGCGAGCCCGCTGCGCCACTTCTGCCGCCGCCGGCCGGTGTCGTCCGTGCCGACGTCGACGACGAACGCCCACCGGTTGCCGCGCTTTCTGACATGGCCGCGCATCGGCTCCTCCTTGCAGTGCAGAAGGAGCCGTCGACAAGGTGAACCGGGGAGCGGACAGCTCGAGCGCTCCTGGCATGACGATACCGGTGGGGCGTGTCAGCGCGTGATCTCTCGCGCAGCGGCAACCGACGACGTGCTTCCCCATGCCGATTCCGAGGCCCGACGGAGACACCCACTTCGGATTCCTCGTCAGCCTGCTCCCCACGCGCCACGCCCTGGCCCGATCACCTTTCCCGCGCCGATTCCCGCGCACTCCTCGCCCGCCTCACCCAGCACACCCCAGCACCCAACCCACCGCCGCTGCCGACTCCCGCACACCTCTCCCGCGCCGACCCCACCTATACGACACACCCTTACAGGCTCCCCTGCGGGAAACCTGTTCCGCGGTGAGTCCACCACCCAGCGTGCGCGGGAGTCGGCGCGGGAAGCCCGGGTACCGGTGACCTCTCGACGTTGACACCCGCGTCGAGCTGCCGGTGGTCCCGCTCCGCTCCGTAGCTGGGGAGAACTCACCGCTGGCGTAAAGGATCGCGTCGGCGCCTGAACGTCAACCGTTCACAGGCACCACACGGGCCGGCAATGAGCGGTCTCTACGGTGCACCGCTGTGTATACCGACGTGCATCCTGGCCTCCTGCGCAGCGAGCTCGCCTACGGCGAGCTCAAGCGACGCCTGCTCGCCGGCGAGTTTCGCCTCGGCGCCCGTTTGAAGGAGGCCCGTCTGGCCACCGCCCTCGGCGTGTCGCGCACCCCCATCCGCGAGGCATTCCTGCGCCTGTACAGCGAGGGCCTCGTCAGCCGCCATTCCGATGGGGGCTATGTCCCGGTGGTGCCCGATGTGGGCCACATCCGGTCGCTGTACGAGGTGCGAGCTGGCCTCGAGCTCCAGGCCATCCGCCGCGGCACCCACGACCTCGAGGTCGTCGAGGCGCTCATCGGTGCATGGCAGGCGCTCGCCGACGACGAGCCTGAGCCGGCGCCGTCGATCGTGCTCGTCGACGAGTCGTTTCACGTCGGCTTGGCCGAGGCTGCCGGCAATCCGGTGCTGGCCGAGATGCTGCGCCAGCTCAACGAGCGGATCCGCACCGTGCGCATGGTCGACTTCCTCACCGGCGACCGGATCACGTCGACGATCCAGGAGCGGTGCAGCGGCTCGTCGACGACGGCTGCGTAGTCGTGGGGAAGACCAATCTCGACCAGTTCGCCACCGGCCTCGTCGGGACGCGCTCGCCCTACGGCGTGGCCGCCAACCCCCATGTTGCCGACCGTGTCACCGGTGGCTCGAGCTCCGGATCGGCGGTGGCCGTGGCCATCGGCGAGGCCGACCTCGGCATCGGCACCGACACCGCGGGCTCCGGGCGCGTGCCGGCCGCCCTGTGCGGGATCGTCGGGCTGAAGCCGACCGTCGACCTCGTCAGCACCGACGGCGTCGTGCCGGCGTGCGATTCGCTCGACTGCGTCTCCGTCTTCGCCCGCACGGTGGGCGAGGCAGCCGGCGCGCTCTCCACCATGGCCGGCGGCACCCGACCGATCCCGATCGGCACGCCGGTCGTGCCGCGGGGGCCATTGCGCATCGGCGTGCCGCGCGCCGCCGACCTCACGGCCCTCGACGCCCATGCCACCGGCGCATGGGAGCGAGCCAGCAAGGAGCTGTCGCGCCTCGGCCCCGTGCGCGAGGTCGACCTGTCGCCGTACCTCGAAGCCGGTCAGCTCGTTTACGGCGCCGCGTTCCTGCCCGAGCGCTACGCGGTGGTCGGCGAGTTCCTGGCGGCCCATCGCGAGGGCGCCGACCCGACGGTGGCGACGATCATCGCCCGGGGCGGCTCGATCGACGCGGCGTCCTCGGGAACCGCCCGCAGCCGGCTCCACGCCCTGCGCCGGGCGGTGGCGGCATGGTGGCTCGACCTCGACGTGGTGGCCGTCCCCACGGTCGGCGAGGCCCCGACGATCGCCGCCGTCGCCGCCGACCCGCTCGAGGTGAACCTCCGCATGGGGACCTTCACGGCGGGTGCCAACCCGCTCGACCTGTGCGCGGCGGCGGTGCCCTGCGGGTGGCGCGACGACGGCGTGCCCTTCGGCGTCACCTTCCTCGGGCCCGCCTTCGCCGATCCGGTGGTGGTCACCGCCGGCGCCCGGCTCGCCGGCGAGCCAGACCCGTTCCCCCCGGCGTGGGTCGGGTGGACCGACGTGGTCGTCGTGGGGGCGCATCTCAGCGGCCAGCCGCTGAACCACCAGCTGACAGACCGGGGTGGCCACTTCGTCGCCGCCGTCCTGACCGCGCCCGCGTACCGGCTGTCGGCGCTGCCGACGGTGCCCCCGAAGCCCGGCCTCGTGCGTGTGGCCGAGGACGGCGCACAGGTCGCCACCGAGGTGTGGCGGCTCCCGACCGACGGCTTCGGCTCGTTCGTCGCCGGCATCCCGGCGCCGCTCGGCATCGGCACCATCGAGCTGGCCGACGGCACGGCGGTCCAGGGCTTCGTGTGCGAGTCCTACGCGGTGGCCGGCGCGCCCGACATCACCCACCACGGCGGATGGACGGCCTACCTCGCCTCGGGCGAGTGCGACACGCCCACACCGCCGGTCGTGTCGGCACCGTAGCGAGCCTTCTCCTTCGCCAGGTCGAGGCGCCCGACGCGGCGCGCGCCTCGATCGCGTCGTCGTCGATCAGGTGGTGGGGGACGAACAGGTAGAGCGGATGAGCAGCGGGGTCGAGTGACGAGGGAATACCTCGCGATGGTGGCTCACGATGAGAGTCGACGAGCGGATCGCCCAGCACGTAGCGGGCCTCCCCGCCGACCGTCGATGATCGGATCAGGCACGGGAACTGGTTCATCCCGGCATGCCCCCGGCCTCGTGCGGAAGACAAGGCGATGCCCAATTGATCATCCGTGTAACCGGCCTTGGAGGGCAGCGACGGGCGCTTGAGGCTCGCGTGTTTTGGGGACGGGCCACAATGTCACCGGACCCGGTCGAGATGGTGCATTGTTTGCAGATCGGCCCTCGCGCCACCCGCCGGCCCGCGGGCAACAACGCGAAAGCCCAGGTCACCGACGAGCCGGTGGTCGGAATCGAACCGACGACCTGCCGCTTACAAGGCGGCTGCTCTGCCAACTGAGCTACACCGGCGGGACCGGCGCAGGTTACGCCGAGGCAGCAGCCTGGCGGTCCTTGGCCACCTCGTCCAACATCTCGTACTCCTCGCCGGTGTCGACGAAGTCCTCGAACTCGATGATGCCCAGCTCTGTGAACTTCTGGCGTAGCCAGCCGTCTCCGGCGTCCAGCAGCCCCAGCTTCTTGCAGTTGGGCACGATCTTGGAGAACAACAACGACCGGAACTGGAGCTCGTGGCGATGCGGGTTGTCGATCATCTCGGCGACGATCCTGTTGGGATCGGCGCCCATGCGCTCCCAGATGTCGGTGTGGAACCAGCGGTTGCGCAGCCGAACAGCGGCGTCGTAGGCGAACTCCTGGCGTTGGCGGATCTCACTCGCCGACATGTCGTCGTAGATCTCCTTGAGCGACAGCACGCCGAAGGCGACGTGGCGCGCCTCGTCGGACATGACGTAGCGCAGCAGCTTGCGCAGCAGCGGCTCGTCACACATGTGGTGCATGGCGCCGAAGGCGGCGAGGGCCAAGCCCTCCACCATGATCTGCATGCCCAGGTAGGTGATGTCCCAGCGGTGGTCGGCGATGATGTCGTCGAGCAGCACCCGCAGGTGGGGGTTGATGGGGTAGTGCCCTTCGAGCTTCTCGTCGAGGTAGCGACCGAACACCTCCACGTGGCGGGCCTCGTCCATCACCTGGGTGGAGGCGTAGTACTTGGCGTCGATCCACGGCACGGACTCGACGATCTTCGCGGTGCAGATGAGCGCCCCCTGCTCACCGTGAAGGAACTGGCTGAGCGTGTTCTTCTGCGACTCGATGCCGTAGGTCATCCACTCCGCGTCGCCCCATGACCCGAGCACACCGCCGGATCCCCCGAATCGCTCCCTGGCCCCACCCCAGCCACCCATGGACATGGCGACCTTCTCGATGTCCACGGGCGTCGACCAATCCAGATCAGTCGAAGCGTTCCACTGTGACGACTTGGCCTTCTCATAGAGCTTGACGAGTGCAGCCCGTGAACGGCCGTAGTCCCACGTGAAGATGGCATCGGCGTTGTCGATGACGGTGTGCTCGACCTCATCGGTGACCGACCGTCCGATCTCGACGATGGCGTCGGGGTCGGAGGCGATCTCGGCGCCCTTCCGGTACAGCTCTCGCGGATCGCGGCCGGTGGCAGTGTCGGTCAGGTGCTCACTCCTGTGGCGGGTGTTCGTCCCATTCTCACCTACGCGGACGACGACCGGTACCGCGGGCAGGCGAGCGAACCGGCGCAGGATCCCGGCCACACCCACCTACCGGGGCGGTGCTTGATTCGGGTCCCGGCCGCGGTCAGGCTTCGAGCCGTGGCACTCACCGACTTCGAACGGGCAGTTCTCGACTTCGAGCGATCGTGGTGGACCCAGCCGGGCCCCAAGGGCGCAAACGTCCGCGAGCAGTTCGATCTGTCGGCCGCCGACTATGGCAAGCTCCTCGCCGAGCTGGCCGACCGGCCCGACGCCGAGGCTCACGACCCACTTGTCGTGCGCCGCCTCCGTCGTGAGCGCATGCGGCGCCGTCGGGCCCGCGTCGACACCAACCACGACCAGGGACGAACAGCGACATGAGCGAACATCGCGCCGACGACGGTTCATTCAGCCGATCCGCGGGTGGCGCCGCCGTGCGGGGCACGGCGCTGATCGCCGCCGCCGTCCTCGTCGGATTCCTTCTCCTCAACGCCAACGATGACCCCGCGCCCAGCACCGGCGTCGCCGCATCGGCAACAACCACCCCCACCGACGACGGGGAGGCGGCCCCAGCCGAGGATGAGGGCGAAGGCGAGGCGGAGGGTGAGGGTGAGGGTGACGCCGAGCAGCCGGCGGCCGCCGAACCTCGTCCACCGGGCGAGGTCAAGGTCCTGGTGGCCAACGGCTCTGATGTGAAGGGAGCCGCCGGCAAGGTCAGCGATCAGCTCAAGACCAAGGGCTACAACGTGCTCTCGGCCACCAACACCACGTCGCCGGCCAGCTCGGCTGCCGTCTATTACGGGGCTGGATTCCAGGCTGAAGCCCGTCTCGTCGCGCTCGAGCTGGGCGTCGCCGTGGAACGGGTCCTGCCCCTGCCGACCCCGTCGCCGGTGGACGACGCCCGTGGTACCAACGTCCTCGTGGTCCTCGACAACGCATTGGCCAGCGGCACGGCGAGCACCACCACCGTTGCCGCTGGCGACGAGGCGAACGACGCCGGAGGCTGACCTCCGGTCACTCCGATGGCGTGCTGCGCAGCGTCGCCATTGCTGTCACACCCACCGTTCCTTCGGTTCGAAGGCCCGCTGGTGATGACACCACCACATCGAAGCGGCCCGTCGTCGTGGTCGTGGCCGCCAACACCACTCCGGTCTCCAGATCGACGGTCGAGACCACCTCGCTCGATGTGGTCCCGTCGAGTGTGATCTCGCCGACCTGGCGGACGAGGTCGTATGAGAAGCGGGTCACCACCCGCGCCGCGTCTCGTCCGTCGACGACTTCGAGCCGATCGAGCCGGGCCCATCCGCGGAGCCTCACCGGTTCCGCCACACCGGGAAGCCGCGCCTCATCCTCGAACTCCCATCGCTCACCGGGACGCACCGGCGCCGCGGGGAGGCCTATCCCGGGTGTGAAGAGCTCACCGGGCCCGAGCAGATCGGCGACATCACCGAGACCGGCCGCCTGAGCGTCGGAGACGGCGAGCAGCCGACCGACCGGATCGAGCACCACCTCCAACGGTGCGGCACTGGCTCCACCGAAGCGGACCTCGACCAGTGAGCCGCGATCGTCGGTGCCGATGTAGGTGTGTCGAACGGGCAGCTCGACCCGCTCTCGTTCCGCGCGGGGTTCGGCACCGGCGATGTCGGTGTCGGTGACCGTCTCGACCACGAGCACGAACGCGTGCTCGGTCCCCACAGGTGGCACTCCTCCCACTGTGACGAGGTCCGATTCCCCGCAGGCGGTAACGAGCAGGGAGGTGAGGGTCAGCGCGACGATCACGGCCCGAGGGGTCGATCTCACGACGACCGACGGTAGCCCGGAGCGACGGGCTCCTACGCTCTCATCGATGCGCTCCGGCACGACCGATCCCGATGATCGCGTGGTGACGGCCGTTCACCGTTCGCCTGGAGACGTCGCGGTGCTCACCGACTTCGACGGCACGCTGGCCGAGATCGTGGCCGATCCGGCTGAAGCTCGCCCCGTGGCGGGTGCGGTGGAGGCGCTCGTCGCCCTGGCCGAACGCGGGGTCAGCGTGGGTGTCATCTCCGGGCGGTCCCGAGCGTTTCTCACCGCGCTGCTTCCCCCGGTGATCGACGTGGTCGCGCTCTACGGCATCGAGTGGCGTCGAGACGGAACCGACGGGACGCACGTCGGCGCAGATTCGTGGACCGAAGTCGCCGATGTCGTCGCTGAGCGGGCCCGAAGCGAGCTGCCGGCGGACGTGGGCGTCGAACCCAAGGGCCCGTCTCTCACGATCCACTTCCGTTCCTGTCCCCACCACGACGAGCAGGTGCACCGCTGGGCGACCGGCGTGGCCCGGGAGACCGGATTGGAGGCTCGCGTCGCCAAGCAGTCCGTCGAGCTGCACCCACCGATCGGTGTCTCCAAGGGCACCGCGGTGACCGACCTGGCTGGCGATGCGGCAACGGTGGTGTTCCTCGGCGACGACCGAGGCGATCTCGACGCCTTCGACGCCCTCGACGTGCTCGCTGACCGTGGGCGCACTGTGGTTCGGATCGCGGTCAACAGCGCCGAGGCACCCGGCGAGCTGATCGATCGAGCGGACCTGGTGCTGGACGGCCCCCCCGGTGTCGCCGCCTACCTCGGCACCCTCGCCGCGACCGGACCTGTCGCCCGGTAGGGCTCGGTGGCAGGAGATGATCGGCGGGTCACCGGTTCTCTGCCGAGAGCTGGTCGGCCAACCACGCCGACGGCGATCGGAGACGGGCTCGTCGGGCGACCTCGGCCGCGTGATCCCTTCGCTGGCCATCGGGCATGGACAGCGCCGCGTGCAGAAGATCGGCGGTGCCGGCGATGTCGTAGGGGTGCACCTCGAGCGCTGCCCCGTCGAACAGGTCGAAGGCGCCGGCGTCGCGCGACAGGGCGAGCACCCCGTGGCGATCGTTGACGAGCGGGCCCTCGCTGGCCACGAGGTTGAGCCCATCCTTGATCGGGTTCACCAAGAGCACGTCGTAACGGCGGAGCAGAGCCACCGAGCGCGGGAAGTCGTCACCGATCAAGGCGACGATCGGCGACCACTCGGCGGTGGCCCACCGGCCGTTGATCTCGTCGATGGCGGCGTCAACCTCGGCGCGGTAGCGCTCGTAGGCCTTCAATCCCGATCGAGAGGGGTACATCGACGCTACGAAGACAGCCCGCTCCCGCCACTGGGGATAGGACTCCAGCAGCTCGTCGAAGGCCTGGAAGCCCCGCACGACGTTCTTCGATGGTTCAATGCGGTCGGTGCGTGCGACGACGAGACAGTCGCCGATGACATCGTCGAGAGCTCGACCGGCCTCGGCGCAGGCTGCCGACGCCGCAACTCTGCAGATGTCGTCGGGATCGGGCCCGAGCGGTGCAACGAACGTGGGTGGAGCGGAGTCGGGTCCGAGCACCCACTCGCAGCACGCGGCGAAGGCATTTGCCCAGCGTTGGCTGTGGAACCCGCAGGCGGAGCTGGCGGCCAGTCCCGACAACAGCGTGGTGGCGACATCGGCGGGGAGGATCCGGATCGAGTTCGGACCGCAGAACGGCGTGTGGTGGAAGTGAACGGTGCGGAGGTCCGGCCGCCGGTCACGCAGGAGCCCTCCGACCAGCGACAGGTGGTAGTCCTGCACGAGCACGCTGGCTCCCGACGGAGCCAGCTCGCTCACCGCCGCCGCGAACTGCTCGTTGGCGCCGATGTAGTCGTCCCACGCCCGCCGCCATTGGCGATCGAACCCCGGTTCGCGCACCAGGTCGAACATCCCGTGGTGGATGAACCACAACGTCTCATTCGAGACGGTGCCGTAGAAGTGCTGCTGTAGGTCGGGATCAAGATCGATCAGTCGTAGTCGCATGGCCCCATCGATGTAGTCCCCGGCCGCCGCCATCTCACGGTCGGCTCCCGTCATCGACGCGGCTACCCACGTGACCTCGCGGTCGGCCACCAGCGTGGCCGTCGTCGCCGCGAAACCGCCGCCGCCCCGTCGGGCCGACACCGATCCGTCAGATCCGCGGGCGAAGCTCACGGGGCCCCGGTTGGACACGATGACGAGCGGCGGCTGGGCCTTCCGGTCGGTCGCTTCCACATCGGCCACCATAGGGCCGTGCCCCCTCGTGTCATCGCGGCCCCCGACAAGTTCCGCGGCACGGTCGACGCGCCTACCGTCGCCGGTGCGATCGGCCGCGCCGTGGAGCAGGTGGGCGGCTCGTGCACCCTCATCCCGCTAGCCGATGGGGGCGAAGGCACGCTCGACGTCCTCGGTGGAGCGAACCGGACGACGCCGGTTACCGGCCCGCTCGGCGATGTCGTAGAGGCCGGTTGGCGGCGAGCTCGTAACGACGCGGTCATCGAGATGGCGCGGGCCTCGGGACTCGAGCTGGTGGGTGGTCCCAAGGGCAACGATGCGGTGGCCGCATCGACCTACGGCACCGGCGAGCTGATCTCTGCTGCGCTGGACGGGGGGTGCCGTCGCATCCTCGTTGCTGTCGGCGGATCGGCCACCACCGATGGGGGACTGGGGGCGCTTCGAGCCATCGAACCGCTGGTCCGCCTCAGGGGCGTCGCGCTGGTGGTCGCCTGCGACGTCGATGCCACGTTCCTCGAGGCCGCCGACCTGTTCGCGGCTCAGAAGGGCGCGACACGAGCACAGGTCGCGCTGCTTCGGCGACGACTCGAGCGCTTGGCCCAGCTCTACGAGGAGGATCACGGCATCGACGTCACCGACATCCCGGGATCGGGTGCTGCGGGTGGGCTGGCCGGTGGGCTCGCCGCCGTGGGCGCCAACCTGGGGTCGGGGTTCGAGCTGGTGGCCGAGGAGGTCGACCTTGCCGAACACCTGGTGGGAGCCGATCTCGTGATCACCGGCGAGGGGTATCTCGATGAGCAGTCCTTCAAGGGCAAGGTGGTGGGCGGCGTTGCCGAGATGGCGGCAGAGCTTGCGGTCCCGGTGCTGGCCATCGTGGGATCCAGCGCCGCCGGCGTCGACATACCCGCGGGGGTCGAGGTCGTGTCGCTCACCGAGCGGTTCGGGCGGTCGAAGTCGATGACCGACCCGCTTTCGCTGATCGCCACCGTCGTTACGAGCAGTCTCGTACCCTGACGTCCGTGATGTCGTCGTGATGGAACGCATCCGGGGGGCCGGTCAGACTGCCTGGGCGGTCGTGGGCATCATCGCCGTGCTGACGCTCCTCGGTTTCGTGGCGTGGTGGCTGCGGGTGATCTTCCCGCCCCTGATCCTGGCCGGCGCCATCGTCTACGTGCTCAACCCGGTGGTGAGCCGGCTGGAGCGGCGGGGCATCCCCCGGGTCGGAGGCGTCGCCCTCTCCTACGCTGCCGTCATCGGCGGGCTCGTCCTGGTGGTGCTGCTGGTCTCGCCGCTCATCCGCGCTCAGGCCGACGAGCTGGCCGATGAGTGGCCCGAGGTCCGGGCGTCGATCGAGAAGTGGATCGACGATCGGGCAGCGGACTCGGAGAACTGGATCATCTCGTTGCCCACCGTCGCGGAGATCGAGGACCAGCTCGGGTTCAACGGCGACGAGAAGGACCTGGGATCCCAGCTCGACACCGTGCGCGAGGTCGGCACCCGCCTGTTCGAGCTGGCCCTCATCTTCATTCTCGGACCGATCATCGCCTTCTACCTACTTGTCGACCTTCCGCATCTCCTGAAGGTTGGCGAGTCCCTGGTCCCCGTGGCGTTCCACGACGAGGTTGCGGTGGTGGCGGGCCGCCTCAGCCGGGCCATCGGCGGGTTCTTCCGGGGACAGCTCCTCGTAGCGTTCATCGTCGGGGTGATGGTCTCGGCTGGTCTGGCCGTGCTCCAGCTTCCGTTCTGGTTGCTGATCGGAATGATCGCCGGCGTGTTCAACATCATTCCGCTCATCGGGCCGTGGGTTGGTGCCGTACCGGGCGTCGTGGTGGCCCTCACCACCGCCGATGTCGGCACCGCGGTGTGGGTGGCAGTGATCATGGCCGGGGCTCAGCAGATCGACAACCACTTCATCAGCCCGCTCGTCATGCAGCGCGCCGTGCACCTGCACCCCGCCGCGGTGATGATGGCGCTGCTGGCGGGAGGGACACTCGGCGGATTCTTCGGCCTCCTCATCGCCGTTCCCACCGCGGCCGTGCTCAAGATCCTGATCGGGCACCTGTGGCGGATGTACGTGCTGGGTCAGTCCCTCGACGACGTCCGCGAGGACTGGCAGCGTGAGGACGCGAAGCCGGCGGTCGGGATCGTCGAAAAGATCGGTGACGAGAACCCCCCCGTTGTCCCGTCCGAGCCCTCCCGAGACTGACGGCTCGGCCCAGGGTCAGGCACTCTCGCGGGCGGCGAGATCGAGATCGAGGTCGGCGAGCGGGGGAAGATCGTCGACCTCGACCGTCACCGGCGGCTGGTCGGGACGGATGAGCGTGGCCGCGCCGGGTTGATCGATGCCGGCACGCCCCAAGACCATCTCGATGATCGCCATCGCCTGAGGGCCGAGATCGGAGAGCGGGCGGTTGCGATGCTCCCGTACGCCGAGGTCGACTTGGACGAGGCCGTCGAGACCGACGCGATCGACGAGGTCGATGAGCAGCGCGAGGTCGACCCCGTACCCAGGTGAGAACGGGAGCTGCTCCAGCACCTGACGCCGCCCGCCGTACTCACCAGCGAGCGGTTGCACCACGGCGGAGAGTCGGGGGAAGAACCGGGAGATCAGCGGACGGGCGACGAGCTCGGTGACGCGTCCCCCCTCGCCCACGGTGCCGTCGCGCGAGGGCCGGTCGTAGAACGCCTTCACCATGTCGACGTCGTCGTGGGCAAGAAGCGGTCCCAGCAGCCCGACGATGAACCGCGGCCCGAAGTTCGCGATGTCGGCATCGCACCAGACGATCAAGTCGCCCCGTGCCGCGTACACCGACTTCCACATGGCCTGTCCCTTGCCGGGTCCGGAGGTGTGGTCGCTCAGCACCTCGCCGGCTGGCACGACTCGGGCGCCGGCTTCAGCAGAGCGGTCGGCGGTGTCGTCGGTGGATCCGTCGTCGATCACCAGGATCTCGTCGACCACCGGTGCGAGCTCGACGAGATGCTTGCGGATCGACGCCACGATGCCGCCTACCGTCGGTCCTTCGTTGCGGGCGGGGATGCACACCGACACGACGCGCCCGTCCTTCGCCGCGGCGAGGTCGGCGGCGCCGAAGGACGAGTGGTGGTAGGTGCGAAGAGCCGGTACCGGCACGACTCCATGGTCCTCGGTACATCACCCGATCCGCAATGTGGTCCCTGACGCGGCTGTGCCCACCGTCCGACGGTGGGCACGAACTTCGGGCGGGGAGCGGTCTGGAGAGGTGAGGGTGCGGAGAGGTGAGGGTGCGGGGCTCAGGCCGGGACGCGGCGGCTGCGTACCCGGTTGAACGCCGACTCGAGGCGATCGAGCAGCTCGGCCTTCTGGAGCTCCTCGTCGCGGCGTGTGTGCAGATCTTCGACCGTCGCCTCGAGGAGCTGTCCGAGCTTGGCCACGAGGGTGTCGGGGTCGAACGGCTTGGTGAGATACTCGTCGGCACCAAGCTCCCAGCCGCGCACGAAGTCGCGCTCGTCGGTCTTGCAGGTGAGCATCATCACCCGAGAGTCGGGTGCCAGCTCTCGCCGCCGTCGCTCCCGGAGCACACCGAAGCCATCGAGGCTCGGCATCATCACGTCGAGCACCACGACGTCGGGGGGGCTCTCTTCGAGGGCCAGCAGGGCCTTGGTGCCATCGGGGGCTTCCCGCACTTTGTGCCCGAAGTCCTCCAAGGTGATGGCGAGCATCGCCCGGACGTCAGGGTCGTCGTCCACAATCAGTACGTCTGCCATGTCCAAGTACTTCGACCACTCCTCGTCAATGATTGAGCGCGAATCGCGGTCGAGGCCGACATGCCCGCAATGGCCGGTTGCACGGCTGCTCAAGGTGTGATGTGCTGTTAGCACTCGCAGCCCGAGAGTGCTAACAGTCTCGGGTCGAAACTGCTCACGCCGGGCCGGAACGCCGGTCCGGATCGAACCCAACGGAGGGACAGCAGATGCCCAAGATGATCTCGTTCGACGCCGAAGCACGGCGTGCGCTCGAGGCCGGCATGAACAAGCTCGCTGACGCGGTGCGCGTCACGCTCGGCCCCAAGGGGCGCAACGTCGTCCTTGCCAAGAAGTGGGGCGCTCCCACCATCACCAACGACGGTGTCTCCATTGCCAAGGAGATCGAGCTCGAGGATCCGTTCGAGGCCATCGGCGCTGAGCTCGTCAAGGAAGTTGCCAAGAAGACCGACGACGTTGCCGGCGACGGCACCACCACCGCCACCGTCCTCGCTTGGACCTTGGTGCGTGAGGGCCTCAAGAACGTGGCCGCCGGGGCCAACCCGATGAGCCTCAAGCGGGGCATCGAAGCTGCCGTCGACGCCGCCGTCGAGGCACTCGGTGAGCTCAGCGTCGAGGTCAGCGACAAGGAGCAGATCGCTCAGGTCGCCGCCATCTCCGCCGCCGACCGCGAGATCGGCGAGATGATCGCCGAGGCCATCGACAAGGTCGGCAAGGACGGCGTCATCACCGTCGAGGAGAGCCAGACCTTCGGCATGGAGATGGACCTCGTCGAGGGCATGCGCTTCGACAAGGGCTACATCTCGCCGTACTTCGTCACCGACCCCGACCGCATGGAGGCCGTCCTCGACGACGCCTACGTGCTGCTCGTCGGCTCGAAGATCTCCGCGGTGCGGGACATGCTCGCCGTGCTCGAGAAGGTCATGCAGTCCGGCAAGCCGCTCGTGATCATCGCCGAGGACGTGGAGGGCGAGGCACTCGCCACCCTCGTCGTGAACAAGATCCGCGGCACGTTCAAGTCCGCCGCCGTGAAGGCACCCGGGTTCGGTGAGCGTCGCAAGGCGATGCTCCAGGACATGGCGATCCTCACGGGTGGCCAGGTCATCAGCGAAGAGGTCGGCCTGAAGCTCGAGAACGTCACGCTCGACCTGCTCGGCACTGCCAAGCGGATCATCATCACCAAGGACGAGACGACGATCGTCGAGGGTGGCGGTTCGGAAGAGGACATCAAGGGCCGGATCAACCAGATCAAGGCCGAGATCGACAACACCGACTCCGACTACGACCGCGAAAAGCTCCAGGAGCGTCTCGCCAAGCTGACCGGCGGCGTCGCCGTCCTCAAGGTCGGCGCGGCGACCGAGGTCGAGCTGAAGGAGAAGAAGCACCGCATCGAGGACGCGGTGTCGACCACCAAGGCCGCCATCGAAGAGGGTGTCGTGCCCGGCGGTGGCGTGGCGCTCCTGCGCGCCCAGGCCGCGGTGGCGAAGGTTGCCGACTCCCTGTTCGGCGACGAGGCCACCGGTGCCCGGCTGGTCGGCAAGTCGCTCGAGGCCCCGCTCAAGCAGATCGCCGAGAACGCAGGCATGGAGGGTGGCGTCGTCATCAACCGTGTCCGCGAACTGTCCGGCAACGAGGGCCTGAACGCAGCGACCGGCGTCTACGAGGATCTCGTCAAGATCGGCGTCATCGACGCCGCCAAGGTGACCCGGTCGGCGCTGCAGAACGCCGCATCGATCGCGGCCCTGTTCCTGACGACCGAGGCGATCGTCGCCGACAAGCCGGCCGAGAGCCACGACGACCACCACGGTCACGATCACTGACCACCCGAGAACCTGAACAAAACGAGCCCGGGCCGATCGGCCCGGGCTCGTTGCGTTGTGGGGCTCGGC
>DASWIA010000055.1:182500-236233 GCA_036397895.1 Acidimicrobiales bacterium | reverse complement strand
CCCCAAGACTCCACCACGGCCACTTAGAGGGCGTCGGCCAGGGCCAGCGCGTGGTGGTCGGCGGTGCCGAAGTGGGTGTCGAGCACCCACGCCCGCTTGAGCAGCAGATGGGCGTCGACCTCCCAGGTGAACCCCATCCCGCCATGGACCTGGATGGCGGTCTTGCCGCACTTCACCGCCGCCTCGCCGGCCACCACCTTGGCCGCCCGCACCGCTCGGTCCACGTCACCTACCGATGGGTCGTCGAGGTGGACTGCCGCGCTGTACACAGCGACCCGCGCCACTTCGGCCGCCACCAACATGTCGGCCAGGAGGTGCTTGACCGCCTGGAAGCCACCGATGGGGCGGTCGAACTGGATGCGCTCCTTGGCGTAGGCCACGCTGAGCTCGACGGCCCGAAGGGCGAGGCCCGCCTGGAAGGCGGCGGTGAGGGTGGTACCGGCCATGGCGAAGTCGACCGCTTCGTCGCCCGAGATCACGACGTCGCCCGCGGGCATGGCCGGCATTCGGTGCACGGGGGTGAGGGGGTCGGTGGGGTGCTCGATCGGCATCGCCGCGCCCCGCACCGCGTCGAGGTCGGCCAGTCGTACGCCGTCGGGGCCACACAGCACGAGCAGGTCGAGGCTGTCGAGGTGCTCGACGAGCACCGGTGTGCTGTCCTCCACGTCATCGACCAGGCCGACGATGGCCGACCCGTCCGCGGCTCCGGGGAACGATCCGGCGGCGAGGTGGGTCGCAACCAGGGGACCAGCCACCAGGTGACGTCCCAGCTCCTCGAACACCAGGGCGGCGTCGGCGACACCAAGCCCCACTCCGCCGTCGACCTCGGCCAGCCGGAGGCCGAAGATGCCGGTGCCGGCCATCTCCTGCCACCGGTCACGGTCGAGCGAGCCGGCGGTCTCATAGGCCCGCACCCCAGCCATGTCCAGGCGACCATCGAGAAACGCGCGAACCCCGTCGCTCAGCGCTTGCTGGTCGTCGCTCAGCTCGAAGTCCACGGAGGCTCCTTCGGCAGCCCGAGAATCCGTTCAGCCACGATGTTGCGCTGGATCTGCGACGTGCCGGCGGCCACCGACATGGCCAGGGCGTGGAACAATCCGTGCATGTGGTCGCCAGTGGGCCACTCGCCGAGATCGTCGTGGCTCAGCACCATCCGGTCGAGCAGCCGGCGTGACACGTCGGCCAGGCGGTGGCGCAGCTCGGTGTAGCTGAGCTTGAACACCGACCCGCCCACGCCGGGCACTCCCGTGCGCTGGGCCTGGCTGACGTTGCGTTTGGTGAGCGCCCACAGCGCTTCCAGCTCGGCATCGAGGTGACCCAGGTCGGAGCGCAGCCCGGAGTCGTCCCATGCCGTCGCCCCGCGGCGGGTGATCGTGGTGGCCAGGGCCTTGAGGTCGGCGACCAGCCGACGGGTTCCCAGCAGCTCGGACACGAAGGCTGTGCCGCGCTCGAAGCTGAAGGTGACCATGGCCACCCGCCAGCCGTCGTTTTCGGCACCCACCCGATTGCCGACGGGGATGCGGACCTCGTCGAGGAACACCTCGGAGAACTCGGGCGACCCGTGCACGGTTCGCAGCGGTCGCACCTCGATGCCGGGAGTGTCCATGGACATGATGAGCCAGGTGATGCCCCGGTGCTTGGGAGCGTCGGGGTCGGTGCGGACCAGCAGCTCGCAGAAATCGGCGATCTGGGCGAACGACGTCCAGATCTTCTGGCCCGACACGACGTACTCATCCCCGTCGCGCACCGCCCTGGTGCGGAGGCTGGCCAGATCCGAGCCGGCTGCGGGCTCGGAGAAGCCCTGGCACCACACGTGCTCGCCCCGCAGGATCGGTGGCAGGTGGGCGGCCTGCTGGCGGGGAGACGCCTCGGCGATCAGGGTGGGGCCGGCATGGAGCAGGCCGACGAAGTTGCTGCCGACGTAGGGGGCGCGTCGCCTCTCGGACTCCTCGAGGAAGATGAGCTGCTCGGTGGCGGTGGCGCCGCGGCCTCCGTGCTCGGCGGGCCAGTTGATGCCGGCATAGCCGGCATCGAACAGGGTGCGCTGCCAGTGGGTGTCGTAGCGGCGACGGGCCTCGAAGTCGTCCATCGGCGGCTTGGGTGGCAGCGACGGGAGTGTGGCATCGAGCCATTCGCCCACCTCCCGGCGGAACGCGGCGTCGGACGGCGAGTCACGAAGGTCCATCGGCAACCGAACCTAGATCTCTCGGGGACGGAGCTACCGAATCTCGTGACGGGAGGCGAGACCTAGGTGGGCATCGATACGGGCCACGACGTCGACCTCGTCACCGGCCCGCAGCGCCTTCACCAACGCCCGGTGCTCGGCTACCACCGTTCGAGCGTTGGGCTCGGTGCGGGGCATCTGGGTGAGACACAACCGGGTCTCGGCCAGAAGCGTGGCGTACATGCGTTGCAGCCGGCGGCTCCCTGACGCGGCCACGAGCGCCTCGTGGAAGCGGAGGTCGGCATCGGCCACGTCGGCCCACGAACCCGTCTTCGCCGCTTCGGCCATCTCAGCCACGAGAACGCCGAGGCGCTGCACGATGGCCCGATCGTTCCTGCGCACGATCTGGCGGGCGGCTTCACGTTCCACCGCCGCCCGGGCCACGTACACGTCGGCCATGTCGTCGCGGTCGAGCCGTACCACGAACACACCCCGGTGGGGTTCGCTCACCAGCAGGCCCTCCTGGATCAGCCGCTGAAGCGCTTCCCGCACGGGCCCCCGGGAGACGTCGAGCTGGTTGGCGAGCTGCATCTCCGTGAGCTGGGTTCCCGGGGTGAAGGAGCCGTCGATGATCCGCTCGCGGATGGCCTCGGCGATGACGGTGGCGGTGGGCCGACGTTCGAGGGGCTGGAGGTGCGGGGTGGTGATGGTCATGACGCCCGTTTCTGGATCGTAGATTGTCGACAATCATACCGGAGGCAGATAGGTTGGGCTCGTGCGCGCCTCCGAGCCACGAGTGGTCGTCCTCCTCGCGCCCGACGAGCCCGACCCGCCAGCGCTCGAGCCGATCGCCGGCGCGGCCGACCTCCACTTGGTGCGATCGCTGGAAGCGCTCGAGAACGTCGTCGCCGACGCCGACGTATTGGCCGTCTACGACTTCCGGACCCGCTGGGTGCACGAGCTCGGTTCGCGGGCGGCCTCGATCCGCTGGATCCATGCCGCCAGCGCCGGGGTCGAAGCGGTGATGACTCCGCATGTGGTCGAGTCATCCGCCGTGGTCACCAATGCCCGCGGGGTGTTCGATGACCCGATGGCGGAGTACGTGCTCGGCGTGCTGCTCCTCTTCGCCAAGGACCTTCGAGGCACCATCGAGCTCCAGCAGCAGAAGCAGTGGCGTCACCGCGAGACCACGCTGCTCGCGAACCACCAAGCCTTGGTGATCGGAGCCGGCTCGATCGGGAGGGCAGTCGCCCAGTTGCTCGGCGCTGCCGGGCTGCGCGTGCGGGGCATCGCCCGGACGGCTCGTCCCGACGATCCCGACTTCGAGGCGGTGGTGAGCCCCGACGCCCTTCACGACGAGCTGGCTCAGGCCGACGACGTGATCGTCTGCACCCCGCTCACCCCCGACACCGAGGGGATGCTCGACGCGCGTGCCCTTGGCGCGGCCAAGCCGGGTTGCGTGCTGGTCAATGTGGGACGAGGCCCGGTGGTCGACGAGGCGGCGCTGCTCGAAGCCCTTCGCTCGGGCCGGGTCGCGGCCGCTGCCCTCGACGTGTTCGAGGAGGAGCCGCTGCCCGCGGACCACCCCTTCTGGGAGATGAGCAACGTGTTGGTGTCGCCCCACATGTCGGGCGACGTCGTCGGGTGGCGGGTGTCCTTGGGTCGCCAGCTGACCGACAACTTCGATCGATGGATGCGAGGGGAGCCGCTCCTCAACGTGGTCGACAAGCGCGAGGCGGCGGTCGGGCAGGAGGCCGTCTCGTGACCGACATCGCTCACCTCACGGCACTCGAGCTACGCGACGCGTTCGCTGCCGGCTTCCTCTCACCGGTGGAGGTGGCTGAGCACCTGCTCACGCGGATCGACCAGCTCGACGGCGTGCTCAACGCCTGGTGCCTCCTCGATCCCGAGCGGACCCTCGCCGACGCCAAGGCATCCGAGGTCCGATGGCAACGCGAGGAGCCGCTCGGCCTCCTCGAAGGCATCCCCGTCGCCGTCAAGGACGTCTTCCTAACCGAGGGCTGGCCCACTCTCAGGGGATCGGTCCTGGTCGATCCCGACCAGCCCTGGAAGGAAGACGCCCCGTCGGTGGCCGCCCTGCGCCGTCACGGCGCCGTGCTCCTCGGCAAGACCACCACCCCGGAGCTGGGGTGGAAGGGCGTGACCGATGCTCCCGCCTACGGGGTCACCCGCAACCCGTGGAACCCCACTCTCACGCCCGGCGGATCCAGTGGTGGCAGCTCGGCCGCGGTGGCCGCGGGGATGGCCCCGCTGGCCCTCGGTACCGACGGGGGCGGATCGATCCGCATCCCAGCCGGCTTCTCGGGGATCGTGGGCATGAAGCCCACCTGGGGCCGGGTGCCGCACTGGCCGGTGAGCCCTTATGGCGCGTTGGCCCACGCCGGGCCGATGGCGCGCACCGTGGCCGACACCGCGCTCATGCTCCAAGTGCTCTCCGAGCCTGATCCCCGCGACGCAGGGGCGCTCATTCCCGACCACCTCGACTACCTCGCCGGGATCGACCGTGGCATCGCGGGCATCCGCATCGCCTTCAGCCCCGACCTCGGCTACGTCGAGGTGCATCCCGAGATCAATCAGTCGCTCGACGCCGCCGCCCACGCCTTCGAGCAGCTCGGCGCGGTGGTCGAGGAGGCACACCCCGGGTTCAGCGATCCCGTGGACATCTACAACCTGCTGTGGAACACCGGCGCGGCCCAGGCCACCCGTCACCTCACCGACGGGCAGCGGGCCAGCATGGACCCTGGCCTCCAGGAGATCACCGCTGATGGCGCTACCCGCTCGGCCCTCGACTACCTCGATGCCGCGGCTCAGCGCGGTGAGCTGGCGGTGTCGATGAGCCTGTTCCACCAGCGATACGACCTGCTCCTCACTCCCACGCTGCCCATCCCCGCCTTCGAGGCGGGGCGGGAGGTTCCCGAGGGGTGGCCCCAGCGGCGCTGGCCCACCTGGACCCCGTTCAGCTACCCCTTCAACCTCACCCAGCAGCCCGCCGTGTCGGTGCCGTGTGGGTTCACGGGGGATGGGCTGCCGATCGGGCTCCAGCTCGTCGCCGCCCGCGGCCACGACGCTCTCGTGCTGCGGGCCGCCCGCGCCTACGAGCAGGCTCACCCGCTCACCGACCGTCACCCACCCATCGACAAGACGATAAACGAGAGAGAGGTGTGATCGTGGATCAGACACCCGTGCGCATCGCCGGTGAGAAGGTTCACACCAACGGATCCGTCGACGTGACCAACCCCTTCGGCGGCGATGTGATCGCCGCCGTTCCGCTGTGCGGGCCCGACGAGGTGGAGAGTGCCTGCACCAGCGCCCGGGCGGCGTTCGAGCGCAACGACTTCCCCCAGCACCAGCGGGCCGAAGTGCTCGATCGTGCTGCGGTACTGCTCGCCGACCGCAACGAGGACTTCGCCCGCCGGATCATGCTCGAGGCGGGCAAACCCATCCGCACCGCCCGCACCGAAGCCCGCCGCGCCGTCGACACGTTCCGATTCGCCGCAGCGGAGGCCAGAAGGCTCGGCGGCGAAGTTGTCTCGATGGAGGCCTCCGAGTCGGGAGCCGGAAAGATCGGCTTCGCCCTGCGGGTGCCCGCGGGCGTGGTGGCAGCCATCACCCCGTTCAACTTCCCGCTCAACCTGGTGGCCCACAAGGTGGCCCCCGCCATCGCGGCCGGCTGTCCGGTGGTTCTCAAGCCCGCGCCCCAGACGCCGCTGACCGCGCTGGCCCTGGTTGAGATGCTCCTCGAGGCGGGCCTCCCGCTCGACTGGATCTCCACCGTCACCGACTCAGGCAAGGAGGCCGGTGCACCACTTGTGGAGCACCCCGTTCCCGAGGTGATCACGTTCACCGGCAGCGGCCCGGTGGGATGGTCGATCTCCGCCGCCGCCCCCAGGAAGAAGGTGTTGCTCGAACTGGGTTCGAACTCGCCACTGATCGTCGAGCCCGAGTGCGACGTTCTGGCCATCGCCGCCAAGGTGAAGGTGGCCGGGTTCTCCCACGCAGGCCAGAGCTGCATCTCGGTGCAGCGGGTCCTGGTGCACCGCGACGCCCACGCCCCCATGGTGGAAGCGCTGGCCGACGCGGCGAGCTCGCTCGTGGTCGGTGATCCGGCCGACGAGGCCACCGATCTCGGCCCCATGATCGCCCCGGGAGAGACCATGCGAGTTCGTGGGTGGGTCGATGAAGCGGTGTCGGCCGGCGGGCGAGTGGTGACCGGCGGCGGGGTAGTCGACGGTGCGTTCCAGGCGACCGTCGTCGACGGCGCACCTTCCACCACCAACCTCTGGACCCGGGAGGTGTTCGGCCCGGTGATAACCGTGGCGGCCTACGACGACTTCGACCACGCTCTCGCCTTGGCCAACGGCAGTGACTTCGGTCTCCACGCGGGCGTGTTCACCAATGACATCAGCAAGGCGCTCCAGGCGGTGCGGGAGCTCGACTTCGGTGGCGTGCTGATCAACGAGGTACCCACCTTCCGAGCCGACCAGCAGCCGTACGGCGGTGTGGGAGATGCCGGCAACACCCGCGAGGGCCCGGCCTACGCGGTGGAGGAGATGACCCGGCTGCGCTTCGTGTCGCTCCAGCCCTGAGCTAGATCTCAGCCTCCACCTTGACCAGCACGGCGTCGAGAAGTTCGATCCCCTCGTCGGCCTCCTCGGCGGTGACAACCAGAGGCGGGATGAGCCGGACCACTTCGCCGGAGGTCCCACAGGTGAGGAGCAGCAGGCCCTGGTCGGCGGCCTCGGCCAGCACCCGGGCGGCGATGTCGCCTCCCGGCCGTCCGTCGGGATGGGAGAGCTCGAGGCCGATCATGAGACCGAGACCCCGCGCGTCGGCGATGGAGGGATGGCTGCTGACCAGCTCCCGGCACCGGCCCAGCAGCCGGTCGCCGATGGCGGCGGCGTTGTCGACCAGGTGTTCATCGTCGACCACTTGGAGGGTGGCGAGCGCCGCCGCGCAAGCCACGGCATTGCCGCCGTAGGTCCCCCCTTGAGAGCCGGGCCATCCCTTCGCCATCAGCTCGGGTGAGGCGGCGACGGCCGAGATCGGCATTCCACTGGCCAGGCCCTTGGCAGTGACGAGGACATCGGGAACGACGCCGGAGTGCTCGTAGCCCCAGAATCGCCCGGTGCGCCCGACCCCGGTCTGGATCTCGTCGGCGACCAGCAGCATGCCGTGGCGGTCGCATCGCTCGCGGAGGGCCTGGAGGAAGGCCTTGGGCACCGGCACGTAGCCGCCCTCACCCAGGACGGGCTCGATGAAGATGGCGGCCGTCTCGTCGGGGGCGGTGACGGTGGCGAGGATGAGGTCGAGCTCGCGGATGCAGAAGTCGACCGTGGTCTCCTCGTCCCAGCCGTAGCGGAAGGCGTGGGGGAACGGAGCGATCACCACGCCGCCGAGGAGAGGCTGGAGCCCGGCCCGCACGGCCAGCTTGGATGTGGTCATAGACGCCGCCCCCATGGTGCGGCCGTGGAACGCCCCGTGGAACACGATCAGGTTGGGGCGACCAGTGGCGTGGCGGGCAAGTCGGAGCGCCGCCTCCACCGACTCGCTGCCGGAGTTGGAGAAGAAGACCGAGCCGAGACCTTCGGGGAGCCTTTGCACCAACGCGTCGGCCAGTTCGCCGAGCCGAGGGTGGAGCACGGTGGTGTACTGACCGTGGATCAGCTCGCTGGCCTGCTTCTGGATCGCCTCGACCACGCGGGGGTGGCAGTGGCCGGTGCTCGTCACACCGATGCCAGCCGTGAAGTCGAGGTAGCGGCGGCCGGCTCCGTCGAAGATCCAGACACCTTCGCCTCGCTCCGCACGAACAGGTGTGGCTTGGAGGAGGAGAGGGGAGAGCGCAGGCATCGGCTGGCTCCTTCCTGTTGTAGATTGTCGACAATCTAGCCCAGGACCAGCGATCTGCAAGGGTCAAGGAAGCGGGAGCTGTCGACGAAGAGGGAGGCTGTCGCGTGGCACGCCAGATCGAGATCCACTTGCCCAAGCGCGACGTCACCTGTGTGGCCGAGCTGCTCGATGACGTCGCTCCCCGCACGTGCGCGGCGGTGTGGCAAAGCCTCCCGGTGGGCGGGCCCATCTATCACGCCAAGTACGCCCGCAACGAGCTCTACACGTTCGTCCCCGCGCCCGAGCTGGCCCTCGGTCTCGAGAACCCCACCGTCACCCCCATCCCCGGCGACCTCGTCTACTTCGAATTCACCTCTGGCATGCTGCCGGCACTCACCTACGGGTACACCGCGCAGGAAGGTGCCGGCGACCGGGAGGCCGTCGTCGACCTGGCCGTGTTCTACGGACGCAACAATCTGCTGCTGAACGCCGACGTGGGATTCGTCCCCGGAAACGTGTTCGCCACGATCGTCGAGGGACTCGACGAGCTGGCTGCGGCGGGCAACGACGTGTGGCGGGCCGGTGCGGTGGGCGAGGAGCTTCGCTTCCGCCACCACGATTCTGGATCCGGGCGGTAGCCTGTGGGGGAGCCAGCTCGAGCACGAGCGAATCAGACTGCGGTCTTCGGGCCAGGGGAGAATGGAGTGCCGGTGGCTCTGCGGATGCAACGCCCCCAGCCGTACCGGTGGGAGATCGAGTTCGATCACCCAGGCCAGGAAGTCTCCATAGGTGTGGTGGTGCCCTTCGACTTCTCTCTCGACTGGGAGTACTGGAAGTATCTGCCGCCCGAGGTGGAGCTTCACTTCACCCGCACGCCGCACGTGAATGGCCAGGTGGGTGTGGCCCTGGCCAAGGCGCTGTGGCGACCGACCGTCGCGGTGAAGGCCACCAAGTCGCTGCTACCCGTGAACCCCCGGGTGGTGCTCTATGCCTGCTCGTCAGGGAGCTTCGTGAAGGGTGTGGCCGGAGAGCGCGAGCTCCGCGCCGCCATGGCCGAGACCGGCGTCCCCCGGGTCGTCACGAGCTCCAGTGCCATGGTCGACGCCCTCCGGATGACCGGGAGGCAGAAGGTGGCCGTCGTCTCTCCCTACACTGAGCGGCTCACCAGCCTGCTCGTCGACTTCCTCGAAGAGGCGGAGCTCGACGTCACCTCGGCCAACTTCCTGGGACTCAACCGCGGGATGTCAACGGTGAGCAAGGCGACGATCGCCGATCTCGTGCACCAAGCCGACGACGACACCGAGGCTGAGGCGGTGTTCGTGTCGTGCACCGCACTCCGGACCTACGGGATCGTGGCCCAGCTCGAGCGTGAGCTCGAGCGTCCTGTGTTCACCGCGAACCAGGTATCGCTGTGGGCCGCCCTCCTGGCCGCGGGGGCCCTGCCTCGTACCCGAACCGATGCCGAGCCGGAGTGGGTGATGGGCGACGCCGATCCGGTGGCCCGCTCCACGAGGCTCCTCATCAGCGCGGCCCAGCAGACCGTGGAGCACGGGGCAGCCTGAGCCGACTCAGCGGCGGCGGAAGAGGGCTCCGAGGGTTTCGCACTCGCGGGGTGCGTCGACCAGGCGGAGTGCCTCCCACATCGTCACCTGGTTGGCGGTGAGGACCGGTTTGCCGAGCGCCTGCTCCAGATCCGCGAGCGAGGCGACCGTGTGCAGCGCGGTGTCGGGTACCAGCACCGCCTCGGCGTCGGGGTGATCACCGGCGGCGACGAACTCCACGACCTGGTCTCGCTGGAGCCTCCCCACCTCGGCGGCCGTGGTGATGTCCTGGACCGCGACCGAGGCAACCTTGATCTTGGCGTGACCGAGGAAATCGGCGAAGGCGTGGGCGACGTCTTCGGGGTAGGTGGCGGCGATGGCGACAGCGTGCACGTCGAGCGCCCGGGCGGCCTCGACGAAGGCGAACGAGGTGCTCGACACCGGCACACCGAGGGCCTCGGAGATCGCGGCGGATTGTGTGCGTGCGCCGTCCCAGCCGAAGACGAAGCTGGCGCTGGTGCAGGCCCACATGACGGCATCGACCCTGTCCCGGAGGTGCTCCGCAGCCTCTGCCAGGCGCTCCGGACTCCCGAGGTCGAGGAGCGCGTCGATGCGATGGGCATCGACACCGACCGACGTGTGGACCAGCTCCACGATCGGCTGGGACGGGAGCTGCTGAGCCATCGCCGGGTAATCGTCTTCGGCGGCGTACCCCGGGTAGAGGAACCCGAGCCGCGGACGGGGGGAGTGATCAGAGTTCATCGGTGGTTGTCACGAACCTAGGTGAGGGGCCGGATTGAACCTGACGCTAACGTCAGGTTCATGCCGATCCACGTCGACCGCCGCGACGACCACATCACCGTCATCACCATCGACCGCCCCGAGTCCCGCAACAGCCTGGACCTCCACCACTTCCACGACCTGGCGGTGGCCTGGAGGGAGTTCCGCGACGACACCGACCAGTGGGTAGCCATCCTCACCGGCGTCGAGGGCAACTTCTGCTCGGGCGCCGATCTCAAGCTGTTCATCCCGCAGATCACCGAGTTCCAGAAGGCGATCCAGGCGGGCGACGTCAGCGAGTTCGAGGGCGTTGAGCTGCGCGACAGCACCGATGCCGTGCTCAAGACACTGAAGATCTACAAGCCGATCATCGCGGCCATCGACGGGCCGTGCGTGGCCGGGGGCATGGAGATGCTGGGCGGCGTCGACATCCGCATCGCCACCCCCGAGGCCACCTTCGGGGTGATGGAACCGAAGCGGGGGCTCTTCGCCGGTGGCGGTACCCCAACCCGCCTGCCCCGCCAGATCCCCTTCCCCCACGCCATGGAGTTCCTGCTCACGGCCGAAGCCTTCCCGGCCCAGGCCGCCATGGAGATGGGCCTGCTCAACCGCATCGTGGCTCGGAAGTCGCTCATGGACGAGGCGCTCGGCTTCGCTCACCGCATCACCGCCAACGCCCCGAGGGCGGTGCAGGCCACCAAGGAGGCTGTGCTTCGGGCGCTGGCCGCCGGGTCGATGAAGGAGGGCTACCAGATCGAGAACGAGCTCTCCGGCGTGGTGTTCCAGACCGACGACGCCAAGGAAGGTCCTCGGGCCTTCGCCGAGAAGCGCGCGCCACGCTGGACCGGCAGGTGAGCACCGATCCCCGCCGTCCCTGCATCATCGGCGTCGGGCAGGCCACCTGGCGGCCCGACGGCTCGGCCGAGCCGCTCGATGCGCTCGGGCTGGCTCCCGAACCGGTGCGGATGTGGGAGACCGTCGCTCGCCGGGCCGCGGCCGATGCCGGCGCCCCCGCGCTGGTGGCAGACCTCGACGGCGTACGGGTCGTCTACTGCCAGTCGTGGCCCTATGACGATCCGCCCGGGCGGCTGTCCGAGCTGCTGGGCGCGCACCCCACCCACACCCGCTACACCGGCATCGGCGGCACCACGCCCCTGGTCGAGCTGGCCGCGGCCCTCGCCGCCATCGCCGCCGGCGATGCCGAGGCGGTGCTGCTCGTCAGCGGTGAGGCACTGGCGACCAAGCGGCGGTTGAAGAAGGCAGGGGAGCGGCCCTCGTGGTCACACCGGCATCCCGACAAGCAGTCCATGCCGTTCGAAGCGCCGTTCCACGACGCCGAAGTCGCCCATGAGGTGTTCCAGGCCTGGCTGACCTTCGCCCTGTGGGACGTGGCCCGCCGCGCCCATCTCGGTGTCGCTCCGCGCGCCTACCTCGGCCAGCTCGGTCAGACCATGTCGGCGCTCTCGCAGCGGGCTGCCGGCAACCCCCAGGCCTGGTTCCCGGCCCAGATCGGTGCCTCGACCCTGTCGAGGGCGACGGCCGGCAACCGCATGGTCGGCTCGCCCTACACCAAGCACATGGTGTCGGTGATGGACGTCGACATGGCCGCGGCGGTGATCGTCACCTCAACCGAGCGGGCCGAGGCGCTCGGTGTTCCTGCCGATCGACGCGTCCATCTCGCCGGTTACGCCTACGGCTGCGATCCCACCTACGTGGCTGAACACGCCCCGACCTTCGCCAGCCCGGCCATGGCGGCGGTGTTCGGATCGGTGCTCGACCAGGCCGGCGTCGCCATCGGCGACGTCGCCCACCTCGATCTCTACTCGTGCTTCGCCTCCTCGGTGAACTTCGCTGCTGACGCCCTCGACATCTCACCCACCGATCCACGGGGCCTCACCGTCACCGGCGGGCTTCCCTACTTCGGAGGTCCGGGCTCGGGCTATCTCACCCACGCCATCGCCTCGATGGTCGAGGTGCTCCGCGCCGACCGGGGCGCGTTGGGGTTGGTGAGCGGTGTGGGCATGCACATGACCAAGCACGTGGCCGGCTTGCTGACGACGGAGCCCACCTCCTGCCCACCCGTCGATCTCGCCGTGCTCCAGTCGTCGCTGCGGTCCACCCATCCCCCCCGCCCGATCGTCCACGAGCACTCGGGTGCGGCCACCGTTGTGACCTACACAGTGGTCCACGGCCGCGACGGCGCACCCCAGTGGGCCCTGCTGGTGTGCGACGTCGACGGTTCGCGGGAGGGTGCTCGCTGCTACGCCAAGGTGCTCGAGGGGGGCCTGCTCGCCGAGCTGTCGGCGCCAGATGTCGAGGCCGTGGGGCGGCGGGTCATCCTCACCACGATCGACGGGCCCATGGGACGCATGAACGTCGCCGCCTGAACCCGACAAGGCGTGCTTCTTTTAAGAAACTCGGTCATACTCTCCGCACTCACTGCAGCAACCTCAGGAGCGACGACATGGGGATGATCGAGAAGGCGCTGGCCGTGGCGGCCGCCATCACTGTGGGCGCCAGCATGGTGCCCGCTCACGCCGAGCCCCTGCCGTGCACAGCCGAAGGCGCCACCGAGTACATACCCGGCACGGTCTACGGGCACACGGTCTCCAAGGAAGACGGCGGGAACGGTTTCGAGTACTTCTACCTCGAGAGCGGGGCGGCGCCAGGCCTCCAACCCGGTGCTCGGCACCAGGTGTTCGATTCGCTGGACGACTGGGGCCAGGAACCCTACGACCACTGTCCCGCCGCCGATCAGGACATCCTCCTGTACTGACAGCGGTGGTGGGGCCGGGATCAGACCCAGGCCAGCTCGTCGATCTCGTCATCATCGACGAGCCGGGCGCACGTGAGGCAGTGCCAGCGAACCTCGACGGCACTTCCACACGACGTGTGGTGCAGCGGCGCGGCCGTCGCGGGGACGAGGGGATCGCCGCCGCCCCCCCGGGAACCCCAGGCGGCGAGCGACCGTAGGGTCGAGGCGAGCTCCAGGCCGGACCCGCTGAGCTGGTAGGTGAACCGGGGCGGGCGCCGAGAGTAGGGGCGGGCCAGGACGAGGCCCCCCGCTTCGAGCCGCCGGAGGCGGTCGGCGAGCACGTTGGTGGCGACGCCGGACACGGCCTCGTGAATGGCTCCGAACCGCCGAGGGCCGTCGAGCAGGGCGTCGACGACGAGCAGCGTCCAGCGGTCTCCCACCTGGTCGAGCGCTTGGCCGAGGGCTGATGAGGAAGCCGGGGTGGAGGTTGGCATGCCCGCCACTATAGTAACTTGTGATTAGCAAGTGACTGAGAGGAGCCGGCGATGAGCATGCTGGACGAGCTGGGTCAGGCAGTGGAGGAGGTGGCAGCTTCGGCCGGGCGTTCGGTCGTCCGGGTGGGGCGCGACTGGCGGGGGTGCGGGGTGGTGGTGGAGCCGGGGGTGATCGTGACCAACGCCCACAACCTCCGGGGCCCCGAGGTCACGGTGACCCTCGCCGACGGTCGCCAGATCGCGGCGTCCGTGGCCGGGGCCGACGTCGAGGGCGATCTCGCCGTGCTCAGCGCCGACACCGGCGACGTGACCCCGGTGGCGTGGGCGCCGGCGCCCCCCACGGTGGGAAGCGCGGTGGTGGGTGTGGGAGGCGGCACGTCGTCAGCGCCGCGGGCGACGCTGGGATTCGTCAGCGCTGTCGACCAGGCCTTCCGGGGACCGCGAGGCCGGCGGGTGGCCGGGGCGATCGAGCACACGGCGCCGCTGGCCCGCGGCTCCTCGGGCGGGCCAGTGCTCGACGCCCACGGGCGGCTGGTGGGCATCAACACCCACCGCCTCGGCGACGGCTTCTACATGGCCGTGCCGGCCGATGACAGCCTGAGATCACGCATCGACGCGCTGGCGGCCGGAGACGCTCCGCGCCACCTCCGCCTCGGCATCGGCATCGCACCGGCTGCGGTCGCCCGCCGCCTGCGGCGAGCCGTCGGTCTCCCGCCCCGTGATGGCCTGCTCGTCCGGAAGGTCGACGATGCCAGCCCCGCGGGCCGCGCCGGGATTCGCGAGGGGGACATGATCGCTACGGCGGGGGGCGCCGAGCTGCGCACCGCCGACGATCTCCATGAGGCGCTCGACCGATTGGCTCCCGGCGCGCCGCTGCTCCTTGGCGTCGTCCGCGGTGCCGACGATCTCGAGATCGCGGTGAGCTTCGACGCGGCCGCCAGCGAGGAGGAGGGGCAGGTGTGAGCCGCGCGACCCGCTCTCATCCGGGGCCCGGGGCCGCGCCCACCGAAGAGGCGGCGCTCGACGCCTACTCCCAGGTGGTGTCCCGCGTGGCCGAGCACGTGCTCCCCTCAGTGGCCAGCCTCGCGGTGCGGCGGTCGGCGCGGGGCCGGTCGGGTCCCTCCGGCAGCCCCGCGGCGCGAGCTGCCATCCGCCCGAGCGACATCGTCGTCGACGTGGGTACGGCCGAACCGAGCTGGCCGAGGACTGACCAGTCGTTTGCGCGGCGGCGAGGAGTCACCTGTCGGATTCCGACAGGTGACTCCTCGGACAGTCGCGAACGATCGCTGAGTCCTCGACCCGGGTAGGCGTTGGGGGGCGAGGCCCGGGAGCAGCCCGCCAGGTTTCGGGTTCCCCGCATGGCCGAGCTGGGCGGGCGATAGTCTGCGGCCCATGCCGATCCCCACACCAGACCAGCTCGGACCGCTCGCACCTTTCGCCGGAGAGTGGGAGGGCGACCAGGGTCTCGACGTCTCGTTCAACCACGAGACCGATCAGATCCGTGAGACCCCATACCGCGAGAAGGCCACCCTGGCGCCCTTCGGGCCGGTCGACAACGGAGACCAGCACCTGTTCGGGCTCGACTACCGGATGGCAGCCTTCAAGGAGGGTGAGGACGAGCCGTTCCACACCGAAGTCGGGTACTGGTTGTACGACCCGGCATCCGGCGAAGTGCAGCGCATCGTGATGGTTCCCCGCTCCACCGTCGTGCTGAGCACCGGGATCGTCCAACCCGGGACGTCCACCTTCACCCTCGAGTCGAAGGCCGGCTCCGACACCAACGGCATCCTCGAGAACACCTATCTGAAGGAGCGGGCACACACAAGCGCCTTCAGCATCACCTTCACGGTGGCCAGCGACGAGGAGTTCTCCTACGAGGAGACCATCTCGGTCGACGTCACCGAGACCGGGCCCATGGCCCACACCGATCGCAACACGTTGAAGCGAACCAAGTCGCTCTGGGCCTAGCCGCCCCCCAGCGGCACCCCACCTGTCACCGCATCACCGACCATGACCTTCGACTCGGTGGTGGTGGTTGGCGGCGGGCTGGCGGCCCTGAGATGTTGCGAGGCGTTGCGCCGCTCGGGGCTGCGCGGTCCGGTCAGGGTCATCGCCGACGAGAAGGTAGCGCCCTATGACCGCCCGCCGCTGTCCAAGGAGCTGCTGCGAGGGGAGTGGGAGCCTGACCGCATCGCCCTTCGCGGCGATTCGCTCGCCCCTTCGTCGCTCGACGATCTCGATCTCGATCTCCGGCTCGGTGTGCGCGCTACGTCGTTGCGGGTGGCCGGCTCGGCGGGCACCGGTGGCACGGTCGAGCTCGACGATGGCTCGTCGATCGAAGGCGATGCGGTGGTTCTCGCCACCGGGGCATCGGCGCGCCCGCTTCCCGGTGCGCCGGACCTCGACGGACTGCACATGCTGCGAACCCTCGACGACGCCCTCGCCATCCGAGCCGACCTCGCCGCTCGCGACCGGCTCGTGGTCGTGGGCGGCGGATTCATCGGCGCCGAGGTGGCGGCATCGGCGCACACCCTCGGCCTCCAGGTCACCATCCTCGAGGCTCTCCCGGTCCCGCTGAGTCGGGTGCTGGGCGACGAGATGGGAACCGCGCTGGCCGCCCTGCACGCCGACCACGGGGTGGAGGTGCAGACATCGGTGCGGGTCGACGGGTTCGTCGGCGATGGCCGGGTCTCGGGGGTGGAGATCACCCGGCCCGACATGTCGACGGAGGTGGTACCGGCCGGCGTGGTGGTGATCGGGATCGGGGCGGTGCCCAACACCTCGTGGCTGGAGGGATCGGGGCTCACCATCGACGACGGGGTGCGATGCGACGACGCACTCCGGGCGGCGCCGGGGGTGTGGGCGGTGGGCGACGTGGCCCGCTGGCCCAACCCCCTCTTCGGCGAGGAGATGCGCGTCGAGCACTGGACCAATGCGGTGGAGTCGGCGCTGCACGTAGCGGCTGCCGTCACCGCCGGGCCCGACACTCCACCGGTTCCCTTCGCGCCGGTTCCCTACGTGTGGAGCGACCAGTACGACGACAGGATCGTCCACGTCGGTCGCAACCGTGCCGACGATCGGGTGGTGGTGCTGCACGGATCGATCGACGAGCGGAGGTTCGTGGCCGGCTACGAGCGTGAGGGACGGCTGGTGGCGGCCCTGTCCCTCAACGACCCCCGCCGGCTCATGCGCTACCGCCGGCTGCTGGCCGACGGCTCCTCGTGGGACGACGCGCTTGCCCTGGCGGCTGAGCTGGCCTGATCAACGACCATGGACGCGATCAGGGTTGCCAGGCCTCGCCCAGGTCTCCGACCAGCTCGGTCGCCTCGGCGACGGAGGTGACTTGGCGGCCAAGGGTGACTGACACCGCGGTGATGCCGTCGGTGGCCATCTTCGCTGCCGCGGCGCGAGTCGCGGTGGCGTCGAGGGCTCCGGCGTCAGTGGTGGCCGCCGCCAACCCGGCACGAACCTGGAGGGAACCCGGATCCCGGCCGCACGCCTCGAAGGCGGCCCCGATGCGTGCCACTCCGAGAGCCAGCTGGTCGTCGGGTGTTCCCGCAACCGGGAGCCAGCCGACGCCCCAGGTCCCGATCCGCCGGGCGGTGCGGGCGGTGGGGCCGCCCCCGAACCACAGCGGGACGGTGCCACCCGGCGGGCGCGGCTCACACCACAGCGGGCCGTACTCGGTGCCGTCGAGGGTGATGGACGTGCCCGGCTCCGACCACAGGGCGCGGCAGGCGACGATCTGCTCGTCGAGCGTCTCGGCCCGGCGGCGAGGGTCGGCCCGGTTGGCTGCCAGCTCGATCGCCTGCCACCCCTCGGCCACGCCGAGGTCGAAGCGGCCCTTCGACAGCACGGCCAGGGTGGCCGCCTGCTTGGCCAGCAAGGGGGCGGGCCGTGCGGGGGCCACCAGGATGCCGGTGCCCAACCTCAGGTTGGTGGTGGCTCCGGCGACGGCGGCCAGGGTGACCATCGGCTCGAGCCAAGGTTCGTCGGG
This sequence comes from Acidimicrobiales bacterium, assembly GCA_036397895.1. GTDB lineage: Bacteria > Actinomycetota > Acidimicrobiia > Acidimicrobiales > DASWIA01 > DASWIA01. Next base: position 218,655 of record DASWIA010000055.1, on the reverse strand, counting down.
TGGGTAGGGGAAGGTCCCGAACGGGTAGTCGTCGAGGTGGTCGCCCATCACGACGTGATCGGGGAGCACCACCTGGGAGACGCCGGCCGCCTCGGCTGCCACGCACCAGTCCACCACCGCCCAGAGGTCGTCGCCGAAGATCCGGCGCAGCCCCGACATGGTGACGGTGAGGGCCGGAAGCTGGCTCACGTAGCGCGGTCGTAGAAGAAGTCGGCGACCTCGGGATCGACCGCGTAGTGCTGCACCTCGAGCTTGAGGGGGAGCAGGAACCGGACATAGAACGACGAGAGCCGGACCGGGCCGAAGTCGATCTCCTCCAGCTCCTCGACGTCGACGCGGTGGTCTGTCTCGGCCCGCTCGCGCGCCCGGCGATACATCTCGAGGAGCATCTCCTTGGTGGGGGCGGACACCCCGGCGTGCTCGTCGCCGCCGCACGACATCGGATCGTCGGCGGGGATGAGGTAGAGGAACTGCTCGAAGTCCGCGGCCCGCAGCACGAAGGCATCGCCGACATCCATCTGGCCCGACGGGTCTTTGGGCATCTCGCTCATCCCGAACACGTGGCCGTAGAAGTCGGCGATCTCGGCGCGGGCGAGGTCGTCGAGCGAAGCGCGTGGCATGGAGAGGGCCACGTGGTTGAAGCGCACCTTGGGTACGAGGTCGTCACTCATGGTCGATGAGCTCCGGGCGGTACTCGGGGTGGTCGGTGAGCCATTCGGACGCGGCCCGCATCGAGGCCTCGTTCTGGCGGTTGATGAACCGGTAGATCGGTCCTTCGAACCAGCGCCACGGGGCCGAGGTGAGGTGGTAGCGCTCCTCGAAGTGGAGCCGGCACGACGTGCCGTCGACCGGCTCGAGGGTGACGCGGCCGGTCTGGTCGGTGCCCGGCCGCCGCCCGATCATCGTGAAGGTGTAGGCCCGACCCGGGTCCACATCGTGGACCAGCTCGAGGGCGCTGCCGGTGCGCCCCAGCGGCATCTTGTAGATGACACGACGCAGCAGCCCGTTGCCGTGGTCGTCGCCGGGCCACAGCACCTCGACGCCGATGACCATCGGCGCATAGTCGGCCCAGCGGTCGTAGTCCCCGAACAGGGCCCACATCCGCTCGGCGCGGTGGGGAAGATCCATCGTGTAGCGGTGCTCGCGCACCCCCGCACCCTATGGCACCGCAGGCGTGCGCTGGGGCTGGCGCCGGCGGGTGGGGTCGAGGGGCGGGATGTGATGCGGTGCAGACCCGCGATCTGAGCGGGACCTTTCAACGCAAGAGTCGGAATAGCCTCGGCGGCATGACCACGATCTACCGCGAGACCGATGCTGATCCTGCTCTGCTCGACGGCAAGCGGGTGGGTGTCGTCGGCTACGGCAACCAGGGCCGCTCCTGGGCACTGAACCTGCGCGACAGCGGCGTGGCCGTGTCGGTGCACGTCCGCAACGACGAGACGCGAGCCCAGGCCGAAGCCGATGGGTTCGCAGCGGCGCACATCGAAGCGGCGGGGGAGTGCGACGTCGTGTGCCTGCTGGTGCCCGACGATGTCATCCCCCATGTCGGCGTCGATCTCCGGTCCGATGCCCTGGCCATCGTGGCCAGCGGCTTCACCCCCGCCTTCGGGCGGCTCGATCCCGGCTGCGACGTCGGCATGGTCGCCCCTCGGATGCTGGGCCCCGAGGTGCGTCGATCCTATGAGGAAGGGGTGGGGTTCATCACCGCGGTGGGAGTGCACCGCGACGTGACCGGCGCCGCGCTCGCGTTGACCCTGGCGGTGGCGCACGCCATCGGCGGGCTCCGGCAGGGTGCGCTCGCCCTCTCACCCGAGCAGGAGGCAGTGCTCGACCTTGCCGTCGAACAGCTTTTGTCGCCGGCACTGGCCCGGGTCACCACCAGCTTCGTGGAGGTGATGTCGGAGGCCGGCATCCCAATCGAGGCCGTCCTCACCGAGCTGTACCTGTCGGGTGAGGTCGAGCGGAACTACCGGCTGCTGCGCGAGGAAGGCTTCGTGGGCCAGCTCGAGTACCACAGCCCCACCAGCCAGTACGGCCAGCTGAGCCGGAGAGCACACTTCGCGAAGGTGGACGCCGCGCCGGTGATGCGGGACATCCTGGCCGCGATCGTCGACGGCCGCTTCGCCGACGAATGGGATGCCGAAGCGGCCGCCGGCATGCCCCAGCTGGCGGACCTCAAGGAGGTCCACGCTGGTGAGCTGATCGCCGCTTTCGAAGCCGACCTCCGCTCCAAGCTCGGGCAGGGCGGCGCTCAGGCCTGAGCGCCGGCGAAGAAGCCGTCGTGGATGATGCGGGCCAGGGTGTCGAGCACGGCATCGCGGTCGAACTCGAGGTTGGCCGTCATCCAGAAGTAGTGGAAGCGCTCGGTCATGGCCACGAAGGCCATCGACGCGATGGTGGGGTCGACCCCCGCCGGCACCTTCGATCCCACCTTGTCGGCCAGCAGCTCGCCAAAGCCGCCGAGCACCTCGATGCCCAGGGTGCCGAACTCGAAGGCCTCGGGACCGGACTCGGTCCACGCCCGGATCACCGAGCCGTTCTCGTCGTAGAGAGCGGCGAACTCGTCGAGCCAGGAGCGCAGCGCGGCGCGCCCTTCCGTGTCGGGGGTGATGTCGGGGAGCCGCTCGGCCAGCGCCGTCATCTCGTCGGCCACGTCGATGACGAGGGCCCGGAACAGGTCCTCCTTGTTCGAGAAGTAGAGATAGAAGGTGCCGTGGCTCGTGCGAGCCACCCTCACCACATCGTCGACTCTCGCGGCGTGATAACCCCGCTTGTCGAACACCACGCGGCCCGCATCGAGCAGCCGGGCCAGCGTCTTCTTGCCCCGGGCCCGCAGCTCCCGGCCCTGGGCGGGGGCACCGGCCCGGCCGTCGAGCACCACGTCGGTGCCGTCGTCGACGAGGGCGTGCGAGTCTGCGCGAGTATCTGACACGCATGTCAGGTTACGCCACCACGCCCGCTCCGTCTTCGAAGGTGCCCGCACCCGGCCAGATGGATCTCCCCGCCCCTGACGCTGCCGCGTTGATCCGGCGCAACGTCGACAGGTTCGGCGACCGTCTCGCCCTGCGCTTCGACGACGCGGTGTGGACCCACGCCGAGTACGCGACCGAGTCGTGCCGGTGGGCCAACCTGTTTCTCGCCCACCGGCCGGCTGGGGACCGGCCGTTCCACGTGGCGGTCCTGATGGACAACACGCCCGACTACCTCTTCGCCCTCGGTGGAGCAGCATTGAGCGGGGCGACCATCGTCGGACTCAATCACACCCGGGTGGGCGAAGCCCTGCATCGCGATCTCACCCACACCCACTGCGGCATCGTGATCACCGAGACTCGTCACCAGGGCCAGCTCGCCGACGCCCTTGGGGACGATCCGGTCGGCGGAACCGTCCTCGTCTCCGACCGCTTCGATGACGGACACTCCGATGAGGGCGACGGCACACCGCGGATCGGCACCTCGCTCGCCGCGGCCCTCGACGCGCAACCAGCCACCGATCCCGGTCTCGAACCCGGTGCCTCCACCGCTTGGACTCTGATCTTCACCTCGGGCACCTCGTCGGCCCCCAAGGCGGTGATCTGCTCGCAGCGCCGTCTCATGGGAACCGGCGCCCGGCTCGGACTGATCCTCGAGGTGACAGCCGACGACGTCGGCTACGTGTCGATGCCCTTGTTCCACTCCAACGCGCTCATGGTGGGCTGGGCGCCGGCGGTGGTGTACGGAGCCTCGGTCGGTCTGCGCCGGCGGTTCTCTGCGTCGGGGTTCCTCCCCGATGTCCGGCGCTACGGGGCCACCTGGTTCAACTACACCGGGAAGCCGTTGAGCTACGTGCTGGGCACTGAGCGAGCTCACGACGATGCCGACAACACCCTGCGTGTTGCCTACGGGAACGAGGGGTCGCCCCAGGTGGTGGCCGAGTTCGCGGAGCGGTTCGGCGTGAAGGTCATCGACGCCTTCGGAGCCACCGAGGGAGGCGTGGCCATCGACCGCGACGCGTCCCCCCGCTCCGGGGCGCTCGGCCGGGCCGGCGCGACGGTGCGGGTGGTCGACGACAGCGGTGTGGAGCGACCGGTCGCCCGGTTCGACGAGGCCGGTCGCCTGATCAACGCCGAGGAGTGTGTGGGCGAGATCGTCAGCACCGCCGGCGCCGGACCGTTCGAGGGCTACTACAACAACCCCGAAGCCACCGAGCGCGCCACCCGCGGCGGATGGTTCTGGTCCGGCGACCTCGGCTACCTCGATACCGACGGCTACCTGTACTTCGCCGGACGCAACGCCGACTGGATCCGCGTCGATGGCGAGAACTTCCCGGCCGGCCCGATCGCCGCCGCCCTCCAACGTCACCGCGACGTGGCCATCTGCACTGTCTACGGAGTGCCCGACGAGCAGGCCGGTGACCAGGTGATGGCAGCGATCATCCTTCGGGAGGGAGCCACGTTCGATCCGGTGGCGTTCGCTGAGTGGATCGACAGCCTCGACGACGTCGGCCCCAAGTGGCGACCCCGCTACCTCCGCATCGCCACCGAACTGCCCACCACCGGCACCAACAAGGTGGTCACCCGCACCCTCGTCCACCACAAGTTCCGTCCCGACCGCTGTGGCCCCGATCACCTCTACGTCCGCGACCGGGGCGACGATCACTACCGCCCCTTCACCGCCGACGACGCCGAGGCGCTCAGGGCGCGCTTCGCCGCCGCCGGCCGCTCACGCTTCTGGGACCTGTAGCGCAACATGGACCTGAGCTGGACACCCGATGAGCAGGCCTTCGCCGCCGAGGCCGACGCCTGGCTGGCCGCCAACCTGGCCGAGCACCCCCCGCCTCCCGGCGGCTTCGCCACCGTCAGCGACGAGATCGCATGGGGGCGTCGGTGGCAGGCCCGGATGGCCGAGGACCGGTGGGTAGGTCTCCACTGGCCGGCCGAGGTCGGTGGGCGCGGAGCCTCACCAGTGCAGGTGGCGCTGTTCAACATGGCCTACGCCCGGGCACGGGCCCCCCAACCCGTCAACCGGGTCGGCATCAACCTCGCCGGCCCGACCCTGCTGGCCCACGGCACGCCCGACCAGCAGCAGCGGTGGCTCCCCCCGCTTCTCCGAGCCGACGAGATCTGGTGCCAGCTGTTCTCCGAACCCGACGCCGGGAGCGACCTCGCCGCGCTTGGGACCAAGGCCGACCGGGTCGACGGCGGCTGGCTCGTCGGAGGCCAGAAGGTGTGGACCTCCTACGCCCAGTTCTCGCGGTGGGGGATCTGCCTGGCCCGCACCGACCCCGACGCCTCCAAGCACCGCGGCATCTCCTTCCTCGTCGTCGACATGGCCACCGACGGCATCGAGATCCGGCCGCTCACCCAGATCACCGGCGAAGCCGAGTTCAACGAGGTGTTCCTGACCGACGTGTTCGTTCCTGACGACCACCTGATCGGTGGGCTGCACGACGGATGGCGAGTGGCCAACACCACGCTCGCCCACGAGCGCGGCACCCAGTTCCCGTTCAAGGAGCAGGTCGTCCACGAGGTGCTACTCGACGACCTCCTGGCCCTGGCCACGGCATCGGGTCGCCTCGACGACCCCGACCTGGCCGACGAGGTGGCCCAGGCCTTCGTCGACCTCCGCGTGCTGCGGCTCCACAACCTTCGCACGCTGTCCAAGCTGGCCAAGGGCGGCGACATCGGACCGGAGTCGAGCTGGATCAAGCTCCAGTGGACGGCCATGACCCAACGCCTCTCCGCCGCCGGGCTGGCCGCCACCGCCGACGCGGCACCCCTGTGGAGCGGGGCCGCCCACCTACCCGGCGACGGTGCGTGGCAGCGGCAATGGCTGTGGTCGATGGCGGCTTCCATCGCTGGGGGCACCAGTGAGGTGCAGCGCAACATCATCGGCGAGCGCATCCTGGGGCTGCCTAGGTAGCCCGAGCACCTCCGGCGTGCTGAGCGGCGGGTCCGCTGGGGCACCGGCCGCGGTTGTGGTTGAGTGGGTGGGATGGACCGACCCTCTCTGCCCCCGATCCCCATGGCCGATGTGCTGGGGGACCCCGACCTGATCCGGCGTCTGGTCGAGGTCAACGGTCCCTATGCCCCGGTGCAGCGCTACTTCGCCAACCAGGCCGAGATGGATGCGTTGGCCGGCGAGGACACCGAAGCCATGCTGGCCGTCATCGCCCCCAACTTCCGGGGCGACTGGGCCTACGACGAACCGCAGATCGAGGGCGTCGAACCCATCCTGGGTCACGCCGGGTTCATCCGGGCCGCCGCGGACCTCTTCGGCGCCGAGATCGTCCGGCCCCAGCAGGTGTATGCCAACCTGACGTGGAAGCTGCCGTTCCACCAGGGTGGAGGCCACACCGACATCCCCGCCTTCCGGGGCTTCGATCGCACGCAGTACCCGGTCACGTTCCTGAGCCTCATGGGCCACAGCGGCCTGTTCGAGGCGGAGCGCATCAAGATCGCCACCGGGGTTGCGTGGTTCTACAAGGGGCCCGACGGCGGGTTCGAGTGGTGGCCCGACGGTCCAGACGCACCGCCGCGTGTGCACGAGGGCGCCATCCACAACACCGCCTTCATGGGCGACAACGACTTCATGTACCACCGGGCCCGGGCGGTGGGCACTCCCGCCGAAGGAATGGTCGAGGGCATGACCCTCGACTCACGTCTCGTGCACCGTGGCGACAGCCGCTTCGCAATCGAGGAAGGCGGCACGACACTGGCCGAGATGCCGTTCGACGAGCTGCGGATCTCGATCTCGTGGAAGGCGGTGGTCTTCACCGACGGCGCCGAGGCGGCCCGGCACGACGACCACACCCACGATCTCACCCGCGACGAGGTGATCGACCGGATCGCCGAGGGTCTGGGCGCCGAGGGCATCGCCATGCCCACCCTCGACGAGGACCCGACGCGAACCCCCGAGCTGATCAAGGCCATGCGACAGGTCTGGCTCCACGAGCCCACGGTGTTCGCAGCCTGACGGCTGCTCTAACCTCTCTCGACATGGCGCGCTGGAGCACACCGACGAGCAGCAACGGGTCAACCGTCCGCCGAACCCATGACCTCGGACCGAGCGTCAACCGCTCACCGTTCGTGCGCATCGTCGCTCTGATCGCCGTCGCCGGGTTGATCTTCACCATGGTCGGCACCGCCCTGCTGGTGCTTCTGACCTAGACCCGACCTAGGAGACTGCTGAACAATCCGGCGAGTTGGGTGCTCGCGTTTTGCTCGTGGGTTCGGTAGACCGCGGGTATGCAGGGCAGCAGCGATCGCGACCCCGAACTGTTGGATGCCGCAGCACTGGTCGGTCATCTCGTGCCGGAAGGCTCGGTGCATGGGTTCCTGGCCGAGCATCGTGGCCGGCTGTTCCCTGATGACCTCTTCGAGGATCTGTTCCCGTCTCGTCGGGGACGGCCATCCGTGCCGGCGGATGTCGTAGCGACGGTCATGGTGTTGCAGTCCTTGGAAGGACTCTCGGACCGGGACGCGATCGTGGCGTTGCGGACGGATCTGCGTTGGAAGGTCGCGGCGGGGCTGTCCCTGGGTGATGAGGGGTTCCATCCGACGGTGCTCACGTTGTGGCGCAACAAGCTCCGAGCCAGCGACGCGCCGGAGCGGATCTTCGACGCTGTGCGAGCGGTCGTCGCGGATACTGGTGTGCTCCAGGGCAAGACCCGTCGAGCTTTGGACTCGACGTTGCTCGATGACGCGGTGGCCACGCAGGACACGATCACCCAGCTGGTGTCGATGATCCGCCGCGTGCGCAACGCCATCGCCGCGGCGGCCAACGTCGGGGTGTTCGGCCACGACTATGACACCGGGGGCAAGCCCGCCTGCGCGTGGGACGATCCAGAGGCCCGCAAGGCGCTCGTCACCACGCTCGTGAACGACGCGCGGCGCGTGCTCGATGCCCTTGAGGGAATCACTCTTGACAAGGACCAGCACCAGCTGGTGGCGCTGCTGGCGTTGGTGGCCGGCCAAGACGTCGAACCCGGCGACGACGAAGGCTCCTGGCAAATCGCCCAGCAGGTGGCCAAGGACCGGGTCATCTCCACGGTCGACCCCGAGACCCGCCACATGCACAAGTCACGATCCGTCTACCGAGATGGCTACAAGGCGCACGTGGCCATCGAGCCAGAGACAGGGCTCATCACCGGGACCGACCTCACCCCTGCCAACGTCGGTGACGGGCCCGTGGGCGTCGAGCTCCTCGCCGGCGAGGCCCCGGGCCTCGATGTGCTCGCCGATTCCGCGTACGGGTCCGGGCTCGTGAGAGCCAGCCTCGCGGAGGCTGAGCACACTGCGGTGATCAAGCCCTGGCCCCTCGGTCGCAACCCCAAGCTCGGAGCCGACCAGTTCGCTCGTGACGATTTCACCATCGACTACCAGGCCCGCACCGTCACCTGCCCGCAAGGGCAGACCGTGACAATCACCCCAGCCGGCAACGCAGTGTTCGGGCCCCGCTGCCGCGGCTGTCCCTCGCGGCATCGATGCACCACTGCCACAGACGGCAAGACCTTCAAGATGGGCGACCACGACCAGCTCCTCGCCGCGGCACGAGCCGACTGGCGCGCGGGCATCGGCGCCGAGGACTACCGACAACACCGTCCCATGGTCGAACGCGCCATCGCCTGGCTCGTCGCCAACGGGCACCGCCGAGTCCGCTACCGAGGCGTCGAACGCAACAAGATCGCTCTCAGCACCCGAGCCGCCGCGCTCAACCTGCGACGCCTCATCAACCTCGGCCTCCACGCCGGCCCCACCGGCTGGGCCATCAGCTGAACAAGTGGGCCCGGGGAGGCAAAGGAGGGACCTCACCTGCGAGATCAACCCTTCCAGGGTGACCGGCTCACACCCTCTTCACGCCGGCTCTTCGGTTCGGCCATTCCCCGGACCAACCTGCGAGCCGAGAAGCGAGTTGCTCAGCAGTCTCCTAGACCCAATACCGTTCAGGGGAGCCCAGGCCAGGCCGAGCGCGAGCCTCAAGAAAGGGTGAGGTGGTACGACCCGTGCTCGTCGAGTGCTGCGGTGGCACCGGGCGGCACCACTACGACGGTGAACGGCTCCTCGATGAGCGCGGGGCCGGTCACCGATGCCCCGGCGGCGAGGAGCGAGCCGTCGATCACCGCAGTGTCCACGAAGGATTCGCCGAACCAGACCGGTCGCCGATCTCGTGCGGCGGCGGACGGATCGCTGACCTTGCCGAGGTGGGCCAGCGTCGGGGGCTTGGGTGTGGCCCCGGTTGTGAGAAGGCGCACACCCCGCACCAGCGGTTGCTGGTTGCGGAAGGCGAAGCCCCGGTCGGATTCGTGCTGGTTGTGGAAGCGGTCGGCGAGATCGAGGAGCGAGGCGTCGCCGAGGGTGTCGGGATCGTCGAGGTGGACCGACATGTCGAAGTTCTGGCCCGGGTAACACATCTGGGCGAACAGCGCTTGGGCAACGTCGTCGGGCCCGAGGTCGGTCGGGGCCAGCTCGGCCGCCGCCTCCTCACGTAGCGACGCCACGAGCGACTTCACTGCGGCCAGGTTCACCTGCGACAGCGGGGCGATGTGGGAACGGACCCGATCGAACACGTAGTCGGAGACCAGCAGACCCAGCGCCGAGAAGGCGGGTGCCGCCTTGGGCACCAGGACCCGACCGATCCCCAGCTCGGCGGCGATGGCCCAGGCGTGCACCGGGCCGTTCCCGCCGTAGGCGATGAAGGCGAGCTCGCGGGGATCGGCGCCATAGGACGACAGCACCCGACGGGTGGCGTTGGCCATGTTGGCGTTCACGATGCGCTCGATGCCCCACGCCGCCTCCTCGATGCTGACGCCGAGCGGTTGGGCGACGTCACGGTCGATGGCTGCTCGAGCCGCATCGACGTCCAGGGTCATCCGACCGGCGGCGAAGCCGGTGGGGGGAAGGTAGCCGAGCGCGGCGTCGGCGTCGGTGACGGTGGGGCGCTCACCGCCCTGGCCGTAGCAGGCCGGCCCCGGGGTGGCACCGGCCGACTCGGGACCCACCAGCAGCGCTCCTTGGCGGACCCGGGCGATCGAGCCGCCCCCGGCACCCACCGACTGGACGTCCACCATGGGCATGCCGATGTAGTAGCGGTAGCGCCAGTTCCAGTCGGTCTTGACCTCGGGCTTGCCGTCCCGGACCAGACACAGGTCGTAGGACGTGCCGCCCATGTCAGTGGCCACGAAGTCACCCACTCCCGAGCGGCCGGCGGCCACCGCCGCGCCCATCACCCCACCGGTGGGACCCGAGGCCAGGACGCTCACCGCACGCTGTCCGATGCCCTCGGGCGGCGCCACCCCGCCGCTCGATCCCATGACGAGCAGATCCCCCTGGTAGCCGGCGTCGGCCAGCAGGTCGGACAGGTGGGACAGGTAGCGCTCGATGCGGGGCGCCACATAGGCGTTGACCAGCGTGGTGGACGTGCGTTCGTACTCGGGACCACGAGGCATCACCCGGTGGGACAGTGAGATGTGGGCGATGTCGGGCAGCTCCTCGCGGATGATCTGCTCGGTGCGGATCTCGTGGTCGGGGTTGACGAAGCTGAACAGGTAGACCACCGCGATCGAATCGCAGCCGAGGGCGCCCAGGCGGCGCACACCGCGGCGCACCGCCTCCTCGTCGAGGGGCAGGATCTCGTTGCCCTCGAAGTCGTGCCGCTGGGGGATGGCGATGCGGGCGCGCCGGCGGGCGATGGGGGTGGGGGCGGGAAAGGACGGATCCCAGATCTGCTCTTTGTGCACCCGGCGCATCTCGATCTCGTCGCGGTGGCCCTCGGTCACCAGCAGCCCGGTCGCGGCACCGTCCATCTCGATCATGGTGTTGTCGGCCGTGGTCGTGCCGTGCACGATCACGTCGAGGCCCGCACAGAACTCGTGCAGCGGGAGGTCGAAGTGCTGGGCGAGCCGCTCGAGACCGACCATGACCCCGCGGGACTGGTCGTCGAGCGTCGACGGCGTCTTGTCGAGCACCACGTCGCCGTCGGGTGTGACACAGATGAGGTCGGTGAAGGTGCCGCCTACATCGACGCCAACCCGGTAGCCGGAGGCCATCAGTGGGCCGCCCGGCCGGTTCCGGTCGGGCGCGACGTGAACTCCCAGGTGGGGTCGTCGGGGTGTCGGAGGTGGGCGGCGGGGTTGGGCGGTGTCCAGCCCGAGGCGCGGCGCTCGGCCCGCAGGGCGTCGGTGGCCTCGACGTCGACGCCCACGGAGAGGTCGTCGAGCGACCCGCAGAGCACCACGCCGTAGTCGCGTTCGGCACCCTCGATCGACACGTACTCATCCAGGACGTCATCGAGCACATCGGCCGCCGGCCGGTCGAGGGGGTTGCCCCAGCCGCCACCACCCCCGTAGTCGTACTCGACGATGCCGCCGGCCGGGATCGGTACCCAGTCCGCGGTGTGGCGGACTACGAACGGCTCACGGCCCGCGGCCTCGCCGTCGGCGTCGATGACCAGCCGGTTCGGCTCGCCGGGCTGCCCGCCGCAGATGCCAGGCATGGGGAAGCGCATGCCGACCACGTAGGTGTAGACGCGGGCGTCGACCCGCACCTCTTTGCGGTAGTGGCTCCCACACAGGCCGCGCCACTGACCGGCGCCGCCGCTGTCGGTTCGGTAGTCGCGGCTCCACTGGATGTGGGGGTAGAGGGACTCGTTGATCTCGGCCGTGGCCTTCCAGAGGTTCCCGAACGACGCGTTCTGGCAGCCCCACGCGTCCATCCCCCGCGCCGCGTTGCACCACCCGGCGTACACCTCGGCCGAGTGGTCGGTGAAGGTGGCCCCGGTGCGCGGATCGACGCCAGTGATGATGGTGGGGATCCCGGTCTTGTAGGTCTGGGGAACGGCCTTGTCGGGCAGCACCTCCTGCATGGCCAGGGCGATGACCTCGCCGATCTCGGCGCCCGGGTGGTGGGTGCCCGCCGACACCGGCCGGCCCGGGGGTGGGTTGAGGACGCAGCCCGGGGGCACGACCAGCTCGATGGAGTCGAAGAAGCCCTCGTTCTTGGGGATCTCGGGATCCATCATCGAGGCGATCTGGCCGATCGTGTAGCCCCGCGTGTTGCCGAAGGTGGACCAGGCCTGGATGTCCTGGCGGTCGTCGGTGCCCCGGTAGTCGATGGTGAGGTGGTCACCGGTCACGGTGATCTCGACCGTGAGCTTGATGTTCGGATTGCCCAGCGGATCGTGATCGACGTAGGTGGTGGCCGAGTAGGTGCCGTCCGGCCACGCCGCCACCTCCTCCCGGAAGCGGGCGGCGGCGTAGTCGATCATGTGGTCGACGGATGCCTCGACCGAGGGGATGCCGTAGCGCTCGATCATGGTTCCCAGGCGCTCGGCGGCCAGCTGGGCGGCGCCCATCTGGGCGCGGAGGTCACCGATGTGGTCGACCAGCCGGTTGTTGGCCTGCATGGCATAGAGCACGTCGCGCCGCTCGCGGCCGGCTTCGATCACCTTGACCGCCGGCCAGCGCGTTCCCTCCCCGTAGACGTCGTTGGCGGTGATGTTGTAACCGCCGGGCACCCCGCCTCCGGTGTCGCCGTGGTGGCACTGGATCGAGGCGATGAGAACCATCCGCCGCCCGCCACCGCCGGGATCCGACGCGTAGACGGGGGCGAACACGTTGTAGTCGGGCAGGTGGCCGCCGCCGTGGTAGGGGTCGTTGGCCAGGAACACATCGCCCTCGCCGAACTCGTCCGCGCCGAGGAAGTCCAGGGCGAAGCGAACCGGCAGGGTGGAGGTGAGCATGAACTGGGGGATCCCCACCGACAGCGCGGCCAGACGGCCACGGGCGTCGAGCACGGTGGCGTTGCGCTCGTTCGACTGGTTGAGGATGGGCGTGGTGGCCGTCCGGGACACGTACGCCGCCATCTCGAAGCAGACGGTCTCCATCGTGCCGCGGATGACCTCGGCGGTGACGGGGTCGATCTCGCCGGCGGGGGTGAGGCGGTCGCGGTGCCCGGCGAGCGCCACCATGTCGACGTGCATAGGATCCAGCCTAGCCAACCTGACATCGGCGTCAGGTAGTGTGCGTCCAGCGGGGATTACAATCCGTGGACTCGCAGGGGGGACGACTCGTGATCACACACACCGCCAACCGAAGATTGGTGGCGTTTCTCGCCGTCGGCGCGCTGGCTGCCGCCGCCTGCGGCACCCGCTTGCCCGACGAGGCGTTCCTCACCACCACCGCCGCCGGTCAGGATCCCATCGGGGTCATCGAACCTGGTGCGCCGACGGGGCTCGATCCGGCCACCGGGGAGCCCGTCGACCCCACCCAGCCCGGGGTCGACGGGACCCCGTCGGGTTCCGACCTCCAGGGCGGCTCGTCGTCCGGTGGAGCCGGCTCGTCGAACGGTGGCGGAGGCGGCAGCACGTCGGGTGGGTCCAGCGGAGGCGGTTCGACCGGGGGTGGAGGGAGCAGTACCGGACCGACCAAGGCCAACTACGCCAGCGATCAGGGCGTGACCGCCACCACCATCAAGGTGGGCAACATCAGCGCCATCGAAGGCCCACTCGGCCCCGAGACGTTCTCCGGACCGTTCCACGGCGCCCGCGCCTTCTTCCTCGAGCAGAACGCCAAGGGGGGCATCGGCGGCCGCCAGGTGCAGTTCATCACCTGCGACGACCAGGAGAACCCCGAGCGCAACAAGGCCTGTGCCAACACCTTCGTGGAGGACGAGAAGGTGTTCGCCCTCGTGGCCAATGCCACCGACGCCCACGCCTCGGCCGAGATCACCGACTCGGCCCGGGTCCCCGACATTGGCTCGGAGCCCATCGGCTCGGAGTACTACAAGTGGCCGACGCTCTACTCGATCCTCGGCGCCGAGGGATACAGCCGCGACGGCACCGAATACGGCGAAGGCGGGAGGATCTACGTGCAGACCGGCCAGTACCGGTGGCAGAAGAACACCAACGGCATCACCAAGGCCGCCGTCATCTTCTATGCCGCTCCCCAGATCGCCAAGCAGGCCGGCGACTTCACCATCGCCGCGCTGGAGGCTGAGGGCATCGAGGTCGTCTACACCCCCAACAACGGCGCCGGCCGCAATCCCGCCGACCCCAACTTCGATCAGGACGTCCTTGGTGCGGTGAACGCCGGCGCTCAGGCCATCTGGCAGGCCATCGACATCGCCGGCTTCCAGCGCCTCTGCCAGTCGGTCGATCGTCTTCGGGCCACCGTCGCCGACGGCGGGCCCATCAAGGTGGTCGCCGGCCAGGCCAACGTCATGGGTGATGTCGTGGGCCAGCGGTTCAGCTTCCCGTGCCGCGACCACGTCTACTCCAACTCCGAGTCGTGGCCGTTCAGCGAGCAGCATCCCGAGGCGGCAGCGTTCCGGGCCGCCATGGCCCGTCACGATCCCGACTGGATCCTCTCCCAGTGGACGTTCGAGGGCTGGATCGCGGCCAAGCTGTTCACCGAAGCCGTCGCCGCCCAGGGCGCCGACCTCACCCGCGAAGGTGTGATCGAATGGCTCGACGCCCAGCGGAGGTGGCAGGGCGGTGGGGTCATGGCCGGAATGGACTGGCGCCGGGAACAAGTCCCGCGGGAGCCCACCCGTGAGTGCATCGCCATCTCGAAGTGGGACGAGTCAGCCGGGCAGTGGAAGCAGCAGTTCGCGCCGTTCCACTGCGACAACACGCCGTGGGTCTTCTACACGAACTGATCAGGCCCCAAGGATCAGGCCCCGAGCATCAGGCCCCGAGATAGGCGTCGTCGAACACGCCGGCGTCCACGAGCGCGGCGGGAGTGCCCTCAGCCTGCACCCGGCCCCGGTGCATCACATAGGCCCGGTCGGCGTTGGCCAGCGCGTAGGTGAGGTACTGCTCGACCAACACGATGGTCTGACCGGCAGCCCGCAGGTCGGCGACGGCCTCGAACAGCTGCTCCACCAGGATTGGGGCCAGACCCATCGAGATCTCGTCGAGCAGCAGCACCCGGGGCCGGGCGGCAAAGGCCCGGGACAGCGCCAACATCTGCTGCTCGCCGCCTGACAGCGTGCCTGCGAGCTGATCCCGACGTTCACCGAGACGGGGGAACCGCTCGACCACTGCATCGACTCGGTCAGCGCGCTCCGCGGCCGTAGCGCGGCGATCAGCGCGGGCGGCGACGTCGAGGTTCTCCGCCACGGTGAGGCCCGGGAACACGCCTCGCCCTTCGGGCACCAGCAGGACACCGGCTCGGGCGATGTCATAGGGGATGCGACCGGAGATCCTACGCCCGTGAAGTCGGATGGATCCCGACCGCACCGGGAGCAGTCCCGCGATGGTCGACAGCATCGTGGTCTTGCCCACGCCGTTGGGCCCGAGGACGGCGACGACCTCGCCCTCGGCGACGTGAAGTGACAACCCGCGAAGGACCTCGACTCGGCCGTACCCGCTGTGGAGCTCGTCGACCTCGAGCAGGGGCCGGGCGTTCACGGTCGCACCTCGGCGCCGACGGCGCCGCCGAGGTACGCGGCCCGTACGGCGGGGTCGCCGGCGACCACGTCGGGGGGTCCCGCAGCGATGAGGCGGCCGAACTCGACGACGTAGATGTGCTGGGAGATGGCCATCACGAGCTCGATGTCGTGCTCGATCAGCAGGACCCCCACGCCGGTCGATGCCACTCGGCTCAGCACGTCGCCTACCGCGTCGGTCTCTGCGGTGTCGAGACCGGAGGCCAGCTCGTCGAGGAGAAGCACATCGGGCTCGGTGCACAAGGCCCGCCCGAGCTCGACCAGCCGCAGGGCTCCTGTGGGAAGATCTCCGGCGACCCTGTCGGCGAGCTCACGGATGCCAACGAGGCCGAGGACGTCGTCGACCATCGCATCGATGTGGGGTTCGCGCCGGTGGCGCAGGGCGAACACCCCCCGGAACGTTCCGCCCGGACGCGTCGCCTCGGCAGCCACCTGAAGGTTCTCACGCACGGTCAGGCCCGTGAACACCTCCAGACGCTGGAAGGTGCGACCCAAACCCATCCGCGCCCGGGTGTGGGTGGCGGTCGTCGTGATGTCGACGCCCTTCAGCTCGACCTGTCCTTCATCCGGTTCGAGCAGCCCGGTGAGGCAGTTGAACAGGGTGGTCTTGCCGGCCCCGTTGGGGCCGATCAGCGACGTGATGCGTGAAGGGTGGACCTCGATCGACACCTCGTCGACGGCCTTCAGCCCTCCGAAGCGCTTGGTGATGTTCCGGGCCACGAGCAGGGGTTCACTCACGCTGGCGTCTCCTCACCGAACGGGGCCAGCAGCTCGTCGTCGCCACCTTCGGCGACCGCACCGTTGCTGCGGACCGGTGCCGGTGGAGGGTCAGCGAGGAAATCCAGCGCGGCGGCGGAGGGGACGTAGGAGGGCGGCGGCGGAGCCGTTGCCTCGGCTCGCGCCTGGGCCAGCCGGCGGCGGCCACTGTCGAGCAGTCGTTCGTAGCCAACGCGGATCATTCCCACGAAGTTGCCTCCTGGTAGGCGGCCCAGGAGCAGCGCTCCCGCACCGATGACGAGCTGGGACAGGCCGGGTTGGTCGATGACGACGTCGAGCATCACCCAGATGAACGCGCCGAGCACTGCTCCGGTGATGCTGCTGATGCCGGCCACGACGACCACGGCGAACCAGAACAACGACTCCAGCGGGAAGAACTGGATGGCGCTGAACACCTCGGCCTGTTGGGTGAGGAGGGCTCCACCGACGCCGGCCATGAACGAGCTGATGGCGAAGATGAAGAGCTTGTAGCGCCGGAGGTTGATGCCCACGCTGGTAGCCCCGGCCTCGGAGTCCCGCATGGCGGCCAGGGCGCGGCCGAGCCGTCCGCTGCGAAGGTTGCGGGCCAGGCCGAGCATCAGCCCGACGACGACGAGCTCGTAGTAGTAGAACGCCGAGCGGCCACCGAGATCCCACCACAGGAAGTGAGGTCGGTTCACGTCGAGGCCGGTGGAGTCGCCGGCGAAGGTGGAGTTGGCGAGTACGAAGGCGTAGATGAACAGACCGAACGCCACCGTGGTCAGGGCCAGGAACAGGCCCCGTCGCCGCAGCGCCGGCCAACCGGCGATGAACCCGCCCACCATGGCCATGAGCCCGCCGAAGATCATGGCCACGATGACCGGGAGGCCCAGTTCGTTCGCGCCCCGAGCGGCGGCGAAGGCACCGAGCCCGGCGAACCCGGCCTGGCCGAGCGTGATCTGACCGGAGAACCCCGAGATCACCACGATGGAGGCGAAGATGACGGCGAAGGCCAAGAAGCGGTGGGCACTGTTGAACCCGTTGGTCGACAAGAAGGCGGGCATGGCGAGGAGCGCGGCGCCGCCGAACACGGCGATCCCCACTGAGCGCCTGCCATGCCCGCGGGCCACCAGCCGGCTCGACTGCTCGGCCGCCTCACCAACGGTGTCGAGTCGGCTGTAGGCGAGGAGGGCGGCGAACAGGACGAGGGTCGAGAAGTTGGGCTTGAGGTTCTCGAAGCTCTCGGGGATGACGCCGGAGGGGTCTTCCCAGATCGTCCACTCGCCGAACAGGGCACGGCCAACCCCCAGCACCAGCACGCCGTAGGTGACAGCCAGCGGAAGGCTGGTGAGGCGGGCCAGGACGGCCACCGACAGCGTCTCGAGCATGAACAAGGTGAGCCGGAGCGGATCGAGCTGGCCCGAGGCGAAAAGGATTCCCGACAGAGCGGCCAGTGCCGATCCCAGCGCCCATGACAGCGACGAGATGCGGTTGGCGTTGATCGACGCGAGCTCGGCCAGCTCGGGCTTGTCGACCACGGCGCGGATCTGCATGCCCAGCGACGTGTGCTGGAACAGGACGTACAGCCCGCCGGCCACCAGCGCCAGTGTGATCATGATGCCGAGCTGGTCGTAGCCCAACAGCAGATCATCGGTGAGGTTGAACCCCCTGGGACTGAACACCGACGGGCCGACCCGACTCTTTCCGCTCCAAATGGTGATGACGATGCCGAGAACCAGGACGAAGACGCCGAGGGTGGCCACCAGCTTCTCGGTGGTGGTGGCGCCACGCCGTTGCAGTGGGCGAAACACCGCCCGCTCCAGCAGCATCCCCAGCAGTGGGGCGATGACCAGGATGGAGACCGGTGCGGCGATGCCGATGGGCACGCCCCACTCGGTGTTGAGCTGGAAGTTCACGTAGGCCACGAACACGCCGATGGCGCCGTGGGCGAAGTTGAAGACGCCGGTGGCCTTGTAGGTGAGGACGAGGCCGAGCCCGGCCATGGCGTAGATGGAGCCGACGGCCAGGCCGATGAGGATGATCTGGAGTACGAAGTTGGCGTCGTTGTCCACGAAGACGTCGACGGTCAGGTAGATGGAGCCGACGAGCAGCAGTCCGACGACGAAGTACCCGACGAGCTTGGCCGGGCTGGCGCTCTCCAGCCGTTCTCGGATCAAGGGATCAGGCGTTGGCCGTGGCGCGCGATGACCGCCGGTTGCCCTTGGTCTTCGTCGATGCTGGTCGGGTGGTTGCCGGTGTCGACGTCGTCGTCGATGTGTCTTCGTCGACGACGGTGAGCAGCACGCTGTGGAGGTCCTCCACCATCTCCTCGACCTTGGTGAGACGGTCCAGGCGGCCCCGGAGGTCTTCGGTTCCCAACAGGAACGCTCCGATGGCGACGAGGGTCATGCCGCCCACGCCGCCCGAGATGACGAAGGGGATCTGCTTGGCCACCAGGGCCTCGCGGCTCACTCCGAAGTAGCCGACGATGATGAAGGTGGCACCGAGCCCGAGCAGGATCCATCCGACCAACGGGCGGGTCGACTCACGGGCCCATCGCCAGAAGATGGATGCGTCGGGAAGGTCGTCGGGGTGGGTGCCGGCGTAGGTGTCGGGATCGGTGTTGGGGTCGGTGTTCGGGTCGGATGTCGAGTTGTCGGAAGTCACGAGCCGCTGCTCCTGGTCGGGATCGGGATGGCTGCCGCGCGCCCGAAGGGCACGGCGGCGCCGAGGGCGAGGCCGAGCAGGGCGATGGACCCTGCTGCGTAGAACCATGTGACCCGTTCAGCAACGACGCCCGAGAGATCCTCGAGCGGCTGGGGCGCGGGTTGGGTGAGGACCGACTCGGTGTTGGGAACGGCCGGTAGCACCGGAGCAGGAGCGGGGCTGCTCGGACTTGTCGCGCCGCCGGTGAGCGGTTGCGGCTGGGAGTCGGGGAAGAAGGCGTCGGTGGTGTCGCCGAGCACCTGGTCGAAGGGGCCGCTGTCGGCCGGTTCGGGTGAGGGTGGGGTGACCGCCGGGTCGAGGTCGATGGGGCCGAAGGGGTCGTTCTGGCTGGCCACCGCCGACGTGCGGCTGGCTCCCAGGAGCACGTTGCCGATGAGGGCGGTGCCGCCTGGGAACGACGACGCGTCGATGCGGTACTCGACGAGGATTCCAAGGGCATCGGCCACCGCCGTGTTGCGCAGGTCGCGCGTGGCGCTGAGCAGGCGGACCTTCACCGATCCGTCCTGCAGCAGGGTGCCGACCCCGCCGGTGATCGAGGGGAGCGTGCCCTGATCTTGCCGCTCGCCACCTATCTCGACCCCGTCGCCACCGATCTCGAAGGGGTTCCCGGCCAAGGTCACGCCCTGGAGCAGCACCTCGGGCTCGGCGTTGTGGATCGAACCGCCGTCGGCGCGGGAAACCGACCGGGTGACCAGGCTGTCGATGTGGATCTGGCCGGCGATGTCCACGTCGTTGAGCGTCGACGTGGCGGTGACGACCAGGACCCCGTCGAGGAACTCCTGGCGGGTGGTGGCCTGCGAGCTGCCTACGTGGATCAGTGCCGTGTCCGCCGTGAGCCCTTCACCACCCGAGATGTCGATGAAGCGGAGGTCGGTGCTGGCGGCGTCGGTGTCGGCGAAGTCACGTCCGGCGTGCGCGTTGGCCTTGACCGGCGTCCACTCGAGGTTGGAGCCATCGCCGATGGGCGGGATCGCTGCGTCGGGCGTGGCGTCGACGCTGCTGGGGTACTCGGCTTCGGCGTTGAAGGGCCATTGCGGCGGGAAGCCGGGGAATTGGTCACACGGGAAGCCGAGGGTGCAGAAGAAGTTCGGCAGCTTGCCCAGGCCGCCGGGATAGGCGGTGGAGGCGCGGGCGCGTGATAGCGATCCCACACCGAAGGTGGACTCGCCGTGGGGGACGTCCATCCGCAACAGCTCGGGCACGGTCTGGGGTGGATCGGTGTTGCCTTGGATCTGTACGGCGGCGGCGTAGGCGAACCCCAGGTAGCTGGCGGGACGGTCGGCGTCGATGTCGTCGCCGGTCTGGGCCTCGCTGGGCACGACGAACCCACCAACGGCGAGCAGCGCGGCGATGGCGAAGCACGCCAACCGCAGGTCTCGACGAAGTCGCATCAACCGGTCCCCCTCTGTGCAGGCTGTGGCCACCTAGCCCAAGGAGTTTCGACATGTGGACCGTCGCACCCTGCTTGGCGACCAGGGTACCCCTCCACGGGCATCAGGTCACCCCTCGCAGGATGTTGACCACGGCAACCCCCGAACCTCGCCCACCCACGTTGTGCTGGAGGGCGATTCCGTTGCGCAGCGCCACCTGCCGGCTGCCGGCCTGGGATCGGAGCTGGAGCCACAGCTCGGTGATCTGAGCCAGTCCGGTGGCACCGATGGGATGGCCCTTGGCCAGGAGGCCACCGCTCGGGTTCACCGGGAGGCGTCCGTCGAGCGCGGTGATGCCCTCGACTGCCATGTGTCCGCCTTTGCCCTTCTCGCAGAAACCGAGGTCCTCGATGTCGAGGATCTCGGTGATGGTGAAGCAGTCGTGCACCTCGGCCACGTCGATGTCGTCGGGCGTGACGTCGGCCATGGAGTAGGCGCGCTTCGCCGCCGCGGTGGTGGCGGCGAGCCCCACGTAGTCGGTCTTCTCGTGCATCCACGGGCTGTCGGTGGCGACGCCGAACCCGCCGATGAGCACGGGCCGGTCGGTGTAGTCGGCGGCGCGCTCCGCAGGCGCCAGGAGCACGGCGGCGGCGCCGTCGGTCTGGGGGCAGCAGTCGAGCAGGTGCAGCGGATGGCACACCGGCGGGCTGTCGATGACCTGCTGCATTGTGATGGCGTGCTGGAAGTGGGCGTCCTCGTTGAGGCTGCCGTTGTGGTGGTTCTTCACCGCCACAGCCGCCAGCATCTCGCGGGTGGTGCCGTAGGTGTGCATGTGGCGGGTGGCGAAGGGGGCGAAGAGGGCCGGGGCGCTCTCGCCTCTCGTCATGATCGGGTGGCCGCTGGCGGCGCGGGCCAACAGGCCCTCCTCGGTCGACTTGTCACGCATCTTCTCGACGCCGACGACCAGCACCAGGTCGTGCACCCCGCTGGCCACGGCCATGGCCCCGACCCGGAAGGCATCGCTACCGGAGGGGCAGGCGTTCTCGATGCGGGTGGCGGCTACACCGTTGAGCCCGATGGCGGCGGGAACGGTGTTGCCGGCGATGCCCTCCTGGCCCCACAGCGTTCCCCGCTGGGTCGCGACGAACAGGGCGTCGATGGTGGAGGTGTCGACGCCGTGGTCGACGCTGGCCAGGCAGGCCTCGAAGGCGGACCGGGCCATCTGCTCATAGCCGACGTCGAACAGCTCCCCGAAGGGGATGATGCCCGCGCCGACGACGGCGACCTTGTCCCACGACATCGGCTCAGCCCTCCTGGCCGGTGACGACGGCCTTGTAGCCGTAGATGGGAACACCACGCTCGGTCGCGTACCGCCGCAGCACCAGCCGCACGGGCGCGCCGATGGCGATGTCGGAGCCGTCGGAGGCGCCCTGGACCTGGGTACGGCTGCCGTCGTCGAGGTCGACGACGATGATGGGGAGCGGGGCCTCGAAGGGGGCGGGCATGGTGTGGTTGATGACGAAGGTGTGCACGGTGCCGGTGCGGGGCAGGGTGGTGGTGGTCAGCTTGGGGCTGCCACAGGCCGCGCAGGTCGGGTGCACCGAGGGCGGGGTCGAGACTGCGTCGCATTCGCTGCAGCGGGCGCCGAGCAGGCGCAGCAGCTCGTCGGTCTCCCGGGCCAGCATGGCACTGCCGGGAGGGATCCCCATCGGCACGGTCTCGGAGTCGGGGACGAGACGCTGCCGGGCCCGCAGGACGGTCCCGTAGCCGGCCGGCGCGCTGGCGGCGAGGGCCGTGGCGAGGTCGGTGCCGGGAACGGCCTCGTCGACCTCGAGCAGCAGCCCGGTGGTGCGGCCGCCGCCGTGGGCCACGATGGCGGCCGGCCCGGCGACGCCGAGTGCGTCGATGATCCCGATGAAGGGGGCGGCGGCGCCCGTGTCGCCGATCTCGGTCACCGCGGTGGTGGACACCACCGCGTCGGGGTCGGCCTGCGCGGCCTCGACCGCGGCCCGGCCCAGCCGTCGATCGGGATCGGGCAGCGCCCACCGCAAATCCCCGGCCGGTCGGCCGGCCGCGGTGGCGGCTGCGGTGCTGGCCGCGGTGCCGGATGCTGTGTCGCCGGCCATGTCGCGAAGGCGTGCGGCGATGGCGGCGACATCAGGGACGAACCACTGCTCGCGATGGAGGCGGCCGTCGTAGTCGTCGCGGGTGGCCGGCTCGCCGTCACCGCGGTAGCGGTCGAGGACCGGCCGCCCGGTGGTGACGCTGCGGAGGAGCCGAGCGTTGCCGCGGTCGCCGGTGAGCACCCAGGCCGCGGCGCCGGAACCGGTCGACGCCTCGCCACTGGAGCCAAGCGCCGGCGATAGGGCGTCGCTGGCGATCACCAGCGCGGTGTCGATTGCGCCGGCGGAGATGGCATGCCAGGCGGCCGTGAGGGCGTCGATGCCGGCGTGGGTGGACCCCGAGGCCAGGAGGCCGGCGATGCCGGGAGTGAGCCCCAGCGCGGCCGCCAGCATCGGGAGGGTTGGTCCCTCGGCCATAGGCGGACGGGCAGTGCCCCAGTAGAGGCCGCCAATGGTGGTGGGGTCGACCTCGCCGTGGTGCACGGCCTCGAGCCCGGCCGCGACGGCGAGGGTCAGGGAATCCTCGTCGCTCCCGGCCACCCGCACATGGCCTCGCCCAGCGCGCCCCCACGCGGCACCGACATCGGCGGCATCCAGCAGCAGCCGTCCGACCGACGCGCCATGAGCACGCAGGTGAACAGGAACCGGACCCGGGGCGACCACATACCTGACATTAGCGTCAGGTTTGCGTCGAGGACTCATCGATCGTTCTGACAGCTCCGAGGACTCATCTGTCGGAATCCGACAGATGAGTCCTCGGCGGTCCACAAACGACTGTTCACTCCTCGGGCTGTCGGGGTTGGCTCACATGTGGTGGCGGAAGAGGTCGTAGACGCCTCGGGCGTTGGTGTTCTCCTCGTCTGGGATGGGCACGATCTCGCCGAGGCGCTGGGCGCCGGCGATGATGCCGGCGCTGCGCTCCACCAGCGCGGCGACGTGGAGTGCCTTGGTGGGCGTCGCACCGATGGCCACCAAGCCGTGATTGGCGAGGAGGGTGGCCGACACGTCCTTGAGCGAGGCCGCGCACACCTCGCCGAGGTGGTCGGTTCCCGCCGGGGTGAACTCGCACACCGGGACCTCGCCGCCGACATAGATCACGAACTCCTCGATGAACGCGGGGATGGGCTGGTGCACCAGGGCGAACTGCGTGGCCGCCGCCGCGTGGCAGTGCACGACACCGCCGATCTCGGGATAGGCACGGTACACGGCGAGGTGCAGCGCCTTCTCCGACGTGGGCGAGTGCTCTCCCTCCACCACGTTGCCGTCGAGGTCCACGATCGGAAGTTGATCGACGGTCATGGTGTCGTAGGGCATCGACGAGGGCGTCATGCAGATGCGACCGTCGGGCAAACGGCACGACACGTTGCCCGCCGTTCCTTCGACCAGTCCTTTGCGGACGAGCTCCCGGGTGACGTGGAGGACCTCGTCGGGCGTTCCCACTGCGGCCATGCTGAGGCTCCCTGATCAGGCGTCGAGGACGTCGGGGTTGACGATGTGCTCCGGCCGGCGTCCGGCCGCCAACGCGGCAAGGTCGTTGGCGATCATCCGACTGTGGTTCATCTCGGTCTCGTAGGTCGCGCCGCCGATGTGGGGGGTGAGCACCACGTTGTCCATGCCGATGAGCGGGTGGCCGGGCGCAAGCTGCTCGCCGTCGAAGTGGTCGATGGCGGCAGCTGCCAGCTTGCCGTCGACCAGGGCGGCGGTGAGGGCATCGAGATCCGCCAGCCCGGCCCGTGCCGCATTGACGAAGATGGCGTCGTCGCGCATCACGGCGAACTCGGTGGCCCCCATCATGTGCATGGTGTCGGGGGTGATGGCGGCGTGCATCGACACGACATCGCACTCACGCAGCATCTGGTGCAGGTCGGTGTGGGAGGCGTCGGATGCGAACGGGTCGAAGGACAGCACCCGCATGCCGAGCCCCTCGAGCCGCCAGGCCACCGCGCGACCGATGGCACCGAAGCCCACCAATCCGGCCGTGCGTCCGTTGATCTCGCGGCCGCGGAAGCGCTGGTAGGGAACCGTTCCATCACGGAACACCTGGCTCGCCCGTAGATCGCGATCGGCGGGGATGATGCGTCGCGCCGCGGCCAGGAGCAGTGCCACCGTGATCTCGGCCACTGCGTCGGCGTTGCGTCCCGGGGTGTGGAGCACGGGGATGCCCTTGGCGGTGGCGCCGGCCACGTCGACGTTGGTGGGATCGCCCCGCGTCGACCCGATGGCCCACAGCCCACCCTCGTCGATGATCGAACCCATCACGAAGTCGGCTTCGGCGATGACCACGTCGGCCTGGTGGTGGCGGACCAGAGCCAGGAGTCCGTCGCCGTCGAGCACCCGCATCGGGCGGTGGTCGATCCACGGGTCCAGCACGACGTCCATCACTGTCTGGAGGTGTTCGAGGCCCTTGCCCCCGAACGGGGCGGTGACCAGTGCGCGGTGGCGAGTCATGGGATGGCTCCCGTGTCGAAGGTGGGGACATGGTGGCTGAGCCGGCGCTACCATGCCAGAACATGACGCTCATGTCAGGTTTGTGCTGATGGCTGCCAACGACACTGCTGCCAACGACACTGCCGCCAACGACACTGCCGCGGATCCGTTCGAACGGTTCAACCGCGCCATGGGGCTCGGTGTGCGCCAGACGCCCTATCCGGACATGGCCCTCGCCCGCGAAGTCACCCCAGTGGTCGAGGGCGACATCGCGGTGGCCGTTCATGGTCCTGGCGCTCTCGACACCGAGATCGTTGATCCCGCCGGCGCCGAGCGCTCCTTCACCCCGCTCACCTTCGATTCCAACATGGCGGTACTCAAGGACGGTGAGACGTTCTCGTCCACCGTGTACGCCGAGGTGATGGGCGCGGTGATGGGCCACACCATCTTGGAGATGGACGAGCCCGAGCACGGCAGCTACCGCCGCCTCATCCAGCAGGCGTTCACCCGCAAGGCCATGGACGGCAAGGAGGAGGAGCTCGTCGTGCCCATCGTCGACGAGCTCATCGATGCGTTCGTCGACCGCGGGCGCGCCGAGCTGGTCAGTGAGCTGCTGTTCCCGTTCCCCGTCAACGTGATCGCCGGTCTGCTGGGGCTGCCGCGTGAGGACCTGCCGATGTTCCACCGGCTCTCCGTCGAGCTGATCGGCATCACCATCGACTGGGATGCCGGAATGGCCGCCGCCGCGGCGCTGCGCGACTACTTCGTCGGCGTGGTCGAGGACCGGCGCCGCTCACCGCGCAACGACATGATCTCGATCCTGGTCCAGGCGGAGGTCGATGGTCATCAGCTCACCGATGACGAGATCGTCGCCTTCCTCAAGCTGCTGCTGCCCGCCGGTGCCGAGACCACCTACCGCTCGTCGTCCAACCTCATGTGCGGGCTGCTCACCCATCCCGAACAGCTCAAGGCGGTCATCGACGACCCGGGGCTCATACCCCAAGCCATCGAGGAGGGACTGCGGTGGGAGGCGCCGCTGCTGACGATCCTGCGTCGCACCACCCGCCAGACCATCCTCGAGGGAGTGACTCTCCCCGAAGGCGCAACGATCGTGTTGAACCTCGGCGCGGCCAACCATGACCCGACCCGCTGGGATCGACCCGACGAGTTCGACATCTTCCGCCCCGCCATACCGCACCTGGCCTTCGCCAGCGGTCCTCACATGTGCTTGGGGATGCACCTGGCCCGCATGGAGACCCGCGCTGCGCTCTCGCGGCTGTTCGACCGCCTGCCCGGCCTGCGTCTCGACCCGTCCGCCGACGAGCCCTACATCACAGGCCTGCTGTTCCGCGCGCCACCTCGCCTCGACGTCGTCTGGGGCTGACCACCCCGGTGGGGACCGGTGAGAGCGATCAGCGGCCGGCGCCTATGATGGCGACGCCGGATGTCCGGCTCATCGGATGCGGGGGTCGATGCGAGCGCCGCTCGTGAAGGCGGCCTGGCCCTCGGCCAGCGAGTCGCGATCCCTCATGAGGGTCGTTCTCAGCCGCCCATCTGGAGCCCGGCACTACGTGATCCGAAGATCTCGGTGTTCACGGCACTGGTGATCTCGGCGGGCTTCCACTTGCGTGGGCCCTTGGGCGTCGACACCTCGGCGCCGATGTGCCAGGGCAGGTAGTGGCCGATGGCGTCGCCCACCGCCCGGAAGACCTGGCCGGTGACGTGCAGCGCCTGGTCCGACGCCAGCCACGCCACCATCGGCGCGCTGTTCGCGGGGTTCAGGCGGCTGAACTCCTCTCCGTCGTAGTCCTCGGCGTTGCGCACCTCGAGGTCGGCCACCACCGCGGCCGACATGCGGGTGACGCCGCCGGGGGCAACCGCGTTGGCCCGCACCCCGTAGCGACCGAGCTCGAGGCTGGAGATGATGGTCAGGCTGGCGATGGCGGCCTTGGCCGGCCCGTAGTTCGACTGGCCGACGTTGCCCAGCAGCCCCGCCGATGACACCGTGTTCACGATGGCGGCGCGGGGCTGACGGCCAGCCTTGGATTCAGCCCGCCAATGCTCGGCCGCGTGCTTGGTGAGGTTCCAGGTGCCCTTGAGGTGCACGTTGAGGACGCTGTCGAAGTCGTCCTCGCTCATCGACACGATCATCTTGTCGCGGATGATCCCGGCGTTGTTCACCACGACATCGAGCTGGCCGAACTCGTCGATGGCCTGGGCGACGATGTTCTTCGACCCGGCGAAGTCGGCGACGCTGTCGTAGTTGGCGGTGGCTTCCCCGCCGCGGGCGCGGATCAGCTCGGCCACCTCCTCGGCAGGGCGCTTGTCGGCACCGTCGCCGCTCAGCGAGCCGCCCAGGTCGTTGACCACGACCCGGGCACCCTCGGCCGCCAGCTCCAGCGCCTCGCCCCGTCCGATGCCATTGCCGGCACCGGTGACGATGGCCACCTTGCCGTCGAGGATTCCCACAGTGCTGTCCCTTTCGATCTTCCAAACCTGACGCCGGTGTCACATTAGTGTGCCGCCCGGCCCCTGCGGGCCGCTACCGTGCCTCCCGAAATCATGCTTGCCGAAAACATGCCTGCCGAAAACATGCATGGCGAAACCGGCACCGAGACGAGGAGCGAGCAGATGGCCGTCGACACGTCGAAGATCGGGATGCCCACCTTCAAGGCCCGGGTCACCCTCGAGCGGGGACCGCTCAGCCTGTTCGCCGGCGCCGTCACCGACGAGTCCGCGATCTACCGCAGTGGAGAGGCGGCTTTGGCCGCCGGCTTCGACGGTGTCCCGGCGCCGCCCACCTTCCCCTTCGCCATGCAGTTCACCGGCAAGTTCCCCGAGGATCAGCCGCCCGACGCCGGCGACCAGAACGCAGTGCTCGGCGTGGTCGTCGGGCCGCTGATGGCCAAGGGCGGCATCATCCTCCACGGCGAGCAGGCCTTCGAGTACCACCAGCCGATGACGGCAGGCATGGTGCTCGACGGGGAAGGGGTGGTCGAGGACATCTACGAGAAGGAATCCAAGGGCAAGACGATGACGTTCGTGGTGACCAAGGAGTCCTGGACCGATGCAGCCACCGGCGAGCCCGTCGTCACGGCGAGGATGAACCTCATCCACCGCATCTGAGCGGCATCTGAGCGAGACGCGGCGGGGTGGAGGCGGGGTGGCGGGCCCGACGCGATTCGACCCGGTGTCAGCCCCCCTGCACACCGGGTCGAACCTGCGGATCGGGGCCGGCGTGAAGCGCAGCCCTCATCCGTTCGTGCCTGTGGATTTCGGCGCGCCGGGCTGCATCTCCTGCACAAGTTGTTCAAATACCTTCCGGTCTCCGAACGGAGCCGTCAGTGCGACCCGTCGGTCAAGGACAGATCGCCGGTGCGTTTCCAGCGCGGGAGGGCCACGTCGGCCGCCACCTGCTGGAAGACCACCTCGACGGGCTCGCCGATGTCGATGTTGTCGGCCTCGATCTCGCCGAGCGCGCCATCGGGGCCGCTGACCAGATTCCCGACGAAGCGGATGGTGGGGTCGTCGTCGCTCTGCACGACGATGACGTTGTAGGGCGCCTGTTCGGCGAACACCGCTTGTAGCGGGGGATGGACTTTGACGTACGACCACACGCTGCCGCGCCCGCTGAGCGCGACCCAGGTGTGGTCGGTCGAGCGGCACCACGGACACATCGGTCGAGGTGGGAAGCGGAGGTGCCGGCACCGGTCACATCGTTGGACCTCGAGACGGTGCGAGCCACACCGGCGCCAGAACTCGGCGCGGTCGGGGTCATCGAGATCGGGTACCAGCCACCGCTCGTCGTAGGTCGCGTCGTCAGTCGCGTCGTCAGTCAAGCATCGGCCCTCACTTCCCCACGAAGAGGGCTGCGCTGGTGGGCACACCCTCGCCGCTGGTGACCAACGACACCTCGGCCCCCTCGACCTGCGACGTCGACGTCCCCCGGATCTGGCGAACGCCTTCGTTGATCAGGTTGAACCCGTGGAGGTACACCTCGCTCATTCCGGCTCCGGAGGTGTTGACCGGCAGCCGCCCTCCCACCTCGATGGCCCCACCATCGGTGAACGGCCCACCCTCACCCCGCTCACAGAACCCGTACCCCTCGAGCGAGAGCAGGATGAGCGGGCTGAAAGCGTCATAGAGCTGGGCCACGTCGACGTCGGCCGGCCCCACCTCGGCCTGCCGCCACAGCAGGGAAGCGGCCGACCAGGCCGGACCGCGAAGTGGGTCGTCGCAGAAGAAGTTGGTCATGGTCTGGTGCTGAGGATGCATCCCTTGGGCGGCGGCATGGATGTAGGCCGGACGATGAGGCGTGTCGGCGGCCCGTTCGGCGCTGGTGACGGCGACGGCCGCGGCGCCGTCGGTCTCCAAGCAGCTGTCGAACAGGCACAGCGGCTCGCTGATCCAGCGAGCCCCCATGTACTGGTCCCGGGTCATCTCCCGGTCTGCCATCACCGCGTGGGGGTTGCGGTTGGCGTGGCGGCGAGCGGCCAGCGCCACGTTGGCCAGGTGGTCACGGGTGGCGCCGTATTCGTGCATGTAGCGGCGGGTGAGCATGGCGATCTCGTCGACCGGCCGGGCCAATCCGAAGGGGCGGCTCCACTGCCAGTGGCCCGACACGATGGGCCGCTGGCCCGCCCACGGCCGCCGCCCCCCACCCCGCTTGCGCGAGCGCCAGCACACCACGACGTTGGCTTGACCGGTGGCGATGGCCATGGCGGCGTGGGCGATGGTGGCGCAACCGGCGCCGCCGCCGTAGCCGATGCGGCTGAAGAAGGTGAGGTCACCGAATCCGACGGTGCGGGCCAGGTCGAACTCCTCGGTGGTCTCCAACGTGTACGACGACGTGCCGTCCACCTCGGAGGGGTCGATGCCGGCGTCGTCTAGGGCGTTCACCACCGCCTCGCACGCCATGTCGAGCTCGGTGCGACCCTCGAGCACCTTGGCGAAGCGGGTCTGGCCGATCCCCACCACCGCCGCTCGGTCGCGCACGCGGCTACCAGCCCCTGAACTCGGGGGAGCGGCGCTCCTTGAACGCCGCCACGCCCTCGCCGGCGTCGTGGGTCGACACCACGACCTCCTGGGCCCAGGCCTCCTCGTCGAAGGCAGTTCGCCGGTCGGACTCGAGCGATCGGTTGATCAGCCACTTACCCAGGCTGATGGCCTTGGTGGGTTGGCCGGCGAGGCGCCGGGCCCACTCGCCTACCGTCGGGCCGAGCTGGTCGAAGGGCACCACCCGGTTGACCAACCCCATGGCCAGGGCGTCGGTCGCCGAGACGTCGTCGCCGAAGAAGATGAGCTCTTTGGTCTTCTGCACGCCGATGAGGCGAGGGAGCAGGTAGGCGCCGCCGGCGTCGGGGGCGATGCCGCGGCGGATGAACACCTCGATGAACTTGGCGTTGTCGCTGGCGATGACGATGTCGGAGGCCCAGGCCAGATGGGCGCCGAGCCCTGCCGCCGTTCCGTTCACCGCGCAGATCACCGGCTTCTCGCAGTCGATGATGGCGCCGATCAGGCGCTGAGCGCCGCGCTGGATCATCCGGGCCACGTCGCCGGCGGCGCGATCGGGCGCGCCGTCGGGGCGGGGAGGAGTGGGGTTGCCGCCGGCGCGGAGGTCGGCGCCCGTGCAGAACGCCTTCTCTCCGGAGGCTCCGAGCACGACGCAGCGGACGTGGAGGCTTGCACTGGCCTCCTCGAGCAGCTCGATCATCCGGTTGCGCTGGGACGGGGTCATGGCGTTGTGGGCCTGGGGGCGGTTCAGGGTGATCCAGGCCACGCCGTCGTCATCGAGCCGGTAGATCAGCTCGTCGTCGAGGATCGGGGTGTCGTCACTCATCGGTGCTCCTGTGAGAGGTGGTTCAGCGTGTCACGGCAAGGGCGTCGAGGGCGATGACCCCGCGTCCGCGGGAGCGGACCAGCAGCGGGTTGATTTCCAGCTCGGCCAGGCAGGATCTGGGCGCCCGCCAGCTCGGCGATGGCCCGGCGAGCCTCGGCCTTGTCGAAGGGTGGGACGCGAAAGGTGACGTCGCCCAAGAGCTCGACGAGCACGACGCCGTCGTTGCTTGGGGCCGATGACGACGACGGTGCGGGGATGGAAGAAGCGGTCGAGGTCGACCGGGCGCAGCGCGGTGGGACGCCCGCTCACGTCGCGGGGGAGCTCGACCGGATCAGACATGGGGAGCCGAACCTAGCCCGAGTTTCCGGGCCATCGGTCTGGGGTCCCTCATGGTTTGCTGGAGATTTCTTGAGAAAGGAGGCGGCGGCCCGTTCCCGGGATCCGGTGCCGAGATGACCTGAATGTCTGTTACGTTCCGAACGTCGCCAACTGCTAAGGGGTGGGTCGCGCCATGCGCACCATGTTCAGTTCTGCCTCGAGGCGAACCGTCGCCTTGCTCATGATCTTCGATCTGGCCAAGGTCATGGCTCCGGCGTGATGGCGGCGCTCGCGTCGGGTTCGTGGCGGCGGGGGGAGCCGGCGGTCGAGGCGCTGCCGGCGCGGTTCACTCCGGTGGCGGTCGGTGGCGAGATAGTGGTCATCGGCCACGCATCGCGGACCGAGGCGGTAGCAATGGCGGCGGACGCCGAGCTGGCGTGGCGACGCTTGCCTGGCCACCGGTTCGACTCGCCCTCCGACTACGGCTTCGAGAAGGTCGCCCTCGACGACGCCGTCCTTCGTGTACGGCAAGCCGAAGGGCGACGCCACACCACCGGCGGCGATCTTCCGGCTCGTTGACGGGTCGTGGCAGCCGGTGGGGCCGATCCCTGGCCGACGCCTATGGCGGTTCGACGCTGGTCGGCGGCGGCTCGTGGGGCTGGGCTCCGACGTGGCGGCTGCGACCATCGACATCGACACGTTGGAGCAGGGCGTCGATCCAGCGATCGGCACGGCGAGCGCGTCGGTGGTCGGAGGCCGGTTCCTCATCGAGCATCCTGTCGGTGATCCACCGCAGGTGCAGGTCACCGATCTCGACAGCGGCGACGTGCGTGCGTCGCGGCGTCCCGAACCGGGCCTCGAACGGTTCGTGTGCGTGCAGCGGAACTTGCTGGTGTATCTCGGAGCACCGTCAGCGAGACGCCGGTCGGCGTGGCGGCTGGATCCGGTGGAGCTGACGTGGGAGCGCCTGGGAGACCTGCCTGTCGGCGAGGGCGAGCCGCTGGACACTGCCGCCACCGACGATCTGCTGTTGGTCAGCGACCAGCGGTCGACGTGGGTCTTCGATGGCGACGACTGGTCCGGTCCGCTTCGAGGCCGTGTCGGTAGGCTCGTCGCCTGTGAGGGGCGGATCTACGACTACGACCTCGTCGACGGGATGCGGCCTCGCCTATCGGTGTGGGAACCGGCTGGCGCCGACACAGACGGGGAAGCAAGCATGGACGACTCGTCGTTGGGCGAGCTGGCCGATGCGATGGTGAAAGCGGCCGGCCAGTTCACCCTCAACGTCGTGAGCCTCGACGCCGATGTGGCGACGGCGGTGCTGGGGGCCGCCCGCGAGGCGCTGTTCACCGTTGCGCACCCCGAGGAACCCGACGATCCCTACGTGTCTTACGTCAGCGAGGTGCGCGAGGGGCCGGACGGCCCCGAGATTGCCGTCGACGCTGCCGACCTCGACGCCTACCCCGAGGTCGCCGACCAGCTAGCTGCTTCCATGGTCTCCGCAGCCCGAAGCGTGCGCGCTGACGCCGTGCTGATCATCGGTCCGCCGTAGACCCCCGGCTGCGCCCGTCGCGCGGCCAGCGTGGACGACACGCCGTGGGGGTCAGCGGAGGCTAGCTCATCAGGGCGGGCCGTTGCCTTTGCCGTTGTCCTTGTCCTCGGTCGTCGGGGTCGTCGGGGGCGGCTCGGGGTTGACCCAGATGGTGACGGTCGAGCCCACCGCGAGCTCAGTGGACCCCGCCGGCGACTGCTTCCACACGCGACCTTGGCGCAGCTCGGCTCCACCGCCGGGCTCCGCCTCGGTCTTGATCACCGGGGTGAAGCCGGCATCCTCGAGGGCCGCTACCGCGGTGCTGGTCGTCTGACCGAGCACCGCGGGCACGGTGGCGAGCTCGGGGGAGTCCTCGCTCACGTCGAGCACGACGACGTCGCCCACTGCGTGCTCCTCGCCCGGATCCGGGCTCTGTTCGATCACGATTCCGGGTGGGAAGTCGAGTGACGGCACGCGCTGAACCGTCACCTGCCATCCCTCGCGCTTGAGACGAAGGGTGGCCTCCGCCAGTGGCAGCCGCGTGACGTCGGGCAGCGGGCGCGGCGGGCCGAGCGGTGCGCCCACATCGTCGGTGGGCGTGGCGAACGGGATCACCGGCTCATCGGCGAGTGCGGCGCTCATGAACAGCTGCCAGATCTGGGCGGGCCACGAGCCGCCGGTGACGGTGATGCGGGTCCGCGGCGGTGTCATCGAGATCTGTCCCTCGGGGAACCCGATCCACACCGCAGTCGCAAGGTTGGGGGTGAACCCCACGAACCAGGCGTCGGTCCAGTCCTGGCCGGTGCCGGTCTTGCCGGCCGCCGGTCGCCCGATCCGGGCCCGGGTACCGGTGCCTCGCTCGATCACCTGGCGCAACACGGCCGTGAGCTGATCAGCCACCGAGCGGTCGACGGCTCGGCGTGGTGATCGCTCGTGCTGGTAGAGGATGGTGCCGTCGGGGCGGAGGATCTCCTCCACGAACGTCGGTTCGAGGTGGATGCCCCGGTTGGCGAAGGTCCCGAAGGCCGATGACATCTCCAACGGGGTCACGTCGTTGACGCCCAACACGGTGGAGGGGACCACCGCGAGGGGCGATTTGATGCCGACCCGGTTGGCGAAGGCAACGGCGTCGGCTGGACCGACCTGCATCATGAGCTGGGCAAAGGTCGTGTTGTACGACCGAACCGTGGCCTCGACGAGATCGGGGCGTCCACCGTTCGCGCCGCCGTAGTTGGAGACCGTCCAGGCGCCCGTCTCCAGGGGGATTCGGATGGTCGACGGTGCCGAGTACGGAACGTCGAGCGGGAACCCCTTTTCGATCGCCGCCCCCAGCACCAAGGGCTTGAACGATGAGCCTGCCGGCCGCCCCTTCTGGGAGGCGAGGTCGAACTTGGCGTGATCGGCGGTGCCGAAGAAGTCGCGGCCGCCCACCAGCGCTCGGACGAACCCGGTGTTGGGCTCGATGGCGGCCAGCGCGGCCTCGGGGTCGGATTCGGGCTCAGACAGCACCCGGGCGATGGCCGCCTCGGCGTCGGCCTGCATCTGGAGGTCGATGGTGGTGTGGATGCGGAGCCCACCGGTGAACAGCAGCGCCTCACGTTCTTCACGGGTCTCGCCGAATCGGGGGTCGTCGAGCACGAACCTCTTGACCTGCTCGACGAAGTGCCCGGCCAGATAGCGGTCGCTCTCGTCCCGGACGGCAAGACCGAGGTCTTCGTCGGAGGCTGCCGACGCCTCGGCCACCGTGGCGGCACCCAGCTCGACCATCTTGTCGAGGACCACGTTGCGCCGGGCCACGGCAGCATCGGGGTTCCCGTAGGGATCGGACGCGGCCGGTGCCCGGATGAGTCCGGCCAAGGTGGCCGCATGGGCCAGGGTCAGCTCGGCGGCGGAG
Organism: Acidimicrobiales bacterium; assembly: GCA_036397895.1. Lineage (GTDB taxonomy): Bacteria > Actinomycetota > Acidimicrobiia > Acidimicrobiales > DASWIA01 > DASWIA01. The sequence goes on along the minus strand of DASWIA010000055.1, from coordinate 184,269 downwards.
GTGGCGAAGTACTCCCGCGCCGCGGCCTCGATCCCATAGGCGCCGTTCCCGAAGTAGATGGTGTTGAGGTAGAGCTCGAGGATCCGATCCTTGGTGAAGCGGTCCTCGAGCTGGAGGGCGAGCGCCGCTTCGCGCACCTTCCGCTTGAGGGTGCGGTCCGGTTCGAGCAGCACGTTCTTCACGTACTGCTGGGTGATGGTGGACCCCCCCTCGGCGACGCCACCCTCGCCGACGTTGCGCAGAGCGGCGCGGAGTATGGCCTGGAGGTCGATGCCGGCGTGCTCGTAGAAGCGCTCGTCTTCGATGGCCACCACGGCGTTGGCGACGAAGCGGGGGATCTCGGCCAGCCGCACGTCCTCGCGATCCTGCTCGGCATGGAGGGAGGTGATGATCGAACCGTCGGCCGCGTGCACCCACGAGGTCTGGGCCCGTACCGTGGAGATGGGCTCGGTCACCTCGGGCGTCCACGAGCAGGCGCCTGCGACGAGCGACGTGAGTGCCACCACCGTGACGGGGCCAAGCGCACGGCGGCGGGCGGGGACCATCCCAACATGGTGGCATCAGCAGCCTCGCGAGTGGCACCGTGACCGGATGGATCTGCTGGCCGATCTCGATTCCCGTGGGCTGATCCACGACTCCACCGACCGCGACGAGCTGGCCGGCCGTCTCGGCGCCGACCCGATCACCGCCTACTGCGGTTTCGACCCCACCAGCGACAGCCTCCATGTGGGCAGCTTGATGTCGATCCTGGCCCTTCGCCGCCTTCAAGACGCCGGCCACCACCCGATCGCTCTCGTCGGTGGGGCCACCGGCATGATCGGCGATCCGGCGGGGAGGTCGGCCGAACGCACCCTGCTCGACAGCGAGACCCTGGCCGCCAACATCGATGGCGTCCGCTCGGTGCTGACCCGGTTTCTCGACGTCGATGGTGCCGCCACCCTCGTGGACAACGCCCAGTGGACCACAGGCGTCTCCCTCATCGACTTCCTGCGTGACGTCGGCAAGCACTTCACCGTCAACGCCATGGTGGCCAAGGAATCGGTGCGGAGCCGCATGGAGGGGACCGAGGGCCTCTCCTACACCGAGTTCAGCTACATGCTGCTCCAGGCCCACGACTACCTCTGGCTCCACGACCATCACCGGTGCCAGCTCCAGGTCGGGGGATCCGATCAATGGGGGAACATCGTGGCCGGGGTCGATCTCGTCCGGCGGGTGCGCGGCGAGCGGGTCCACGCCTACACGTGGCCGCTCCTGACCGACGCCCAGGGCCGCAAGTTCGGCAAGACGGCCGAGGGCACCAGTGTGTGGCTCAGTGCCGACCGCACGAGCCCCTACCGCCTCTTCCAGTACTGCGTCAACCAGCCCGACGCAGCGGTGGACCGGCTGCTGCGGTGGATGACCCTGATGCCGGTGGGCGACGTCGCGGCCACCATGGCAGGGCACGAGCGCGCCCCCCAGCTCCGCGGTGCCCAGCTCACCCTCGCTCGTGAGGTCACGACGCTGGTGCACGGCGCCCCGGCCAGCCAATCAGCGGAGGAGGCGGCCAGTGTGGTGTTCGGCGGCGACATGTCGGCGGTCGGGGAGGACGCCTTCCGGCTGCTGGAGTCCGAGCTTCCCATCGGGCACCTCTCCGCCGGCATCGTGCTCACAGGCGCCGACCCGATCGAGGTCGCAGTGCAGTCCGGGCTGGCCGCGTCGAAGGGGGCGGCGCGACGGGCGATCGAGCAAGGCGGCATGTACGTCAACAACCAGCGGATCGAAGCCACGGC
>DASWIA010000055.1:0-180000 GCA_036397895.1 Acidimicrobiales bacterium | reverse complement strand
AACCGGGTGAACTGAAACATCTCAGTAACCCGAGGAATCGAAAACAAAAGTGACTCCCTGAGTAGCGGCGAGCGAAATGGGAAGAGCCCAAACCGAACTGGTGTGATAGCCCAGTGGCGTTGCCAGTTCGGGGTCGTGGGGCGTGACAGACGGAGCACTGGACCGTCACGGAGTCACAAAACGGATGTGTAGCGGAAGCGTTCTGGAACGGCGCACCGCAGTGGGTAAGAGTCCCGTACGCGAAACGCATCAGTCTCCGGTCAATGTCCCCAAGTAGTGCCGGATCCGGGAAAGCCGGCACGAATTTGCGAGGACCACCTCGTAAGGCTAAGTACACATTGGCGACCGATAGTGCACGAGTACCGTGAGGGAAGGGTGAAAAGTACCCCGGGAGGGGAGTGAAATAGTACCTGAAACCGTTGGTCTACAAGCAGTCAGAGCGTCGTCATGGGGCTTGCCCTGTGGCCGCGATGGCGTGCCTTTTGAAGAATGAGCCAGCGAGTTACGGTGTGTGGCAAGGTTAACCCGAGAGGGGAAGCCGGAGCGAAAGCGAGTCTGAACAGGGCGTTCAGTCGCATGCTGTAGACCCGAAGCCTGGTGATCTATCCATGGGCAGGGTGAAGCGGGGGTAAGACCCCGTGGAGGCCCGAACCCACTTAGGTTGAAAACTGAGGGGATGACCTGTGGATAGGGGTGAAAGGCCAATCAAACCAGGTGATAGCTGGTTCTCCCCGAAATGCATTTAGGTGCAGCGTTGGGTGTTCAGTCATGGAGGTAGAGCACTGGATGGGTTAGGGGGCCTACAAGCTTACCGACCCCAGCCAAACTCCGAATGCCATGACTCCAGAACCCAGCAGTGAGACCACGGGGGATGAGCTTCGTGGTCGAAAGGGAAACAGCCCAGACTGCCGACTAAGGCCCCTAATTCTGGACTAAGTGGAAAACGATGTGGGATTGCCAAGACAGCCAGGAGGTTGGCTTAGAAGCAGCCACCCTTGAAAGAGTGCGTAATAGCTCACTGGTCGAGTGATCCTGCGCGGACAATGTAACGGGGCTCAAGTCCAGAGCCGAAGTCGCAGATTCCTGTGCTTGCACAGGAGTGGTAGGGGAGCGTCGATCGTGGAGTGAAGCCGGCGTGTAAACGTTCCGGTGGACCGCGGTCGAGTGCGAATGCTGGCGTGAGTAGCGAAAGAGGGGTGAGAAACCCCTCCGCCGAATGCCCAAGGGTTCCTGGGGAAGGCTAATCCCCCCAGGGTGAGTCGGGAGCTAAGACGAGGCCGAGAGGCGTAGTCGATGCACAACCGGTTGATATTCCGGTACCACCGTGTCCGCGCCCAGGCTGAAGCAGATGCCGCACGGGGCTGTCACCTTCGGGTGACGAGCCGTACCGGGTCTGTGGAGGCCAGCGATGAGGGGACGCAGGAGGGTAGGTGAGCCCAGGCGTTGGTTGTCCTGGGGTAAGCGTGTAGGTCGGGGACCAGGCAAATCCGGGCCCCATCAAGACTGAGACGTGATACCGAGCCGTACAAGGCGAAGTCACTGATCCCATGCTGCCTAGAAAAGCCTCTAGCGAGCTGACGCGGTGCCCGTACCCCAAACCAACACAGGTGGGCAGGTAGAGAATACCGAGGCGATCGGGAGAACTGTGGTTAAGGAACTCGGCAAATTACCTCCGTAACTTCGGGAGAAGGAGGACCCTAGAAGGTGACGGCCCTGCGGCCTGAGCTAGACAGGGTGGCACAGACCAGGGGAAAGCGACTGTTTACTAAAAACACAGCAGCGTGCGAAGCCGTAAGGCGCTGTATACGCTGTGACGCCTGCCCGGTGCTGGAAGGTTACGGGGAAGGGTTAGCTTCGGCGAAGCTCTGAACCTAAGCCCCAGTAAACGGCGGCCGTAACTATAACGGTCCTAAGGTAGCGAAATTCCTTGTCGGGTAAGTTCCGACCTGCACGAATGGCGTAACGACTTTCCCACTGTCTCAACCACAGACCCGGCGAAATCGAAGTACGAGTAAAGATGCTCGTTAGTTGCGGAAGGACGGAAAGACCCCGTGGACCTTTACTACAGCTTGGTATTGGGTTTTGTTACTTGTTGTGTAGGATAGGTGGGAGACTGGGAAGCGGAAGCGCTAGCTTCTGTGGAGTCAACCTTGAAATACCACCCTGCATGTGACGGAGCTCTAACCTCGACCCGTTATCCGGGTCAGAGACAGTTCCAGGTGGGTAGTTTGACTGGGGCGGTCGCCTCCTAAAGAGTAACGGAGGCGCCCAAAGGTTCCCTCAGCCTGGTTGGCCATCAGGCGGCGAGTGCAATGGCACAAGGGAGCTTGACTGCGAGACCTACAAGTCGAGCAGGTGCGAAAGCAGGGCATAGTGATCCGACGGTTGCGTGTGGAAGCGCCGTCGCTCAACGGATAAAAGGTACCCCGGGGATAACAGGCTCATCTTCCCCAAGAGTCCATATCGACGGGAAGGTTTGGCACCTCGATGTCGGCTCGTCGCATCCTGGGGCGGTAGCACGTCCCAAGGGTTGGGCTGTTCGCCCATTAAAGCGGCACGCGAGCTGGGTTTAGAACGTCGTGAGACAGTTCGGTCCCTATCCTCCGCAACCGTAGGTAACTTGAGGAAGGCTGTCCCTAGTACGAGAGGACCGGGATGGACGCAGCTCTCGTGTGCCAGTTGTTCTGCCAAGAGCACTGCTGGTTTGCGACCTGCGGAAGCGATAACCGCTGAAGGCATCTAAGTGGGAAGCGCATTCCAAGATGAGGTTACCCACTGGGTCAACCAGGTAAGGCCCGTGGCCAGATGACCACGTTGATAGGCCGGAGGTGTACGCACGGCAACGTGTTCAGCCGACCGGTACTAATCGGCCGAGGGCTTGGGTTGATCATTTCCCTTGATGTTCGTGTTCACAGTGGAGTTCTCGAGGAGACTCGGGCAGCTCACATGCAAACCAACAAGATCGCCAACCACAGGCAACCGGTTTCCGGTGGTGATAGCGGCGGAGACACACCCGTTCCCATTCCGAACACGGAAGTTAAGTCCGCCAGCGCCGATGGTACTTGGGGGAAGTTCCCCTGGGAGAGTAGGTCGCCGCCGGATCTCTCGAAGGCCCCCCACACCGTTGGGGGGCCTTCACCGTTTTCGGGGTCCCCATCCCGCCGACTACGATGATCGACCCCCGGGATGCACGGTCCCGCCCCGCTTGCTGGAGCTCCGCATGGCCCCGCGCCCCGACGACGATGACAACGCCGACGGAACCCGGCGCGGGGCGCGTCGAGGGGGGCCGAAGCGCTCGCCCAAGCGCTCCGCCACCGGGCGACCGCAGCGAACGCCTGGGGGCGGCGCGAGCCAGGGGCCCAAGCGCCCCCAGCCACGCGGCCGGCCGGCCCGCTCCGGCGAGGCGTCGTCGACCTTCCGGGAGGCCCGCCGGGCGGTGGACCGGGCCCGGGCCCCCCGCCGGGCCGGCCCTCCACCCGAGCCGGAGGTGTGGATCGACGAAGGCGTCGTGCCCGAGGAGCCCCGCCGTCGCCGCGACCAGCCAGCGCCGCGCTCACGGCGTGAGGGGGCCCGCGGCTCTCGCTCCCGCGGGCGGGACGAGGGCGCTCGGCGGCCGCGTCCCCGACGCTCGACGCCGCGGCGCGATGGCGGCGAGCGGGCGGACCGGGCCTGGTCGCCCGACCTAGACGCCAAGAGCGCGGCCAAGCTGAAGCTCGTTGCCGAGGCGTTCTCCGAGGAGCGGTTCGGCACGGCCCGATCGGCGATCCGCCCGCTGCTCGATCGTTGGCCCGATGTGGCCGAGGTGCGGGAGCTGGCCGGCCTCATCCATTACCGCATGGGCGAGTGGAGAGCGGCGGCGGGCCACCTCGCCGAGTTCGCCCGGCTCACCGGATCCGCCGAGCAGCACCCTGTCCTCGCTGACTGCCAGCGGGCTCTCGGCCACCACGACCGAGTGACCGAGCTGTGGGACGAGCTGCGCAGCGCCAGCCCCTCGGCGGCGGCGGTGTCGGAGGGCCGCATCGTGGCCGCCGGATCCCTGGCCGATCAGGGCGATCTCACCGCCGCCATCGCCCTGCTGGAGTCCGCCCCGGCCCCCAAGAAGGCCAAGGAGCATCACCTGCGAACCACCTACGCGCTCGCCGATCTGCTCGAGCGCAGCGGCGACCTCCCCGCCGCCCGCGCCGCCTTCGCCCGGGTGGTGAATGTTGATCCCCACTTCGTCGACGCCGCCGAGCGCCTCGCCGGGCTGGGCTGAGCTGAGGCGCCAGCAGGTCGGGTCGGGCTCAGGCGCCGCGGTAGACGTCGATGAAGCGGCGGTAGTTGGTGCTGATCTGCTCGGCGGCCGTGCCGCGATCGAACTCGCCGTCGAGGTAGCCCTTGAGGGCGTCCCACCAGATCGAGCGGCCGATGGCGAAGCCCACGTATCCCGGCACGCCGGCCCCGGTGCGCAGCCAGTGGTCCACCTTGGCGTCGTCGGCCCCGCGGCCCAGCACCACGCAGGCCACCCCGCCACGTCCCCCACGCTGGGTGGTGGTTGCGATGCGCTCGCAGTCGCCGCGGTCGTCGACGCCCTCGATCTTCCAGATGTCGGGCTCGGCCCCGGCGTCTTGGATCTCGGTGATGGTCTGCACCATGAGGTCGGGGCGCAGCTCGGTGTCGTAGCGGTCGGTCGATCCGTCCACGCGGGCCATCTGGACGTCCTCGGCCGGCACCAGCAGCTCGAAGAGGAACTTGCGGTCGTTGGTGTGGAGCCACTCCGACAGGCGGGCCAGATGCTCGCCCTGGTTCTTGTTCATCTCGGTGTCGCCTTCGGGGTTCCAGCGGACCAGAACCTTGCAGAAGGCGGGGTCGAAGTCGGTGATGTGCTCGCCGAAGGCGTCGCCGTATTGGAACTCGAAGTTGTTCTGTCCGCTCTTCTCGGCCGGCATCGCGAAGATGTGTCCGGCCGCCTTGGCCGCCCTGGCCACCTCGCTACCGAACTGCTCGTCGACGAGCAACCCGGCCCCGTCGGGAGCGCCGGCGGACACCGCCGCCTCGAAACCCTCGTAGATGAGGGTCTTGGCGTCGACGATGGTCTGCGTCTCCTCGGGCGTGGCGTCGCCGGGAATGCCGAACATCTTCTTCTGGAACGACCCGCGATGGTCGAAGGCCAAGATGAACAGGGGGCGGTCGTAGCCCAGCGCCATGAGTGTGCTCCTTGGGCGAGAACGGTCGAAGAGGTGTGTTACGACCCTACTGCTCGCCTCGTGTCGCTCCCCAACATCTGCGCATCGGAACCATGATGGGTGTGAGCGGGATCGGGTGGATAGTGTCGACTGCGGGGGCGAGAGTCGCCCACCGAAATACCAGGAGAGCACGTGTCCGACACCGCTGAGCAGCAGCGCACCACCAGCGAGATCGACAAGGTCGTGATCCGCTTCGCCGGGGACTCCGGTGACGGCATGCAGCTCACCGGAGACCGGTTCACCAGCGCCAGCGCCGCCTTCGGCAACGACCTGGCCACGCTGCCCGACTTCCCCGCTGAGATCCGGGCCCCGGCGGGGACGCTGGCCGGAGTGTCGGCCTTCCAGGTCCACATCTCCGACCACGACATCCTAACGCCCGGTGACGAGGCCAACGTGCTGGTGGCCATGAACCCCGCCGCCCTGAAGACCAACCTCGACGACCTCGAGCGCGGCGGCACCCTCATCGTCAACACCGACGGCTTCGGCGAGCGAGACCTGATCAAGGCCGGCTACGAGGACAACCCCCTCACAGACGGAAGCCTCGACGGGTACCAGGTCTACGAGGTGCCGATGACCACCCTCACCCGGGGCTCGGTCCAGGAGCTGGGCATCAAGCCCCGCGACGCCGACCGGTCCAAGAACTTCTTCGCCCTCGGCTTGGTGAGCTGGCTCTACAGCCGACCCGTCGACCCGACCCTCGAGTACATCGAGAGCCGGTTCAAGGGCAAGGACGACGTCATCACCGCCAACACCCTGGCGTTCAAGGCTGGTCACGCCTTCGGTGAGACGGCTGAGCTGTTCGACACGGTCTACGAGGTCCGCCCCGCCACGCTGGCACCCGGTACCTACACCACCATCACCGGCAACGCGGCGCTTGCCTGGGGCCTGGTGGCCGCTGGTCAGCTGTCGGGCATGGAGCTGTTCTTGGGCAGCTACCCCATCACCCCGGCCTCCGACATCCTCCACGAGCTGTCCAAGCACAAGAGCTTCGGCGTCCGCACCCTCCAGTGCGAGGACGAGATCGCCGGCATCGGTTCCGCCATCGGCGCCGCCTTCGGTGGGGCACTCGGCCTCACCACCACGTCGGGTCCCGGCCTCGCCCTCAAAGGCGAGGCGATGGGGTTGGCGGTCAGCCTCGAGCTGCCGCTGGTGGTCATCGACGTGCAGCGCGGCGGGCCCTCGACCGGGCTACCCACCAAGACCGAGGCCTCCGACCTGCTGATGGCCATGTACGGGCGCCATGGCGAGTCGCCATTGCCCATCGTGGCGGCCAAGAGCCCCAGTGACTGCTTCTACGCCGCCATCGAGGCCTGCCGCATCGCCGTCCAGTACCGCACGCCCGTCATCCTCCTCAGCGACGGCTACCTGGCCAACGGCTCGGAGCCCTGGCGGCTGCCCGAAGTGGCCGACCTGCCCGCCTTCGATCCGGGCTACGCCACCGAGCCCAACACCCCCGAAGGCTTCCTGCCCTACCTCCGAGATCCCGACACGCTGGCCCGGCCCTGGGCCCTGCCGGGCACACCGGGGCTCGAGCACCGCATCGGCGGCCTCGAGAAGGAGGACGGGACGGGCAACGTCTCCTACGACCCGGTCAACCACGACCACATGACCCGTCTGCGGGCGGCCAAGGTGGCCAAGGTGGCCGACACCATCCCCGATGTCGAGGTCATCGGCGACACCGACGCCGAGCTCTGCGTTCTCGGGTGGGGGAGCACCTGGGGGGCGATCACCGCTGCCGTCGAACGGGTCCGTCGTGACGGCCGAAAGGTGGCCCAGGTCCACGTCACCCACCTCAACCCCTTCCCCAAGAACCTGGGCGAGGTGTTGGGCCGCTACCCGAAGATCCTGGTGCCCGAGCTCAACCTCGGTCAGCTGTCGCGGATGGTGCGGGCCGAGTTCCTGGTGCCGGCCACCTCGCTGAGCAAGGTCCAGGGCCTTCCCTTCAAGTTCGCCGAGATCGAGGTCGCCATCCGCGACCTCCTCGGCTGAGGCGTCACCGACCGGAGCATCACCATGAGCACCACCGAGACACCGCTCGACATCCCCATCACCAAGCGCAAGGACTGGCAGACCGACCAGGAAGTCCGCTGGTGCCCCGGCTGTGGCGACTACTCGATCCTCGCGGCCCTTCAGATGGCCCTGCCCGACATGGGAGTGCGCAAGGAGAACCAGGTGTTCGTGTCGGGCATCGGTTGCGCGGCCCGCTTCCCGTACTACATGGAGACCTACGGGATGCACTCCATCCACGGGCGGGCCCCGGCCATAGCCACGGGCCTGGCGGTCACCCGGCCCGATCTCGACGTGTGGGTGGTCTCGGGCGACGGCGACGCGCTCTCCATCGGCGGCAACCACCTCATCCACGTGCTGCGCCGCAACGTGAACCTCACCATCCTGCTGTTCAACAACCAGATCTACGGGCTCACCAAGGGCCAGTACTCGCCCACCTCCGAAGTGGGCAAGGTCACCAAGTCGACGCCGTTCGGGTCGATCGACACGCCGTTCAACCCGGTGAGCCTGGCCCTGGGGGCCGAGGCCACCTTCGTGGCCCGCACCCACGACATGGACCGCAAGCACATGCAGGAGATGATGATGCGGGCTCACCAGCACAAGGGGGCGTCGCTGGTAGAGATCTACCAGAACTGCAACGTGTTCAACGACGGAGCCTTCGCCCAGGTCACGGCCAAGGAGAACCGTGAGTCCATGCTCATCCCGTTGCGACATGGTGAGCCCGTCGTCTTCGGCGAGAACGGAGAGCGTGGCGTGGCGCTCGACACCCAGGGCCGCCCCACCCTGGTGAACGTGGCCGAGGCGGGGGAGGACGCGATACTGATCCACGACGAGTCCCGCCCCGATCCTGGCCTGGCCTTCCTCCTGTCGCGCCTGGCCACCGGACCGACGATGCCCACGCCCATCGGCGTGTTCCGGGCCGTCGAGCGTCCCACCTACGGCGAACAGATGAACGCCCAGCTGGATGCTGCCACCGCCCAACGAGGACCCGGTGACCTTCGTGCCCTCATCCACTCGGGGGTGACGTGGACGGTGACCGGAAGCGACAATGGAAGGGATTGACCCGCGTCGGGCCGAAAGAACACCGGAGGGCGCGAGTGTCCGCTCCGTGTCCTAACGGTTACCCTAGGTGAAAAGCATCACGATCGAGGTCGCCAGCATGCGCCAACGACGCAGTCACCGCTCTCGCCGGAACCGGCGGTTCGCCGGCGCGCTGTTGGCCAGCCTGCTCCCGGGAGCGGTGGCGCTCACCGGTGCCGCTGGGGCGGCCGAGGACGACGTCGAACCCATCGGCGTCGTCAGCGAGGCCTACTACACCACTCCCTTCACCGCGTCGCTCCCGCCAGTCCTGGTGTCGGAGGTTCCGCCGGGCGTGGTGTGCATCGTTGCCGGCATCGCCGGTGCTGCCCAGGTCTGTGGTGACGAGGTGCAGGCGTTGAAGGCCGAGTTGGAGGGCACTCCGCTCGACGTCAGCGACGGCCTGCCGATCCCTGAGTCACCCGATTCCTCCATCCCACAGCCGGTGGCGCCGGGCACGCTGCCCGTCGGCATCCTCGGCGGCCAGCAGCGCTACGCCTCCTACGTCGAGCTCGAGCTGCCTCCGGTCCCTGACGGCCATCAGGTCGACCGCTTCCAGCTGGTGCTCCACCAGGATCCCAACGCCATCAACGTGGCCTTCGAGTCTCCGGCCTTCCGGGACCTCGTGCTCGGCATCATCAGCCAGATCAGCTCCCAGAGCCCAGACCCGTTCGTGGAGCTGATCCAGGGTGTTGCGGGCGGCGACGTTGCTCTCCTCAACCCCGAACCCACCGGCATCGAGGCCTGCATGGTCGTCTCGGAGTGGGACGCCGGCGAGAACCAGCACAGCGACGACCAGCCCGACATCGACTGCATCTTCGGGTCCACGGGCCAGTTCGATGCCGCCACCGAGACGTGGACGTTCGACCTGACCTTCGCCATGGCCGCGTGGGCCTCGGGAACCGAGAACCTGGGCATCTCGCTGCGCCCGCTCGGTGCCGAGAACCTCGCCTATGGCGATCCCGATCTCTCCACCAACTTCGTCATCAGCCTGGCCGGTGGAGAGGCCGCCGATGCTCTGCTGCCGGCCGCCCGCCTGGTCACCTCGCCGATCCCCGAGCCGATCGAGCTGCCGACCTTCACCCCACCGCCTCCTCCACCGGCCATCGTGTCCAACACCAACGTGTTCGATCCCGACCCGGTGTTCACAGCTCCGCCGGCCCCGATCTCGGCTCCGGAGCCGCAACCCGCCCCGTCCGTGTTCCAGCCACCGGCTCCCGAGGTCGAGCTGGTGTCCAGCGACGCCGGGTCGGCCTGGTATGCGTGGGCCAGCCTTCCGTTCGGGGTGCTGGTGCTCTGGTCGTTCGCCGGCGCCGTCGACGCCGCACCGGCGCTGGCCACCAGCAGGCCCGGGGCGCTCACCCGGCTGGTAGCCGCGGGCCGGGGTGCATCCCCCCTCTCCTGAGTGGCAGGCTTGGTACAACACCCGTCTGAGGGGGCGAAGTGAACGAAACCCATCCTGATGCGCGAGCGCGCACCCGAGTGGTTGCCGGCCTGTTGCTCTTCAGCCTGGTAGCCGTGGCCTGCGGACAGAAGCCCGGCGTGCACCAGGAGATCGCAGTAGGGATCGGCAGCGGCGGCGACTTCGTCGCCGGCGAGGAAGACTTCGATCCCGGGACGCTGACCGATCCCGACGGGTTGCTCGATCCCGACAGCACCTCACTCGACGGCGGCACCCAGGGCGGTAGCTCCGGCGGAGGAGGCACCTCGGGCGCCGGTTCCACCGGCGGTGGCACCACCGCGACCACGGCGCCGACCGGCGGCGGCGGAGGGGGTGGTGGCGGTGGCTCGGCCACTCCGTCGGGCACCGATCGCACCGGGGTGACGGCCGACTCTCTCACCGTCGCCGTCCACGCTCCGGTCACTGGTGCCGCCCCGCTTCCCGTGACGTCCTTCGAGGAGGCAGCCGATCTCTACTGGCGTTGGCAGATCGAGGAGAAGCAGAACCCGATCCTCGGCCGGACCAAGGTCAACGTCGTGTTCAAGGACGACAAGTACCAGCCTTCCACCGCGGTGCAGGCATGCCGGGAGCTGGCCGCTTCCGCGTTCCTGTTGGTGGGCGGAGGCGGGACCGACCAGATCCAGGCCTGCGGCCGCTTCGCCGAGCAGGCCCGGGTGCCGTACCTGTCGGCGGGCGTCACCGAGGCCGGGCTGCGCGGGCTCCAGTGGTACTTCGCCACGTCGATGAGCTACGCCCAACAGGGACCGGTGCTCGCCCAGTTCGTCAAGAAGACCTTCCCATCGAAGAAGGTGGCGATGATCGTAACCGACACGCCGAACTTCGACGACGCGGTTCAGGGGTGGGAATCCGGTGTCGCCTCCCAGGGCATCGACTACTACAAGACCCTCAAGCACACGAAGGGCGACACGTCCTGGATCAACTCCTTCGGCTCCGAGCTTCGCAGCAACGGCGTCGAGGTGGTGTACATCCTGACCGCACCGGTCGACTACATACGCTTCGCCCAGCAGAACAGCGGAGACTTCCAGTACGTCGGCGTCGGCATCTCGATGGGTCTCAATGCCGTGCTCGGCAGCGGCTGCCCCCACGTCGACGGTGGCATCTTCTTCTCACCGGCGCCCGGACTCGACTGGGTGCGTGAGAACGAACCCGACTTCTTCGCGTCGGCCCAGAAGTTCAACGCCCCCGCCGACGACATCGGCTACCTGTTGTGGGGCAACGCCAAGGTCCAACACGAGATGTTCAAGCGCTACGCCGGCGTCTACGGAAACGACCTCACCCGCGAGGATTTCCGTGCCGTGCTCGAGCAACAACAGAACCTGACGACGAAGACGTTCCCTCCGCTCAGCTACTCGCCTCAGGATCACTTCGGTGGATCACAGATCCAGGTTCTCCAGGGGAACTGCGGCGCCGAGGAGTACCAGACGCTCGAGACGTTCAAGTCCGGCTTCTAGGGTCCACCCGCTGACTGAGCGAGCGAAGGGAAGCCGTGACCGGGTTCATCGGAGGGTTCGTCGAGGGGTTCGTCGAGGTGCTCGTGTTCGGGCTCCAGGACGGAGCGATCATCGCCTTCGTCGGGTTGGGGATCGCGCTGGTCTTCAAGGCGACCCGCATCATCAACTTCGGGCAGGGCGAGCTGGGCACGGTGCCGGCGTTCGCCGCCCTGCTGATGATGAGCAGCTTCGATCTCGACCGCACGGTGTCGGACAGCACCTTCGTGCTCATCGTGGCCACGCTGCTGGCCGTGGCGCTGGGCGCCGGGCTCGGGGTGCTGATGAACGTTATCGTGGTCCGCCGGCTGGCCAGTGCCTCACCCGTCACGTCGTTGGTGGCGACGGCGGGCGTGATGCTCCTGTTGGTGGCGATCCAGGTCATCGCCTTCGAGCCCCGCGGCCGGTCCTTCCCGCGGTTCATCGATGGCAAGTTCGGCATCCCTGGGTTCGATGTCGAGATGGCCTGGCACACCGTGGTGATCATCGCCGTGCTGGCCGCGTCGGCAGCCGCGCTGGCGCTGTTCTTCCGCACGCCACCCGGGGTCGCCCTGCTCGCCACCGCGCAGGATCCCTTCGCCGCCGAGCTGCAAGGAGTGCCGGTGGCCCGGATGCGAACGCTGGCGTGGGGGGCGGCGGGTGCGCTGGGCGCTCTCGGTGGCGTGCTCGGCGCCGGAGTGTTCGAGAACCTCTCACCCGGGTTGATGACGAGCACCTTCCTCATCCCCGCCTTCACCGGGGTGGTGCTGGGCGGCATCACCTCGATGGTGGGCGCGGTGGTCGGGGGGCTGGCCATCGGCTTCATCACCAACGGCGCCAACAAGCTGGTGGCCGTCTTCGAGCTCGACGTCCCCGGACCGCCGTTCGCGGCGACGTTCGTCGTCCTGCTGCTCGTCCTGCTGTTCCGTCCCCGCGGTCTGTTCGGTCAGGAGGCGTGAGATGACGACGACGGATCAACCAACCGAGACCCACGAGCAGGTCGAGCCTCCGGTGGCCTTCGAGGCCGACGAGGCCGATTGGCGCCCGAGCCGGGAGGGTGTCATCGCCCGCCTGGTGGCGCTGGGGGCCCTGGTCGTGGTCATCGTGGCCATCCCCCACCTGGTCGACGACGTGTACGTGAACCTCGTCTCGCGGGTGGCGGTGTACGGCATCGTGGCGCTGTCGATGAACGTGCTGGTCGGCTACGCCGGGCAGGTCTCCCTAGGTCATGCGGCGTTCTTCGGCGTGGGCGCCTTCGGTTCGGCCTACGGCCTGGCCGAGATGGACGTCCCATGGCCGGCGGCGGTGGTCCTGGCCGCCATCACCGGGGCGGTCGGAGCCATCGTGTTGGGGGCGGTCGCCCTTCGTCTGCAGGGCCTGTACCTGGCGTTGGTCACCATCTCCTATGGGCTGTTCGCCGAGCGCACGATGTTCAACATCCGTTCGCTCACCGGAGGCGGCGCCGGCCAGGAGGCACCGCGGCCATCGTTCTTCGAGTCCGATGTGCAGTACGCCTACCTGTGTCTGGGCTTCCTGGCGCTGGCGCTCCTGTTCGACTGGCGCTTGGTGTCCTCACGCTCCGGCCGGTCGATCCAGGCGCTGCGCGACGACGAGCGCGTCGCTGCGTCGTGGGGTGTCAACGTCACCGGCTACAAGCTGCTGGCCTTCATCATCTCGGGTGTCCTCGCCGGCATCGCCGGCGCTCTGTTCGCCTCCATCAACCAGGTGGCCGTCGCCCCTGACTTCGGGTTCTCACTGTCGTTGACGTTCCTGGTGATGACGGTGGTCGGGGGAATCGGCAACCGCTGGGGCGTCGTCCTGGGGGGCGCCCTGTTCGCGGTGCTGCCCACCCTGCTCGACCGGGCGCACGAGAACTTTCACTTCTTCCCGTTCTCGATCATCGAAGCGACATGGGAGCCGGCCATCGGGGCCCTCCTGCTGTTGTTGACCCTCATCTCGTTCCCAGGCGGCCTCGCCCAGCAGCTCGGCCCGGTGCTCGGCTGGCTCCAGTTCCGAAAGTTCGCAGTCGACCACGGCGACGCCGGTCCCGCCACCGCCGGCGGCGGCATGGGCGCCCGGCCCTAGGAGCGACCAATGGCGATCCTCGAGACCGACGACGTCTCCATCCGCTTCGGCGGCGTGCAGGCGCTCACCGACGTCAGCTTCGCGGTCGAGAAGGCCGAGATCGTGGGAATCCTCGGTCCGAACGGAGCCGGGAAGACCACGTTCTTCAACTGCATCAACGGCTTCTACAGCCCCTCCGCGGGGCGGGTGCACCTCCACGGCGAGGACGTCACCGACCTCAAGCCCGAGGAGCGGGCCAAGCGTGGTCTCGGCCGAACCTTCCAGCAGGTCGGGCTGGTCCGTTCGTTCACCGTGATCGAGAACCTCATCGTTGCCCAGCACAAGAGCGTCAAGTACGGCTTGGTCGCCGGTCTGGTGGGTGCCCCCTGGGTGCTGGAGGAGGAGGCGGAGCTACGGCGCCGCGCTCTCGAGGTCCTGGACTTCATGGACCTCACAGAGCACAAGCACAGCCCGGTCCAGGGCCTTCCCTACGGTGTGCTGAAGATGGTGGAGGTCGCCGCGGTGCTGGCCACCGATCCCGAGATCCTCATGCTCGACGAGCCGCTGGCGGGGACCGGCCCCGAGGAGGGCCAGGCGTTTTGCAACCGACTGAAAGACATGCGCCGCGAGCTGGGTCTCACCATCGTCATGATCGAGCACCATGTTCCGCTGGTGCTGGGGACCTCTGACTACGTGTACGTCCTGAACTTCGGGTCGCTTCTCGCCGAGGGCGAGCCCGATGAGATCCGCGGCAATGCCGACGTGGCCGAGGCCTACATGGGCGAGGGAGCGACGACCCTTGACTGACGAAGCGACCACCCCGCGCCCGAAGCGCCGGTCGAAGCGCACGGCCACTGCCAAGCGCAAGGCTGAAGCCGAGTCCACGGTGTCGGCAACCACGACGTCACCGGTCGCTGTGGACCGAGGGGGTGATCCGGTCCTGTCGGTCCGGGATCTCACCAGCGGCTACGGGAGCCTGCCCGTGCTCCACGGCATCAGCTTCGACGTCCACGAGGGCGAGATCGTGGTGATCCTTGGCCTGAACGGCGCCGGCAAGAGCACGACGGTCCAGAACCTCTGCGGTGTCATCCAGCCGTGGAGTGGCAGCATCACCTACAAGGGCGAGGACAGCACCGGCTGGAACACCGTGACCTACGTGGAGAAGGGCGTCACCCTGGTCCCCGAAGGCCGGCGGATCTTCCCTGATCTCAGCGTCGAGAAGAACCTGCTGGTGGGCTCGTGGACGCAGCGTCAGGACCCGACCTGGTTCCAATCGCAGCGCGAGACGGTGTTCGACTTCCTGCCCCGGCTCCGTGAGCGGCGCAACCAGCTTGCCGGGACGCTGTCGGGTGGCGAGCAGCAGATGCTCGCCATCGGGCGGGGGCTGATGGCCAACCCCGATCTGCTCATCATCGACGAGGCGTCGATGGGGCTGGCGCCGGTCATCGTGAAGGAGATCTTCAAGATCGTGGCCGGTGTGCGTGACTCGGGCCGCACGGTGATCCTGGTTGAGCAGAACATCGGCGCCCTCGAGATCGCCGACCTGGGTGTGGTCGTCGGCAAGGGCGTCGTCGACGCCGAGATCCGTGGTGACGAGCTGAGCGACCCGGTGCGGCTGCGCGAGCTGTACATGGGCTGATGTACATGGGCTGATGAGCCGGCTGGCCGGCCGGACTCGACCCGCCAGCCGAGGGTCCGCGGGCCCGATGCCGATCAGACGGCTTCGGTGCGCTCGAGCGCTCGCAGGGCCCGAGGCGACAGATCCTCGGTCGTCTGGGTGCTGGTATCGCTGAGACGGTCGGCGATCTCGTCGAGCTTGGCGATGAGCTCCTGGGTGTCGCGGCGGTGGTTCTGCACCACGATGCTGGTGAGGCCCGAGGCAATGAGCCCGATCCCCACCAGGCCCCCCGACAGCAGGTAGGGGAACTGGCCCTGGATGAAGTCACGCCCGGCGGCACCGTTCCAGGCGAAGAAGAGCGCAACGAAGCCGAGACCCACGAGACCGACGGCGATGGCGGTTGGTGACGACGTGGCGAACTTGTTCATGGCGGCGCTCCCCTGGCCCGTGTCGGCCAGGTCTAGATTTCGCTGGCCGGTTTGGCTGGCCCGCATTTGGCTGGCCCGCATTTGGCTGGCCCGCATCTGGTCGGGTCAGGCTAGCGGACTGGCCGCTCGGCTTCGAAGCCACGAGGGTCCGCACGAGATGACTGGTGTTTTTCGACTCCGTCGGAGCTCCCGGCCCGTGCACCGCCCGCTGTCGGCGCCGTTCCTGGCGGGCTCGCGGCCGTGTGATGCCCTCCGGATCGGACAGCGCGGCGCGCTGGTGGTGCTGTGGCCCACTTTCGCGCCGCGCTGTTGGCGATGTCTGGCTATGACCTGGCTAGAACGGCTGGAACGACGACCCCAAGCCCTTCATCTGGCACAAGACCGCCGAAGAGATCATTGCCAAGGTCCGCCGAGGCCGAGTCGCCCTCACCCGCCACACCAATTCCGCGACGGACCATTAGCGTCACGGCCATGCGACTCGGACTGAACCTCGGGTACTTCGGTGCTGCCCCTCCGGCCCAGACGGTCGATCTGGCTCAGCACGCAGAGCGGCTGGGCTTCCACTCGGTCTGGTTCGCCGAGGCCTACGGCAACGATGCCGTGGTGCCGATGTCGTGGGTGGCGGCCCACACCACCGAGATCAACATCGGCTCGGCCATCCTTCAGATGCCGGCCCGCACCCCGGCCAACACAGCCATGACGGCCGCCACCCTCGACACCCTCTCGGAGGGGCGGTTCCTGCTCGGCCTCGGGCTGTCGGGACCCCAGGTGGTCGAGGGGTGGCACGGGGTTCCCTACGGCAAGCCGCTGGCCAAGACGCGTGAGTACGTGGCCATCGTGCGCCAGGCCCTGGCCCGCGAGGCCCCGCTCGAGTTCAGTGGCACCCACTACGAGATCCCCTACCAGGGCGACGACGCCACCGGGCTCGGCAAGCCCCTGAAGATGATCCTGCACCCCCGCCGGGCTGACATCCCGATCTACCTGGCCGCCATCGGGCCCAAGAACGTCACCCTGGCCGGCGAGATCGCCGACGGTTGGCTGCCGATCTTCTTCAGCCCCGGACGGTTCTCCGAGGTGTACGGGGAGCAGCTGGCCGGTGTCGACTTCTCGAAGTTCGACATCGCGCCCACCGTGGGGGTCGTGCTGGGCGACGACGTGGCGGCCTGCCGCGACGCCCTCAAGCCAATGCTGGCGCTGTACATCGGGGGCATGGGAGCCCGGGGCAGGAACTTCTACAACGACCTGGCCTGCCGCTACGGCTTCGAAGGTGCGGCCAAGGAGATCCAGGATCTCTACCTCGACGGTCGCAAGCCCGAGGCCATCGCCAAGGTGCCTGACGAGCTGGTGGACGAGGTGTCGCTCTGCGGGCCCAAGGAGCGCATCGCGGAGCGGCTCGGGGCGTGGAACGACAGCCCCGTCACCACGATGATCTGCGGCGCCCCCCAGAAGGAGGCAATGGAGGTCATGGCCGAGCTGGTGGGGTAGCAATTCGGTTGTGAGCGAACACCTGTTCGATACAATGGCGCCATGATGTCGATCCCGGTCGAGCACGCGGTGGGGGCATTGACCGACGCCGTCACCGACCTCCAAGCCCTGGATCTGGAAGGGTTGAGCGCCGAGGAAGCCATGGCGCTGACCCGGGCGGTGGAGGTGGTGCGCCGCCGGTTGGATGCGGGCACCGACCGGCTGGCCGGTCATCTCGATGAAACGGCCAAGCACCTGGTGGACGGGCACCGCACGGCCAAGGCGGCCCTGGGTCATCTGGGTCGCCTGTCAGGGGCGGAGGCGTTCGGGCGGGTGCGGACCGCTCGGATGCTGCGGGCGCTGCCGGCCGTCGCCGCTGCGTATGAGCGGGGGGAGCTGCCCACCGCGTTCGTACGGGCGGTGGCTCGCATGGCCGCCAACCCCAGGGTGGGACCGCTGCTCGATGAGGTGATCGACAAGGTCATCGCCGACCTCGCCGCGGAAGCCGACCACACCACCCTCCTCGGTTGGTTGCGTGACTTCGAGAACCTGGCCGACGCCGACGGCGCCGAACAGCGCACCGATCGTTGCCACCGCCGCCGCGCCGCCTCGCTCAACCAGAACCCAATCGACGGGGGGTGGGAGCTGCGGGCAGGCTGTGGGGCGCTGCAGGGGGCGTCGATGGCGGAGGTGCTGGCCGCCTACGAGACCGCCGAGTGGGAGGCCGACCGGGCCGAGGCGGTGGCCATGTACGGGCCCGACGCCACCCCCGACCAGTTCCCCCGCACGCCAGCCCAGCGGCGCATGGACGCCCTCCACCAGATCTTCCGGCGGGCGGCCGCCACCCCCGCCGACGCCCAGTCTCCCGAGCCGATCGTCAACATCGTGATCGACCACACGACCCTGGAGGTCGAGCTGGCCCGCCTGGCCGGCCACCCCACGGCCCACCCCACGGCCCACCCCACGCCCCGCCCCGACCCCGAGCGGGTCGACGAGAGGATCTGCCGCACCGTCGACGGCCGGCCGCTGCACCCTTCCGACGCCGTGGCCGCGCTGCTGGTGGGCCACGTCCGCCGGGTGGTCATAGACGCGGCGTCCACCGTGATCGACCTCGGTCGCAAGCGCCGCTGCTTCACCGGCTCCTCCAAAGACGCCGCTCGCCTGCAAGCCGCCATCCGGGACCGCAGCGGTCTGCGATGTTTCTGGTCCGCCTGCGGGGCGCCGCCCCACCGCCACCAGACCGACCACCACGACCCATGGCGGGGGGGTGGGCCCACCGACATCGCCAACAGCGACATCGGATGCCCCTACCACAACCGCCTCAAGGAGACCGGCTACCGTCCCGTCCGCCAACCCGACGGCACCTACCAGCTCGTTCGCCCCGACGGCACCCCCATCACCCCCTCAGCCTGACCGGTCGCCCGGGGGGCGCTTCACTCATCGGCTGAGGATGGTGGCGCTGGCGTTGGCGCCCCGGCCGATGGTGTGGGCCAACCCGACCCGAGCTCCGGCAACCTGACGCTCACCGCACCGGCCCTGGAGCTGGCGAGTGAGCTCGACCACCTGGCCCAGGGCCGATGCCCCGAGGGGCTCGCCCTTGGAGAGGAGGCCGCCGCTGGGGTTGACCGGGATACGCCCGCCGCGTGCGGTGGCCCCCGAGTCGAGGAGGTCGCCGCAGCCTCCGGGTTCGCACAGACCGAGCTCCTCGTAGGCCAGCAGCTCGCGGGCGGCGTCGGTGTCCTGGCACTCGACGGCGTCGAGGTCGTCGGGGCCGATCCCCGCCTCCTCGTACGCCACAGTGGCGGCGAGCGTCGAGGGCGGGACGGGATCGAGGTCCACGTGCCCGGCGAGGGGGGAGCCCTCGTTGAGGACGTGGCCGGGCCGGTGGCTGCGCACCACGCAGGCGGCCAGCTGCACCCCACCGTCGCCGGCGGCCAGGACTGTGGCTGCCGCGCCTTCGTTGGGCGAGCACAGCATGAACAGGTGCAGCGGCTCGCAGATCATCCTCGAGGCCAGAACCTCGTCGGCAGTGACCGGCTGGCGGAACATGGCGATGTCGTTGCTCACGCCGTTTCCCCGGTTCTTCACCACCACGCGGGCCAGGTGATCCTTGGTGAGGTTCGAGTCCAGCATCAGCCGCTGAGCCCGGAGCGCGAAGTAGGCCGGGGCCGGGGTGAGGCCGGCCTGCTCCTGCCAGGGAGCGAAGAAGCTCGAGCGGATCACACCCTGGGGCATCTTCTCGATGCCGAAGCACAGCACGGTGCGGTGCTCCCCGGAGCGGATGGCGGTAGCGGCCAGAGACAGGGCGGCCGCTCCCGAAGCACACCCGGCCTCGACGTCGATGATGGGTCCACCGGTCAGCCCGAGCATGCCGAGCACCCGGTGACCAGCGGCGACACCGCCGTACGCGGTGCCACAGAAGGCGGCGTCGAAGGTGCGGGTCCCGGCCTCGCGCAGAGCGGAATCAACCGCCATCGCCCCCATCTGGGTGGCGGTGAGGCCGCGGTGGCGTCCGAAGGGGTGGATGCCGGCTCCGGCGATCGTCACGCCGGTCATCGGGGGTCGAAGGCCCAGGTTGTCGATCCGTCGCCCACGTCGACGGTGGTGAAGGCCATGGCCTGGCCGAGGGTCAGGCGGGAGGGATCTGATTCGGTGAGGCGCGAGATGATCCGCAGCCCGTCTTGGGCCAGCTCGACCACCCCGAACCCATAGGGCGTGTCACCCTCGTAGCCCGGTGGGGGAGCGTTCACAGCCGTCCACGCCCACAGGGTGCCGGCCGTCGACAGCCGGACCTCGACCGTCCCATCCGCGCCGCACCACGGGCACCAGTCGGCGACGGGGAAGTGACGCCTGCCGCAGGCGACGCACGACCCGCCGATGAACCCGTCGGCGTCGAAGAAGGCCGGGGCCCCGCTGCTCACGACGAGCGAACCTACCGTTCGGCGCGCCTCTCGACGGAAAGTCGCACCGCGGCGGTCAGTCAATCGAGGGGGCGGAAGACCAGGCCGGTGCGGAGCTTGGGATGGAAGAAGGTGCTCTTGGGCGGCATCTTCTGCCGGGCTCGGGCGGTGGCGGCGATCTTGTCGACGCTGACGGGACGGAGGAGCACGGCGGCGTCCGCATCGCCCTTGGCCACGATGTCAGCGACGACGCCGGCCCCGTGCTGGTAGCTCACGTCGATGCGCTCGCCGATGCCAGCGATGGCGTGAGCGATGTAGGCCGAGTCCACGTCGTCGACGCCGTCGAACTTCCCGGGGCGGGGGACCAGGAGGAACCCATCGCCGCCCACCACGAGGCCCAACCCTCCCGCCTCGACCATGCGGTCAGGCATCGAGCCGGGGTCGGCCACCCCCAGCGCCACCACCTCGAAGAGCTCCCCGAGCGCCTCGACCAGATCGACGCCCGCCGGGAGGCGACGCAGCAGGCGGTGGATGGGCCGCACCGCGAGCTGCTCCTCGGTGAGCTCCACCACGTAGGTCATCACCAGGTCGTGGCCACCGGGACCCTTGCCAGCCGCGTGCATCTCGTCGCGGTGGGCGGTGGCCGTCTCGTAGCGGTGGTGGCCGTCAGCGATCATCACCGGCGCCGAGGCGACGGCTTCGGAGATGGCGTCGAGCATGCCGGGCTGGGTGATGCGCCACAGGCGGTGGTGCACGCCATCGGGATCGGTGACCCGCAGATCGGGCCCGCCGGGCATCTCACAGAGCGCCGACAGCCCGGCGGCCAGCGACAGGCCCCAGATGGGGGACATGTCGGCGTTGCAGGACCGCCGCATGTTGAGTCGGTCGTCCTTGGGTTTGGACATCGTGTGCTCATGGGGGAGCACGTCGCCTTCGCCGACGGGGCTGATCTCCATGGCGCCGATGACCCCGGCGGTCTGGCGGGCCCGTCCGGCCTCGTCGTAAAAGCCCATCCGGTACACGTAGAGGGTGGGCTCGGGATCGCGCCTGAGCACGCCCTCGCTCAGCCAGGTGTCGAGCAGGCAGCGGGCTTCGGCGTAACGATCGCGACGGTCGGTGTCGCGGGGGAGGTCGATGCGAACCGCGTTGTAGGGGCTCAATGCCTCGAGGGCCTGGCGATCCGCCTCGTCCAGCACGTCGTAGGGCGGGCTGACCACATCGCTCAGGCGGACGCGATCGGTTTCGTAGACGATGCCGGTGAACGGCTCGAAGCGGGGCACGGCCCTTCTTGCTAGCACCGGGTCGGGTCGACGCTCACGCCGATCCGCGGCCAGCATCGGGAGATGTCCTGGGCGCTCGACCTTGACGGCGTGATCTGGCGAGGCGCGGACACCGTCGACGGCGCCGTCGACGCCGTGGGCCGGCTGCGGGCTGCCGGCCACCGCGTGGTCTTCATCACCAACAACGCGTCGGTGGCCACGTCGGCCGTCGAGGAGCGGTTGGAGGCGATGGGCATCCCGGCGGTGGGCGACGTGATCACGTCAGCCGACGTCGGAGCGTCGCTCGTGGGGCGGGGGGAGCGAGTCCTGGTGTTGGGGACATCGGCTCTGGTGGCGGCCGTGGCCCGGCGGGGCGCGTCCGTCGTCTCCCTCCCGCCCGATCTGGTCGACGACGTACCGCCGGAGCCCGCCGAGCTCGATCCGGCGTGCGACGCGGTGATCACCGGCTGGACCCGGACGCTCCGGTGGGTCGACCTCGCCGCAGCCCATGTCGCCATCGCCGGCGGGGCTCGGTTCATAGCCACCAACCGCGACGTCGAGTTCCCCGCCGGGTCAGGGACCCTTCCCGGCAATGGGGCGGCGGTGGCCGCCATCGCCACCAGCACCGGTGTGGAACCAACCGTGGCCGGCAAGCCCCATCAGCCGATGGCCGACGTGCTGCGCCAGCGCGCCGGCGAGCACGGCACGCTCGTCGGTGACCAGCCGTTGACCGATTGGCTGCTGGCGCAAAGGGCGGGTTGGGACTTCGGCCTGGTGCTCAGCGGGATCACCTCGGATCCGGCGAAGGCGATCGAGGCCGGCGTCGAGCCGACTCACGTGGCGCCTGATCTCGCCCGCCTCGTCGATCAAGCTCTCAGGTAGGAGGCTCTCGGGTAGGAGGCTTGCGCCGGTAGGAGCTCAGTAGCGGCGTCGGAGGCGGCCGGGCGGCGGCGTCGGGCGGAAGGGGTCGTCCCAGTCACGGGCCCACGTGGCGCGGAGGGCAGCGCGGCTGGAGCGGACGAGCATGCCGATGCCGAAGCCGAAGACGAAGCCGCCGACATGGGCCATCCATGCCACACCGGATTCGTTGCCGATGAAGAACTGCGACAGCAGCCAGAAGCCCAGCAGCCACCGGGCTTCGATCTCGACGAAGGTGATGAGGAAGAACACGATGATCGTGTGGATCCGGGCGCGCGGGAACCAGGCCAGGTAGGCGCCCATCACGGCGGCGATCGCCCCCGACGCGCCCACGAGAGGCACGCTGGAGTCAGGTGCCACGGCGACGTGGGCCAGCGTCGCCACCACCCCGCCGGCCAGGTAGAAGAGGATGTAGCGGACGTGGCCGAGGTGGTCTTCGATGTTGTTCCCGAAGATCCAGAGGAACAGCATGTTCCCGCCCAGGTGCAGCAGGCCGCCGTGCAGGAACATCGAGGTGACCATCGCCACCCACACTCGCTTGCCGGGGTACGGGGCCTCTCGCCGTCCGGCCGGGACCCGGGCCAGCTCCTCGTCGGACAGGCACAGGTCCTGGCCGGTCGAGACGGTGGCCTCGATCTCGGCGATGCTGAGCGGGCGGCCCTCGATGATCTCGCACGGCACTGCCGCGAACTCGTAGTTGAACCTGATCGACTCGATGGCCCCCGCCCGCGTCGACGTGTCCTGCGGCTGGAGCAGGAAGAAGACGCCGATGTTGACGGCCAGCAGCAGCAGCGTCACCACCGGGCGGCGATGGGTGGGGTTGTGGTCCTTGAGGGGGATCACGGCCCCCTCACCCTACGGCGATGCCATCCCACCGGCCGTGATCCGGTCTTGCTGGCCTTCGCGAGCGATCAGTATGTTCCGCGTCATGGCTCAGAACGACACGCTCAAGCAGTATCTCGACGCCGGCATCGCCTTCACCCAGATGACCCAGGCCCGGGCCGAGGGGATCGTCAAGAACCTGGTCCAGACCGGCGAGGTCACCCGTGAACAGACGCAAGCCCGGGTGGACGAGCTGATCGAGCGGAGCCGCAAGAACACCGAGAAGCTGCTCGAGACGGTGCGCAAGGAGATCCGCGGCCAGCTCAGCAGCCGCGGGTTCGCCACCAAAGCTGACATCGAGCGGCTCGAGAAGAAGATCGCCCGGCTCGAGAAGGCCACGGCGAAGCCGGCCAAGAAGCGGTCGTCGACGAAGAAGGCCGCGGCCACGAAGACCTCGAGCTGACCACTCGCCGCCGGCTCGACGCCGAGCTGGTCCGCCGCGGGCTCGCCGACAGCCGCACTAGCGCCGCTGAGCTGATCGCCTCGGGGCGGGTCAGAGTCGGCGGTGCGGTGGCGTCGAAGGCGGCGCGCTTGGTCGCCACCGCCGACGCCGTCGTGGTGGATGGCCCGCCGCCGCGGTTCGTCTCGAGGGGCGGCGACAAGCTGGCGGCAGCATTGGAGCGGTTCGGCGTCGACGTGAAAGGCCGTGCCGCGCTCGACGTGGGTGCGTCAACCGGCGGGTTCACCGACTGCCTCCTCCAGGCAGGGGCGGCACGGGTGGTGGCCGTCGATGTCGGTCGCAACCAGCTCCATGAACGATTGCGGGACGACGCCCGGGTTCACAGCGTCGAAGGGTTCAACGCCCGTCACATGAAGCCCGATGACGTAGGCGGTCGTTTCCCGGTGGTCGTCGGCGACGTGAGCTTCATCAGCCTCGACGCCGTCCTCGACGCAGTCTTCGCCTGCGCCACCGACGACGCCGACGTGATCCTTCTGGTGAAGCCGCAGTTCGAGGCAGGACGGGCCGAGGTGGCCAGGGGACGGGGCATCGTCCGCGATCCCCGCGTCTGGCAGGAGGTGCTGGAGCGGCTGGATGCCGCGTGGACCCCGCGCGCAGCCGCGATGATGGACCTCATGGTGTCACCCCTCACCGGGACCGGCGGCAACGTCGAATTCCTGGTGCACCTCCGCCACGGCGCCGCCCCCGCGAACGCCCCCTCGAACGCACCGGCGCGCATCGCGGCCGCCATCGTCGACGCCCTGGCCCTGGTCGACAACGCCGGTGATCGCTGATGGCGGTCGTTGCCTTCGCCGCCCATCCCGACCGCCCCCAAGCGCTCGCCCTGGCTGAGGAGGCCGTCGCCTGGCTCCTCGAGCGCGACCACGAGGTGCGCCTCCCCGCCGAGGACGCCGCCAGCCTGGGCCGTCCCGAGCTCGGGCGCGAGACCCCCGAGCTGCTCCCCGGGCTCGACCTGGCCGTCAGCTTCGGTGGCGACGGCACCATGCTGCGGGCCGTCGACCTGTTCAGCCCGGCCGGAACGCCCGTGCTGGGCATCAACGTGGGCCAGCTCGGCTTCCTCACCGAGGTCGAGCCCGACGGGATGCGAATGGCGCTCAAGCGCTTCCTCAGCGGTGCCTACGACGTCGAGGAGCGGATGATGCTGTCGGTCTCGACGGCGGGGATCGCCAGTGGTGATGGCGAGCCGGCCACCGCCCTCAACGAGGTGGTCATCGAGAAGACGCCCATGGGCCACACGGTGCGGCTCGGTGTGGACATCGACGGCGTGCGGTTCACGACCTATCAGGCCGACGGCCTCATCGTCGCCTCCCCGACCGGCAGCACTGCCTACTCCATGTCGGCGCGGGGGCCCATCGTCACCCCAACCCACCGGGCCCTCATCGTCACCGCGGTGTCGCCCCACATGCTGTTCGACCGATCGCTGGTGCTGGAGCCCGAGAGCTGCGTCCGGGTCACTGTCGAGGACGATCGCGCCGCCACGGTGTCGGTGGACGGCCGCAACCTGGGGCAGCTCCCCGAAGGTGGTGTGGTCGAGTGCTCGGCGGCCGAGCGATCGGCCCGCATCGTCACCTTCAGGCCCCGCGACTTCCATCAGATCCTGCGCACCAAGTTCGGGCTGCCGGAGCGGTAGGGGCCGCGGTGCTGACCGAGCTGATCGTGCGAGATCTCGGCGTGGTCGCCGAGGCGCGCCTGCTTTTCGGCGCCGGTCTCACCGTCGTGACCGGTGAGACCGGCGCGGGCAAGACCATGGTGGTCGGCGCCCTCGAGCTACTCGCCGGCGGCAAGACATCACCGGCTCTGGTACGCACCGGAGCCCCGCACGCCTCGGTCGAGGGGCGGTTCTTGGTCGGTGACGAGGAGGTCGTGCTCAGCCGGGTCGTACCCGCCGACGGGCGGTCCCGGGCCTACATCGACGGGCGCATGGCGGGGGCGATGGCGTTGGCGGAGCGCATCGAGCCGCTGCTGGAGGTATACGCCCAGCACGCTCACCAGCGGCTGGTGAGCCCCGGTGCCCAGCGCGCCGCCCTCGACGCCTTCGCCGGCACCGACCTCGGTCCCGTCGATGCTGCCCGCGGCGAGATCCGTCGGATCGACGCTGACCTCGAGTCGATCGGCGGTGACGAGCAGGCTCGGGCTCGAGAGCTCGATCTGCTGCGGTTCCAGGCCGATGAGATCGACGCGGCCCGTCTCACCAACCCCGACGAAGATGCCGTTCTGGAAGCCGACGAGGCCCGTCTCGCCGGCGCCGAGGACCTGCGGGAGGCGGCCGGCCGGGCCCACGCCCTGCTCAGCGACGACGACGGCGCCGGCGATCTCGTGCGCCAGGCCCTGGCCGCGGTGTCGAGGATGCCGCTGCTGGACGAGCCGGCTGGCCGGCTCGCCGACCTGGCCGCCGATCTTGACGACATCGCGGCCGGCCTGCGTGATCAGTCCGAGTCGTTCGAAGCCGATCCCGCCCGCCTCGTCGAGGTGCAGGAACGCCGGCGCCTGCTGGCCGACCTGGTGAAGAAGCACGGCGACGACCTGGCGGGCGTGCTCGACCACCGGGCCGAGATCGCCGAGCGGATCTGTGCCGTCGAGCAACACGAGGAGACGGCTGCCCGCCTCGAAGCGGACCGGGCAGCAGCGCTCGAGGCGCTGGCCGAGGCTCGAGCCAAGGTGGCGGCCGTGCGATCGGGCGCTGCCCCACGGCTGGCCGACCACGTGGGCCGGTGGTTCGGCCATCTCGCCCTCGGCGGGGCGACGCTGTCCGTCACCGTTGACGGCCAAGGAGGTGACGACGTCGCCTTCTTGCTGTCCGCCAACCCTGGTCAGGATCCGGTGGCGGTGGCATCAGCGGCATCGGGCGGCGAGCTCAGCCGGGTCATGCTCTCGCTCAACCTCGTCCTCGGCGGCGATGCCCCGACGCTCGTCTTCGACGAGGTCGACGCCGGAGTGGGCGGTGCCGCCGGCGAAGCGGTCGGTCGTGCCCTCGCCGAGCTGGGCGACCGCCACCAGGTGCTGGTGGTGACGCATCTCCCGCAGGTGGCGGCGTTCGCTGACCATCATCTCGTGGTCACCAAGTCGAGCAATGGCGACCAGATCCGCTCAGAGGTGGCCCAGGTTCACGGCGAGGAGCGGGTCGCCGAGTTGGCCCGGATGCTGGCCGGACGGTCCCGCAGCGACACGGCACGGACACACGCCGACGAGCTGTTGGCCGACGCCGCGGCACGACCCCGATCCTGATCACATTCTGATCATGTGCTGATCATCCGGCGCGACCTGCCCTTGGTGGGGTACGTTGGGATCCCGTGACGAAGCACATCTTCGTGACCGGTGGCGTTGCCTCTTCACTGGGCAAGGGTCTCACCGGCGCATCGCTCGGACGGTTGCTCAAGGCTCGTGGCCTGCGGGTCGTGATGCAGAAGCTCGATCCGTACATCAACGTCGATCCGGGAACGATGAGCCCGTTCCAGCACGGCGAGGTGTTCGTGACCGACGACGGCGGCGAGACCGACCTCGATCTCGGGCACTACGAACGCTTCGTGGACGAGGCGCTCAGCCGGGACTCCAACGCCACCACCGGCTCGATCTACCAGACCGTCCTGGCCAAGGAGCGCCGGGGGGACTACCTCGGCGCCACCGTGCAGGTCATCCCTCACATCACCGAGGAGATCCGTCGCCGCATCAACCGCCTCACCACCGACGACGTCGACGTCGTCATCACCGAGGTCGGCGGGACGGTGGGTGACATCGAGATCCTTCCCTTCCTGGAGGCCATCCGGCAGTTCCGCAAGGAGGCGGGCCGCGACAACGTCCTGTACCTCCACGTCACCCTTGTTCCCTTCATCGGGCCGTCGGGAGAGCAGAAGACCAAGCCCACCCAGCACTCCGTAGCCGAGCTGCGGGGTCGAGGCATCCAGCCCGACGTCATCGTCTGCCGCAGCGAGAGGGCCATCGGCGCCGGACTTCGTCGAAAGATCAGTGATCTCTGCGACGTGCCCGAGGTTGGTGTGATCAACGCCGCCGACGCCGACAACATCTACGAGATCCCCCTCGTGCTGCGGGAGGAGGGCCTGGACGACTACGTCTGCGAGCTGCTGCGCATCGAAGCGCCCGACCCCGATCTGTCCGGCTGGTCGGCGCTGGTCGACCGCCACGCCGCCGCCGACACCGAGGTGCGCGTCGGCATCATCGGCAAGTACGTGGCGCTCCCGGACGCCTACCTGTCGGTGGTCGAGAGCTTGCGCCACGGCGGGATCCACCACGGTGCACGCATCGAGGTCGACTGGATCCAGGCCGAGGACGTCGAAGGCCTCCTCGCCGAGGAGCGGCTGGCGCACCTCGACGCCATCGTGATCCCCGGTGGGTTCGGCGAGCGTGGCATCGAGGGCAAGATCGCCGCCGCCGGTTGGGCTCGTGAGCACGGTCTTCCGTGCCTGGGGCTGTGTCTGGGCATGCAGGTGATGGTCATCGAGTTCGCCCGCGACGTGCTGGGGCTGTCGGGGGCCAACTCGTCGGAGTTCGACCGCCAGTCGCCCCACCCCGTCATCGATCTCATGGACGAGCAGCGGGAGGTGGTCGACAAGGGCGGCACCATGCGGCTGGGGGCCTACCCGGCCAAGCTCGAGGTCGGAACGCAGGTACAGCGGGCCTACGACGAAGCCGTGGTCTACGAGCGGCACCGCCACCGCTACGAGTTCAACCCCAAGTACCGGACCCGGTTCGTCGAGGCCGGGTTGGTCTGCTCGGGCACCTCGCCCGATGGGCGCCTGGTCGAGTTCGTCGAGCTACCGGTCCACCCGTTCTGGGTCGGAACCCAAGCCCACCCCGAGTTCAAGAGCCGTCCCGACCGGCCTCACCCCCTGTTTCGCGAGCTGATCGGGGCGGCACTTGCCGCCCGGGCACCGGTGCCGGAGCCTGAGCCGGCTGCCGTCGCTGACTGAGCTCGGCTGATCGGGCGTTGAGCAGCGAAGGCTTCCGGGCCCTCGACGAGGACCTGCTCCACCAGGGCACGGTGGTCTCGTTCAACCAGGGCGAGTTCGAGGCCCCCGACGGCAGCCGCTTCCGGCGCGACGTGGTGCGCCATCCGGGCGCGGTGTCGGTGGTCGCGCTCACCCGCGACGGCGACGTGGTGCTGGTGCGCCAGTACCGGGCGGCGCTCGACGCTTCGGTCCTGGAGATCCCGGCCGGCAAGCGCGACGTCGCCCACGAGCCACCGGAGATCACTGCTCGCCGCGAACTGGTCGAGGAGGTGGGACTCGAGGCCGAACGGCTGACCCTCCTCGCCCACTTCCACAACAGCCCCGGCTTCTCCGACGAGGAGTCCTACGTGTACCTCGCCACGGGGCTCACCGAGGTGGACACCGACCTCCAGGGCCCGGAGGAGGCACACATGACGGTGCACCGCGTGCCGCTGGCGTCGATCCCCGACCGCGTCGCCGCCGACGAGATCACCGATGCCAAGACCATCATCGGCTGCCTGCTGGCCTTGCGGCACCAGGAGCTGGCCCGGTGAGAGTCGGCGTCCCCACCGAGACCAAGCAGGGGGAGCACCGCGTCGCCATCACCCCCGACGGTGTGCGGGAGCTCACCGCGCACGGCCACCAGGTGATCGTCGAGCTCGGCGCGGGTGAGGGGTCGTCGATCCCCGATGCCGAGCTCGAGGCGGCCGGGGCAACCACCGTGTCCGCCGAGGACGCCTGGGCGGCCGACCTGGTCGTCAAGGTCAAAGAACCCCAACCCGACGAGTACCGCTTCCTGCGACCCGAGCTCACCCTCTTCACCTACCTCCACCTGGCCGCCAACTCCGAGGTGGCCGACGCCCTGATCGACTCGGGGGCGACCAGTGTGGCCTACGAGACGGTCACCGACCGGATCGGGCGCCTGCCCCTGCTGGCACCCATGAGTGAAGTGGCCGGCCGGATGGCCACCCAGATCGGCGCCCACTACCTCGAGCGCCACGCCGGCGGACGGGGTGTGCTCCTGGGTGGGGCACCCGGCGTTCGCCCGGCGCGGGTGGTGGTGATCGGGGCCGGAAACGTCGGGTGGAACGCCGCGTGGATCGCGGCCGGCATGGAGGCCGAGGTGCACCTGCTGGACAACAACCTCGATCGTCTCCGCTTCACCGACCAGATCCACAAGGGGCGCATCCTCACCCTGGCGTCGAACCGGGGAGCGGTGGAGCGAGCCGTGGCCGATGCCGACCTGCTGATCGGCGCGGTGCTCATCCCCGGCGGCCGCGCCCCCACGGTCGTCACCACCGAGATGGTGGCCGGCATGAAGCCCCGCACCGTCCTCGTTGACGTCGCCGTAGACCAGGGGGGGTGCATCGAGACCACGCATGAGACCTCCCATGACGACCCCGTCTACGAGCAGCACGGTGTGATCCACTACGCCGTGGGCAACATCCCCGGCGCCGTGCCGAACACCTCCACCTACTCCTTGACGAATGCGACGCTTCCCTACGTTCTGGACATCGCCGAGCGGGGAGGGCTGGCCGGGGCCGTGGCCGCGGACGCCGGGCTCGGTGCTGGTGTCAACACTGTCCATGGTGCGATGACGTCGGCACCGGTCGCCGAGGCGCTGGGTCGAAAGGCCATCGATGTGGGCATGGCTCTCAACATCGACTCCAGTCGGTAGGCTCCGCTTTGTGACCGATGCCGAGGGGGCTCGTTCCTCGTTGGAGCGTGAGCACGCGTCGCTGCGTCAGCAGATGGCCGAGCTCGACATCAACGACGAAGCGGGCGATTACGACGACAACTTCGCCGACACCGCACAGGTGGCCGCGGAACAGGGCGAAGCGCGCGCCATATTCCGGTCCCTCCAAGCCGAGCTGGCTGATGTCGAGTCGGCGCTCCAACGGCTCGATGCCGGCACCTACGGCCTGTGCGAGAAGTGCTCAGCTCCCATCGGCGAGGCACGGCTCGAGGCGATGCCCGCTGCTCGCTACTGCATCAACTGCGCGGACTGACACCAAGCCGACCGGGCTCCCGCCCGACGCTCCCCTACCCTCGGATCTCGTGAGCTCCCTAGCCATCAGCATCACCCTGGTGGCTGCGCTGATCCCGTCGGTCATCCTTCACGAGATTGCCCATGGGCTGACCGCCTACCGGTTCGGTGATCCCACCGCCCGAAACGCCGGGCGGTTGACGCTCAACCCCCTCCGGCACCTCGACCCGTTCGGCTCGATCATCCTGCCGGCCATACTGGCCTTCAGCTCGTTCGGGATCTTCGGGTACGCCAAGCCCGTGCCGGTGAATCCGCGGCTGATGCGACATCCCCGGAACCACAGCCTGCTGGTCAGCCTGGCCGGGCCGGCCGCCAACATCGTCATCGCCGTGATGGCAGCGGGTGTCACCCGGCTGCTGACACCCGAGTCGACGCCGTGGTTCGTTGCCGTCTACGTGGGCTTCGTGAACTCCATCCTTGCTGCCTTCAACCTCCTCCCCATCCCCCCGCTCGACGGATCGGCGATCGTCGAACGGCTGCTGCCCCGGCCCTGGTGGCCGGCCTGGCTCCGCCTGCGCCGCTACTCGATGGGACTCCTCCTGATCTTCCTGCTCGCCGTGCCCGGGGTGCTGAGCCCCGTGTTCGAAGGCGCCATCGGCCTGTGGTTCGAGCTGCTGTGACTGCCAACCCGCCACCGGTCTCCCATCCCCTCACCGCCACCCACCTGGCCCACCTCGCCCGACGCCTCGGTGGTCTGGTCATCCCCCGGGGGCCCGGCTCGGGGGATGAGGCCTGGGTCGGTGGCATCCTCACCGATGCCGAGCACCACCTGTGGCTTCGGATGGGACGCGCCGACCGGCGCCAGGCCGTGGCCGGCGCACGCCAGGTCGCTCGGGCCCTGGGAGGCGACGCCACTTCGGCGGTGTTGGCGGCCGCCCTGCTCCACGATGTCGGCAAGCTCGACGCCGGTCTCGGTGTGTACGGGCGGGTGGTGGCCACCCTGTGCGGGATGGTCGCCAGCGCCGAGACCATCGACGACTGGCGTCGGAGTCGGGGGTTCATCCGCCGGGTCGGCCTGTACCTCCAGCACCCGCGCCTGGGCCGCGAGATGCTGGCGCTGGCGGGGTCCGATCCCCTCACCGTGGCCTGGGCCGCCGAGCACCACCTCCCGCCCGACCAGTGGACCATCCCTCGCCCCATCGCCGACGTGCTCGACGATGCCGATCGCTGATTCGATCTCAGACTCAGGCTGGCGGCAGGAGGCCGATCGCCTCCTTGGCCCGGCTCAGGGTGGTGGCAGCGACCTCTGACGCCTTGGCCGCACCCTTGGCCAGCAGGCGACTGGTCTCCGCGGGATCTGCGGCCAGCGTGGCGTACCGGGCCTGGACCGGCTCCACCAGGGCGACAACGGCATCAGCGGTGTCGGACTTCAACGGTCCATACCGGGTGTACTGGCCGGCCAGGTCCTCGGGTGACCGTCCGGTTGCCGCTCCGAGGATGGCCAACAGGTTCGACACTCCGGGCTTGGAATGCCGATCGAATCGGACCTCGGCGTCGTTGTCGGTCACAGCCCGTTTGATCTTCTTGGCGATCGTCGAGGGATCCTCCAACAGCAGGACCGTCCCCTGGGGAGAATCCTCGCTCTTGCCCATCTTCCGGCTCGGGTCCTGGAGGTCCATGATCCGGGCGCCGACGGTCGGGACGGCGGCGTCGGGCACGATGAACGTGTCGCCGTAGCGGCTGTTGAACCGGATGGCGATGTCGCGGGTGAGCTCGAGGTGCTGGACCTGGTCGTCACCGACGGGGACTCGGTCGGCGCCGTAGACCAAGATGTCCGCCGCCATCAGCGCCGGGTAGGTGAACAGGCCGGCGGACACGAAGTCGTGACCTGTGCTTTTGTCCTTGAACTGTGTCATGCGCCGGAGCTCACCGAACGCCACGTTGCACTCCATGAGCCAGGCCAGCTCGGTGTGCTCGGGCACGTGGCTCTGGATGAACAGGGTGCAGACCGCCGGGTCGAGCCCCACCGCCAACAGCGTCTGTGCCTGCTCGAGAGTGAGCTGGCGCAGCTCGGCGGGGTCGTGAGGGACGGTCAGGGCATGCAGGTCGACGACGCAGTAGAAGCTGTCGTGGTGGTGCTGATCGTCCACCCAGCCAGCGAGCGCGCCCAGGTAGTTGCCCAAGGTGACCTGACCGGTGGGCTTGATGCCCGACAGCACGCGCGTCATGGCGGGCGAGGGTAGCCAACCCGGTCGAGGACCCCCAGACCATTCGCGGTGCGGAGGGGGGCGGCGAATACGCTGTTGCGATGGCCGTCGAGGTCTCCACCCCCGTGTTCCAAGGTCCGTTCGACCTGCTGCTGGACCTGATCCTGCGCGACACCGTCGACCTCTACGACGTCTCGTTGTCGACCATCGTCGACGCCTATCTGGCCGAGGTCGAACGGTTGGGCCGGCTCGACCTCGAGATCGCCACCGAGTTCCTCCTCATCGCCGCTGTACTCGTCGAGCTCAAGACCAAACGGCTGCTCCCCATCGACGACGACATCGACCTCGACGACGAGCTGGGTCTGTGGGAGGAGCGCGACCTGCTGCTGTCCCGCCTGCTCGAGTGCAAGACGTTCAAGGACGCAGGGCGCGAGCTCCGGCGACTCGCCGACCTCGGTGGGCGTGTCGCCCCCCGGCTCGCCGGCCCTGAGGACCACTTCCTCCATCTCGCCCCCGACGTGTTGGAACGCGTGGAGCCCCACGACCTGCGCTCGGCCTTCCTCCGGGCCATGGTCCCCAGGCCTGAGCCGCGCGTGTCGCTCGAACACATCACGATCATCCGGGCCAGCGTCACCGACGCCGTCGCCGAGCTGCTCGACGAGCTGCCCCGCGCCGGCCGCCTGTCGTTCCGCGCCATCTGCGCCGGACTCGTCGACCGCATCGAGGTGGTGGTCCGCTTCCTCGCCCTGCTCGAGCTCTACAAGCAGGACTACGTCGACCTGCGCCAGGCGTCCTCGTTCGGTGAGCTGGTGGTGGTGTGGACCGGCGGCGCCGAGGTGCCGCCCGCGGCGGACCTCGTCGGGGCGGAGGCCTATGACGGCTGACGCCGGCGACCTCGACCGCGCCCTCGAGGCGCTTCTCATCGTCGCAACCGAGCCGGCCGGCGAGAGCCTGTTGGCGCAGCTGCTCGAGGTCAGCGCCTCGGAGGTCCGCAACCGCTGCGAGATCCTCGCCGCCCACTACGCGGCCACCGACCGAGGATTCGAGCTGGTCCGGGTGGCGGGAGGGTGGCGCGTCCAGAGCCATCCCGACTGCGCGTCCTATGTCGAGCGCTTCGTGCTCGAGGGTCAATCGGCGCGCTTGTCGGCCGCCGCGCTCGAGACGCTGGCCATCATCGCCTACAAGCAGCCGATCAGCCGGGGCCAGATCGCTGCCATCCGAGGGGTCAATGTGGACGGCGTGATTCGCAGCCTCACCCAGCGGGGCTACGTGGTGGAGATGGGTCGCGACCCGAGCCCGGGGAACCCCGCCATGTTGGGCACCACCTCCAAGCTGCTCGAGCGGCTCGGTCTCGACGCGCTCGAAGACCTGCCGCCGCTGGGCGAGTTCGTCCCCGGGGCCGATGTGGTCGAGGCGCTCGAACACGGCCTCCGCCTCGACACGGGGCCGGCCGACGACGGGCTGGCCGACGACGCGGTGCCGGCCGTTTCGGAGTGACTGCCGCCTCCGGCGGCGACGGCGGGCGTGTCCGCCTCCAGAAGCTGCTCGCCCGGGCCGGCTACGGGAGTCGCCGAGTGTGCGAGGAGCTCATCGAGGGCGGTTCGGTCACCGTGAACGGGTCCGTCGCCCAGCTCGGCGACCGGGCTGATCCCGCCGTCGACCGCATCGAGGTCGACGGGGCCCTGGTTGCGGCCGACACCGATCTCGTCTACCTGCTGCTCAACAAGCCCGCCGGCGTCGTCACCACCGCATCGGACCCCCACGGGCGCCGAACCGTCATCGATCTCGTACCGTCGGACCCCCGTGTGTTCCCGGTCGGCCGGCTCGACGCAGACACCGAGGGGTTGCTCGTGGTCACCAACGACGGCGAGCTCGCCCATCGCATCACCCACCCCTCGTTCGGTCTCGACAAGGAGTACCTGGCTCACGTGGCTGGCCGCCCGTCGGCCGGAGCGCTTCGTTCGCTGCGCCAGGGTGTCGAGCTCGACGATGGGCTCACCGCTCCTGCCAAGGTGGCTGCGGTCGGCCCCGATCTGCTGCGCATCACGATCCACGAAGGCCGCAACCGCCAGGTGCGGAGGATGTGCGAGGCCGTCGGCCACCCAGTCCTCCGTCTCGTCCGCACCCGCATCGGCCCCATCGGTGACCGCCAGCTTGGTCCGGGAGCGTGGCGCCTGCTCACCGCGGACGAGATCAGGGCCCTCAGCGAAGCCGTCGCCACGTAGGATCGCCGGTCGTGCCACGGAAGCTGGCCGCGCTGCGCGGCGCCACCACCCTCGACGAGGACACCGCCGCGCAGATGGAGGCGCGCGTACAAGAGCTGCTGCCGCTGATGCTCGAGGGCAACGACGTCGAGCACGACGACGTGATCTCGGTCATCTTCACCGCCACCGACGATCTGCACTCCACCTTCCCGGCCACTGCCGCCCGGTCGATCGGGTTCGGCGACGTCCCGCTCATCTGTGCCCGTGAGCTCGACATCTCCGGTGGTGCGCGGCGATGTGTGCGGGTCCTCATGCACATCAGCACCGAGCGCGACCGCTCAGACCTGCACCACGTCTACCTCCACGGTGCCGTGGGGCTGCGCGATGATCTCCCCGGCTGAGCCGCGTCGTGCCGCCATCGTGGGCACGGGTCTGATCGGCGGCTCGGTCGGCCTGGCCCTCCGACGCCAGGGTTGGTGGGTCACAGGCGTCGATCACGACGAGGCCCGGGCCGCACGCGCCGCTGAGCTCGGCGCCCTCGACGAGGTGGGTGAGGTGGCGGGGGCCGACGTGGCCGTCATCGCCACGCCGGTGGGCGCGGTGGTGGACGCGGCGCGCGCGGCCCTCGACGCCGGCGTACCGGTGGTCACCGATGTGGGCAGCGTGAAGGCCCCCATCACCGAGACGCTGGCCGATCCCCGCTTCGTGGGGGGCCACCCGATGGCGGGCAGCGAACAGGAAGGGATCGAAGGAGCCGACCCCGACCTCTTCCGGGGCGCCACCTGGGTGCTCACACCCGACGAGAACACCGCCCCGGCCGCCTTCGCCATCGTGGGGGGCATGGTGCGTTCCCTGGGCGCGGAGGTCATCGCCGTGCCCCCGGCCGCCCATGACCGGCTGGTGGCCATGGTCAGCCATGTTCCCCACCTCACCGCCGCCACCCTCATGAGCCTGGCATCGGAGCGGGCGGATGAGCACCGGGCGCTGCTTCGTCTGGCCGCCGGCGGCTTTCGTGACATGACCCGCATCGCCGCCGGACACCCTGGCATCTGGCCCGACATCTGCTCGGCCAACGGGACGGCCATCGCCGAGGTGTTCGACGACCTCATCGCCGCCCTCCAGCGCACCCGCGACCTGGTAGCTGCCGCCGACCGTCGCGGCCTGCTCGACGCGCTCGAGGCAGCGCGAACGGCCCGGGTGAACCTTCCCGCCCGGGGTGTCACCGAAGGTCCGATGGCGGTCGTGCGGGTACCGGTGCCCGACCGTCCCGGGGTGCTGGCCGAGGTGACCACGTTGGCGTCGGAGCTTGAGGTCAACATCGCCGACATCGAGATCGCCCATTCGGCCGAGGGCGAGGCCGGAGTGCTGATCGTGGTGGTCCCCGCCGCGGCCAGCGAGCGCCTGGTGAGCGGTCTGGTTGCCCGTGCCTACCGACCGTCCACCACGCGGCTCGACACCGACGAATCGTGAGCCAACCACGCCACGTCGACCCGGTACCGGGACCGGTGGACGCCACCGTGGTGGTGCCCGGTTCGAAGAGCGTCGCCAACCGGGCACTGGTCTGCGCCTTGTTGGCCGAGGGAGCGTCGGTGCTCGAGGACGTACCCGACGGCGACGACACCGACGCCATGGTGGATGCGGTTTCGGTCCTCGGTCGCTCGGTGGTTCGGGACGGCGACGTGGTCGCCATCGAAGGCTCTGGCAGCCGGCCCCGCACCGCCGGAGCGGTGATCGACGCCCGCCAAGCGGGGACGGTGGGCCGGTTCCTGGCCGGAGTGCTGGCCATCGGCGACGGGCCCGCCACCCTCGACGCCGACCCGCAGCTGCGGGAGCGCCCCATGGGGCCGCTGTTCGACGTCCTCCGAACCCTCGGCGCCACCGTCGAGCCGGCCGCCGGCGCCGGAGCACCTCGGCCGGAGCACCTCCCCGTCGTCATCACCCCGCCTGACGTGATCGCCGGGGGCAGAGTCGAGCTGCCGGGCCACGTCTCGAGCCAGTTCCTGACCGCGCTGATGCTCGTCGCTCCGCTCACCGTCGCCGGTCTCGAGATCACGCTCACGTCACCGCTCGTGTCCCGTCCCTACGCCGAGCTCACGGCGCGAGTGATGGCGGCCTTCGGTGTCGAGGTCGAGGTAGGGGATGCCATGGTGGTCGTTCCGCCGGGCACCTACGCCGACGCTCGGTTCGCCATCGAACCTGACGCCTCCTCGGCGTCGTACTTCTGGGCGTTGGGCGCGGTGAGCGGGGGCCGCTGCTCGGTGGCTGATCTGACGCGCGATGCGTGGCAGGGCGACGTGGCGGTTCTCGACGTGTTCGAGCGTATGGGTGCCACCGTGGTCGAGAGCGGGGTGTCGACGGCGGTGGAGGGTCCTCCTGTCGGCGATCTCCGGGCCGTCGACGTCGATCTCTCCGACATCAGCGACACCGCGCCCACCGTGGCCGCGGTGGCCGCCGTCGCCTCCGGCACCAGCCGTCTTCGGGGCATCGGGTTCATCCGCGGCAAGGAGAGCGACCGCATCGGCGCCGTCGTCGATCTGCTCGCCGCGGCCGGAGTCGAGGCCCGCGAGCATGAGGACGGGCTCGACATCGTGGGCCGGGCCGGGCGTGCCGCCGGTGGCCGGGTGGCCGTCCACGACGATCACCGGCTGGCCATGAGCGCCGCGGTGCTCGGCGCGGCCAGCGTCGACGGGGTCACCGTCGACCGACCCGAGTGCGTTGCCAAGACGTTCCCGACGTTCTGGAAGCTGTGGGATCGGGTTACCCGGACGGCCCGTCTCCCCGGTGTGTAGTGCTGTGGATCGCGCTCTGCAACGATGACGCCGTGAGTGACCCCGTCACAGATGAAGCCCTCGCCTCGGTGGTCGCCATCGATGGACCGGCGGGCACCGGCAAGAGCACGGTGGCCCGGCGGGTGGCCGAGGTCGTCGGCCTCGACTACCTCGACACCGGTGCCATGTACCGGGGCATCACCTTCGCGGCGCTGCGGACGGGCGTCGATCCCGATGACCGCCCGGCGATGGCGAACCTGGTCACCCAGGTCGAGGTGACGGTGACGGTCGAAGGCATCACGGTGGACGGAACCGATGCCAGCATCGAAATCCGCGGCCCCGAGGTCACGCGGGCGGTCAGTCTGGTGGCCGCCAACCCCGAGGTGAGAGCCGAGCTGGTCAGCCGTCAGCGGGAGTGGATCCACCGGCGGGGTGGCGGTGTGCTGGAAGGTCGCGACATCGCCACCGTCGTTGCCCCGCAAGCTCGGGTGAAGGTGTTCCTCACCGCCGACGCCGTCGTGCGGGCCCAGCGACGAGGTGACGAGGTTCGCAACCTCGACTACGAGGAGGTGGCCGCCGACCTGGCTCGTCGCGATGCGCTCGACCAGGGCCGCGACGTCGCGCCGCTTGTTGCCGCCGACGGCGCCGTGGTCATCGACACCACCGATCTCGACATCGAGGACGTGGTCGACCAGGTGGTGGCGTTGTGGCGACTGCGGGAGCGGTCGGCGTGAGCGGATCGGTCGGTCACGCCACCTCTCTCGCCAGCCGTGCCCTCTACCAGGTGGCCAGGGTACTGCTGTGGGTCATCGCCAAGGTCTACTGGCGGATGACCATCTCGGGTAGGGAGCACATCCCCGCATCGGGGCCGTACATCGTGGCCCCGGTTCACCGGTCTATCGTCGACTCGCTGGTGATCTGCGCCGTCACGCGCCGTCGGCTTCGCTACATGGGCAAGGCCGAGCTGTGGAAGCCGGGCGCCGTGTCGTGGTTCCTCTACTCCCTTGGCGGGTTCCCCGTGCGCCGGGGTGGCGCTGACCGCGAGGCGCTGCGTCGCTGCATCGAGGTCATCGAGATGGGGGAGCCACTCGTGATCTTCCCCGAGGGCACACGGCAGAGCGGGGAGCTGGTGCAGGAGCTGTTCGAAGGCGCCTCGTTCGTTGCCGCCCGCACGGGTGTACCCATCATCCCCGTCGGCATCGGCGGGAGCGAGGCCATCATGCCCAAGGGGTCGAAGATGATCCGACCCGGCCGCATCCACCTCGAGATCGGTCCACCGATCCCGGCGCCGGCGGTCCCAGACGGCGGTCGAGCACCCCGCCGGGCAATCGCCGAAACGACTGAGCACCTGTACCGCGATCTCCAGGTCTTGTTCGACTCGGCCCGGCGCCGCGTCGGGTCCGGCCCCTGATGGGTAGCCCCTCCCGGGGCTGTTGGCGCGTCGTCGTGGCCGCGGTCCTGTTGCTGCCGGCGTGCTTCGGAGGCGGGCGGGCGCTGGCGCTCGAGGTGTGGTTCACCGAGGCTGAGGGGCCCGTCCGTCAAGCGCTGGAGGAGGCGATCCGCTCCTTCAACGAGGACCACGACGACGTCACTGCCCTGTTGCGCGTCCTCCCCGACGGCGACTACGACGAACAGGTCGCCGATGCCGCGGCCAACGACCGGCTTCCGGGCGTGATCTGGGTCGATCAAGCCTCGCTGGCCGCGGCCCGTGACCATGTGCGACCCGTCGATGAGCTCCTGGCCGGGACCGACCTCGCATCGACGATCCCGGCCGCCCAGTCCTTCGTCCGTCAGGGTGACCGGATGGTCGCCGCCCCGGTCTGGCTGGAGCTGCCAGTGCTGGTCGTCGATCGTGTCGCGCTGACGAGCGGAGGCGAGGCCCTCCCGGCGGGGGCGACCCGGAGGTGGGACATCCCGACCTTCGCCGCCGTCATTGCTGCCACGGCAGCGCGCCGGGGACCGATCGGATCTGCGGTCTCTCCCGTCGTGTCCTACCCCGCCGACGAGCGGGAGCGGACGCTCGTTCTCACGCAGCTCCTCGCCGGAGGCTCGCCTACAGGTCGGGTGCCCTCGCCGGGGGAGATCGACGCCTTCGTCGTCGCCGCCGGTCCGTTTTCGGAGTGGCTCACGCTCGGCTTGATGGGCCCAGCCGACCCGGCCCAGCCGTCGCCGTTCTCCTTCTCCACGACAGGCGGCATCCCCGCCGCCGAGGCGCGGATGGGTGACGAGATGGCCGTGGTGGCGGTACCCGGCTGGTCGGCCACCAGCGTTGCCGATGTGGGAGCGTGGGCCATCACCACCGTTGGCTCCGATGAGCAGGCGGCGGTGGCCGTGCTCCTCGAGTTCTTGCTGTCGGCCCGGGTCACTGGACCGCTCGTGGACGCCTCCGGTCATGTGCCCGCCCGCCGGCGAGACCTCGACGCATCGAGCCGCTACGGGGTCTCCCCGGACGTGGGGACCTTGCGATCACTGGTGCATGACGGCTCGGTCACACCGATGCCGCCGCCAGGTGTGACCGGATGGCGCGACCTTTGGTCGACGCTGGTCCCTGACCTCATGGGCGGTAGCGGACTGGCTGTGACCCTGGAGACTGAGGCCCTGGAGAGCTGAGGAGACGTCAGAGGTTCTTCGGCATGGCGAAGACCTGGCGAACCCGCGGCTCGAAGTGGCTGAGGGGGAGCGTGTCGTAGTCGGGGTCGAACGCGGTCTGGTCCCATTCGTCGGCGAATCGCTCGGCCAGCTCGTAGGACGGATGGCCCTGGTGCTGATCGCGGGCGGCGGGATCGCCGCCGATGTACCCGTAGTAGTGGCGGCCCTGGAAGTCCTGGTGGACCTCGATCATCCATGTCACCTCGGGCCGGACGTAGGGGCGCAGGATCTCAGCGGCGATGCGTGGGTGGTTGAACACCGAGACCACCTTGCCGATGTCATGGCACAGCGCGGCGACCACGATCTCGTCGTCGGCGCCATCCCGCTCGGCGCGGCTGGCCGTCTGGCACACGTGGGTGAGCTGGTCGACGGCGAAGCCGTCGGTGATCTCCTCGAGCTGGCGGAGCATGTCTAGAACCTGCTCGGCCACTCGGGGCTGGTTCTTGATGGTCTCGCTGGAGATCGTCGCCCACTGCTCGGCGTTCGACTCGTCCATGCGGGTGAAGGTGGAAGCCATGTTCTCCATGATCGCACGTCAGGTGGCGAGCGCCTCCAACATGTCGGACGCGGCGACATCGCGGTCGCGCGATGCCACGCCGCTCGGCGGCCGACCCAGGCCGACGGCCACGGCGGCGTCGAGCCCGGCGACGAGGTCGCGCAGCTCGCGGGGGAGAGGGAAGTACTCCGTCTCCTGGGTGACCGACACCTGCCGCACACCCTGAGCCGGGGCGAGCCGGTCGATCACATCGCGTACGAGATCTTCGGGCGCCGAGGCACCCGCGGTGACCCCGACGACACCGCTGAGGTCATCGGGGACCTCGTCGGGGCCCTCGACCCGCACAACGCGAGGGCATCCGGCGTCGGCAGCCACGCGGGTCAGGGCGACGGTGTTGGAGGAGTTGGCCGATCCGATCACCACGATGGCGTCGGCCTCGCCGGCCACCTCGGTGAGTGCGGCCTGGCGGTTGGTGGTGGCGAAGCACAGGTCGCTGCGGCCCGGCATCCACAGGTCGGGCCACCGTTC
Organism: Acidimicrobiales bacterium; assembly: GCA_036397895.1. Classification (GTDB taxonomy): domain Bacteria; phylum Actinomycetota; class Acidimicrobiia; order Acidimicrobiales; family DASWIA01; genus DASWIA01. The sequence goes on along the minus strand of DASWIA010000055.1, from coordinate 138,988 downwards.
CTGCGCCGCAGCCAGCACACCGGCCCAGTCGTTGTGGCTGAGCGTGGTTTGAGCCACGAGCGCCACCGCGCCGCCGCGCTCGTCGAGGTCGCCGAGCGCTTCGACGTCGGACGGCGACTCGACCAGGCGGATGCTGTCGGGGGCGACAGCCATGGTGCCCACCGCCTCGTCGTGGCCCTCGTGACCCACGTAGACGATGGTGAAGCCCTTGCCGGCGCGGGTCTTCACCTCGTGATGGACCTTGGTGACGAGGGGGCAGACGGCATCGACGACGACACCACCGTTGGCCCGGGCCGCGGCTACCACCGCAGGTGCCGAGCCGTGCGCAGACAACATCAACGGTGAGCCCTCAGGGACGTCGGCGATGTCATCGACGAAGACCACACCGTGGGACCGGAAGCGGTCGACCACCACCCGGTTGTGGACGATCTCGTGGTAGCAGTACACGGGCGGATCGAACAGCCGGACCATCCAGGCCAGGGCCTTGATGGCCATCTCGACTCCCGCGCAGAACCCGCGGGGGTCGGCCACCAGCACCTGCTCGACGTGCACATCGAAATGCTAGATGCGGCCGAGCACCGGTACCATTCGGGCTCATGTCGGTGGCCCGCGTGGTGTCAGTGGCGCCGGGCTCGCCTGCCGCGGACGCCGGAGTGGTTCCCGGTGACGAGATCGTCGCCGTGGAAGGTTGCGCGCCCCGCGACGTGCTCGAGTACCGCCTGCTCACCGACGACGCTGACGTCAGCCTCGACCTCCGCCGCGGCGGCATGGACCTCACCGTCGACATCGCCAAGCGAGCGGGCGTGCCGCTCGGGGCTGAGCTCGAGTCGGCGGTGTTCGATCGGGTCCGTACGTGCGACAACCACTGCGACTTCTGCTTCATCTTCCAACTTCCCAAGGGCATGCGCTCCAGCTTGTACATGCGCGACGACGATTACCGGCTCAGCTTCCTCTACGGGAACTTCACCACCCTCACCAGGTTCACCGAGCTGGACCTCGAACGGGTCATCACCGAGGGCCTGTCGCCCCTTCACGTGAGCATCCACAGCACGGACCCCGAGCTACGCGCCGAGCTGGTGAGCAACCCTCGGGGGGCCACGAGCCTGCGCTGGCTGTCAGCGCTCCTCGATGCCGGCATCGCCGTTCACGGCCAGGTCGTCGTGTGCCCGGGCGTCAACGACGGCGACCGCCTCGACGAGACCCTGGCCGGGGTCCTCGATCGCTACAGCGAGCTCGCGTCGCTCTGCGTCGTCCCGCTCGGTGTCAGCCGCCACAGCACGGCGACCAACATGCGAAGCCACACCATGGCCGAGGCCCAGCGGGTCATCGACCAGGTGGAGAGCTGGCAGGAGACGTTCCGAACCGTGCTGGGTCGTCGCCTGGTGTGGGTGGCCGACGAGTACCACCTGATGGCCCGCCGGCCGCTACCGGATCTCGATGTCTACGAAGGATGCCCCCAGCACGAGAACGGGGTGGGCATGTGGGCGACCCTCGCCGCTGAGTTCCGTGGTGAGCTGGAGTCGGTCAGCGGTCCGGCGTCGGGCTTCTTCTCGTGGGTCGACGGTGCCCCGGCCGAGGGCTACCGGGCGCCCCGCACCTGCGGTCCCGATGCTGAGGCCGCGTCGGCCAAGGCAGGGTCGGCCGAGGCGGTGCCGGTGTCGATCAGCCGACGTGGCGCCCCAGCCACGGTCCTCACGGGCGAGTACGCGGCGTCCTTGCTTCAGGACCTCCTGAGTGGTGAGGGCCGTGACGATGTCGAGGTGCTGGCCGTTCCCAACCACTTCTTCGGCGGCAACATCGCCGTCGCCGGGCTCCTCACCGGAGCCGATCTCGCCCGAGCGCTCCACGGCGCCGACCCCACTCGCCGCCACCTTCTTCCCGACGTCTGCCTGAGTGGCGGGAGGTTCCTCGATGGGCTCGAGCCTGTCGATCTCCCCGTCCCCGTCGAGATCATCCCCACCGATGGCCGCGCGCTCCGTGCCGCGCTGTCCTGACCCGATGGCTGTCCCTTGAGCACACCTGTCGTCGTCATCGCCGGCCGTCCCAACGTGGGCAAGTCCACGTTGGTCAACCGCATGCTCGGGCGTCGGGAGGCGATCGTCGCGGAACAACCCGGGGTCACCCGCGACCGCAAGCGGGTCGAGATCGAGTGGACGGGCCACACCATGGTGGTGGTCGACACCGGCGGATGGATGGTGGGCGGCGACACCCTCGATGCCAAGGTCAGCGGGCAGGCCGAGCGGGCCATGGCCGAGGCGGATCTGGTGCTGCTGGTCGTGGACGTGTCGGTCGGTGTCACCGACGACGACGAGGCCATCGCCGCCATCGCCCGCCGGGCCGGTACCCCCGTCGTGGTGGTGGTGAACAAGTGCGACGACACGAGCCACGATGCCCACATCTGGGAGTTCACCCGCCTGGGCCTGGGCGATCCGTTCGCCCTGAGCGCGCTGCACGGCCGCAACACCGGCGATCTCCTCGATGCCGTCGTGGCCGCCCTCCCGGCTCCCCAGGAGGACGAGACCCGAGATCCGGACCACGGCGACGACGCCGAGGACGGGATCCCCTCCGTCGCCGTCGTGGGCCGACCCAACGTGGGCAAGTCCACGCTGTTCAACCGGCTGGTGGGCGACGAGCGGTCGATCGTTCACGACCTTCCCGGCACCACCCGTGACTCCATCGACACCATCGTCGAGACCGAGGAGGGCCCGATCCGGTTTGTCGACACCGCCGGGATGCGGCGCCGGGCCCGGCGCAACGAGGCCACCGAGCGGTTCTCGACCGTGCGCGCCCTGGCCTCCGTCGACCGGGCCGATGCCGCGCTGCTGGTGATCGACTCGACGGTGGGCGTCACCCACCAGGACCAGCGTCTCGCCGAACGGGTGGATGCGTCGGGCTGTCCCATCGTCGTGCTCCTCAACAAATGGGAGATGCTCGATGCCGAGGCCCGTCTCGACGTCATGGCCCAGCTCGGTGATCGGCTGCGATTCCTGTCCTATGCGCCGGTCCTCAAGATCAGTGCCCTCACCGGCAAGGGTGTGCATGAGCTCGTTCCGGCGCTGGGCGAGGCCGTCGACCAGTACCGCACGCGGGTCCCCACCGCGGAGCTCAACCGCGTGATCCGTGACGCTCAAGCTGCTCACCCCGCACCCGCTGGGGTAAGGGTGCTGTACGCCACCCAAGGGGCCACCGACCCGCCGACCATCACGCTCTTCGCCAGTCGTCAGCTCCCTCGGACCTACATCCGCTACCTCGAAGGCCGCATCAGAGACCACTTCGAGCTCGACGCGACCCCCATCAAGCTGCGGGTGCGCCGCCGGGGTGAGTGAGATGTCGCTTACCACCCCCCTTCTCCTCGTCGCCTCCCTGGCCTGCGCGGTCGGTGGTGTCGTGTGGGGAGTGTCGGCCCGGCGACTGCACCGTGTGTGGCGGCGGATCGACGACGGGTCCGACGGAGATGCCGCATTTCTGGCCGCCGCCGCGGTGCGTAGGGAGGTGCACGCCACCAGCCTCTACGTGGTCGGGGCGGTGATCGCGGCGGCGGGAGCGGCGGGCGGAGCGGCGGTGGCCGCGGTGGCGTCGTTGTCGCTGGCGGCGCCGGTTGCCGTCAGCGTGCTGCACGGCCGCCGTTCGGCTGAGGAGGCGCGTCGGGTCGAGGGGCGGAGCCGGGTCGAACGGCGAGCACTGGAGGTGCTGGCCCAGGAGGAATCGGCGCCGAGGCGGTGGGCGGCACGGTTGGCACCCGAGCAGCTTCCCGACCTCGAGGGCTTCGCGGTGGGTGCGGTGTACCGGGCGGGCACGGGCATGATGGCCGGCGACTTCTACGACCTGTTCCGCACTGCTCCGCACCGGCTCGTAGCGGTCATCGGCGACGTCACCGGACACGGCATCGAGCCCTCCATCACCGCCTTCCAGACGAAGTACCTGCTCCGGGTGTTCAGCGAGCAGTACCGGGATCCGGGCCAGGCCCTCACCGAGCTCAACCGGCGGCTGTCGGCGCTCGGGCGGCCCGAGGAGCTCGTCTCGCTGTGCGTGGCGGTGTTCGACACCAATGCCGGCACGCTGAGATACGCCTCAGCCGGCCATCCTCCCTCGTGGCTGTGGCACGATCGAGAAGCTCGCCCGCTCCCTGCCACCGGGCCGCTCCTCTCGCTCGACCCTGAGGCCGATTTCTCCAGCCGGGAGCTCCCACTCGACGTCGGCGACCTGCTGGTTCTCTACACCGACGGGCTCACCGAGGCACGCGACGGCGCCCAGATGTTCGGTGAAGATCGGGTTGGAGCCACGGTCCGGAAGGGTCCCAACACCGCACCCCAGAAGCTGGTCGAGCAGCTCCTGGCCAGCGCCGAGGCCTTCGCGTCGGAGCCCATCGCCGACGACGTTGCCATCATGGCAGTGCGTCGCGTATGAGTGACGGTACGGTTCGGTCGGTGGACGTCCACAGAGCACTCGAGCGAGCTCGCAAGGGCAACTGGGAGAAGGCCAAGGCCAAGTTGACCGCCCAGAACAAGCTGTTCGTCCGGGATCGGATCGACCTGCTCTTCGACCACGGCACCTTCACCGAGGACGGCCTGCTGGCCAACGCCGCGGCCGGGGATCTGCCCGCCGACGGTGTGGTGTGCGGCCATGGGCTCGTCGATGGGCGGCCGGCTCTCGTCGTCGCCAACGATCCGGGAGTGAAGGCCGGCTCGTGGGGCGCCCGCACCGTGGAGAAGATCATCCGCACCACCGAGCGGGCCTATGCGGAAGACCTGCCCATCGTGTGGCTGGTCGACTCGGCGGGGGCCCGCATCACCGACCAGGTGCAGCTGTTCGCCGGTCGCCGGGGCGCCGGCCGCATCTTCCACAACCAGATCAAGCTGTCCGGACGCGTACCCCAGGTGTGCTGCCTGTTCGGGCCCTCAGCGGCGGGCGGCGCCTACATTCCCGCCTTCTGCGACATGGTGATCATGGTCGAGGGCAACGCGTCGATGTACCTCGGATCGCCGCGCATGGCTGAGATCGTCGTTGGGGAGCACACAACCCTCGAGGAGATGGGTGGCGCCCGCATGCACTGCACGGTGTCGGGCTGTGGCGACGCGCTGGTCTCCGACGATCGCCAGGCGATCGACACCGCCCGCTGGTACCTCTCGTACCTGCCCCGCCACTGCGACGACGATCCTCCGTTCGACGTCCCCGCCGAGCCGGTCACCACGCTCACGGTCGACGTCATCCCCGTCGAGGATCACCACGGCTACGACGTACACCGGGTGATAGACGGTCTGGTCGATGCCGGTTCCTTCTTCGAGATCAAGGCCCTCTTCGCTCCCGAGATCACCACCGGATTCTCCCGCATCGACGGTCGCCCGGTGGGCATCGTCGCCAACAACCCGATCCACAAGGGCGGCGTGCTGTTCAACGACTCGGCCGACAAGGCGGCACGGTTCGTCTGGCTGTGCGACGCCTTCGGGTTGCCGTTGGTCTTCCTCGCCGACGTACCCGGATTCATGATCGGCAAGGAAGTGGAGCGGATGGGAATCATCCGCCACGGCGCCAAGATGATCACCGCGGTGTCCGAAGCCACGGTGCCCAAGATCTCCGTCGTGCTCCGCAAGGCCTACGGCGCGGGCCTGTACGCGATGGCGGGTCCGGCGTTCCATCCGGTGGCCACCCTCGCCCTGCCGTCGGCCAGGATCGCGGTGATGGGGCCCGAGGCGGCGGTGAACGCCGTCTACGCCAACAAGATCGCCGAGCTACCCGACGACGGTGCCCGCGCCGCGTTCGTGGAGGAGAAGCGCGAGAAGTACGAGGCCGACGTCGATCTCATCCGGCTGGCCTCGGAGCTGGTGATCGACGCCGTCATCGAGCCCGAGGACCTCCGCCAGGAGCTCATCGCCCGTCTGTCGGCCGTCGGCGGACGGCGACGGAGCTTCCCCTCGCGCCGCCACGGCGTGCCTCCGGTGTGATCCGATGCCTTGGTGTGACGGCTGCGCCCGGTACTGGACCCCACCCTCGATGAGCGAGGACGGGGGGTGCCCCACCTGCGGCTCGATCCTCGTCGCGGAGGCCGAGCCGACAACGCCGTGGCACTTCAAGCTGCTGGTGGCGTCGGCCGCCGTGTATCTCGGGTGGAGGGCGGTCCAGGGGGTTGTGTGGGTGGTCGACCACGTCGGTTGACTGGTCGACCAGCCAACGGTGCCGGGACTAGTGTCGGCCGTCCCAACGGGCAGTAGCGCAGCTTGGTAGCGCACTCGGCTGGGGGCCGAGCGGTCGCAGGTTCAAATCCTGTCTGCCCGACGGATGCGATGTCGCGGGGCATCGTTCACAGATGTCCCGCGACATCGTTCAAGTCTGATCTGGGTCTTGGCCCGGTCTTGGCCGGGTCACCCGTCGTGTGCTCATCGTGCGCCACCTACCGCGGAAGGTGGTCATGTACCATCGATCGGGCACGCAGCGCACCCAACGGTTCCCGGCCCCCCGGTAGGAGCAGATGACCGAGACGGCAATCAGCGGCGGTCATCCTCGCGTCTCCTCCGAGCCGCCGATCCTTGCCGTCAGCGGGCTCGAAGTCGTCTACAACGACGTGATCCGGGTGCTGCACGGCGTCAGCGTCGGTGTGCCCGCCGGGGCCATCGTCGCCATCCTCGGAGCCAACGGAGCTGGCAAGACCACGCTGCTGCGGGCGATCACCGGCCTGCTGGACCACCACCGGGGCGAGATCGTCAAGGGCAAGGTCTTCGTCGACGGCCACGACGTCACCCGCTCCCCGCCCAGCCAGATCGTTCGGCTCGGTGTGGCGCAGGTGATGGAGGGGCGTCGATCATTCGCCGAGCTGAGCGTCGACGACAACCTCAGAGCAGGCGCCGTCACCGTCAAGGATCGCCAGGTGGTCAAGGACCGGATGGAGCAGACCTTCGAGATGTTCCCGGTTCTCGCCGACCGACGGCGATCGATCGCCGGTTACCTCTCGGGTGGCGAGCAGCAGATGCTGGTGATCGGTCGGGCGCTGATGAGCGGGCCGCGTCTGCTGCTGTTGGACGAGCCGACCCTCGGGCTCGCTCCGCTCATCGCCCAGCAGATCGCCGGCATCATCGGCAACATCAATGCGGATGGAACCAGCGTCCTGCTCGTGGAGCAGAACGCCACCATGGCCCTGTCGCTCGCCAGTCACGGCTACGTCATGGAAACGGGCCGGATCGTGCGCGACGGCCCCGGCGACGAGCTGCTGGCCGACGAGGACATCCGTGAGTTCTACCTCGGTGTGGGTGGGGGACATTCGCGGTCCTACCGCAACGTGAAGACCTACCGGCGACGGCGTAGGTGGGCGTGATGGGCACCGATGGCGACGCCGTCCTCGACGTGTCGAGCGTCGTTCTCCAGTTCGGTGGCGTGCGGGCCCTCGACGACGTGTCGTTCGCCGTTCAACCGGGCGAGCTGTTCGCCATCATCGGACCCAATGGCGCGGGCAAGACCTCCATCTTCAACTGCCTCAACGGTGTGTACCGACCTCGAAGCGGTCGCATCAGGTTCTGCGGTCACGAGCTGGTCGGTGCCAAGCCAGCCGACATCGCCCGCCTCGGGATGGGCCGCACATTCCAGAACCTCGGCCTGTTCGCCAACCTCGACATCGTCGACAACCTCATGCTCGGCCGGCACATGCTCATGACGACCGGCTTCGTGGCCGGCATGGTGTTCGTCGGCAAGGCCCGCCGAGAGGAGCTCGAGCATCGCCACCACGTCGAGGAGATCATCGACCTGCTCGATCTGACCCCCTACCGCGGGTCGCCGGTCGGGCTGTTGCCCTACGGCGTTCAGAAGCGCCTCGAGCTGGGTCGGGTCCTGGCCATGGAGCCCAGGCTGCTGCTGCTCGACGAGCCGGCCGCGGGCATGAACCGCGAGGAGAAGGAAGACCTCGCCCGGTACCTCATCGAGATCCGCGAGGCAATGAACGTCCCGATGCTTCTGGTCGAGCACGACATGCCCTTCGTCATGGACTTGGCCGACCGGGTGATGGCGCTCGACTTCGGCAGCACCATCGCCACCGGCTCCCCAGCCGAGATCCAGTCGAACCCAGATGTCATTGCCGCCTACCTCGGAGCACCCGTATGACCGAGCACCATGGGTCGGCCACCCTTCCCGCGCTGCTGTTGCACCAAGCCGGGGTCCGGCCCACCGCGGTGGCCTACCGGCATCTCCGGCTCGGACGCTGGGAGGAGACCGACTTCGCGGCCTATGCCCGGCAGGCGGCGGCGGTCGGGCTGGGACTGGCGGCCATCGGCATCTCGGCCGGTGATCGGGTGGCCATCCACTCCGAGAACCGGCCCCAGTGGCTCCTCGCCGATCTCGGAGCGCAGGGGATCGGCGCCATCACCGTCGGGGTCTACCCCACCAGTCCGGCGTCAGAGGTCGAGTACCTGCTCGACCACTCCGCCGCCAGGGTGGTCATCGTCGAGGACGAGGAGCAGTTCGACAAGGCCTGGGAGGCTCGCCAGCGACTGCCCCAGCTGAAGCGCATCATCGTGATCGAGACCCGAGGTGTCCGGCTGCTCGACGACCCCATGGTGATGACCTTCGACGAGCTCGTCGAGCTGGGTTCTGACCGACCCGAACAGGCGTGGCGCGACCAGGTGGCGGGGCTCGACCCGGCCGCGTGCGCGGTGCTCGTCTACACGTCGGGAACCACTGGGCCCCCCAAGGGGGCGATGCTCAGCCACGCCAACCTGATGGCCAGCGCCCGCGACGTGAGCGGTGCTTACGACGCCGGCCCCGGCGACGAGGTGCTCAGCTATCTCCCGCTGTGCCACATCGCCGAGCGCCTGTTCTCGGTCATGTCGGCGCTGTGGACCGGATACACGGTGAACTTCGGAGCCGGCGGTGATGCACTGGCCGAGGACCTGAGAGCGGTCCAGCCCACCATCCTGCTCGGAGTTCCTCGCATCTGGGAGCGCATGCTGGCCGGGGTGCAGATCCGGTTGCAGGACGCCAGCCGGATCAAGAAGGCGGTCTACGCCGTCGCCCACCGTCTCGGTTCCACCGCCGCCAGCGCGGCGCTGGGCGGGGCTCCCTCCGTCTCGAGCCGCGTCGGGGCCCGGGTGGCGTGGATGCTGGCCATGCGGAGCCTCCGCTACAAGCTGGGGCTCGGCCGGCTCCGCGTCCCCATCTCGGGTGCGGCGCCGATCGCTCCCCAGGTCCTCGAGTTCTTCTGGGCCATGGGCGTGCCCATCCGGGAGGGCTATGGCCAGACCGAGAACACCGCCGTGTGCACCTACACGCCTCCCGATGGCGTCCGCATCGGCACGGTCGGCCGAGCCCTGCCCGGTGTGGAGATTCGCATCGCCCGAGACGGTGAGATCCTCACCCGTTCCGATGGTGTGTTCATGGGGTACCTCGATGATCCCGAAGCGACCGCCGAGACGGTGGATGCCGACGGTTGGCTCCACACCGGTGACGTCGGCGAGCTCGGCGAGGACGGCTATCTCACCATCACCGACCGCAAGAAGGACATCATCATCACCGCGGGCGGCAAGAACATCAGTCCATCGGAGATCGAGAACCGGCTGAAGGTCTCACCCTGGGTGCGCGAGGCGGTGGTGATCGGTGATCGGCGCAAGTACCTCACCGCACTGATCGGCATCGAACCTGACATCGTCGGCGACTGGGCGGCGCGACAGGGCATCACCTACACCACCTACGAGGATCTCAGCAGCCGGCCCGAGGTGCGGGACCTGATCGACGGGTGGGTGCAGCAGGTCAACGGCGAGCTGGCCCAGGTCGAGACCATCAAGTACTTCGATCTCATCGGCAAGGAGCTGGACCACGAAGACGGAGAGCTCACCGCCACCCAGAAGGTCAAGCGTAGAAGCATCGAAGCGGCGTTCGGGGATCAGATCGAAGCGATGTACTCCAGCCGGGAGGCAACCCCGGCATGACCAAGTTCCTCCAGCTGGTGTTCGAGGGAACCGCTCTGGGTGCCGGCTATGCCCTCGTTGCTCTCGGCTTCGTCGTGATCTACCGCGCCACCGGCGTCATCAACTTCGCCCAGGGCGGGTTCGTGCTGCTTGGCGCCTACCTCACCTACAACTTCAACACCACGTGGGGCCTGCCGTTCTGGGTGTCGGTCTTCCTCGCGGTCGTGTGCGGGGCCCTGGTGGGCGCCCTGGTGGAGGCCCTGATCCTCCGTCGAATGGTGGGCCAACCCCAGTTCGCCATCATCATGCTCACCATCGGCCTGCTGTTCATCATCGACCAGATCGTGCCGTCGGTGTGGGGGTACGACGCACTCAACCTCGGCGATCCCTGGGGGCTGGACACCACCGACATCGGTGGGCTGGTGCTGAGCCACCGCAGCCTGGCCACGCTGGCCCTCGCCGCGGCCGTGCTCACCGCGTTCTTCGTGTACTTCAAGTACTCGACGATGGGAATCGCCATGCGGGCGACGGCGATCGACCAGGAAGCGGCGCTGGCGCAGGGGATCTCGGCCCGGCGGGTGTTCGCGGTGTCGTGGGCCATCGCCGGGGGTGTGGCCGCCATCGCCGGTGTCACCCAGGCCGCGGGGGCCGCCGCGCTGGCTCCCACCGTCGGTCTGGTGGCCCTGCGAGCCTTCCCGGCCATGATCCTCGGTGGCCTCGACAGCCCACCGGGCGCCGTCGTCGGCGGCGTCCTCATCGGCATCACCCAGAACCTCACTGCCGGCTACCAGCCCGACATGGCGCCGTGGCTGGGGAACAACTTCCACCTGGTCATGCCCTACGTGGTGATGGTGATCATCCTGATGGTCCGACCCTACGGGTTGTTCGGCACGCCGGAGGTGCAACGGGCATGAGAGCCACCGGCGCCGCTCCCGACCTCCACACCGACTACGCCGCCGCCCTACGGCTGGTTCCCAACTCGTGGGTGCGAACCGGAGCTGGGTTGGCGGCCCTGGCCTGGTTGGCCGGACCGCTCATCCTCTCCGACTTCTGGGTGGTCGTCCTCGGCTATGCCGGGGTGGCGGCGGTGGGTGCGCTCGGGCTCAACCTGCTCACCGGCTACACAGGCCAGGTCAGTCTCGGGCACGCGTTCTTCCTCGGCATTGGCGCCTACGTCGCCGCCCAGTTCGGGGGAGCGTGGGATCTCCCACTCTTCATCTGGCTTCCCGCCTGTGCCGTCGTCGGTGCCGCGGTCGGTGCCGTGGTCGGCCCGTTCGCGCTCCGGCTGCGAGGCCAGTATCTCGTGGTCGTGACACTGGGGCTGGTGTTCGTCGGCGAACACATCTTCCGGGAGTGGGGCTCGGTCACCGGCGGGGGAGCAGGAACCGCGGTGCGCCCCCAGCTCGATCTGGGGCCGGTCGACTTCGGGGGCATGAGCCTGTTCGGCACCCGCTTCAGCCGCCAAGAGATGCTGTTCTGGCTCATCTGGGGGGTTGTCGGCATCGGCGTCGTGGCCGCCAAGAACCTGGTGCGGACCCGGCCGGGTCGAGCCCTCCAGGCCGTGCGAGACCGGGACCTCGCCGCCGAGGTGATCGGCATCAGCCTGTTCCGCTACAAGGTCGGTGCCTTTGCCATCTCGTCGGCCTACGCGGCGGTGGCCGGTGGGCTCTATGGCGCGTTGCAGACCTTCGTCAGCCCCACCGAGTGGAGCCTCCTGCTGTCGATCCAATACGTGGCCATGATCATCATTGGCGGGCTCGGCACGATCTTCGGGCCGGTTCTCGGTGCCGTCGTGCTCACCGCCATCCCCCGCCTCCTCGATGAGATCAGCAGGGGCCGCGACCTACCGTTGGTGTCCGACGACGCCGGCGGACCCGGTGGCATCATCACCATCTCCAACCTGAAGCAGGCCATCTTCGGCGCGCTCATCGTGGGGTTCCTCCTGTTCGAACCCCGGGGCCTGGCCGCCGTGTGGCTCCGGTTCAAGGCCTACCTCAAGACATGGCCGTTCTCGTATTGAGACGGGGTGTCCGCGCTCCGGCACGCCACCTGCAAGAATCCGCGAGTAGTTCGAACCTGTCCCGACAACCAATCACAGCTCACCTGAATGAGGGAGATCACAGATGAACAGCCCCCGATGGCGTCACCGGCTGGTGGCGCTTCTCGCTCTCCTCACCCTCGTCGCCGCCGCTTGTGGTAGCGACGACGACGGCGGCGTGTCCACCGGTGGTGACGGCGAGCCGGGAGTCACTGCTGGCTTCGACGGCACCACGATCACGCTCGGTGTGATCACCCCGACCACCGGCCCCGTAGCGGTGATCGGTCTGCCTCTCACCGAGGGAACCCGCACCGCCGTCGCCGAGATCAACGCCGCCGGCGGAATCGCCGGCAAGTACCCCATCGATCTCGCGGTCGAGGATTCAGCGTACGACGCGCCGACCGCAGTGCAGAAGTACACGGCCCTCAAGGACCAGGTGGTCATGTTCGCCCAGCTCCTGGGCACGCCGATCGTCAGCGCCCTGCTCGACAGCCTGAAGGAGGACCAGATCCTGGCCCAGCCGGCCACCCTCGACGCCTTCTGGGTACGAGAGCCCAACCTCATCCCCGTCGGTGCTCCCTACCAGATCCAGGCCGCAAACGGGGCCGACTGGTGGATCAACCAAGAGGGCAACGACGACGCGGTCATGTGCTGGGCCGGCCACGACGACCCCTACGGTGACGCCGGTCTCGAGGGGTTCGAGTTCGCCGCCGAGCAGCTCGGCTTCGAGATCGCGGCTGAGGTTCGCTTCGCCAGCACCGACACCGCGCCGGAGGCCCAGGGTCCCAACGCCACCCGCCTGGCCGAGGCCGGCTGCACGTTCGTGTTCCTCACCGCTACGCCGTCAACCACCGGCGCTCTCGTAGGGGCGGCCGCCGCCGGGGGCTTCACGCCACAGTGGCTCGGGCAGTCACCCACCTGGGTGAACGCGCTCGCCCAGAGCGAAGCCTTGGCTCCGGTGCTGAAGAGCTTCTTCGCCGTGGTGACCGACGGTGGGCTGTGGGGCGACGAGACGATCCCCGGCATGGTCACCATGCTGGGTTCGGTCGCGGAATACGTCCCCGAGCAGGCGGCTGACATCTACTTCATCTTCGGCTACGCGGCGATGAAGTCGGTGGCCCAGGTGCTGGAAGCGGCGGTGGAGGCCGGCGATCTGAGTCACGCCGGCCTCTTGGCCGCCAACGCGTCGCTGGACACGATCACCACTGATGACCTCTTCGGCGACTACGGCTGGGGTGACGCCGCCGATCGAGTGCCGCCGCGGGTGAGCCGGATCTTCAGCATCGACCCCGAGTCGCCCACCACCGGCTTCTTCGTGCCCCTGACCGATCCGTTCAGCTCCGACGCAGCCGAGGCCTACGACTTCGGCTGATCGGGGTTCATCACCGCATCGAGTCGATGGAGCCCACCCGGTTCGGGTGGGCTCCATCGCGTACGGTCTCGCCCATGTGCGGTCGCTTCGTGTCCTCCACCAGCGCCGATCAGGTGGCCGCCCACTTCGCGGCCGTTCTGGAACCTGAGCTGGCCGAGGACCCGCCCCGGCCACGCTTCAACGTCGCCCCATCTTCGGGGGTGCTGGTGGTGGGAGAGCGCGTCGACGGCGACACCGGCGAGCGCGAGCGCCTGCTGCGAGCCCATCGATGGGGACTGGTGCCCAAGTGGGCGAAGTCGCCCGCCGTCGGCAACCGCATGATCAACGCTCGGGCCGAGACCCTGGCCACCAAGAACGCCTACCGCCGCCCCTTCGCCCGTCGGCGCTGCATCGTCCCCGCCGACGGGTTCTACGAGTGGCGGGTGGTCGAAGGCGACCGACGCAAGCAGCCGGTGTTCATCCGCTCCCGTGACGGCTCGCCGCTGGCCATGGCCGGATTGTGGGAGATCTGGACCGACGCCGAGGACCACCATCTGCGTTCCTGCACCATCGTGACGACCACGGCCAACGCCACCGTGGCGCCGATCCATGATCGGATGCCGGTGCTGCTCCCCGAAGGCGCGTGGTCCCGGTGGCTCGATCCTCGGGAGACCGACATCGACGCCGTGTCCGATCTGCTGGTACCCGCTCCCGACGACGCCCTCGAGTGGTGGCCCGTGGGCTACGACGTCGGCAACGTGCGAAACGATCGTCCCGACCTCACCGCTCCGATCTAGCTGCTTCCAATACGATCGGTCCCGTGGCCGCCCCCAGCGATGTCGAACCCGCCAGCGATCGGATCCTCACCGTCCCAAACCTGATCACCCTCGTCCGGCTGGCGATGTTCCCGGTGTTCCTGTGGCTGCTGTTCGGACGCGACGACCGCTGGGCCGCGGCGTGGCTGCTGCTGGTGCTGGGCGGGACCGACTGGGTCGACGGCTGGTACGCCCGGCGGTTCAACCAGGTGTCCGAGCTGGGCAAGGTGCTGGATCCGGTCGCCGACCGCGTCCTTCTCGGCGGCGGAATCATCGCCATCCTCGTCGACGGCTCCGTTCCGCCTTGGGTGGCGTGGGTCATGATCATCAGAGAGGCCGGGATCTCCGTCGCCACCGTTGCTCTGGCCGCCATGGGTGCACGCCGCATCGACGTGCAATGGGTAGGCAAGGCTGGCACCTTCTGGCTGATGGGAGCGTTTCCCGCGTTCTTGGCTTCGGAGGCAGGCCGATCCACCGACGGCCTGTTCGAGGTCGTGGCCTGGATGGCCGCGGTGCCCGGTCTGGCCCTCAGCTACTACGCGGCGGTCACCTACGTTCCCCTCGGCCGCAAGGCGCTGGCCGAAGGCCGGGCTGATCGGGCCGCAGCCGCCGTCGGCAGGGGGACGCCGTGAAGGCGGTGATCATGGCCGGCGGTGAGGGCACCCGCCTCCGCCCACTCACCTCCAACGTGCCCAAGCCCATGGTCCCGCTCGTCAACCGGCCGATGATGGAGCACGTCATCGGTCTGCTGGTCCGCCACGGGTTCGATGACATCGTGGTCACCGTCGCATTCCTGGCCGACCAGATCCGCGACTACTTCGGCGACGGCTCCGACCTCGGCGTCACCATCAGCTACAGCACCGAGCACATGCCGCTGGGAACGGCGGGATCGGTGGGCAACGCCAAGGAGCTGCTCGACGAACGGTTCCTCGTGATCTCCGGCGACGTCCTCACCGACATCGATCTCTCCTCGATCTGGGCCTTCCACCACAAGCGCGGCCCAGTCGCCACCATCGGGCTCACCGCCGTCGAGCACCCACTCGAGTTCGGGATCGTGATCACCGATGCCGATGACAACGTCGAACGGTTCCTCGAGAAGCCGACCTGGGGGCAGGTGTTCTCCGACACCGTCAACACAGGGATCTTCGTTCTCGAGCCCGAGGTCTTCGACCTCATCCCAGCCGAACAACCGGTCGACTTCAGCAGCGACGTGTTCCCCGCGCTGGTCGAGTCGGGTCGCTCAGTGCTGGGCCACACCGTCGAGGGTTACTGGGAGGACATCGGCACCTTGGAGGCGTATCTCAGCGCGCATCGCGACATCCTCGACGGCCGGGTTCAGGTCGGCATCCCGGGGTTCGAGATGAGCGATGGCGTGTGGCTCGGCGAGGGGGCCGAGGTCGATCCGGAGGCCCAGGTCGAGGGCCCGGTGTTGGTCGGCCCCAACTGCCGGGTGGCCACTGGTGCCCGACTCGGGCCCTACACGGTGCTCGGGGCCAATGTGAAGGTACGTCCCGACGCCGATCTCGAGCGCACCATCGTTCACGACAACGCCCACCTTGGCCCGTCGGTACGCCTGCGGGGATCGGTGGTGGGTCGCTCGTGCGATCTGCGCCGAAACGTTCGTACCGACGAAGGCGTGGTGATCGGCGACAAGTCCTTCGTGGGCGTGGATGCGGTGATCGCCGCCGGGGTGAAGGTGTACCCGTTCAAGACGGTCGAGGACGGGGCTGTCATCAACGACTCGATCGTGTGGGAGTCCAAGGGCGCCCGCAGCCTCTTCGGTCGCGACGGGATCCGTGGCCTGGCCAACGTCGACATCACCCCCGAGCTCGCGGCCAAGGTGGCCATGGCCTACGCCTCGATGCTCAAGCGAGGCGACACCGTCACCACCAGCCGTGACAGCAGCCGGGCCGCTCGCATGCTCAAACGCGCGGTGATGGCCGGCCTCAACGCGGCCGGAATCGACGTCGCCGATCTGGAGGCGTCGCCCGTACCGGTGACCCGGTTCCATGTTCGCACCACCCGTAGCCAGGGGGGCATCACCGTGCGTCTCGCCGGTGATGCGCCCGACGAGGTCATCATCAAGCTGCTCGACGCCGAGGGCGCCGATGTCACCGAGGCGACCCAGCGAAAGGTGGAGCGCCTGTTCGGTCGCGAGGACTACCGGCGCGTGCTGGGAGCCGAGATCGGCGACATCGGCTTCCCTCCGCGTGCTGTCGAGCACTACACGGCGGCGCTCACCGAAAGCGTCGATGCCCCCGGCATCCGTCAGGCGGAGTTCAAGGTCGTGGTCGACTACTGCTTCGGCGCCGCCAGCTTCGTCATGCCAACCGTGCTGAGCCATCTCGGCGCCGACGTGTTGGCCGTGAACCCCTACGCCTCCACCAGTGGTATGACCTCTCGCCAGCCTCAGGCCCATGCCGAGGCTGTCGCCGACCTCGTCCGGGGGAGTGGCGCTCATCTCGGTGTGGTGATCCACCCCGACGGGGACCGCCTCACGTTGGTGGCTGACTCGGGTCGGGTCCTCGATGGTTCCGAGGCGCTGCACGCGGTACTGGCCCTGGCGGCGCGCACCGGCCGGCTGAAGCGTGTTGCCCTTCCTGTCAACACCAGCTCGGTGGCTGCCGAGATCGCTCGTCTCGGCGGCATCGAGGTGATCCAGACCCAGATCTCGGCGCCGGCACTGATGGAGAAGGCGCGGGCCGGTGACGCAGATCTCGCCGGCGACGGCGAGGGAGGGTTCGTGTTCCCACACTTCCTTCCCGCCTTCGACGGGATCGCCGCCTTCGTGCATGTGCTGGACCTGCTGGCGGTCACCGGGGCGTCGCTCGCCGAGGTGGCGGCCGCCGCCGAGCGGTCGAACGTGGTGCACGCCGAGGTGGTCACAGCCTGGGAGCAGAAGGGTCTGGTGATGCGCACCCTGGTGGAGAGCGCGTCTGAACATGAGGTGGTCCTCGTCGACGGGGTCAAGATCGTCCACGATGACGGATGGGTGTTGTGCCTCCCCGACCCCGAGGATGCCATCACCCACATCTGGGCCGAGGCATCGTCGGAGCCTGCGGCTCGACGGCTTCTGGACGAGTACGCCCGCCGCATCCGTGTGCTCGTCCGGTGACCGTTGCCCTCACCCTGGCCGCGGTGTGCGGCGTGGTCGGCTTCGGAGTCGCCACTGCCGCCCTGATCCCACCCGAGCATCGGCAGGCGGCCGAGACGCGACGGGGGGATCTCCAGGGCCTCGTTCGCACCCGGCAGGCCGACATCGAGGACCTGACTGCTCACGCCGCCGAGGTCCGCACTGCAATCGAGGAGGCGCTCTCGGCTACCGGCCCGGCCGAACCTGACCCCAATCGCGCTCTAGCGGGAGGTACCGCTCTGCGGGGGGACGGCGTGGTCGTCGTGCTCGACGACGCGGCCGAGATCCCCGACGATCCCGCCGTCGCCGCCGCCCATCGCATCGTCGACCGCGACATTCTCGACGTCGTCAACGCCCTGTTCGCATCGGGGGCAGATGCCGTCGCCGTCAACGGCAGCCGAGTGGTTGCCACCACGCCGATCCGCAACGCGGGGCGGGTGGTCACCGTGAACTTCCGGCCCCTGAGCCCACCCTTCGAGATCATCGCCATCGGCGCCAGGGCCGGCGCCCTCGAGTCGACCAGCGCTTGGCTCCAACTTCGGGACTGGGCCGGCCTGTTCAACCTGGGGGTGACGGCACGGACCGCCCGCGATCTCGAGGTCCCGGCATTCGAAGGTCGCCTGCGAACCCAGGCCGCGGTGCCCGTCTTCTCCACCGGTGGGGGCTGACCGTGTGGCGCCTGGTCCTGGGTCTCGCCGCGGGAGCCGCCCTGGCCGTCCTCGTGCAGCCCACGGTCTCACCCGAGCTGACCCGGTTCGTGGTGGTGCTGGTCATCGCCGCCATCGATGCCGCGCTGGGTGGCGTGCGGGCAGCGTTGGACCGCACCTTCGATGACCGGATCTTCGTCGGCGCCTTCTTGGTGAACGGCGCCGCCGCCGTCCTGATCGTCTGGCTCGGTGACCAGCTCTCCACCGACCTGACCCAGGCGATGGTGGTCGTCTTCGGGATCCGCATCTTTCAGAACCTGTCGGCGATCCGGCGCCGGCTCCTGGGCGGCTGATCGGCGATGGGCCGTTCGCCGGCGGAGCGGGTGCTCATCGCCCTGACGGTCGTCGCCGTCGGGTTCCTCCTCGGGTCCCAGGTTCGCAGCGGTCACCAGTCGCCGCTCGAGGTGGCGAGCGAGAGCGACCTCACCCGCATCCTCGCCGGTCTCACCGCTGAGGCTGACGCTCTCCGGGGCGAGATCGCCGACCTGTCGGCGGATCTGGCGCGCTTCGAGGACGCCAACAGGGCCGAGGAGGCGGCGACGGCGGCCCGCGAGGCCGAGCTCGACGCCTTGGCCGTTCTGGCCGGAACGGTACCCGTGCGAGGGCCGGGCCTCAGGCTGGTGGTGGGTGATCCCTCAGGCGTCCTGACATCGGGAGATCTGCTCGACGCCGTGGCTGAGCTACGCGATGCCGGCGCTGAGGCACTGGCCGTCAACGGGATCCGCATCGTGGCCCGGTCGTTCTTCGTCGATGGCCCCGATGGTGGCGTCGTGCTCGACGGCGTCGTGCTCAGCTCGCCGATCGAGCTCACGGCCATCGGTGACCCGGCCACGTTGGAGGGTGGCCTCCGAATCCCCGGTGGGGTGCTCGACTCTCTGGGTGCGTTCGAGGGCACGACAGTGGCGGTGGAACGGGCCGATGTGCTGGTCTTGCCCGCCGTCTCCGAGATACGCCCGTATCGTGCCGCCCGGCCCGTCGGGTAGGTTCGGGCCCCGTCGATCAACTCCTACGAGGACGCCATGCAAACCCCTGACGATCTTCGCTACTCGAAGGACCACGAGTGGGTCCGGGCCACCGACGACAGGCTGGTCGTGGGCATCACCGACTACGCCCAGGACGCGCTGGGCGACATCGTGTTCGTCCAGCTCCCCGACGTCGGGGCATCACTCACCGCCGGAGGGGCGGCCGGCGAGGTCGAGTCCACCAAGAGCGTCTCGGACATCTACGCTCCAGTCTCGGGCCGGGTCATCGCCGTCAATGACGAGCTGGCCGATGCGCCGCATCGGATCAACGAGGATCCCTACGGGGATGGCTGGCTCTTCGTCCTCGAGGCCGGGGGAGATCTCACCGAGCTGCTCGACGCCGCGGGCTACCGGGGGCTTACCGAAGGATGAGCAGGACCTGCGCCTCTTGCGGGCACGAGAACCCCGACGACGCGAACTTCTGTTCGGCGTGCGGATCGCACAGCGGAATGGATTCGGAGACCACCATCACGTACCACCCCCCGGCTGATGACGACGAGGTGGGAACCGTCTCCGTCGTTCGGGAGCCGGTAGCCGTACTGGTCGTCACCCGCGGCCCCAACGCCGGCAGTCGCTACGCCCTCGACACGAACCCGACGAGGATCGGCCGTCACCCCGACTCCGACATCTTCCTCGATGACATCACGGTGTCACGCCACCACGCTGAAGTGCACGAGACGGAATCGGGCTGGGTCGTTCGGGACACTGACTCCCTGAACGGCACCTACCTGAACCGGACCCGAGTCGAGGACGGGCCCCTGGCGAACGGCGATGAGATCCAGATCGGGCGTTTCAAGCTCACGTTCTTCCCGTCGGAGTGAGAATGTCGGCCGCTCCCGAGCGAACGCCAGATCGAGGCCACTGGTCGATCAGCGAAGTGCTGTCGATCCTCAAGGAGGACTTCCCCGACGTCACCATCTCGAAGATCCGGTTCCTCGAGAGCCAGGGGTTGGTGTCGCCAGCCCGCACACCGTCGGGCTACCGGAAGTTTACCGCACCCGATCTCGAACGCTTGAAGTGGGTTCTCCACCAGCAGCGGGATCGGTTCATGCCGTTGAAGGTCATCCGCGAGCGCCTCGAGAAGAGTGGAGCGGTGAGTGGCGTACCCGAGGGGAGCGACTCACCGGCGGTGGTCCCCCCTACCGATCGCGCCGAGCCGCCATCTCGCACCGATGCCTCGCCGCACTCCGAGCGGCAACCCGTGTCGCCCCCCGATGTGGGTTCGGAGCCCCCCGGCGACATCATCGGGCGCACCGACCTGGCGGAGGCGGTGGGCCTCAGCGTCGGGCAGATCCAGGAGCTGGCTCGCTACGGCATCCTCGAGGACCGCAAGGTCGGCGGTGAGGTCTACTACGACGAGGATTCTCGCCAGCTCGCCGAGATCGCGGCCATCTTCCTCGGCCAGGGCCTCGAGGCACGACACCTGCGCACGCTCTTCAACGCCGCCGACCGCGAGGCCGGGATGCTCAGCCAGGTCGTCGACCCTCTCATCCGCCGGCGGCGCAGCGGAAATGCCGACGAAGCGAAGCAGAAGCTCGATGCGCTCATGTCCGCTGGTCAGCAGCTCCGAAGCATCGTCGTGCGCCGCCACATCATCCGCCGGCTCGACAGGTGAGCGGCCGCTTCCCGCATCCACGCCATGGCAAGTAGATTGGCGCCATGAAGCAGATGGAGCTTCTCGGCATCCGGATCGAGCTCCAGGGCAACGTGCCGGTCGCCATCCTGCGGGAGATGGAGGGAAGCCGGGCCCTGCCCATCTACATCGGCGGCCCCGAAGCCCGGGCCATCGCCGAAGCGCTCGAGGGCCACGTTCCCGCCCGCCCGATGACCCACGACCTGCTCCGCGACGTCCTCGGCGAGACCGGCTTCCGGGTGGTCCGGGTCGACATCACCGAGCTCCAGCGTCATACCTTCTTCGCTGAGATCGAGCTGGCTGGCGACGAGTCCGTGCACCGCATATCGAGTCGGCCGTCCGACGCCATCGCCCTCGCCGTTCGCTGCGGCAGCCCGATCTTCGCCGACGACGACGTTCTCGACGAGGCCGGGATCCCCGACTTCCAGGACGTCGCCGACGAGCGCGACGACGAGAACGACATCGAGCTCGTCGATGAGTTCAAGCGCTTCATCGAGGAGGTCGCGCCCGAGGACTTCGCCAACTGACGCCGCTCAGGCTCCGCCCATCGGGCGATCCGTGGCGTCCCGTCGCGATCGGCGTCGCCGCCGTCGTCACGGTGCTGATCGCCGGCACCGCGGGCTACGTGCTCCTGGGCTTCGGCTTCGTCGACGCCCTCTACCAGACGGTCATCACGATCTCGACCGTGGGTTTCGCCGAGGTCAACGAGCTCGAGACCAAGGGGAAGGTCTTCACCATCGCGGTGATCCTGTTCGGGGTCGGCAGCACGCTGTACACCTTCTCAACTCTTCTGGAGACGTTGGTGGAGGGCCGGATCAATGATCTATTCGGGAGGCGACGCATGGAACGTCAGATCGAGGCCATGATCGGACACGTGGTGGTGTGTGGCGCCGGTCGTGTCGGGCGGGCCACCGCTCGCGCCGTGGCCGGAATGGGGCTCGAGCTCGTAGTGGCCGACATCGAGGCCGATCGCCTCGAAGCGCTGCCCCATCCCACCGTCGTCGGCGACGTGACCGAGGACGCGGTGCTGCGACAGCTCGGAGTGGAACGGGCACGGGTGGTGATCGTTGCTCTCGACAGCGACGCCGAGAACCTGTTCGTCACCCTCAGCGTCCGCTTGCTGGCGCCCGAGGTCTACATCGTGGCCCGGGCGCGCCAGGAGAACGCCGAGGGGCGACTTCGCCAGGCCGGCGCCGATCGCATCGTCAACCCGCAGCAGATCGGTGGTGACCGGATGGCGGCCTTTGCTCTCCAGCCCAATGTCGCCGAGTTCCTCGACGTCGTGATGCATGACCGGACTCTCGAGTTCCGCCTCGAGGAGATCGAGGTGACGGAGAGGTCAGCGATCTGCGACCAGACCCTCCGTGACGCAGAGATCCGCGAGCGAACGGGGGCCATGATCCTGGCCGTGCGCAATCCCGCCGGCCAGTTCGTGACCAATCCGTCGTCGAGCACCGTGATCGAGCCCAAGCACGTGCTCATCGCCATCGGCACTCCCGATCAGCTGGCCGGGCTGGCCGAGGTGGCCCGGCCAGCCCGGTGAGCCCGGTGAGCCCGGGAAGCCCGGACCTCTCGGGAAGCGAACATCTGTTCTGTTGACGCGGGAGGCATGGGTACGTACCGTGTCACAGCGCCGTAGTTACACGGCTGTGGTCAAGGGGGAGCGATGGAGACAGCAGGGTTCTCAGGCAAGAAGGCGGCCGAGATCGCGGGTATCACGTACCGCCAGCTGGACCACTGGGCTCGTACCGAGCTGCTCACGCCCTCCATCCAGGAGGCGCACGGGAGCGGTTCTCGGCGCCAGTACTCCTACCCCGACCTCGTGAAGCTGCGAATCATCAAGAAGCTGCGCGACACCGGCCTGCCCATGCCGCGCATCCGTGCCGCCGTGGAGACGGTCGCCGATCTCGGCGAGAACCTCGGCTCGGCTCAGCTGGTGGTGTCGGGCAACGAGGTCTTCATCGTCCGCGAGAGCGGCGAGATCCTCGAGGTCGTGAACCGTGGTCAAGGCGCCCTCTTCGTTCCGCTCGAGGCGCTGCGCAACGAAGTGGGGGCGGCCATCGTCGAGCTGGGCCTGACTTCGCCGGTCGTCGGCGACGGCAACGACGATGGTTCCGATGACCGAGCCCGTCTCGCCGGCACCGGCGCCTAGCCGGCGGGTGGGCGCCGGGGCGGTGACACCGGCGTCCGCGTTGCTACGCAGCCCACTCGATCACCTGCACCGGGCCGCCGCAGCCCGCATGGTGCCATTCGGCGGGTGGGAGCTCCCCGTGGCCTACGGCACGGGGACGGTGGCCGAGCATATGGCGTGCCGGCAACACGCCGCGGTGTTCGACGTGAGCCATCTCGGGTCGGTGCAGGTGGAAGGGCCCGACGCGTTCGGCCTGCTCCAATCAACCTTCACCAACGACCTCGCCCGCATCGAGCCCGGTGGGGCGCAGTACACGCACCTCCTCGACGAGGACGGTTCGATCGCCGACGACATCATCGTCTGGTGGCTGGCGCCTGAGCTGTTCCACGTCATGCCCAACGCCGCCAACTGCCATCGCGTCACCGCGGCGGTGGGCGGGCGAGACATCACCGCGGAGCGGGCTCTCCTCGCGGTGCAAGGCCCGAGGGCTCGGGCGCGCCTCGCCGACGTCGTGCCCGGCGCCGCTGGGGTGGCGCGATTTCGGGTGGCACACGTGGCCTGGCACGGCACAACGCTCACCGTCGCCGGTACCGGGTACACCGGCGAGGACGGCGTTGAGCTGGCCGTAGCGGTCGACGCAGCCGGGGAACTGTGGACCGCGCTGGTCGGGTCGGGCGTTCAGCCGGCGGGACTCGGCGCACGTGACACGCTGCGACTCGAGGCCGGTCTCCCGCTGCACGGTCACGACCTCGGGCCGGGCATCACCCCGCTCCAGGCGGGCTTGGGCTGGGTGGTGCGTTGGGACAAGGGCGACTTCCGGGGGAGGGCCGCCCTCGAGGCCGAGCGTGCCTCTGGTCCTCGCCGTCTGCTCCGGGGCATCAAAGGCGACGCCCGGCGCCCGCTGCGTGATGGCGCCGTGGTTCGGGCGACGGGCCAGGAGGTGGGCCACCTCACGAGCGGCGGCTACTCACCGGTGCTGGAGGCGGGCATCGGACTCGGTCTGGTCTCGCCCGATGTTGCGGTGGGCGATGCCGTCGAGGTGGATCTGCGGGGCCGGCTGCTCCCCGCCCGGGTCGTCGACCTGCCGTTCATCCCGTTGCCGTCGTCAGCGGGCTGAACGGGTGGCAACCACCTCGTCGCGCACGGTGCGGCGCATGATCTTGCCCGACGCGTTGCGGGGGAGGGGCTCGTCGCGTACCACGATGATCGACGGCACCTTGAACGGGGCGAGGTGCTCGCGCAGCACCGATCTCACGTCATCGGCAGCGATGGTGTGCCCCGCCCGGGGGAACACGGCCGCCGCCACCTCCTCGCCCAGCCGCTCGTGGGGGACACCGAACACGACCGCCTCGTGGACGGCGGGATGCTCGTAGAGGGCGGACTCGACCTCGGTGCAGCCGATGTTCTCACCGCCCCGGATGACGATGTCCTTGGCTCGGTCCTCGACGTAGACGAAGCCGTCGGCGTCGATGTGCCCGATGTCGCCGCTGCGGAGCCAACCGTCGACGATGGCAGCCTCCGTGGCCTCGGGGTCGTTCCAATACCCGCGGATGACGTTGGGGCCGCGGAAGCCGATCTCGCCGACCTCTCCGGCGGGCAGGTGATCACCGCCCTCGTCGAGGATGGCTACGTCGAGGATGGGGGTGGACCGGCCGCAGGAGGTGGGCCGTTGCAGGTAGTCGTCACCGTTGTTCTGGGGGCCATAGGCGTTGGTCTCGGTCATGCCGTAGCCGATGGTGGGGCGCCCGCCGGGGAAGCCGGCGGCGACCCGCTTGACCAGCCTGGGAGGAGCGGCCGCGCCGCCACCGCCGATGGCGAGGAGACTCGACGTGTCGAACCGGTCGAAGTCGGGGCACTCGAGCAGGTCCCAAGCCATGGTGGGGACACCCACGAAGTTGGTGACCTGTTCACGCTCGATCAACTCGAGGGCCCGCCGGGGATCCCACTTGTGCATCATGACCAGCTTGAGCCCGGCCGCCGCGCTGCCGAGCATGACCGGGATGAGGCCCGTGGCGTGGAACAGCGGCACGGTGAGGATGAAACAGGGCGGGATCGGCGGGGCCCCCCCGTCGGAGTCGTCGCCGTCGTCGGTGTCGCGTCGGAGCCGGTCGATCGCGGCGCGGCAGCTGAAGCCCCACAGCGCGGAGGTGACGGCTCGGTGTGTGCTGACCGCACCCTTGGGGTGTCCGGTGGTACCCGATGTGTACAGGATGGTGGCGTCGGCGTCGGGCAACACCTCCACCGCCGGCGGCGCGCCGCCTACGGTGAGCAGATCCTCGATGGCTGTGAACCCGGGGACGGACCGGCCACCCGAGCGCACGAGCACACCACCGACGCCGCTCGAGCCGAAGGCCGGGTCCGACGCCATCCGCTGGGCCCGCTCGACGTCGGCGACCACCACGGTCGCGCCGCAGTCGGCGATCCCGTAGCTCAGCTCCTCGGCAGTCCACCAGGCGTTGACGGGCACCGCCACCGCCCCGATGGAGAGCGTGGCGAAGAAGGCGACGATCCAGTCGGGATAGTTTCGGCTGGCGATCACGACGCGATCGCCACGGTCGACGCCGATGCCGGCGAGCCCGGAGGCGAGGGCGTCGGCCATGTCGATGACGTCCCCGAACGTCCACTCCTCGTCTTCGTAGATGAGGAACAGGTCGTCAGCCCGGCCGCGAGCCAGGTCGATAACCGCGGCCAGGGTCGAAGGGAGGTGAGCGAACACCCTCAAGGTCTGCCCGCCGATCTCGGCATCGATCAGCTCGAAGCGCGATCCCGGGCCGGTGACCTCGGCCGTGGCGTCGTCGTAGGTCACGGGCCGGCGAGCTCCTCAGGCGACGGGCAGGCGCATACCAGGTTGCGGTCGCCATGGGCGCTGTCGATCCGGCTGACCGGCGGCCAGTACTTGTCTGCACCGACCGAGGGAAGAGGGAAGGCGGCAACGACGGGGGAGTAGGGGCGGTCCCAGGCATCGGTGACGACATCGGCGGCGGTGTGAGGGGCGTGTCGAAGGGGTGAGTCCCCGACGGAGATGTCGCCCGCCTCGACGCTGGCGATCTCGGCGCGGATGGCGATCATGGCGTCGCAGAATCGGTCGAGCTCCGAGAGCGACTCGGATTCGGTTGGCTCGACCATCAGCGTGCCGGCCACCGGGAAGCTCATGGTGGGGGAGTGGAACCCGTAGTCGATGAGTCGCTTGGCGACGTCGTCGACGGTGACGCCGCTCGATGCCTTCAGCGGGCGCAGATCGAGGATGCACTCGTGAGCCACGAGCCCGTTCCGACCGGTGTAGAGGACCGGGTAGTGAGGGCGAAGCCGGGTGGCCACATAGTTGGCGGCGGCCACGGCGGCCACGGTCGCTCGGCGCAGGCCGTCGGCACCCATGAGGCGGAGGTAGGCCCAGGAGATGGGCAGCACCCCCGGTGAGCCGTACGGCGCGGCCGACACCGCGTGACGACCGGCGGGTCCGGCGGCGGCGCTGACCGGGTGACCGGGGAGAAAGGGGGCCAGGTGGGCGCGCACGGCCACGGGCCCGACGCCGGGGCCGCCACCCCCGTGGGGGATGCAGAACGTCTTGTGCAGGTTGAGGTGGCTGACGTCGCCGCCGAAGGCACCGGGCCGGGCCAGCCCAACAAGCGCGTTGAGGTTGGCGCCGTCGACATAGACCTGACCACCGTGCTGGTGAACGAGCTCGCAGATGTCGCCGATGCGCTCCTCGTAGACCCCGTGGGTGGAGGGATAGGTGACCATCAGGGCGGCGACCTGCCCGGTGTGCTCGACCAGCTGCTTCTCGAGGTCATCGACGTCGATGTTTCCGTCCTCATCGCACGCGACGACGACGACCGACATACCAGCCATCACCGCCGACGCCGCGTTGGTGCCGTGCGCCGAGGAGGGGATGAGGCAGACGTGGCGCCGATCGTCGCCGCGGCTGGCGTGCCAACCGGCGATGGCCAGCAGGCCGGCCAGCTCGCCTTGGCTGCCGGCGTTGGGCTGGACCGACACCTGGTCGTAGCCGGTGAGGTCGGCCAGCCACCGCTCGAGGTCGGAGATGATCTGGCGGGTGCCGGTTGACTCGTCGTCGGGTGCGAAGGGGTGGAGATCGGCGAAGGCGGGCCAACCGATGGGCTCCAACTCGACCGCCGAGTTGAGCTTCATGGTGCATGAGCCGAGCGGGATCATGGCTCGATCGAGGGCGAGGTCTCGGTCGGAGAGGCGCCGGAGGTACCGCATCATCTCCGTCTCGGTGCGGTGGCTGGTGAAGACGGGATGGGTGAGGTACTCCGTCGTCCGCTCGTGGGTCGGCCCGATGCCGGTGGTGCCGCCGCCGGGTAGCGACGGCGAACCGGGGGCGAGCGCGGCGAGGACGCCGGTCACGACCACCTCATCGCAGGTCTCGTCGAGGCTGACGCCGACACGGTTGGCGTCGACGAGACGGAGGTCGATGCCGCGTTCGGCGGCCCGACCAACGACATCTTCAGCCCCCCCGTCGGGTAGATGGAAGGTGACGGTGTCGAAGTAGGTGTCGTGGGTCGGCTCGATGCCGGCGCCGCGGGCCCCGGCCACCAGCCTTGAGGTCAGGTCGTGGACCCGCTCGGCGATGCGGCGCAGGCCGTCGGGACCGTGCCAGACCGCGTACATCGACGCGGTGACGGCGAGCAGCACCTGCGCCGTGCAGATGTTGGACGTGGCCTTCTCGCGACGGATGTGCTGCTCGCGCGTCTGGAGCGCGAGCCGGAGGGCGGGGCGTCCGGCGTCGTCCACCGACAACCCCACCAGCCGTCCCGGGAGCGAGCGAGCGTGAGCCCGGCCGATCGCCATGAACCCTGCGTGGGGACCGCCGAACATGAGCGGGACGCCGAACCGCTGAGAGGAGCCGACCGCGATGTCGGCTCCCGTCTCGCCCGGGGGGGTGATCAGGCAGCAGGCCAGGAGATCGGTGGCGGCGGCGAGCACGGCCCCCTGGCTGTGGAGGCCGTCGGCGATCGGAGCGAGGTCGATCAGGCGGCCCGAGGAGCCCGGGTGCTGGACGAGGGCGCCGAACACCTTGGGGGCGTCGAGGTCACCGATGGGGTCGCCGATGATCAGCTCGATGCCGAGCGGGTCGGCACGACCGGCGATGACGTCGATGGTCTGGGGGTGGCAATCGGCGTCGACGAAGAAGGCGTCGGAGTCGACCTTGGTGATCCGGCGGGCGAGCGTCATCGCCTCGGCCGCCGCCGTCGCCTCGTCGAGCAGGGAGGCGTTGGCGACCTCGAGACCGGTGAGGTCGGACACCATGGTCTGGAAGTTCAACAGCGCCTCCAGCCGGCCCTGGGAGATCTCTGGCTGGTAGGGCGTGTAGGCGGTGTACCAGGCGGGGGACTCGAGGAGGTTCCGCCGGAGCACAGCGGGGGTGACGGTGCCGTAGTAGCCCATGCCGATCAGGGGCCGGCGAGGCGCGTTGCGGCTGGCCAGGGCCGCCAGCTCGGCGAGCACCTGGTCCTCGGCGCCGGCCGGAGGGAGGTCGGCGGGGAGGTCATCGCGGATCGACGCGGGCACGGCCGCATCGAGGAGCGCGTCGAGGCTGGGCTGGCCGATGGTCTCGAGCATCGTCTCGAGATCGGTGGGGGACGGGCCGATGTGGCGGTCGGCGAAGGGTGCGGACATGGAACCTCCTGGTCAGCCGAGCGTAGTTTCAGGCGGTGCCCAAGCAGCGGTCCACCAAACCCCGCCTCCCGAAGGTCCGCCTCGCCGAGACCCCGAGCGTCATCGTGTCGTGGAGCCCGCTCGGTGGCCGCGGGGTGTTCGCGGCGCGCGACATGAAGAAGGGCGAACTCGTCGAGCGGTGCCCGTACCTTCGCATGCACGAGGACGATGCCAGCGGCTTGCTCAACGACTACGTCTTCGAAGACGGCGACCAGACCGTGGTGCTGCCCCTCGGCTACGGGGGCCTGTACAACCACGCCCACCCTGGCAACCTCGAGCACTACGACGACGAGGACGATGAGTGCTTCGAGTACTACACCTCACGCCCGGTCTGGGCCGGCGAGGAGCTCTGCCTCGACTACGGCGAGTCGTGGTGGGAGACCCGGGAGTTCGAACCCGAGGAGTACTAGCTCACGTCCTCCCGATGGCGGGCTACAACCAGCCGGCGTCGCTGAGGGCACCGGCCAGGTCGGTGCCGGCGAAGCGGGTGTACACCGAGGTGGTACGAGGGTCCTTGTGGCCCATGAGCTGTTGGATGACAGCCAGGGGGACGCCGGCCAGCGCCAGCTGCACGCCGAAGTGGTGGCGAAAGGCGTGGGCCATGGCGTCCCCGGGCGGATCGACGCCGGCTCGGGCGGCCACGGTGCGGAGCAGGTGGTCGAGGTGGTCGCGGCCGAAGGGGGTTCCGTTGTTGCGCAGGAACAACGCCGAGTGGGGAGTGGGGGAGAGGTTGCCACCGGTGTGACGGCGGCGGTCGAGCCACCGCTCCAGCATGGATACGGTGGACCGGGGAAGGGGCACCTCCCGCTTGCGGCCGCCCTTGACCCCCCGACGGATGTTGAGCAGCGGAGCCTCCCGCTGGAGGGCGACGTCGCCCACCTGAAGTGCGCACAGCTCCGAGGCCCGCGGCCCGCACCGGGCCATGGTCTCGACGATGGCGACGTCTCGAACGCCCAGAGCCGCCCGAGCCGATGCCGGTGGAGCGGCGGCGGCGATGAGCATCGAGCTGACCTGGGGGGCGCTGAACGCCTTGACCTCGGGCTCGATCCGGACCTTCACCGTGAGGTCGGGATCATCGGATGGATCGACTTCGAGGTAGCCCCTGCGCACCAGCCAGCCGCAGAACGCCCGCAGCGAGGCGAGAAGGCGTGTGAGGCTGCGGTTCGAGTAGTGGGTGTGCAGAACGCCGAGCGCCCGATCCAGCGTCTCATAGGTCAGGTCGTCGAGCACGACGAGATCGCCGTCGACGGTGGCATCGAGTGGCCGAGACCCCTCCGGAGGGACTTCGCGTCCCTTGGCGATGGCCATGGCGCGGAACCACCGCCCGAGATCACGCCGGCGGGCGGCCAGGGTGTTGCCGGGATCGTCGCGATCTTGCTGGCGCTGGTGGGTGTCCAGCCAGTCGGCAGCAAGATCGGCCATCGAGGGTGTGGGGGGTACCACCGGTTCGGTTGTCAACCTGTCATCCTGTCCTTAGCTGACTGTCCCTAGCTGACTGTCCCTAGCTGACTGTCCCTAGCTGACCGTCCATCGCTGATCCGACGAGGGCCGAGCACCACTGTATTCCTCATAACGGATCTTATGGGGAATCAACTGAACGCGGCCGGCTGCACACGCTGTGTACGCTGGGCCCCGGGAGGGATGACGACGTGCGAGTCCTGATCTGCGACGACGAGCCCGACGTTCGGTTGCTGTTCCGGACCGCGTTCGAGGCCGAGGGCGTCCACGTCGAGGAGGCCGGCGACGGCCGTGAAGCCGTCGAGGTGGTGTCGGAGGATCCACCTGACCTGGTCGTGCTCGATCTGTTCATGCCCGAGGTAGACGGACTCGAGGCCCTTCCCAAGCTGCGATCCACCCTTCCCGACGTGCCCATCCTCGTCGTCTCAGCCCACGCGGCGGTCGAGGTCTTCGGCGAGAGCCGCGCGCGAGGCGCCACCGCCTGCTTCGACAAGGTCGGGTTTCACGTCCGGATCCCCGAGATCATCAAGCGTTACGGCAAGCCCGCACCGGTCTGATTCGATAGCGTGCCGGCCGCAATGGCCATCCGCATCGACATCGAGCTCACCAGTTGTCGCGACGACGAGTGGACGTGGCGCGCCGCGGGGGCCCGCCAGCCCAGGGGGACGGTGGCCGCGGCCCTGGTCCCCTCGGAGGCCGAAGTCGGCCAGGTGCTGCGAGCCGAGGCGGACCAGGGCATCGAAGGCATCGAGATCACCGCGCTCTCGCTCCCCAAGGAGCGCAAACGCGACGACGCGTCGCGAATCCAGATCACCGGCTCAGGCCGGCCTGATGTCGGTGTGTCGACGAACCTGTCGGGGCGAGATGTCGAGGGCCAGCGCGGCGGGCGCCGACCGGCGGGCAAGGACCGGACCGACCGCAAGGCAGGGGGCGAGGGGAAGCCTCGCAGCAAGCGCAAGCCACCTGGTGAGCGCAAACCACCTGGTGAGCGCAAGCAGCGGGGTGACAGCTCGGGACGGGCTGAGCGTCGCCCGCGTCACGAGCCACCGCCGGAGGTGCCGAAGCGACCCAAGCCCAGGAAGCTGCGCCCGAGCCGTGTTCGTCGCGATGCGCTAATCGCTGGCCTTCCCGCCGAGCTGCAGCCGATCGCCCAGCAGCTGGCTACGGGTGGCATGCCTGCGGTGCGCACGGCGCTCGACGAGCAGAATGCCGAGGCCCGGGCGGCCGGGAAGCCTGATGTCCCCGCCGACGGGCTGATCGCCTTGGCCGAGGAGCTGCTGCCGCGAGTCCGTACCGCGGAGTGGCTCGATCGCGCCGAAGCCGCGGTCAAGCAGCTTGACGATGTCTCGCTGCGTGACCTTCGGTCGGTGGTGAGCGCGTCGGGCGATCATGCTCGGGACAAGTCGACGCGCGCTCTCGCCGATGCCTTGCGGGCCGGCTTGACGAAGCGGGTCGAGCAGTCGGTCGATGAGTGGGTCGACGACGTGACCCAGGCGCTCGAGGTCGGTCGGGTGGTCCGAGCGCTGAGGGTGGCCAGCCGTCCTCCCGAGCCGCAGCGGGCTCTGAGCGGAGACCTGCTCCAGCGGCTCGGTGACGCGGCCGGCGAGGCGCTGTCGGCCGATGCAACGTCGGATCGCTGGGCGGCTGTGTTCGAGGCAGTGTCCTTCTCGCCGGTTCGCAAGCTCGTGGAGCCGGCAGGCATCCCTCCTTCACCATCGGTGGCGCTCATCGATGCCGTCACCAAGGCCGCGCCGCGCACACCGCAGATCGCGGCCTGCTTCGGGATCGACGTGAGTGCTCCTCCCGGTTCACCTCGACGTCGGCTCGTTCCGCCCCCACCGGCCCCGCCCTCTTCTCCTTCGCCTTCTCCCCCACCGCCTCCCCCGCTGGCGTCGCCCCCTGCCGGCGAGGCCAGAGGGGGCGACAGCTGACGGGAGCGGCCCCGCCTGGTTACTGGCGCTGAGTGCTGGTGGCGGTTGCGTCCTCGTCCCAGCGGGCGCCGCAGGACCGGCACTGGCAGGAGTCCATGCCGATCGAGGCCAGATACATGCGGTCGACCTGGTAGCCGTCGCAGTACGGACACATTCGACTGGTGCTGGGCTCGCTCATCGTGGGGCTCCCTGACTGGCGGCCAGCGTAGCGACCCGAGGATGCCGTCACGAAGATGCTCGGTGACATGCCTCTGCCATCGGCTGTGTGGGCTGTCACCTTGAGGTGGTTCGCGCCTAACTTGACCAAATGGTCAACTACGAGGTCGAGGGCCACGTCGCCCTCATCACCATCAACCGTCCCGAAGCCCGCAACGCGGTCAACGGAGAGGTCGCCCAAGGCATCGAAGCTGCCATCGACCGACTGGAGGAGGACAACGCGGTGTGGATCGGCATCCTCACCGGTGACGGCCCCGTCTTCTGCGCCGGCGCCGACCTCAAGGCGATCAACAGCGGTAAGGGTGCGGAGCTGATGACCCAGCGGGGAGGGTTCGCCGGGCTCGTTCAGCGCGAGCGCACCAAACCCCTCATCGCTGCGGTGAACGGCCCGGCGTACGCCGGAGGGTGCGAGATCGCGCTGGCCTGCGATCTCATTGTCGCCGCCGAGGGCACGACGTTCAGCGTTCCCGAGGTGAAACGATGCCTGGTCGCCGCCGCCGGCGCGCTGTTCCGGCTGCCCGCCGCGCTCCCCCGCAACACGGCGATGGAGCTGGTGCTCACCGGCGACCCGATCTCGGCCGAGCGTGCCCACGAGCTGGGCATGGTCAGCCGCCTGACCCCCGAGGGGGGCGCCATCGAGGGAGCCCGGGTGCTGGCCGGCCAGATCAACGCCAACGCCCCGGTTGCTGTCCGCGAGAGTCGCAAGGTCATCGCCGCCGCGCCCTACGAGTCCGACGAAGCCGGGTTCGCGGCGTCCAACGCGGCGATGGGCGTCGCCATGTCATCCAGCGATGTCGCCGAGGGCCTCACCGCCTTCATCGAGAAGCGCCCACCGGAGTGGAAGGGCGTCTGAGCCCAGCGCCTGAGCCCAGCGTGGCTCAGAGCACCTGGTGATCGATGAGCCAGTCGAGGGTCCCCGGAGTGAGATCGTAGGATGGGACCTCGTCCAGGGGCACCCACCGGGCGTCTGCCGCGTCGTCGCCCGGCTGTGGCGTGGTACTCCCGACAATCGTCACCTCGTAGTCGACGATGACGGCGTGGAGCTCGGGTTGAATCACCTCGGCGACACCGACGACACCGCCCACCTGCGCCGAGAGCCCGGTCTCCTCCGACAGCTCGCGCTGGACTGCGGCGATGAGGGTCTCCCCCATCTCGACCCGCCCTCCGGGCAAGGTCCACCGGCCCCGATGTGGGTGGGTGTCCCGCTGGACCAACAGCAATCGACCTTCGACGGCGGCCACGGCGCCGACGCCCACCACAGGCCGATCCGGTCGGCCGCTCACCCTCGGGGCCGCCGATGCATGATCAGCCGGCGAGCGGTGAAGCCGAAGGTCTCGAAGAAGTTCTTCGTGTGCCGGTCGCCCGGCAGCGCCGAGCTGTCGAACCCATCACAACCCCGGGCTTCGAGTACGCCGATGGCATGGTCGAGCATGCACTCCCCCACCCCAACGCCTCGAGCGCCGGCGTCTACGTAGACGACCTCGATGAGCCCGATGGGGGACGGCTCACGGGTCGGGGAGACGGCGGCCACGATCAGGCCCACCGGCTCGTCATCGATGAGCCCGACTGTGACCACGACATCGGGATCGTCGAGCCGGGCTGACAGCTCGGCTACGGGGTCGACGGCAGCATCGATGCGCCACCACGCCTCGCCACCCTTCTTCTGGCGAATCTCGGCAATGGCGCGGGCGAGGAGCTCGGCCACAGCCGGGAGGTCAGCGGCACTGGCAGCGCGGGCGGTCTCCACGCGCCGGC
Source organism: Acidimicrobiales bacterium (assembly GCA_036397895.1). GTDB lineage: Bacteria > Actinomycetota > Acidimicrobiia > Acidimicrobiales > DASWIA01 > DASWIA01. The sequence goes on along the minus strand of DASWIA010000055.1, from coordinate 105,235 downwards.
TACCTCGCCTGGAGCTGTGCGACCTTCGACAGGATCGTCTTTCGGCCCCGCTCGGCCGTCTCGTAGGCGGCGACAGCCTCGAGCTCCTGGGCGTCGAGGGCCGACAACCGCTGGACCACCTGAGAGGCGGCCAAGGAGTCGTAGTCGGGGATGGCCAGCGAGGCCGGCTCGGGCACCGGACCAGATGCGACGGTCACGTCGGGCACCGGAGTTGGAACCGAGCCGTTGGTTGCGCTCGGGCTGGCTGGCGGGGTGGAGGCCATGGCCGTTGGTGGGCGCTGGCTCGACCGGCCACTGCCCAACACGTCGGACAGCACATCGGTGGCCTGCTTGGCGGCGGCCTCAGCCCGCCGGGCAGCTTCTTGGCGTCCCATCTGCACGGCGTACTGGCCCATGACCCGTGCGTTGTTGACCTGGGTCTCAACACGGTCTCGGCCCTTCTCGACGAGCGTGGGCAGCAGCTCGCGGGCGGTCAGCGCCAACCCGATCGGCGCGTATACGAACAGGTCGAGCACATCGTCGGCAGGTGTCTTCTTGCGATCGTTCACAGATCGATCTTCTCAGGTCTCAGTGCGCACCACCAAGACGTCGCACGGCGCCCGATGGGTGATGGCGTTGGCCACCGAGCCCATGAGGAACCTGGCGCTCGAGGTCATGCCGACGGAGCCAACGACGATGAGGTCGGCGTCGAACTCCCGGGAGGCTTCGAGGATGGCCTCCGCGGGCCGGCCACGCTCGGCACGTACGACGACCTTGTCGACGCCTTGCTCGCGTGCCTGGTCCTTGGCGGTTCGGGCGATGCGATCGGCCTCGGCGCCGTCCGTGAGCTCCCAACGGACCTCCTCGGGTGCACCGGCGGCCCGGGCTTCCTCGGCGTCGGTGTCGGGCTGGTAGGCGGTGACGACGATGAGCCGGGCGCCGGCGGCGACAGCCACTCCGGCGGCGTGACGCACGGCGGCGCCGGCCGTGTCGGAGCCGTCAGTGCCGACGATCACGTTCCGGTACATCGCGCTCCCCCGCCGCCGGTCAGACGCAGTCTCGGCAGAGCTGGCTCCGCTCGTCGGCCAGCATGTTGATGTTCTGACGGAGGAAGCAGGACTGGCACAAGAACTCGGTGCGGGCCCGCTCGGGCGGTTTGCGCTGCGGTGCGGGGTCGTCGTCGTCTTCGTCGTCTTCGTCTTCGTCGACGACGAGCCGATCCTTGAGAATGGTGTCGAGGTCGGCCTCGACGTCGTCGGGATCGGGAGCGTCGTCCTCGTCGTCTTCGCCCTCATCCCGGGCGCGCTTGCGATCGACGGCGTCGGCTCCCTTCGCCACAACCGCTACGTCCTCGTCCTCATCATCATCATCATCATCATCATCATCGTCGTCGTCGTCGCCGCTGATGACGTCGACCAAGTCCTCGTCGAGAAGGTCCTCGTCGTCGTCCTCGATCAAGTCCTCGTCATCGAGGTCCTCGTCTTCGTCGTCGGCCACGTCTACGTCGACGTCGTCGTCGGCCATCGTGCTCCTCGGTCGGGTGGTCGGGGCCGGATCATACCGATCCGCTCGCCGGGTGCAACCCGAAGGCTCAGCTGTCCCCTTCTTGGTTGGCGGCGTCGGTCAGCGCGGCGAGCAGCTCGGGGTCGACGCCGGAGTTCACGGTCTGCACTCCGTCGGCGCGCCAGCCACCGGTGGTGCGGACCAGGCTGACGACCAGGAAGTTGTCGAACGTGGTTCGCCGGCCGTCATTGCTGTCAACCACGAGATCCATGACCACGACCACGGTGGCCGACTGGTCGCCGATGTCACCGACGTAGAGGTCGGTGACATTGACGACCCCGCGCGCCTCGGCCGTCTCGAGCTGCTCCCGGATGGGACCGCTGAACGCTTGTCGGTACTCCTCGGCCAAGGACCCGGTGGCGAGGTCAGAGATCACCGTCTGGCCCGCGTCGAGATCGGTGTGGTCGAACCCGAAGAGTGCCTCGGTGACCGCTGAGGCGACGAGCTGCACCTGTCGACGGTTGGCGTCGATGGTGCGCAGGTCGTCGCGTTCGGATGCCGTCGCGGCCAGCAGCACTCCGAGCACCACCGCCACGGCGACGGCGCCCACGACGGCGACGACGGCGATGATTCGCCAAGGCGGTCCCGGCGGGCGCTCGGCGGTCCCCGGATCGAGCGAGGTCATCGGGTCGGCCGGGGATGGCCAGCCGCCCGCAGAGCTCCGGCGCCGCCGATGACCGCGAGGGCCAGCACCAGCGTGGCCTTCCCGCCGGTGGCCGGCAGGGTGGACCCGCCGCCGATCGGGCGGAAGTCGCCCGACGACGCGGGGCGGAGGGTGCTGCCGCAGGCCGGTACCGCCGGCGTCTCGGGAAGTTCGAGGAACGGGGTGTATTGGGTGGCGGGGCTCTCGTCCTGGAAGTAGACGCCGACCCGCACCCAGATCCCGTCGTCCTGCTGCTCCCGCGTGGCGAACGTTCCGGCAAAGGCCTCGGGGCCGTTCTGGAGGAATACCTCCAGGCCGTCGAGCCGGCTTTCGGTGGTGGCGGTGACGAGCACCCCTTCGAGATCCGACAGGATGCAGTCGAGGTTGCCCTTGTTGGCGGCCACGACGTTCGCGGTGAGCCCGAGCGCCGGGCCGGCGTCCTCGAGAACCCTGATGAGGTCGCCCTCAGATGATCGCAGCGTGCCAGCCACCTGGCGGAGCCCCGACATCGCCCGCTCCAGATCGTCGCGGTGTTCGGAAACGACCCGGGTGAGCCGGGTGTTGTTGGTGGCCAGGCGGTCGAGAGCATCGGTACGGCTGGCGAAGGCGGCCGTGAGCGTGTCGCCGGCGGCGGCCAGGGCGCGGAGCTCGTCCTCGTTGCCGGCCAGTCCCAGCGCCAGCTCATGGACGAGACCACCCACCCTCTCGGGGTCGAGGCTGGCCACAACGGCGCTTGCGCTCCGCAGCATCTCGGCGAACTCGAGCGGCGTCGTGGTGCGACCGCTGTCGAGGGCGATGTGGTCCCCAGCCTGGTGGAACGGTCCGCCGCCCTCGTAGTCCTCGGGGGGTGTCACGAGGATGTACGGCTCCCCGACGGCCGACTTCCGGAAGATCGCGAACGTTGATCCCGCCGGGATCTCCTTGCCCCGGTCGATCTTCATCGAGACGGTGACGCCGCCCGGCATCAGATCGATGCCGCCCACCCGGCCGTATCGAACACCGAGGTAGGACACCTCGGCATCAGGGAGGACGCCAGCGGCAGCGTCGAACTCGGCTGTCATCTCGTACGGCCGCTCGATTGCGTCGATGGTGACGATGTTCTGGACCGCCCAGTAGAGGAACACGGCGAAGACGCCGTTGAACACCAACAGGTTGATCTTGACGCGCCTGCTCACGAGTTCACCTGCGCGTAGACCTGGGTGAAGTCACCGGGGATGGCCAGGGGCACCCGAGTGGTGAAGCGGGCAAGCCAGGTGAGCAGGGCGTCGACGTCGCCGTGGGCGCCCGCCACCTCGGCGAGGATGGCGTCGACTTGGCCGATCTGGCGGGACATGTCGACTCGGTAGACGTCGAGGAGGTCGTTCTGCACGGCGGCCAGACGGCTCAGCTGATCGAGGGCGGAGATGGCGCGATCGCGGTTGTCGGCGAGGACCACGGTGGTGTCCGCAAGGTTCACCAGGAGCGAATCGATGTCGCCCGAGCCGCCCGCCAGCGTGCCGATGGCATCGTCGAGCTGGTCGATGACGGTGGCGATGCGTCCCGATCGTTCGGCCAGCGTGGAGCTCACCGTGGCCAGGTCGGCGATGATCGAGCGCAGGTCGTCTCCACGACCACCGAAGGCGGCGGCGCCGGCGTTCACCAGCTGGGCGACGTCATCGTCGATCACCGCACCGAGCAGCGAGACGGCCTGCTCGGCAACGAACTCCAGCTCGGCGGTCTCGACGCCCGGCCCCAGATCGTCGCCGTCGGCGAGGAACGGACCCTCGCCGACCGGCCCGTTGGGACGGAGGTCGATGAACTTCTCGCCCAGCAGGCTGGTCTTGGCCACGAAGGCCGTCGTGTTCGTGGGGATGTCGACGTCGTCGCGGATGGTGAACGTCACCTTGGCCTTGAAGTCGTCGGTCAGCTCGATCTTCGTGATGCGGCCGATCCGCACGTCAGCCATCTGCACGGCATGCTGGGTCACCATGTCGCCGATGTCGTCGAAGGTGGCGGTCAGCGTGATCGACGCGCCGCCGGTGCAGGCGGCGGCCGCGACGCCGACCACCGCGGCCATGGCCACGGTGCGGATCCGTCGGATGGCGGGGCTCACGTGGCCACCCCCATCAGGCGATCGGCCAGGGCCTGCCAGAAGCCCCGGGCCGGGGAGCTCGGGGGGCCCGAGCGGGTGGCGGTGCCGGTGTCGAGCAGGTCGAAGAGGGCATCGATCGGGGTGGGGACAACCGCCGCTGCCGGCGTGAGCGAGGTGCGTTGGGCGGCGGCGGTCGGCTGGACCGTCACCGCGGTGGGATCCTCTGGTGGTGCCGCCGGTGACGGTCCAGGCTGAGCGGACGCGGGCGCTGGTCCACAGGCAACGTCGATGGGCAGGCAGATGACGTCGAACTCCAGCTCGCCGAGGAAGGGGTCGAGGAGCTGGCCGACCGTGGGCGAGGTTTGGTTGCGCAGGTCGGTGTAGCTCCCGTCCTCGTTGAACGCGGCGCGGAGACCGGTGGCGAATCCGGGGCCCGCGTCGAGCAGGTCGCCCACCGCGTCGAGGCTGGCGGTGGCGGACCGGAGGGTGCGGCCGAGGATGCGGAGATCGGTTTCGAGGTTGTCGCCGTGCTTGACCACGAGATCCAAGATGTCGCCCGATACGTCGCCGAGAGCTTCGACCAACCCGGCGATGCTGTCGCGCTCCTGGGCCAGGACGGCCACCGCTTCAGCAAAGGTCTCCATGACCTCGCCGAGCTGGGACTCGCGGGTGACGACGGTGGCGGTGAAGTCGTCGAACTGGTCGATGAGGCGGCCGAGCGTGTCGCTCTTGGAGGCCAGGGTCGATGCCAGCTGGGAGAGCTCGCCGATGGCGCTGTTCAGGGTCGGCCCCTGGCCGTCGACAGCAGAGGCGAGGTTGTCGATCAGCCGTGAGGTGGCATCGGGGTTGAGGGTGTCGAGGAACTCCTTGATCGCCTCGAGCGCTTCATCGGGCTCGACCGGGACGATGGTTCGGTCGAGGCCGATGACGTGGCCGTCGGCGGCCTGGGCTTGGCCCTCGGTCCAAGCCGGGAACAACTGGACGAACCGCTCACCGATGAGCGACAGCGGGACGATGGTTGCCTGCACGTCGGCGGGCAGCGGAACGTCGGCGGGGATGTCGATCTCGACCCGGACGCGATCGTCCTCGATGTCGATGCTGCGCACCGTGCCCGCCGGGAGGCCGAGCACCCGCACCGGAGAGGTGGGGAACAGGCTGATGGTGCGGTCGAAGTAGGCGGTGACCCGGTAGGTGTCGCCGCCGCCGAGGCCGATGACGCTGCACGAGGCGGAGATCAGGCCGGCGGCGAGGACCAGCCCAACACGGCGGAGGAGATTCCGGCGGCCGGTCATGACCCGTCCAGAAGGTCGCCGAAGATGGCGGGCAGGTCGGGGCCGACCGAGCGGATGTAGATGTCGGTGAACGGCCCCCGACCACCGGCGCGCGACAGGTTCATCACGCCGGGACCAAGACGGGCGAGCGTGGCATCGACCTCGGTCTGGTGGTCCTCCACCAGCAGCAGCGTCGGGTGAAGGGTGTCGAGCAGGGCATCGAGGAAGCTCTTGTGGGTGCCGACGATGCGGGCGAGCTCCCGTACGGCAACCTCGGTGTCACCGATGCCATCGGCTATGTCGGAGCGGCGATCGGAGACCAGCCGGAGGACGCCGCGACTGCGCTCCACCAGCTCGAGAAGCGTCTCGTCCTTCTCGGCCAGCAGGTCGGTGAGGGTGTCGGCCCGATCGAGCAGACTGCGGATCTCGTTGTCGCGTTCGTTGAGTGCTCCGGCGACCTCGTCCAGCCCCCCGATCAGCGAGGCAATCTCCTCGGCGTTGCCCTCGGTCACGTCGGCCAGGGACCCGATGAGGCTGTTGAGCTTCTTGTTGTCGGTATCTTGGATGGTTCGGCTGGCGGTGCTGATGAGGTCGAGGATCTCGAACGGCACCTTGGTGCGTTCGATGGGGATGACCCGCTCGTCGGCGGGAAGGTCGTGGAGAAAGGGCCCGGTCTCGGGGACATCACCTGTGAGCCGGATGAACTTGGTGCCGAGCAAGGTGGTGAGGGCGATCTCGGCTCGGGTGTCGGGCGGCATCTCGATGCCCTGGTCGACGACGAACTCGATGATGACGTTGCCATTCAGCCGGTCAGGTTCGATGTCGGTGATCCGCCCCACGGCGAGACCGGCGACGCGGACCTCGTCACCGTTCTTGGTCCCGGCCGCATCAGGGAACACCGCTCGGACTCGGTACGTGTCCTCGAACAGGTGGAGGATCCCGACGGCCAGAGCGAGCCCGACCGCCACAGCGATGACGCCGACACTGACCAGTCCGACGACGTAGGGGTTGAAGTCGCGAAAGCTGCGATCGAAGAAGCGCCTCACTTCGTCGCCCCGCGTCCCAAGCTGGTGCCGATCAGCGACTCGATGGTGGATGCCCCCCGCGCCGGGGGCGGAGCCCCGGCCGGTCCGACCCCATCGAGACCGGTGTCGTCGCAGGTGAGCTCGATGGCAGCCGGGCCGATCTGGCCGCACGGGATGATCTGGTTCAGCCAGGTGCCGTAGCGCCCGGCGTTGAAGAGCGATCGGGCAGTTTCGTCGAGGCCACCGAGGGCGATGTCGAGGTCGTCGAGATGGTCGGCCACGACACCCACGACCACCTCGAGGCTCTCGATGATGCCGTCGATGTGGTCGCGGTTGCCGCTGAGGAGCGCGGCAAGGTGGTCCGAGAAGTCACCCAGCTCAGTGATGGCATCGTCGAGCACATCGGTGTTGGTGTTGAAGGTGGTGGCGATGAGGACGAGGTTGTCGAGCATCGTTCGGATCTGGGCCTCGCGCGATGCGACGGTCCCGGCGAGCGTGTCGAGGTTCGCCACCAGCCGCCCGATGGCCACGTCGCGGTCTGCGAGAACGGTGGTGACGTCGGCGAGGTCGGCGATGACGCTGCGCAGGTCGCCCTCGTTGCCCGAGAGGGCACCGTCGACGGCGTCGAGGAAGGTGTTGACCCGCGCGGGGTCGATGGCGGCGATGATGGGCCCCAGGCGGTTGAACAGCTCACCGAGGTCGATGGGGCTCACCGTCTCGGCCACCACGTCTCCGTCCCCCAGGGTGGTGGGCGCCGCTTCGGCCGGCGGTTCGAGGTACACGTAGCGCTGGCCGAGGAGGTTGCGCCAGCGGATCGAAGCCGCTGAGTTCGAGGGGACCACGACGTCATCGTTGACCTCGAAGTTGACCTTGGCCCGACCCCGATCGACCTCGACGCCGGTGACTTTCCCCACCACCACGCCGGCGATCTTCACGCTGTCGTTGTCGACCAGCCCGGTGGCATCGTCGAAGGTGGCAGAGAGCTGGTACGTGCCTTGGAACAGGCGGATGTTGCCGATGGTGAACGCCAGCCACAGGGTGGCGGCCAGGCACAGGACGAGGAACAGCGACAGCTTGATCGATGTGGTCACGAGCTCGGCGCGCTGGCTCATGACCCGACGCCCGGAAGTGGCGGCAGCACCGAGGTGAGCACTTCGACGATGGCCGCGGCTCCATCGGCCAGCCCCGGGACCGGCAACGGGGTGGCACCATCAGGCGGAGACGCCGATCCCGTACCGCTGGTCCCCGCCGGTGCCAGTGACTCAGCGGTGATCCCCGCGAACTTCACAGCGGCCAGGAGCGTTCCGTCCCCGGCGGGGATGCGCATGGCCTCCGACAGGGTCTGGACGAACTGGCGCAGACCGGTGACGGTCGGCCCGACGTCGTCGAGGTTGGCCTCGAGCACGTCGAACGCCTTGCCGCCGAGCACCACGTTCCTCTCCAGGAACGACGTGTTGTTCTCCAACACGTCGGCCACGTCGGCGGACAGCCGGGCGGCTTGGTCGAGGACCGCGGACAACTCGGAGCCTCGTGCGTTGAGCGACGGCAGGACGGCATTGAGGTCCCGGGCGCCGGCCACGATGTCGTCGGCGGCGTCGGCCAGGCTCGTCGACAGCGCGGCGAAGTCGTCGAGGAACCGGCGGGTGTCGGCGTCGTGGCGCGCCGACACGTCGATCACGTCGGCGAAGTTCTCGATGGTGCGGTTCACCTGCTCGCCGGTACCGCGACTGCCCTCGGCCAGCGTGTGCAGAACCGTCATCAGCTCGACGGGATCGATGGCCTCGAGCAACGGGAAGGCGTCGTCGAAGATTCGCTGGAGCTCGATCCCGCCGATGGTGTCGACGATCTCGTCACCGTCGTCGAGGAAGGGCCCCGCCCCCTCAGCGTCACCGGGTACCAGGTCGACGAACTTCTCGCCGAACAGCGTCTTGGGGCGCACCACCGCCTGAGTGGTGACAGGCACCTCACGGCCATCCTGCATGCGCAGCCGGACCAGCGCCCGACCGTCCTCGAGGCGGACGCCGTCGACGTGGCCGACGTTCACGCCCCGGATCTTCACGTCGGAACCGGACTGGAGTCCCTGGCCGGCGTTGGAGAACGAGGCCATGAGGTCGTAGCCAGCATCGAACGCCCCGTGCGACCACATGACGCCAAGGGTGATCATCGACAGTGAGAGCACGGTGGCGACCAGGCCGGTGAGGATGTCGCGCCGGCGTTCGGTGAGATGGCGCATGGCTGTCATCCGGTGAGGCTCACGGTGTTGCCGCCGCCCCAGAAGATGAGTGACAGGACCAGGTTGAGCACCACCACGGCGATGATCGACAGCCGGATGGCACGCCCCACCGCCACACCGACGCCGGCTGGGCCGCCCGAGGCGTAGAACCCGTAGTAGCAGTGGATGAGGGCGACGACCACGGCGAAGATCACGGCCTTGATGAGGCTGTAGATGACGTCGATGAACGGCAGGTAGAGGCGGAAGTAGTACTCGTAGACGCCTTCGGAGAGGCCGAAGAAGAGCGTGGTCACCAGCTTGGTGGCGTAGAAGCTGGCGAACAGCGAGATGAGGTAGAGCGGGATGATGGCCAGCACGGCGGCCACCACCCGGGTGCTCACCAGATAGGTGAACGCCGGTACCGACATGACGTCGAGGGCGTCGATCTCGTCGGAGATGCGCATGGCCCCCAGCTCGGCTGTGAACCCCGCCCCAACCTGGGCGGCGAACGCCACCCCGGCGATGAGGGGCGTGACCTCACGGGTGTTGGCGAAGCTGCCTACGAGGCCGGTGAAGGCCTCGGCGCCGATCTGCTCGAGGCCCTTGAACCCCTGGAGGCCCACCTCGGTGCCGGTGAAGAACGACATCGAGAAGATGACGAACACCATCCCGCCGCCGACGATGAGGGCACCGGCGCCGATCGTGATGTCGGACACGAGGCTGAAGATGACCGACCGGTAGCGCCAGACGGACCCGAAGCGCAGGATCGTCTCGCCGAGGATGCGGAAGTAGAAGCCGAGCTGGCGGCCGACTTCCGCGAAGGCGTCACCGAAGGCGCCGGCAGGACGCTTGAGGATCTCGGTGGGAGCAGCCATCGGTCAGAACTTCTGAGGGACGAGGGCGAAGAACAGGGTGGTCATGACGAAGTTGGCGAAGAAGATGAGGATGAAGGTGATCACGACGGCCTGGTTCACGGCGTCGCCGACGCCCTTTGGCCCGCCCTTGGCGTAGAGGCCCTTGTAACAGGCGACCATCGCCGCGATGAACCCGAACACCCAGGCCTTGGCCAGCGACGAGTAGAGGTCGGGTAGGTGCACGAGAGACGTGAAGCCCTGGAAGTAGGCGCCCGGAGTGACCCCCTGCACGATGACGTTGAAGAAGTAGCCGCCGGCGATGCCAGCTACCGACACCAGCGACACCAGGAAGATGCCGATGGTGGATGCAGCCCAGAGGCGTGGGGTGACCAGACGGTGCACGGGGTTGACGGCCATGACCTCCATGGCCGCGATCTCGTCTCTGATCTTCCGGGCGCCGATGTCGGCCGTCATGGCCGAGCCGCCGGCCCCGGCGATGAGCAGGGCGGCCGCGACGGGCGCCGCCTCGCGAACGATGGCCAGCACCATGGCAGCCCCTGTCGTGCTCTCGGCGCCGAGCTGACGGCTGAACGTGCCCACGTGCAGCGCGATCACCGCACCGAAGGGGATGGAGATGAGCACCACCGGCAAGCTGGTGACCTTGGCGATGAACCAGCACTGTGTGAGGTACTCACGCCACCATTCGGTGACCTTCCACGATCGCCGGAGGCCTTCCAGGCTGATGGCGAAGAGGTTGCCGGTCTCGCGAACGAGGAAGAGGACCTTGTCCATCGCTGCGGCGAGCCCTCAGACCTTCATGATCTCTCGGGGGTCGTCGCCGATGCGGGCGACCTCGCGGGCGACCAGCTCGCGCTCGATGTCACTCTCCTCGGTGGCGAGCTCGTCCATGCCGATGGGTCCGGCAGCCCGCCCGGCCAGGAACTGACGGATGATGGGGTTGTCGCTGTCGACCATCTCGGCCTTGGGACCGAAGCGAACCAGACCCGAACGGAACAGCACACCGATGTAGGAGGCGGTGCGCATCATGGACGGGATGTTGTGGGTGATGATGAAGAACGTCTGACCGGTCTCTTCCTGGAGCTTGGTGGTGAGCTCGTCGAGGTAGGAGACGCGGACGGGGTCGAGACCGGAGTCGGGCTCGTCGAAGAGGATGATGGCGGGCTCCATCACCAGCGCCCGGGCCAACCCGGCCCGCTTGCGCATGCCGCCGGAGATCTCCCCCGGATACTTCTTGAGATGGTCCATGAGGCCCACCATGTCGCACTTCTCGTGAACCTTGTCGCGGATGTCGCTCTCCGACTTCTTGGTGTGCTCTCGGAGCGGAAAGGCGATGTTGTCGAACAGGTTCATCGAGCCGAACAGCGCACCGTCCTGGAACAGCACCCCGAACTTGCGACGGACCCGGTAGAGGTCGCGCTCGCCCATCCCGACGATCTGTTCACCGTCGACCCAGATCTCGCCTTCCTCGGGGGTCAGCAAGCCGATGATGTTCTTCAGCAGTACCGACTTGCCGGTGCCCGAGGGGCCGAGGATGGCGCTGATCTCACCTTTGGGCAGGTCGAAGCTGATGCCCTCGAGGACGGTGTGGTTGCCGAAGCGCTTGGTCAGGTTCCGGATCGAGATGATCGGTTCCGCTGCGTTGCCACTCCCTGCCACCTGGTGCTCCCCTCTCGCCGTCACCCCAGGACCGAGGCACCATAACTGAGGCGTTTGGTGCGGCGACAGTCATGTCGCTCATCGGTGGACGTTCGACGCGACGGGGGGCGAGTCCTGCCGTTGTGCTCAGCGCCACCCGTAGCGATCGCGGAAGGCGAGGACGCCCGCCACGTAGGTGCGGGTGCCCGTGTAGACGCCGTGCTTCCGCACCGCGGCCATTCCCTGGTAGTAGCCGGCCAGGGCCAGCGAGTGGTCGCCGCCGGCCTGGTCGAGCAGCCAACGCAGGTAGCGGGCCGACATGCGGATGTTGTCGTCGACGTCGTTGACGTCGAGGGAGCGATCCCGAATGAGGATGTCGCGAACGAAGTCGACGGTGGCCGGCATCAGCTGGCCGACACCGCGGGCTCCGGTGTGGGACACCACGGTCTGCTGCCAACCGGACTCGAGCCAGGTCATGGCTTTGAGCAGGTCGTGGGGCACACCGTACTCGGCGGCCCAGCGGTCGAAGACGGCGATGAGCTTCAGCCGGTCCGGATTGGCACCCAGCCGGGCGGGAACGGCACCGGGCGCCGGAGCGGTGGGTACGACGCCGGGGATCTCCAGCTTCTGGCCGATCCGGATGAGGTGGAGGTCACGGAGGGCGTTGTGGCCGGCGATGGCGGCCGCGGTCACGCCGTAGCGCTTCCCGATCGTGCTGAGCGTCTCACCGGACTGCACGGTGTGGGTGAGGGTCGGGGGCGGAGCCGGAGTGCTGGGAGCGGCGCCGGCGCCCGAAGACGCGGCGGGAACGGTGATCGTGGTGCCGGCGATGATGCGGTGCGGGTCGGTGATCCCGTTGAGCCGGCTGAGCTCACCCACAGTGGTGCGGTAGGCGGCTGCGATGGCTCCGAGCGACTCGCCGCGGCGGATCGTGTGGTTGCCCACTGCAGGCGCGGGGTTCGGCTCAGGTTCCGGCGCCCGAGCGCCGGCGCCGCTCGGAGCCGAGGAGCCGGGAATGGTGAGGGAGGTGCCGGCGCGGACGTGGTGGATGTTGGTGATGCCGTTGGCCTCGGCCAAGCTCCGCACCGTGATGCCGCTACGGCGGGCGATGACGCTGAGCGTCTCGCCCGACCGCACCCTGTGGCTGGCGGCCCGCGCTTCTGCCGCGGCCGGCGGCGGCGCGCCACTGGAGGCGGCGGCAGGGCCGGGAACCACCAGCACCTGGCCGGCCCGGATCCGGTGGATGTTGGTGATGGCATTGGCCTCGGCCAAGCTCCGCACGGTGACACCATGGCGGCGGGCGATGGCGCTCAGCGTCTCGCCGCGTCGAACGGTGATCGTGTCGGTTGCCAGTGGGGCTGCGATCGCCAGCGAGACGATTGCAGCGATGGCGCGCATGACGCGCATGGGTGCCTCCTGCGAGACACCTACTCCGCCCGCCTCCGATGCTGAGGAACCATCGGTCCCCCAACAACGAAGTTGAGGTTACCCGGTCGGTGCGCCGTTGTCGTGTGCCGCCCCCGAAGACCGGCGCCGGGCTTCAGCCCGCCGCTCCGATTCGAGCCGTTGGAGGTCATAGGTTCCGTGATCGACGTGGCTCATCGCCGCGGCGATGGCACGATGACCCGCCTCCTCGGCGATGAGCCGGTGCATCTCCTGGCACACCCGGCGATAGGCGGGGTGACCTTGGGGGGTGGTGCGCAGCTCGAGCATGTGCATGGCGGCGCGGGCGTTGAGCTGCATCACGTACCGCACCCGGTAGGCCAGAGACACCGCGTAGGGGGCGCGGTCGTCGAAGCCGGCGGCGAGAAGGTCGTCGTAGAGGTTGGCTGATCGATCCATGGCCTCCTCGAACCTTCCCGTCAGTCCGGCGTCAGAGACCGCGGCGGGCATGACGTAGCCATGGCGCACCGACAGCGGTTGCCACTCGATGGTGAGCATCCGGTGGCGTTGGAGGTCGCGAAAGGCGCCGTAGTCGGACAGCACGTCGAACCGGTAGGACGCTCGTTCGAACGCCCGACCCGGCTTGTGCCGGCGGTTGGTTCGGCGCCCGACGTAGGAGTCGATGAGCTCGCGCCGTTCGGCCGCCGAGAGCTGACGGACCCGGCGATCGATCTCGAGCTCGGGCAGGTTCGACATCGAGTAGGCGATGGCGGCCGCCACCTTCACCTCGGCATCGGGGTCGAAGTCGACGAGGGTGACGGTGGCGTCGTCGCTGGGGCCGCCTTCAGCGGTGCCGATGAGACGCTCGACGGCGGTGGCGGTGGCGGTGGCGGTGTCAGATATGTAGTCGGACCACGCTCCCCCACGGTCGGGCAGGTCCACACGCCGGAGGAAGGACGGGATCACCTTGCGCAGCTCGACGAGCATCAGGTCGGCATAGGTCCGCGCTTCGGGCAAAGGGTGCGAGCGCATCCGCAGCAGGAGCGACTCGTAGGCTTGGCCGCTGCCGTAGATCCCCACGTTGGAGAGGCTGGCGGCAGGGAGGATGCCCCGCAGGCTGTCGAGCGCCTTGGCCCTGATCGTCTGGCGGTAGACGAAGTCGGAGTCGTCGGGATCCTTGGGATGGGCGTCGCGGAAGTGCTCCTGCATGAGTGGGCCCAGCTCGGCGTAGATGTCGAAGATGCGGTCCAGGTCGCCGACGTAGCGGGCCCCGAGCGGTGAGACGAGAATCTCGGGATCGCGGTAGTAGCGATAGCGGCCGCCGAGGCGGGCGTCGTACTCGATGTAGCGCGTCGACTGCTCGAGGTAAGCCATGAGGCGTCCCCACTCGAGGATCTTGGTCAAGACGTTCGAGGCCTGCTCGCACGCCAGGTGCACTCCCCCGAGCTGGGCAACGGAGTCGTCGCCGTACTCGAAGAACACTCGCTGGTACAGCTCCTCAGCCCGCTCCAGACCCACGGTGGCGTCGATGGTGGTGTCGCCGGAGATGTCGAGCTCCCCGACGAACTCGTCGAGGAACAGCCGGCGCAGGCTCTTGGGCGACCGGCTGTAGCGGGCGAACAGCGCCCCCTTCACCACCTCGGGCAGGTTGGTCAGGGCGAAGACGGGCTGGTCGAGGTTCGTGAAATACCGCCGGAGGACGTCGGCTTCGTCCGGAGAGAAGTCTTCAGCGACGTAGACGGACACCGGCGGGAGACTACGACCCGGGCGGCCCGTCCGTGGGGACCACACCAGGTGGCAGATCTGCCTGTTTCCGCGCGAATTCGGCGGCGGCCGCCTGGCGAAGATCCGGTCGTGTCCAGAAGTCGATGGCGGTCATGGCCAGTGCCTTGGCCCCGTCGACGACGGCTCGGTCACCTTCGGGCGAGGCGGCGTAGTGGGCGAACTCGGCCGAGTGGATCGAGATGTCGGGCGGGGCCACCCCGATCATGGGATGGATCGACGGCATCATTCGGCTGAGATCGCCCATGTCGGTGCTGGCCGACACCGTGGTCCCGTCGAGCACCTGGCGCCCGGTGGCGCTGGCGTTGGCCATCCACGCCTCGACCAGCGGGCGGCTGTGCCACATGTCCGAGAAAGGTAGGCCGGGGACATCCCAACCCATGGTGCAACCGGTGGCGGCGGCGCCCGCCTCGAGGGCGGCGAGCACCCGCTCCTGAAGCTCATCGCGCTTGGGGGCGGTGGCGGCGCGGACGTACCAGAGCATCTCAGTGTGGTCAGGGACGATGTTGGGTTGGTCGCCACCCTTGGTGAAGATGCCGTGGATCCGCTCCCGGGGGCCGATGTGCTGGCGGAGGGCGGCCACCCCCATGTAGCCCAGCACCGCGGCGTCAAGGGCGTTCCGGCCCTTCTGGGGAGCCGCGGCGGCGTGGGCGGCACGCCCGCGGTAATCCACCTTGATCTGGGCGGTGGCGATGACGTCCATAGTGGCCAGATCGGCTCCGGCGGGGTGCACCATCATCGCCGCATCGCACCCGTCGAACACCCCGGCCCGAGCGAGCAGGATCTTGCCGCCGCCTCCCTCCTCGGCTGGGGTGCCCACGATCCGCACCCGGCCTCGGGCGTCGTCGGCGACCGCGGCGGCAGCGATGCCGGCACCCAGGCCGGCGGTGGCGATGATGTTGTGGCCGCAGGCGTGGCCTATCTCGGGGAGGGCGTCGTACTCGCAGCAGATGGCAACGGTGGTGGCGTCACCGGCACCCGCCTCGGCCGTGAATGCGGTGTCGAGCCCGCCGGCGTGGCGGAGCGGAACGAGACCGGCAGCGTCGAGGAGGTCGCAGCAGGCGTCGTGGGCGTGACGCTCCTCGAAGCACAGCTCGGGGTGGGCATGGATGTCGTGCGACAGCTCGATGAGGCGGTCGGCCCACTCCTCGACGATCTCGCAGGCCCGCGCCTTGAGGTCGTCGAGCCCCCACGTCTTCACACCACCCGACGGTAGTGGTTCCAACCGGATGACGTTCGGCTCAGACGACGACGGTGAGGGCGGCGGGGTCGAGGCGGATGCTGACGTCGCGACACGAGCCGGCCCGGACGCCATCCAGCCAGATCCCGACCGGTCGGTCGAAGTGCCACTGGACGGCCTTGGTGCGGGTGACACCGATGGCGGGGTGGGGCAGATGTGAGCCTGTCGGAAGCCGGGATCGGACCTTCAGCCGGTCACCAAGGGGCACGCTGGCGTCGAGGACGTCGAGGCGGCCGTCGCCGGGATGGGCGCGGGGGGCGACATCCCAGTGGCCGAGCCACTCGGAGTTCATTGCCAGGCGGACACGCCCCCACCACCATGGCCGTCGGGCCACCGCGTGAGCGACGAAGTGGCGCAGCCGACCGTCGAGGAGCGCTTGGCCAACGTCTATGTCGGCGACGTGCGCCGGCCCGTCGCGGAGGCGCCCCTCATCGTTGAGCCCGCCGAGCGTTCGCCACAGGTCGCCCCCGAGCAGTCCCACGACGGGCGGAGTGCCGCCCCGCTGCCGGCAGTCGTCGAGGAGCGCACCGATCTCGGCGTCGGAGCGGACGACGATGCCGCCGGAGGGAAGCGTGCCAGGTTCACCCCACTCTTCGCCGGGCCGTACGGGCATGGGGGGACGCCTCTCAGGCCCGTGCCGCGAGCTCGACGACGCCGCGGTCGAGTCGGCTGATGGCCTCCCGGGCCGTCGCCGCCGTGGCCGCGTCGGACGACACGTCGGCGATCTGGCCCAGCAGGTCGATGACCAGGCGCAGGGCCCGCACGAAGTCACCACCGGCGAGCTCCTCGTCGTGGAGCAGCGACGGCAGGTCGACCCCGCTGGCCCAGCCATGGACGGCCCCGAACAGGGAGGCGTCGATCTCGCGGGTGGGTTCGAGCTCCGCGGTCGCCTCGGTCAGACGGAGCTGGTGGGCGAGATGGCCGATCTGGTCGACCCGGTCGCGGGCATCGACAGTGGGAAACCACGGCGGGGGCGGGTCGCCGGGCCCGCGGGACTCGTGGGTGAACACGCTCGTCAATCCGGCCAGGGTCGGGGCATCGAGGCCGTGGAAGAGACCGCTGCGGAGCGCCTCGGCCACCAGGAGATCACACTCGTGGTAGATGCGTGAGAGGCGTTCGCCAGCGGCGGAGAGGTGCCAACCGCTGACCATCCCCCACGCCTCGAGGATGTCGAGCCGGCGTTCGAACTCGTTGGCCAGCGCGCTGGTGCTGTGCCCGACCTGCGATTCGAGACGGCTGATCTCCTTGTCGAGCCGGCGCACCTCGGCCAGGGCGCGCAGATGGCGATCCAGCTCGGGGCATGCCTCCACTCCAGCCGGCTCGTCGCCAGGACCGCCGAGTCGGTTCCTCTCGCTCGTGTCGCCGTGATCTCGGGGTGGGAGGCCACGCAGCGCCTTGGCGACAGCGCGCTGGAACTGCGTCGACGTCGGCCGGTACGGCGTCGGTAGATCGACCTGACCACGAAGGGTCGGCGGTCCAGCGAAGTCGTCGTCGTGCAGCTGGCGTCGCCGCCCGTTGCGACCCACACAGGTCACGCGCACGGTGCCGTTTCGCCGTTCGCTGACCGCGATGACGACGACCGGACGGCCGCCGGAGGAACCGGGAAGGTCGATGACGGCACCAGGGCGAAGCGAGGCGAGGGCCGATCGCCCCTCGGCGCTCGCAGCCGCGCTCGCAGTGCGACGAGCCGCGGCGTAGGTGGCGACGTCGCCCCGATCGCATCGGGCATTGGCAGCGGCGTCTTCGCGGCGGGCTCGGGCGTGGACCAGACGGGTCTCGGTTGCGACGACGGACTGGTCCGACTGGTACTGGGCGAACGATCGGTTGAGCACCTCGGCCGCCTCGTGGGGGGTGTGACGTCGTATGAGGTTCACGCTCATGTTGTAGGTGGGTCGAAATGCGGACGTGAGCGGGAACCGCTGGGACGACGCCAGGCGGGCGAGGTGCTCGGCCCGGGTCCACGGGGACCAGCACAGGACGGCATCGCCCTCCTCGTCGAGGCCCCGTCGCCCGGCCCGTCCGGTGAGCTGGGTCACCTCCGACGGTGTGAGCTGGCGACGGGCCTCGCCACCGAGCTTGGTGAGCCGCTCGATGACGACGGTGCGGGCCGGCATGTTGATGCCCAGGGCGAGCGTCTCGGTGGCGAACACCACGCTGAGCAGCCCGGCGGTGAAGCAGACCTCGACGATCTCCTTGAACGGCGGGATCATCCCGGCGTGATGGGCGGCCACCCCGGCTTCGAGCGCCTTGCGAAAGCGGGGAAGACCGAGGGCGGCCAAGTCGTCGTCGTCGAGGTCGGCGAGACGCTCGTCGAGGATCTGCGCGATCCGGGCTCGCTGCTCCTCGTCGGTGAACCGCATCCCGGCATCGGCGACCAGGTCGGCAGCCTCATCGCACCCGATGCGACTGAAGATGAAGTAGATGGCCGGGAGCAGGTCGGCGCCGGCGAGCTCCGCGACCATCTCGAGCCGACGCGGCGGTGCGATCCGGAGCCGCGGCGTGCGCCGCCCACCGCGACTCGGCCCGCCACCCCGGACCGAGCCCTCGCCGGCCGTCGCCTCCAGGCGCAGCGCGTCGGGGTGAGCCCGCCGCCCGTCGAGCAGCGGGACGATGCGGGCTCGATGGGCGACCCGATCGCCCGCCCCCATGAGAACCCGGAGCGGAACCGGTCGGTGGGTCGTGGTGACCACGTCGGTGGCGCCCCGCACCGTTCGGATCCATCCCGCCAGCTCATCGACGTTGGTAACGGTCGCCGACAGAGCAACCAACCCGACATGGGCCGGAAGGTGGATGACGATCTCCTCCCACACCGGGCCCCGATAGGGGTCTTGCAGGAAGTGGATCTCGTCGAGGACGACCCATGACAACCCGTCGAGGAGGTCGGACCCGGCGTAGAGCATGTTGCGCAGCACCTCGGTGGTCATCACCACGACAGGCGCGTCCGAGTTGCGGACGGTGTCGCCGGTGAGGAGTCCCACCTGCTCGGCGCGGTGGATGCGGCCGAGGTCGCGGTACTTCTGGTTCGAGAGCGCCTTGATGGGCGCCGTGTAGAACGCCTTGCCGCCGTTGGCCAGAGCGGTGGCGACCGCGTACTCGGCCACCAGCGTCTTGCCGGCACCGGTGGGGGCGGCCACCAAGACGCTGCTCCCGCCGTCGATGGCGTCGAAGGCATCGCGTTGGAAGGGGTCGGGTTGGAAGCCCAGCCCTGCCTCGAAGCCGGCGCGGTGGGCTGAGGTCACGACTTCTTGAGGAACCGGCCGATGATGATCGATACCTCGTAGAAGATGTACATGGGACCGGAGAGGGCGAGCAGTGTGAACGGGTCGCCGCTGGGGGTGATGATCGCGGCTGCGACGACGATCATGATGATCGCCGGCCGGCGCCAGTCGCGGAGCTTCTGGGTGGGGAGCACTCCGGCCAGCTGGAGGAAGATCAGCACGATCGGGAACTCGAACCCGATGCCGAACGCCAGCATCATGAAGGTGATGAGGCTGAGGTAGTTGCCCGGCGAGTAGAGGGGGGTGATGTCCTCACCGCCGATGCGAGCCAGGAAGTCGAGGGCGCGCGGGAACGACCACAGCGCGAACGCGGCGCCCATGACGAACAGCACTACCGACGACAGGACGAACGGCACGGCGAAGCGCTTCTCGTTGGGATTCAATCCGGGCGTGATGAAGCGCCACACCTGCCACAGCACGATAGGCAGCGCGATGACCAGACCGCCGTAACCAGCGATCTGCATCCGCACCCGGAAACCCTCGAGCGGATCGGTGACGATGAGCCTGCCGTCGCACTGGCCGGGTTGCAGGGCAGCCGTCGCATCCCGGCAGATCTCGCGGTAGGGGCTGACCAGGATGTCGATGATCTGGGGGTAGAGGACGAAGGCGACCACGGCACCGGCGGCGATGGCGAGCACGGACTTGATGATGCGATCACGGAGCTCGGCGAGGTGTTCGAAGATGCCCATCTCGCCCGCCGGGGAGGCGGCTTCGGTCATGTGTCGCCGTTCTCGTCGCTCTCGACGCTCTCGACGCGGGACTGACCGGCGGGTTGGTCGGTGCCGGGGTCGGCGAGGACCTCGGGTACCTCTGCCGCGGCGTCAGCCCGGGCACCTGGCGCGTCGGCGAGGGGCGGACGTGAGGCGGGAACCGAGGTCTCGGTCGCCCGCAAGGCATCGCGCATCTCGGTTTGGAAGCCGTTGGCCATGCGCCGGAGCTCGGTGACCACGCGCCCGACCTGGCGGGCGGCCTCGGGGAGCTTCTGGGGGCCGAGCACGATCAACCCCAGCGTGAGGATGACCATCAGCTCGACGGCGCTGACGTTGAACACGCCGAGAGTCTAGGAGCGGCGGGTCTTGCTGGCGCCGTCGGCCAGGTTCAGCGCCGGCGGAGCAATCCGGCCCGGCGATGAACCAGCTCGGCGTCATTGAGCACCTGTGCGACAGCGGGCTGGAGCTGGCCGAAGCGGGCAACGGTCGAGCTCAACCGGTCGATCTCAGCGGACATCTCACGGACGGAGGTCACCGCCACCCAACCGCCCATCGCCACGACGACGACGGGAAGGGCCCAAAGGATCGACACGAGGTCGAACCTACCCGAGACCCGATGAGGCCAGGCGGTCGACGAAGTCGTCGGCGTCGAGCAGGCTGTGGAAGTCGAGCAGGTCGTCGTGGGTGAGGGCAGGACCGGCATGCCGCTCGGAGAGCTCGGCCGGCAGATCCCATGACACCATGTTCACCCCGGAGCTGACGAGCAGGTCGACGATGCGGGGGGCGGCGTCCTTGGCCACGGCCAGCAGGCACGTGGGGCACCGGAACGTGTAGGAGCCCTGGTTGTCGTCGGAGCAGACACGCACGGTGACGTCGCGGGTTGTGAGCTCGATGTCTCCGCAGTCTGGGCAGCTCGCTCGAATCGTGGCCATTGCAGGTCGTTCCCTCCGGTGTCGGTCACAGTTGGTATCGGGCCACCCTGGATCGGCCTTGAGGTCGGATTGCCCAACGGTCGCGAATGAGTCGCTGGGACTAGTCATGGACGCTCGTAGCTGCTCGTGTCGTTGGAAGCTGGGAGCGAGATCCGGTGGTGATTCAAGCGAGGAGGGGTGCCGTGCCGATGAAGGAGTGATGGCTGTTCACGACGATCGCTTGCAACGCGTCGTCCGGGGCCTGACGACCGGAGTGGATCCGGGCCGCCTGCTCAACGAGGTGCTGGCCGGGGCGCTCAGCGCGGCCAGGGCTCAGCAGGGACTGCTGATGGGCCTGGTCGACGGCACCCCTGCTCCCCTGGCGACCTCTGGCACCACCACACCCGTCCTGCTCGACGCCGCCGAGGCTGCCATCGAAGCCGGTCGCCTCTCTCGCAAGACGTCACCGACGGGTGCCGGTGCGGCCGCCGCCGAGCCCATCCGGGTTGGCGACCGGGTGGTCGGTGCCCTGGCCGTGAGCGGCGAAGCGTTCTCGATCGACCTGACGGCGCTGCCGCTGTATGGCTCCCTCGCCGCCCTCGTGCTCACCCGGAGGCCGAACGCACCGACGGCTGACCCCTCCGACGTGCTCGACGCACTGGCCACGCTCTACGGCGAGCCGAATGAGGCATCGGCGATGGTCCACCTGTTCGACGCCGCCGAGCGGTTGTTCAACACGACCGGTGGCTTCTGCGCGTTGTTCGACGGAGACACCATCCGCATCGCCCACCACCGCAACCTCGATCGGGAGCGGCTGCGCGACGCCGCCCGCCATCCCGAGTTCCCCGACTTCCTGGAGTCCCCGGGGATCCGTGTCGACGACCCGACCAACGCCGTCGTCGCCCGCCTCTCTGACGGCCTCGAGACGGCGGTGGGGCTCCCGCTCCGGGTAGCCGGTCGGCGCCTCGGCCATCTCGTCCTGCTGGTTGGTGAGGCGCCGGAGGCCCCCACCCGGGCCCTGCTGGCTGGCTTCGCCCGCCACGGTGCGCTGGCCCTGCGGTCGGCGGAGATGTTCCGCTCGGTCGGCGACGCCGAAGAGCAGCTGGCTGCCGTGGTGCACTCGCTGCCCGAGCCGGTGATCGTTGCCGATGAGGACGGACGATTCGCGCTGATCAACGGCTCCGCCGGCGCCGTGTTCCAGCTCAATGAGATGTTCGAGGTGGGCCAAGCGGTCGATGGGCGACTCGGTAGCGGAGAGCTCGAGACGATGCTGGTCGAGGGTCGCGAGGGCGAGACCGAGGTGACGCTCGGCAACGATCCGCCGGTCGTCCACCGGGCGACCGTACGCAGGGTCATGGCCCCTGGAGGGCGTCGGCTCGGGCGTGTGCTGGTCCTTCAGGACATCACCCGCACGCGTGAGACGGAGCAGATGCAGGCTGACTTCGTGGCCGTGATCGGCCACGAGCTGCGCACACCGATCACGATCATGAAGTCGTCGGTGGCTTCTCTGAGCCGCAAGGCTGATCCCGAGGACACGTCATCGGCGCGAATCATCGAGACCCTCGACCGGGGTGTCGATCGCCTCGAACGACTCATCGGGGACCTCCTGCTCGTCTCCGCCGTCGACTCCAGCTCGGGCAGGAACATGCAACGGGAACCTGTCGATGTCGGCGGCTTGGTCGATCCTCACGCCGGCGACCGGGTCGTCGTCCGCCGACCTCGTCGCATCGACCCGATTCCCGCCGATCGACACAAGCTCGAACAGGTGATGACCCATCTGGTTGACAACGCCCTGAAGTTCAGCGAGTCGCAGGTCACGATCGAGGTGGATGACCGCGACGCCGAGCTGGTCATCACCGTTGCCGACGAGGGCGAGGGGATCTACAGCGGGGACATCCCCCTGCTCTTCGAGCGGTTCCGCCAGCTGGACGGCTCCGCCACGCGCTCGCAGGGCGGCACCGGCGTCGGCCTGTTCATCTGCCGCCGGCTCGTTGAAGCCCATGGCGGACGAATCTGGTGCGAGAGCCGGCTCGAGGCCGGCAGTCGCTTCAGCTTCTCGATCCCCCGCAGCACCAGCTCCGTCGCCATGCTCGGCCCTGACCGAGTGGAGATCCGCGTCGACTGACGGCTCGTGTCCATGAGCACCGAGCGGACAGACTCGAACCATGGAGCCTGTCCGCGTCCCTCCCCTGCGGCGCCCGCCGATCGGGTTCGCTCATCGCGGGGCGCGGGCTCACGCCCGGGAGAACACCCTGGAGGCCTTCTCTCTGGCACTGCGCCTGGGGGCAACGGGCCTCGAGTCCGACGTCTGGCTCACATCTGATGGCGTCCCGGTGCTCGACCACGACGGCTTCGTGCGGGTTCGGCTGCGCCGCCGAAGGATCGGGGACCTGACCGTCGGTCAGCTCCCCGACCACATTCCCACCCTGGCCGCTCTCTTCGACGAGGTGGGCGCCGACGTAGACCTCTCGCTGGACGTGAAGGATCCGGCCGCCGCCGCGCCCACGGTGGCGGCCGCCGGCGAGGCCGGGACGGCAGCGCTCGGCCATCTGTGGTTGTGTCATCCCGACTGGCGGGTGGTGGCCGGCTGGCGCCGCCTCTCGCCTGACGTCCGCTTGGTGGACTCCACCCGGCTTCGACGGATCAAGGAGGGCCCCGAGCGCCGTGCCTCGACGCTGTCGGACCTCGGGGTCGATGCCATGAACCTGCACTGGACGGACTGGTCCGCAGGGCTGGTGACCCTGCTGCACCGGTTCAAGCGCTACGCCTTCGCATGGGACGTGCAGTTCGACCACCACCTGGACGCCGCCCTGGAGATGGGGCTCGATGCGGTCTACAGCGACCACAGTGACCGGCTGGCGGCGGCGCTGGCTAGAGGAAGGTGAAGTCGGTGACTGGCCACACCCGTACGAAGGCGCGACCGATCACCAGCCCCTCGCTGATGGGGCCGAACGTCCTGCTGTCGCGGGAGTCACCGCGGTTGTCGCCCATCACGAAGACGAAGCCGTCGGGAATGGTCTGCGGTTGGAGGTTGAGGGTGCGCGTCCTGTCGGGGAGGTAGGGCTCCTCGAGGATCCGCCCGTCGATCACGACGCGGCCCTCGTTGGTCTCGATCTGCTCCCCAGGTAGGCCGATGACCCGCTTGATGAGATCGTGGATCTCAGGGTCGCTTCCGGAGTCGGGTGGACGTTCGAACACCACGAGATCCCCGCGATTGATGTCATGGAGCTCGTAGGACAGCTTGTTCACCAGAACCCGGTCTCCGACCTCGAGAGTCGGCAGCATGGATCCTGACGGAATGAAGAAGGCCTGGAAGAGCCAGGTCTTGATGATCAGAGCAGCCAGGAAGGCGCCCACGATGATCGCCCCCCACTCGATGGCCGTCCGGACCGGATGCCCCTCCTCCTCGACCTCCTCGCTGAGGTAGTCGTCCTCGTCGACGGTCCGATCGCCGGCGTCACCGAACGGCCCGGCGGCCGCAGCCTCCAGATCGGCGACGCGCTCGGGTGCGTCGAACTCGTCGCCATCGGTCATCGGCGGCGACGGTAGTTCAGAGCGAGGCGATGAGGCGTTCAACCCGCTCGTCATGGGACTTGAACGGGTCCTTGCACAATACGGTCCGCTGGGTCTGATCGTTCAGCTTGAGGTGCACCCAGTCGACGGTGAAGTCGCGTTTGCGCTCCTTGGCCGTGCGGATGAACTCACCCCGCAGACGGGCTCTCGTGGTCTGCGGCGGAGTGCTCATCGCCGTCTTGATGTCTTCGTCGTCGCACGTTCGCTCAACCAGCCCGCGTGCCTGGAGCCGGTGGAACAAACCCCGCCGCTCGTCCACATCGTGGTACTGGAGGTCGATGAGGGCGATCTTGGGATGACCGAGCCCGTAGCCGTGCTTGGCGCGGTAGTCCTCGATGAGGTTGTGCTTGATGACCCAGTCACACTCTCGTCCCAGCTTCAGGGGGTCGTCGGCGATCGTGGTGAGGCAGTGCTCCCACATGTCGAGCGCTTGGCTCTCCTCGGCGGGAAGGCCCTTTTGGTCTCGGTAGCGAAGAGCTCGTTCGAGGTAGTCGTTCTGAACGTCGAGCGCGCTGGCATCGCGTCCGTTGGCGAGACGGATCGTGCGGGTACAGGTCATGTCGTGGCTGATCTCTCGGATGGCCCGAATGGGGTTCTCGAGAGTCAGATCGCGAAACAGGACCCCGTCGTCCTCGAGCATCCGCAGCAGCACGGCAGTTGCACCCACCTTGAGAAAGGTGGCGTACTCGCTCATGTTGGAGTCGCCGACGATCACGTGGAGGCGCCGGAAGCGTTCGGCATCGGCGTGGGGCTCGTCGCGGGTGTTGATGATGGGGCGGCTTCGGGTGGTGGCGCTCGACACGCCCTCCCAGATGTGCTCGGCGCGCTGCGCAATGCAGTAGATGGGTCCCCGGGCCGTTGGCAGAACCTTGCCCGCGCCGGAATAGATCTGGCGGGTCACGAAGAACGGGATGAGCACTTCGGAGTAGTGGCTGAAATCGTCAGCGCGGGCTGTGAGGTAGTTCTCGTGGCATCCATACGAGTTGCCGGCGGAGTCGGTGTTGTTCTTGAAGAGGTGGACAACGCCGCGGATGCCCTCCTCCCACAGCCGCTGCTCGGCCTGACGGAGCAGGTCCTGGAGGTACCGCTCACCGGCCTTGTCGTGGACGACGAGCTCGCCGATGGAGTCGCATTCGGGAGTGGCGTACTCGGGATGGGAGCCGACATCGAGGTACAGGCGGGCTCCGTTCACCAGGAACACGTTGCTCGACCGGCCCCAGCTCACCACCCGCCGGAACAGGTAGCGGGCTACCTCGTCGGGGCTGAGGCGACGCTGGCCTCGCAGGGTGCAGGTGACGCCGTATTCGTTCTCGAGGCCGAAGATCCGTCGCTCCACTACTCCGACGCTACCTAGCATTCAGCTCATGGAGGGTGTCCGTATGTGCGAGCTGACGCGAGCCCCCGAGTTCGAGGCGCGAGTCATCGCTGCCCGCCTCGGCAGCGAGGGCCTGCTGGCGGAGGTCCGAGGCGTCGATCCCACCTACCCGTCGATGTCGGGGGTCTCGGTGTGGGTCGAGGAGTCCGGCCTCGAGACGGCCCGGGAGATCCTCATGTGGGAGGACCTCGCCGCCGCCGCCGACGACGACACGGCGGCGGCTCCCCCGGCCCTCTGGTTCATCGTGGCGCTCTTTCTTCTCGTCGCCGCCTTCACCTTGGCTCGAGTGGTTGCCGGGTCCTGATCAGCCCAGCAGAGCAGCAAGGTCATCGTCTTCGATGCGGCGGAAGTGGCGACGATCCTCGCCCCGCTCGAGCACAGCCACCTCGAGGTCGTCGGCGGTGAGCGTGCGGTCATCACCAGCGAGGGCGCCGACCGCCGCTCGGAGGCTGGTGGCCAGATCTGACGGCGGCGCATCGAGGTCGAGCGCGGCTTCGAGCCTGCTGCCGATCGTCTCGGTGTCGCCGCCGAGCACCGAGAAGCGCTCGTCTTGGGACAGCTGGCCGTCGAAGATGACCTTGAAGAGCTGATCGCCGTCGGGGTCGGCACCCACCTCGGCCACGAGGATCTCCACCTCCATGGGCTTCATCTCGTGGGTGAACGTGTTACCGAGCATCTTGGCGTAGGCGTTGGCCAGGCTTCGCGCCTCCACGTCGTCGCGGGAGAACTGATAGCCCTGCACGTCGGCGTGGCGAATCCCCGCGATGCGGAGGGCGTCGAACTCGTTGTACCGCCCGACGCCGGCGAAGGCGATGCGATCGTAGATCTCGCTGATCTTCTTGAGACGGGCCCCCGGGTTCTCGGCCGCCATGACGATGCCGCCGTCGAAGGCGACGGCGGCGAGGCTGCGGCCCCGTGCGATTCCCTTGCGGGCGTAGTCCGCCCGGTCTTTCATGATCTGCTCGGGAGCGACGTAGAACGGCATCGTCATGGCTGGGAACCCCCTCCCCCGAGGCTGTCAGTTCGTCGAGCCTCGATGACGCGCCCGAAGACGGCGGCGATCTGGTCGTCGTCGACGAACCGAAAGCCGTCGGCGTCGACGGCGGCGACCTGGGGGTAGACGCCTCGCACCGGGTCGGGACCGCCGGTGGCGCTGTCTTCATCGGCGGCCTCGAAGAGGGCTTCGACGGCGATCTCGATGCCTTCGACTTCGTCGAGGCCGGCGCGCCACCGCATCTTCACGATTGAGCGGGCGTCGCGTCCGCCCGACCCGCTGGCGGCGTGGTCCGACTCCTCGTAGCGGCCACCGGTGACGTCGTAGGTGAAGAGGCGTCCGTCGCTGGTTCGAGCATCGAAGCCGGCGAACAACGGGACCACGGCCAACCCCTGCATCGCGGCGGGGAGGTGGGCTCGGACCATCTGGGCCAGCTTGTTGGCCTTGCCTTCGAGGCTCAGCGCAGTGCCCTCGACCTTCTCGTAGTGCTCGAGCTCGGTCTGGAAGAGACGAACCATCTCCATCGCCGGTCCGGCTGCCCCGGCGATGCCCACGGCGCTCCATCGGTCAGCCGCGTGGATCTTGTCCATCATGCGATGGGCGATGAGGTTGCCGGCGGTGGCGCGACGGTCACCGGCCAGCACGACGCCGGCCGCGGTCCGGAGAGCGACGATCGTGGTCCCGTGGGTGATGGGACCGATGGCATCGGTGCGATCGAGCGTCACCGCGGGGTCGCCGGTGACCCGCTCGAGCATCGTCGAGAACGACGGACCAGGATCTTCGTTGGGTGCATAGAACGGAAGCGTCATCGGCGGCGAGGCTACCGGTGCGGCAGGGGGTGGATGTCGAAGCCGCTCCCCCACCGGGCCGAACCACCCCGGCCGAGGACTGGTCGATCGCTCTGAGATCGCCGAGGACTGAGCAATCGGAATCCGATCGCTCAGTCCTCTGAGCCACATTCTCGACCGATGAGTCCTCGACCTGGGCTGCCGGTGGGGAGCGTCGATGCGGCGGGGCGGGTCCCGGTCGTCACGCGGCGTCGGGGCGGAGCTGGCGGAGACGCACGGCGTAGATGTCGGCCAGGGCGTCAGCGGTTCCCTGTGCGTCGCGCTCTACATCCTCCCAAACGACGCGGGCCGTCTCGATGCCCAGGCGACTCGCTTCCCGATCGCGTGCTCGATCCTTGGCGAGCTGGCGCCGACGGGCGTGGGTCGATCGGCCGTCGGCCTCCACAATGAGCTGCGCTTCGGGGAACCACCGGTCGACGAAGGCATCGCCGACGGCTGGTGAGGGGTGAGGAACCTCGCGCATCGGGGTTGGAAGGCCGGCCAAGGACACGATGTCATCGAGCTTCCGCTCGAGAATCGATCGGGCCGGGGGCTTGCCTGCGAGCTCCTCGAGCACTTCGGCCAGCTTGGCGACGCCGGGCTTGCCCGGGCGGGTCAAGTCAGCGAGGACGCTCACCAGCGCACCGACTGGCACCTTCCGGTCGACCAACGCGACGTCGATGGCCTCCATCAGGACGGAACGGCGAAGGACGATGGCGAGGTCGGCGAACGTTCGGGCGGACGTGGTCACCGACAGCCCCCCATACATCGCCGCCACGTGGGTGGGGCGCACGTCGTTGTGCTGGTGGATGGTTATGCCCCGGAGCCGCGGATGGCTTGGATGGGAGACGGTGATGACGGGCTCAGGTACCTGCGGCACGTCCAACCGACGAGCGACGGCAGCCGACTGGTAGCTGACCACCGATCCCGGGCCGGCGGCGAGCTGGGCGACCCACAGCTGCCGTGGCCACCGGTCGGGGGAGCCGGGAATCGCGAACACTGCGTCCCGAATGCGGAACCAGTGTCCGGCTCGAATCCGCCGAGCGATGAAGCTGTCGTTGCCTCCGAGCTCGAGGACCTGCCTGCGGGCAAAGGTTCCTTCCTGACGAGCGGCGAGCCGCGCCACCGCGGCGTCGATGTCTGTGCGCATGTGCTTCTCCCATGGGCGCGAGTGACGTGCAGTCGGGGGAAGCGATCGATGAGTCCTCGGCCCCTGGGGTGGGTGGCTCGGTGGCTGGCGGGGTGGTTACTGGCCGCCCTTTTGGACGTAGTTGCGCACGAAGTCTTCGGCGTTCTCTTCGAGCACCTCGTCGATCTCGTCGAGGAGATCGTCGAGCTCCCCCTTGAGCTTGTGGCCCGACTCGGTGTCGGGGGTCGTCTCGTCGACGACCTCATCTTCACGGGCCTTGGGCTGCTTCTTCTTCTGTTCGCGCTCTGCCATCTCGCCTACTTCCTAGCCGCTTCTCAGGCTACCGGGGTGGCACCTCGACGCCTAGGCCTTGGCGAACGGCAGGTACCTCATGACCCGAGGCGTGCCAGGAGGTCCAAAGGCGTGGCGCACTCATCGAGGATGGCCCCGACGTGAGCCTTGGTGCCACGGGTGGGCTCCATCATCGGGATGCGTCGCAACGGCTCCTCGCCGACATCGAACACGAGGCTGTCCCAGTTGGCGGCGACGACATCTCCTGCCCACTTCTGGAGGCATCGGCCGCGGAAGTAGGCGCGGGTGTCGACCGGCGGTTCGGTGACGGCCCGCTCGACCTCGTCATCGCTGGTGATCCGCTCGAGTGACACCTTTGCGGCGAGGGAACGGGCGGGACGAAGGTCGTGGTACTGGAGATCCATCGCGGCCATCTTGGGGTCGTCCCAGTCGAGCTGGTGGCGCTCTCGGTAGGCGTCGAGGAGCCGGTGCTTGGCCACCCAGTCGACCTGCGTGGCGACCGAGGACCGATCGCGCTCGAGCCCGGTGAGCACTGCCTCCCAACGGACGAGCACGTCGGCGCCGATCTCGTCGCCCACCGCATCGAGTCCACCGTCCTCTGCGTACTTCTTGGCCCGGTCGAGGTACTCCCATTGGACCTCGAGCGCGGTGATGGTGGACCCGTCGGCGAGCTCGTAGGTGTCGGCCAACGACAGGTCGTAGCTCACGCGCCTGAGGCTGGCTACGGGGTGGGCGAAGGTGAGATCGCGATCGAGCACCTCGTCCTCGATCATCGACAGAACGATGGCAGTGGTGCCGACCTTGAGGTAGGTGGCGACCTCCGACAGGTTCGCATCGCCGAGGATCACGTGGAGTCGGCGGTACTTCTGGGGATCGGCGTGCGGCTCGTCGCGGGTGTTGACGATGGGTCGTTTGAGGGTGGTCTCCAGCCCGACTTCCTCCTCGAAGAAGTCGGCCCGCTGACTGAGCTGGAACGGTACTTCGTCGCGGCCGATTCCCGGGGCCTCGCTTCCGACCTTCCCCGCCCCACACACGAGCTGGCGTGTGATGAAGAACGGCGTGACCTGGCTGACGATCCGGGCGAACGGAACCGAACGAGCCATCAAGTAGTTCTCGTGGCAGCCGTAGCTGTTCCCCTTTCGGTCGGAGTTGTTCTTGTAGACGACCAGCTCCTCGCCCGCCGGCAGCAGCTGGCTGGCGGCCTCCATGGAGCGGATGAGGATCTGCTCGGCAGCTCGGTCGTAGGTGACCACGGAGCGGGCGTCGGCACATTCGGGGGTGGACAGCTCGGGGTGGGCATGGTCGACGTAGTAGCGAGCACCGTTGGTCAGCACCGTGTTGACCAGGTGCGTCTCGACCTCGGGCGGGAGTGCTCCCTCGGCAGCGAAGCCGCGGGCATCGTTGCCGGGCGACTCGTCCTCGAAGTCCCACCCGACCTTGCCGTTGATGGTGTTGACGTAGGCGTTGATCAGCTGGCTGGATGCCGAGATCGGGTTGGTCTCCGACACGCCCCGGTGGACGATGCCGAACTCCGTCTCGATGCCGCACACCTTGGTGATGGCCACCGTGCCACGCTAGTGGTCCCCCGCTGTCATGGGACGGTTGGACGATCCAGTCGCCGTGATCGCTCCACGATGACGATCGCGTCGGCGAGCGGCCGGTGGGCCACCTCGAGCGCAACCGTGGTGCCGGGCGTGTCCAGATGCACCGTGGCCAGGCCGAAGCGGCGCTGCCATGGTCCCTGGCGGACGCGGAGGCTCTGCTGCTTGGCTATGGGGGCGAGGTCGAGGCGCCGCCTCAGAAGACCCCACCGGCTGACCACCGTTCGACGGGTGATGACGACACCGAGAGCCCGATGGCCGAGCGGCCGGCACCACCTGGCCTGGCGTGGGGCAGGTGCCAGCGATCGTTCGAGGGCGGTGAGGTCCTCGGCCGTGATGCGAGCGATGAGTGCCGCCACCACTGCCGGTGGAGCTACCGGCATCAACGTGGTGGTCTGCTGGGAGTCCTGGCTGCCGCGGTAGCCGGCGATGTCGATCCGGATGCGGCTGCGGTCAACAAGCCGCCACAGCAGCGGCTGCTCGACGCGGATGGCCTGGATGCGGCCCATCACGATGCGCTGGTGGTGGCGGCTGAGCAGGCCGCGGTGGACGACGAAGCCATCGCGGTCGAGTCCGAGCTGGAAGTCCCACATGACGTTGACTGACTGGGCGGCGGCGGCCGCTCCCGACAGCCCGGAGAACACCACCACCACGACGAAGCCCCCGATCGGGGCGCCCAACGCTGTGGCGAAGGCGGCGCCCACCACGGCGATGACGGCGCCGACAGCGAACGGGAGCCCGGCGGTGGTGATGAGGTCGGCGTTGGCGACGCGAGCGACGACTTCAGCTTCGGGTTGGGTTGCCGGGATGCCGGGAGGGTCGCCGGGAGCGTCGCCGGGGTGGCCGGGGGCGGGTGGAAGGGATCCACGGTTGATGCCCGTCGTCTCCCGGGACCGGTTCCGCAGGGCCAGTAGCTCGCTTCGCACCGCGCTGGCGCGGTCTTCGTCGAGGTACTTCAACGACACCTCGCTCCGGCCCGACGAGGCCGCTTCGACTCGAAGCTCGACGAGGCCAACGAAGCGGGCGAGCAGTGGTTGGTGGACGTCGACAGATTCGATGCGGGCTACGGGGACGGTTCGACGGGAGCGAAAGACGATCCCGGCGCGGATCTCGAGCTCATCGCGGACGAGGCGGAACCCTTCGCGGGTCCAGGCGATTCGAGCGAACACCCCAACGCCGAGAGAACCGAGGACCGCCACGATCGCCGCTCCGCCACTCGGCACCCGTCCCCGGGCCAGCTCTCCGATGACGTCGTCGGCCACCAGCACGATGCCGAGCAGCAGCAATCGGCCCGCCCGCATAACCGGGCTGAACGGATGCAGGCGGTGCCAGGCCCCCTCCGTGTCGGCGAGGGCGTCGCCGGGTCGATCAGAGTCCGGCGGCACGAGCCTCTCCGAGGGCGGCGAGGCGATCACGGAGATGCTGGGCATCGGTGCTGGGAAGCAGCGGGATCGAGGCGTCGGTGGCGGCGGCCGCGGTGTGCAGCTGCACGGTGGCCACCGCGAGCCAACGATCGAGCGGGCCCTGACGCATCTCGACGAACTGCATCCGGCCGTAGGGGACGATGGCCACCTGTTGGAAGAGCACGCCGCGACGGATCAGCAGGTCGTCGTCCCGCTCGGCGTAGCCCCAGGCGCGCCAGCGCCGCCCGACCAGCACCCACCACAGCGGGATGCACAAGACGGCGGCGACGGCGACGGCGAGCGCTGCGGCGGGGCCGATGATGAGCCCACCGGCGACCGCGCCGATGGCGGCCACACCCACGATGGCGGCGATCCCACCGGCGCGCCACAGCACTCGCGCCTGCGGCGCAACGTTTCGCCACTCGGCGAACTCCTCGAAGTCCAACTCCATCCGTCCGACGTTAGGCGTCGGGGGATCTCCGGCGACGGGCGCGGCGGGGGCTACGCCGGGCAGTCGCCGAAGGCGGCATCGGGCCAGCGATGCTTGGCCGCGCAGACGCGCTCCATCTGGTCGGCGGCATCGGCCGGAAGCATCCACTCCTTCTCGACGGCCTGGTCGGTCGCCGCGGCCATCGCCTCCCAGTAGTCGACGAAGGTTGGGTAGCGTTCCCACAGCTGGGGTTCGAGGAAGGGCACCGTCACCCCGCCGAGGCCGC
The DNA here is from genome assembly GCA_036397895.1 of Acidimicrobiales bacterium. GTDB lineage: Bacteria > Actinomycetota > Acidimicrobiia > Acidimicrobiales > DASWIA01 > DASWIA01. The sequence goes on along the minus strand of DASWIA010000055.1, from coordinate 72,727 downwards.
AGTCGGTGGAGCGGTAGGTGGCCACGGGCACTTCGACGGGAGGCAGGCGCATGCCGCCCTGAGCGTTACCGTCGTCATCGCGGGCGAGCCGGCCGGTGATCGGATCGAATTCGAACCGGGGGGTGTGGGCCGGCGCCAAGCCGTCGGGCCTCGCCCAGTCGGCGACCTGGCGGACGGCGGTGTTGGTGGCGTAGCGCGTGGGCATGGTCGCTCCGGCGGCGATGCACACCGCGTAGAGCGGATGGGGTTCGGCGCCGTAGTTGCCGGCGTCGCGGATCACCTGCTCGTACTCCGACTCCGACAGGGGTGGCTGGTCGGCGAGCACCCGGGCAGAGCTGCCCACGATCGACTGGTACCCGATCCAGAAGTCGGCGTGAGCGGTGCCTGCGATCTCCCACAGGCGGTAGTGGCTGTCCTCGGTGCCTTCCCCATCAAGGAGGGCCGCCATCTGTTCCTGATCCTCGCCGTCGTTGGCCTCGGCATCGGAGAGCAGGTGGAGGACGGGCACCCCCCTGTCCCGGGCGGCTTGGGCCAATGGGAGCTTCGCTCCGGCGGCAGAGCCGTGGACGATGATGGCGTCGATGGGCGCGTTGCGCGCCTCGTTGGCATGGGCCAGGTAGCCGATCACGTACTGGTTGAGGCGACTACCCGACTGTGATTGGCCCGCAGCGATGACCACCTCGATCCCGAGTCCGGCCATGGGGAGATCATCGCCGGACAGCCCCGGCCCGCTGCTCACGTTCCCGCGGACCGCGTCGGCGATCTGGCGGAAGATGTCCTGGGCGTAGGCGTCACCGGGGTGGTCGAGCGCCGCGTAGCGCACCGGGTCCCACATCTTGGGTGTGAGCGGTGTGCAGCAGATGCCCGCTGACTGGGCACTGACATGGACGAAGGCGTATCCGCCCCGCATCAGCTCCTCGCGCGCCGACATCGTGTCAACCGCGTTCTCGAACTGGGCCGTCACGTTCGTCCAATCCACCATGACGACGCCGTTGAAGTCCGGGCCGTCGCCGGAAGCCGCCGTGGGCCGGGTGACGATGAAGCGGGTGGTGTAGCCGGCGCTGGCCTGGCCGTCGTCGGTCACCGCGGTGCCGGAGATGAAGTACTCACGCTCCTCGTACCCGAACGGCGCCAGCTCGTAGTAGCTGTCCCACAGCGGATGGCCGCGAAGCCCCTCGGGCGGATCCGCGAGCGCTCCGAGGTTCACGGCGATGTCGTCGGTGGCCCGGGCGGTCGGCAGTCCCGTCAACGAGGAGGCGATGACGACCAGGGACGCGACGGCCGTGACGAGGCGGCGAAGAGTCATGCCAGGGGACTTCGCCACCTCGTCACGATTGTCCTGTTCGGGGCTCAGAGGTACTGGCCGGTGGCGACGCGCTCGATGGCGCGACCGCCCTCCTCCGTGTCCCGGTCTTGGTGCACGAGCGTGCGCACGTACACGATCCGTTCGCCCTTCTTGCCCGAGATCTTCGCCCAGTCGTCGGGGTTGGTGGTGTTGGGCAGGTCCTCGTGCTCCTTGTACTCCTGGTGGATGGAGCGGATGAGGTCGTCGGCGCGTATCCCGGTGCCTTCAGCGGCGATCTCGCGCTTGATGGCCAACTTCTTGGCCCGTCGCACGATGTTCTCGATCATTGCGCCCGACGCGAAGTCCTTGAAGTACATGACCTCCTTGTCGCCATTCTGGTAGGTCACCTCCAAGAAGCGATTGAGCTCATCGTCGCGGTACATCTCCTCGACGGTCGTCTCGATCATCGCCGCCGCGGCCTTGGCTGGATCGCCGCCACCCAGCTCGGTCACCTCGGCGGCATCGAGGGGTAGCGTCGGCACCAGGTAGCGACTGAAGATCTGGGCCGCCTGCTCCCGATCGGGCCGCTCGATCTTGATCTTCACGTCGAGACGGCCGGGGCGCAGAATGGCGGGGTCGATGAGGTCCTCGCGGTTCGACGCCCCGATGACGATCACGTTCTTCAACGTCTCGACGCCGTCGATCTCGGCCAGCAGCTGAGGCACGATGGTGGACTCCATGTCGGAGGACACGCCGGTGCCGCGGGTGCGGAACAGCGAGTCCATCTCGTCGAAGAACACGATGACGGGCCAGCCCTCCTCGCTCTTCTCCCGGGCACGCTGGAAGACAAGGCGGATCTGGCGCTCGGTCTCGCCCACGTACTTGTTCAACAGCTCGGGGCCCTTGATGTTGAGGAAGAAGCTTCGGGCGTCTTTGTCGCCGGACACGTCGGCCACCTTCTTGGCCAGGCTGTTGGCCACCGCCTTGGCGATGAGGGTCTTGCCACAGCCGGGAGGACCGTACAGCAGGATGCCTTTGGGGGCGGGGAGGTCGTAGGTGCCGAACAGCTCCTGGTGGACGAACGGCAGCTCGACGGCGTCGGTGATCTGCTCGATCTGCTCGTCGAGGCCACCGATGTCGCCGTAGGAGATGTCGGGCACCTCTTCGAGCACGAGCTCCTCGACTTCGGGACGCGGCAGCTTCTCGAGGAGCAGCCCGGCGCGGGTATCCATCAGCATCGTGTCGCCGGCGCGGAGCCGCGCCCCTTGGAGGGCGTCGACCAGCTCGACCACCCGCTCATCGTCGGCCCGGCCGATCACCAACGCCCGGCGGCCGTCGTCGAGCAGCTCCTTGAGGGTGACGACCTCACCTTGGCCGTCGCCGCGTCGGGCCAGGACGATGCTTAGAGATTCGTTGAGCGCCACCTCGTCGCCTCGGGTCAGGCCGCCGAGGTCGATCTCGGGATGAACCGAGACCCGCATCTTGCGGCCGCTGGCGAACACGTCGACGGTCTCGTCGTCGTTGACGCCGAGAAAGGTGCCGTAGGGCGACGGCGGCTGGGTGAGCTGGTCGACTTCGTCTCGGAGCTTGGCGATCTGCTCCCGGGCCTCGCGCAAGGTGTATGTGAGCTTCTCGTTCTGGCTCACGGCCTGGGCCAGCTGGCCCTTGGCCTCGAGCAGCCGCTCCTCGAGGGTGCGCACCCGCTTGGGGGCGTCGGAGAGCTTCTGGCGCAGCTCCGCCACCTCGTCCTCGAGCCGCCCGACCTCAGCTCGGTACTCGGCCGGGTCGAGCGCGTCGTCGCTAGGCGTGTCCTCGGCGGCCATGAGCGACCTCCCCTCACTCGTGAGCCATCGGAGTGGGACGGCTCGATGTGACCCTATCCCTGTCGGCGGCTCACCACATGGAGTCAAGTGGTGGCCACGCAGAACGGGGAGCCGGATCGCGCGAGCACCTTGTAGGGTGGATGAAGCGGGGCGACGACAAGTAGCCTGCGTCCGAGTTCGACGTAGGAGTTCGACCTAGGAGTTCGACAAGGCCCAATCGGGCTGATCGCAACCGGATGAGCGGTTCTAGGCCGCCCACCCCCAAGGAGCATCGCACCACCATGAAGGTCTGGATCGACCAGGATCTCTGCACCGGCGACGGTCTCTGCGAGGAGATCGCCCCCGACGTCTTCACCCTTCTCGACGACGGTCTCGCCTACGTCAAGGACGGCGACAAGGTGCTGAGCAGCCCCGGTGGTGCCGAGGCCATGGCTCCGATCCCCGACGGGCAGCTCGAGGCGGTCATCGAATCGGCCGACGAGTGCCCCGGCGAGTGCATCTACATCGAAGCGCCCGAGTAGGTCCAAGCGCACCGCTCACCTGAGGCAGGGGCCGGTGTCCACCTCTTGGCTCAGGTCACCGCCCAGGACGGCTAGCAGCTCCTCGGTGGTGAGCGCGTAGGCCACCTCGGGCTTGTCGGGAGCGATGGCGAAAGCCACGCCAACCACGGCGCCCTGGTCATCCACCAACGCCGCACCGGAGTCACCGGGGTGGAGGTCCGATGACAGGACGAGGACCATGCGCCGCGTCTCGTGGTCGTTGTACAGGTCACGGCCGACGGCCTCGATCTCCTGGCTGACTCCAAACGGTGAGACCCGCAGATCGCCTCCTCCGGGATAGCCGAACACCGCCCCGGTGCCGCCCTCGCCGGTGTCCGTGACCGGCAACGCCGCCTGGTTGAGCCCTGGAGCAAACAGGACAGCCAGATCCCGATCGCTGTCGAAGGCGACCACGGTGGCGTCGAGGCGGGAGCCGTCGGGGCGGACGACATCGGTCTCGTCCTCGCCGGCCACGACGTGGGCGTTGGTGACGACGGTGTCGTTGCCCACCGTGAACCCGCTGCCCTCCTGGATCCGGCGGCAGGCCACACCCTCGACCCGCACGGTGGAGCGGGTGACGGCATCGATCACCGCCGGCGAGAGGCCGGAATCGGCAGGAGGCGGCCCGATGTCGGGGGCTTCCTGGAGAGCGGCGAAGACCTGCGGGAAGTTGTTCTCCCCCACCAGCTGGCGGAGCGTCTGGAGCGTGTCGGGCGGGGGAGGAAGGGTGCTGTCGATGAACCCCGCCACCGCCGATGAGCGGCTCTGTCGCGCCGGCCAGCCCGGGACGTCAGCCATCGTGGGCAGCAGCACCCACAGAGCGACGACGACGCCCATGACCCCGGCGATCGCCCCGCCGGAGCGGTCGATCCCCTTGGCGGTGCCTTCGGGGATGGCGAGGTGCAGGCGGCCACCGACCATCAGCCCCAACGCCTGGCCGATGAACGCACCGCCCATCAGCGCCGCGCTGGCGATGAGCAGCCGTCCGGTGGCATCGGGGCCGTCGATGGCCTCGACAAGTGTCGGCAGCAACAGCGCGGCCAGGACGAAGCCGATGACCATCCCGATCCATGAAGCGACGCGGGCGATGAACCCCAGGCGGTAGCCGCCGAGGCCGGCCACGACGGTGCCTGCAAGGATCATGACGTCGAGTTCGTTCAAGTCGTTCCCTCGGTTGCCAGCAGCCTCCCGGCGGTCAGGAACCCGGTGTGGCCGACCATGCGGTGGTTGGGACGCACCGATTGACCCTCGATGTGCCAGCCCCGATGCAGCACCTCGATGGTCTTCATGTCGGTCCAGGGGCCCGCGTCCATGGCCCGGCGGGTCTCGAGGGCTTGGGTGATGGTAGGCGTGTAGGCGACCATCAGGCCGCCGGGCGCCATCGAGCCCGGAGCGTGGGACAGGACCTGCCACGGCTCGGGCAGGTCCAGGACGATGCGGTCGAGACCGGTGGCGTCGATGCCCTGGTAGGCGTCGCCGATGGCAACCTCGTAGCGCTCGAGGACGTCGTGGCCCAGCGCCGCCTCTACGTTGCGCTCGGCGCGGCGGGCGAAGTCCTCGCGGATCTCGACCCCACAGATGTGGGCTCCGGCGCGCAACAGCGTCATCGACAACGCCCCCGAACCGAGCCCGGACTCGAGCACTCGTGCCCCAGGGAAGATGTCGGCCATCACCAGGATGGCACCGAGGTCCTTGGGATAGATCACCTGGGCGCCGCGAGGCATCTTCAGGACCGTGTCGCTCAGCGTCGGCCGCAGCACCGTGTACGCGCTGCCCCGTGAGGTGCGCACCACCCGGCCCTCGGGTCCCCCGACCAGCTCATCGTGGAGCACGACACCGGAGTGGCTGTGGAACTCGCCACCAGCTTGGAGCGTGATGAGGTGCCGACGGCCCTTGCGGTCCCGCAGCATGACGCGCTCGCCTTCAGCCAGGGGCCTACCGACAGTCATCGCGGCTCCGCGTCACCTTCACCGGTTGGACACTACGGGCGCGGCTCAGGCTTCGTCGCCCCAGGTGGTGAGGTGGTGGGTGATGAGGATCGACTCCCCCGGTGCGAGCGACTCGGACAGGACCACCTCGTCGCGCTTGGCCATCTGGCGCCGCAGCCAGCGGGCACCGGCCGACAGCACCATCAGGGCCAGCCAGGGGTTCGAGCCCCCGGCGAGACCGCGGCGGGCGCCGGAGCGGACGCCGCGGTCGAGAAGACGGGAGAGGGAGGGCTTCGAACCCATGGGGACCGGCGCCGGGTCAGACCCGGCGAACCTCCACCACGGTGGTCCGCTTCCGGCCGCGTCGCCGTCCCATGACGAACGCGGCGCCGGCGATGGCGACGATGGCCACAGCCCCGACCACGAGCACGGTGTTGCGGGCGCGGTCGACTCCTTCCTCGACGTCGTCCTTCATCGCACGAAGCTTGGCCTCGATGTCATCGCGGGTTATGGGCTTCTCGATGGCGGTCATCGGTGCAACCTCACTGGTCGGAGCGGCGGGACGGGCGGCGGGAGGCGATGAACAGCAACAGGGCCATCACCACCATGGCCGCACCGGCGACGATCACGTACGGCGCCCAGCTCAGCTCGGCGTCGAAGGTGGTGCCGGTCTCGGTCTGGAGGGCGCGCAACCCGGCCAGCACGCCCAGGGCGAGGCCGATGGCAACCAGGAGCGAACCACCCAAGCCGTAGCCGACGTAGCGACCCAGCCCACGGATGGGCGCGACCGTCTCCTGGCGGGCGTAGGCGACGACGAGATCCCAGATCTCGCGCGCTTGGTCGGCGATGCCGTGGCTGCCGGTTGTGTGGGGCTCAGTCATGTCAGCTCAGTCATGTCAGCTCGGTCATGTCACGGGGTCGCTCTGTCGCATGGACGACCAGCCTACGTCCCGCTAGGCGGGGGCCGCCCAGCAGAGCTTTCGCTGCGCACTGGCAAACACAGACGTGACGATCGGCGGCGCTGATCTGGTCCGCTCGGACCGGCGTCGAGTGGTCAGGGTTGGCTGATGACCTCCATCACGCCGGCACTGAACTCCGCGGGATGGCTGTTGAACATGTTGTGGCTGGCGCCCGCAATGTTCAGGCGGCCGACGTCCGGCAGGAACTCCTCCAGCCTGTCGGTGACCGCGCTCAGCGGACGAGGACCACCGGCTGCCCCCGACGGTGTTCGATGTGGGCCTGGTCGGTCGCGTTGATCGTTGCTGTTTCGGCCATGGTGCCCTCCTCGTCGTTCCCTCAGCTCGCCACCTCGCACAGCGCCACGCACGGCAGCTCGTAGGCGCCGCTGTGGACAGCGAATCGGCGGAGCGAGTCCTCGACGCTCGCCCCGGCGAACACGGCTGCAACTCGGGCGTAGGTGCGCCTGTTTGCGCACGCATGGTCCGGTCGGGTGATTCGCGTCCGACCTGTGAGTGCGGAACTTCACGCCTCCGGCGTCCGGCGCCTGGACGTTGCAGGGTTTCGTTCTATGCCATCGGGGGGATCGGGTGGCGGTCCAAGAAGCGCGTGACGGCATCGGCAATGGGGCCGGGCGCCACCATCTGGAGGGAATGGTTGACGCCTTGTATGACAGCCGTCTCCACGGCACGAGCAAGCAGATGCGTGACGGCCATTCCCTGGGGCAGGCTCTGGGACCCGGTGATGTACAGCACTGGCTGGTTCAGTCGTCCCCGGTCGCCCGGGCCGTAGAGGTGCTCGAGAAGAGATGGCAGATCACCCTCGAAGACGCCAGCTGCGTCCAGTTCGGCCATCTGGCCGGCACCACGGATCCTTTCCTCGATCTCGGTTCGCCAGGCTGCACCACCCGCGCCCTTCATGAACAGGTGCACTGCCTTGCCCGGCTCGCCTGAGCGATAGATGTCGATCAACGGCTCGATGAAATCGACTGCCGTCGCCTCCTCGAACGTGAAAACGGCCGGCTCGAGTAACACGAGCGAGTGAACGAGCTCGGGAACTTGGAGCGCAAGCCGTATCGCGATCGCCCCGCCGAAGGAGTGGCCGACGACATGCGCTCGCTCGACCCCGAGCTCGTCCAGCAAGGCAACAGCATCACGAGTCTGGTCATCCAACGAGACCGAGCCAGCCACCGGTTCACTTCGGCCGTACCCTCGCCGTCGGTGCCAGATGACGCGACGACCTTGCGCGAGGGACGCTTCCCGACTCAGCGGCATGAAGGCATCCGCGATGACACTTCCGTGAATCAGCAACACCGCTTCGCCCTCGCCACGGACTTCGTACTCGAAGCCCCCAACGGTTCGCATCATCTAGGTCGGCTCTCCAATACCTCGATCCGCGGCCTCTGTGACGTTCGTCGACCACCACACCCTGACACGCTGCCGACCGTACCGCTCCGGCTGACCTCATCATCACTGCCGATGGCGGGCGGGTAGTCACGGGGTCGTCATCGAGCAGATCAGATGATCTGGTCTCTAGGGTGATAGGGAACCTCGGGGGATGCTGATGGAGATCTTGATGAGTTCTCACATGGATGAGGTCGAGATCGGTGGCCATCGGGTCGCCTACCGACAGAGGGGTGCGGGGCCATCCATCGTTCTCTTGCACGGATGGCCCTTGGACAGCCGGGAGTTCTGGCGACAGCTCGATGAGCTGTCCGACGAGTTCAGGGTCGTGGCGTGGGATGCGCCGGGAGCGGGCCGCTCATCGGACCCACCGGAGACGGCCCGCCTAGCCGACTGGGCAGATTGGCTCGCGGAGTTCATCGAGGTCCTGGATCTCGCACCCGCACATGTGGCTGGGCTCTCCTTCGGCGGGGGACTCGCCCTCGCGTTGTTCCGCCAGCACCCCGAGGTCGTTCGTTCACTGATCCTCATGTCCGCTTACGCGGGCTGGGGTGGCTCGCTTTCCCCCGAGGAGGTCCAGCAACGAGTCGAATCGACACGGCGCAACACCGAGCTACCGCCGGCGCAGTGGGCACCAGGTTTGATCGAGACGCTGCTCCCCGCAGGATCGAGTGCATTACTAGCCGACGAGCTGGCCACGATGATCGGCGACTTCCATCCCACCGCGACGAGGATCTCGCTCCAGGCCTTCGCCGAGGCCGACCTCAGCGACACACTCGCCGAGGTCGACGTTCCGACCCTGCTCCTCTACGGCGAGCTCGACGTACGGTCTCCCCGGGACGTTTGGGAACCCATTCACGACGGCATCGAGCGCTCCAGGCTCGTCGTCATCCCCGGCGTCGGCCACATGGTGGACATGCAGGCCGCCGAACGCTGCAACGCAGAGATCCGCGCCTTCGTACGAGAGATCGAGAGCCCCGAGGTCCTCACGTAGCGGTCAGAGTGCGAGCCAGGCTCTTGGTCAGACGGCGAAGGGTGCCGCCCGCGGCCCCACGTCACCTTGGGGACGAACGCTCAAGTCGTGCCGAGATACGTTCGCATTGCCGTGCGGGATCGCGAGATTCTGGGCGACGTGATGCGGGTAGTGTCCACGCCCTCATCGCATTGGACTGCCGTGCTCTCCTTATGGCTGAGGATGCGACCGGCGTGATTGGAACTCTCATCGCCGTCTTCGATGGATCTTCCCGTCGGGGGTTCGACGTGACAGTTGTCGTGGCGCGCTCACGAGCCCGGGTGGCCTGGCTGGTTCAGCCACCGGCGAGGCGGGCTTCAGCGAGATCGGTGGCGTCGATCACTATCTGGTCCACCGCCTCGAGGCGAGCACGGGGGTCGTCGATGCGCAGCAGTCGCTGGAGATCGAGCGGGCCCGCCCCCACCGCAGCCGCGATCTGCCACGTGGCCACCCCCAGGTCGGAGTGGAGGTCGACGTCGGCGTTGCCCAGCGCCGCCCCCAGCTCAGAGAGCAGGCCCCGCAGGCGTCGAAGTCGTCCTGTGACCGGCTCGATGTCGTGGGGGCTTGGAGGGTCACCCTGATCGGGACGGTCGGTGACAACGGCACGGGGGTAGGGGTCGTCATCGAGCCAGCGCTGCACCGCGATGCGCCGGCCGCCGACGGCCAGAACCGCCACTCGCCCGCCGTCGAGGGGGCGGGCACCGGCGATGACCGCCTCGGTTCCCACGTCGGTACGCACTTCGCCTCCGCCGACCTCGCTCCCCCGCTCGATGAGCACCACACCGAAGCGGTCGTTCTGTTGCTCCTCGAGATCGGCCAGCATCTGGAGGTAGCGCGGCTCGAACACCTGGAGGGGCAGCACGCTCCCGGGGAGGAGCACGGTGCCAAGCGGGAACATGGGGACGGTCCGTTCCTCGCTCACGCAGGTTCCCATCTTTCGTCGGGGCCGACGGCGAGGCGAACGGCCAGCGCGTCGAGAAGCGCCTCGCCCCGCATGCGGTTGGACACCCCGTTCGTGATGGCAGCGAACGTGATACGACCCCCGTCGGTGTCGACCACTCCGGCGAGACCGGCCACGCCCGGCAACGATCCCGTCTTGGCCCTCACCCGGCCCTCGGCGACTGTCCCCACCATGCGCTCGGCGAGCGTCCCGGTCAGTCCGGCGGTGGCCAGTCCAGGGACCAGCGCCCCCCCGAGGTCGAGGTTCACGATGGCCACCAGCGCCTCGCAGGTGAACCGGCTGTGGCGCGAGAGCCCGCTGCCATCGACCAGCGACACCCCATCGAGGGGGATTCCCAGCTCGGTGAGCACCTCCATCGTGGCTTGCGCCCCGGCGGCTGGAGTGGCGGGACCACCACGGTGCTCGCTCAGCTCGGCGGCCAGGGCATCGGCGATCTCGTTGGCGCTCTCCGCCAGCATCGCGTCGGTGCGGTCGACGACCGCCGGTGCCCCGAAGACCTCGATCGCCGCGGTGGCCGTCGCCATCTTCATCGTCGAGGCCGGGATGAGCGGGTCGCCGGCGCGGTGGCGCACCAGCGGGGCTCGGTCGAGGTCGACGGCGACGCAGGTGGTGGAGGGGAAGGCAGCGATCTGGCGCTCGACGTCGATGACCAACGATGCGGGGTCGGTCACCCGCCGGGGCGGGGGTGCTGTGCTGGTGGTGACCAGCGAAGCGGACGCGTCCGTCGTCGTGGTCGGCGGGGGCGTCATCGTGACGGTCGACACGCTGGCCGAGCCCAGTCCGGCGACAGCTCCGCCCACGGCCATGGTGAACAGGCCGGCGGCGACGAGCAGGAGCTGGATGAACCTGGTCCGGGTGGTCGAGTCGCTCATGGGAGATCGAGCGTCAGTCCTCGGCGCAACCGCCACCGGGCGTGGTGCCAGAGGTGCTCGAGGGCGGTGACGGCGCGGTTGGCCGACGCGTAGCAGAGACGCCCCGAGGCGCGGACGGCGGCGGGGCCAGGGTTGGACGGGTCGGCCACCGCCAGCTCGGTGGCGACTAGGACGGGCTTGCCATGGCGGACGGACACCTCGGCGGCGGCTTCGGCGAACCGGCGGTCCTGGCGCTCGTGGTAGGCGACGATCCGGTCCAGGCCGTGATCGGGGTAGAAGGGGCCCTCCCGCTCCATGCGTCCCTGGTTGGCTTGGATGCCGAGACCGAGGTACACGACGGCGTCGATCTCGGGGTGCCCGGTGACCAGATCGAGCACCTCGGGGATCGTGTCGCGGGTCTCGCCGCCGGCCAGGTCGATGGGGTTGTTGCGGCTCCAGCGGGGAGGCAGCTTCTCGTCGATGGCGTCCCGGAGATCGTCGGGCAGCGTCGCCAGCTCCAGCGACGAGGAGGCGATGGCATCGGCGGTGACCACACCCCACCCACCGGCGGTGGTGACCACCGCGGTGCGAGGGCCCCGGGGAAGGGGTTGGGTGGCGAAGGTGGCAGCGGCCTCGAACGCCTCCTCGACGGTTGCGGCCCGGGTGATGCCCAGCTGGCGGCACATGCCGTCGAACACGCGGTCGTCGCTGGCCAGCGACCCGGTGTGGCTGGCGGCGGCTCGCTGGCCGCTGGAGGTGGCGCCCCCCTTGACCAGGACCAGGGGCATGCGTTCGGTCACGCCCCGCACTGCCCGCGCGAACCCGGGCCCGTCAGCCACGCCCTCCACATAGGAGAGCCCGACGCCGGTTACCGGATCCGATGCGTAGTGGTCGAGGTAGTCGGGCACCGTCACAGCCGCCGCGTTGCCGGCGGAGACGGCCCGGCTGATGCCCACTCCGGTCTGGCAGCTCCAGTTGAGGAAGGACGACACGAAGTTGCCGCTCTGGCTGGCCACGCCGATGCGGCCCTCGGGTGGGAATGGGGCCACGATCTGGGCGCACAGCTTGGCCGTGGTAGACACCACGCCCTGACCGTTCGGACCGGCCAGCAGGACACCCAGCTCACGGGCGAGTGCCACCAGTTCGGTCTCCGTCCGGCGGCCCTGCTCCCCCGCTTCCCCGTAGCCGGCCGAGGTGATGAATGCCGCCTTCACACCCTTTGCCGCGCAGGCGCGGAGCAGGTCGGGGTTGGCGCCGGCCGGGGTGCACACGACGACGAGGTCCCATGGGCCATCTGGGAGCCTGGCCACGTCGGCAACGGTGTCGACGCCGAGCACCGGGGCGCCTTCGAGGTTGGTAGCGGCCACCCGGCCCGGGAACCCCTGGCTCAGGATGTTGTGGAGGGCCACGAAGCCGAACTTGCCGGGGTGGGTGGAGGCGCCGGCCACGATGACGCCGCGAGGCTCGAACAGCGCGGCGAAGCCGGCAGCCCTGGTGGCGTCGTCCCCCCAGCCGGTGGTGCCGGACCCGTCACTGCCCGCGGCCGCTGCGTCGCCGTGGGCCTGCTCGCCGCTGAACTCAGTCATCTCCGTCATCTCAGTCCGCTCGGTCAGCTCGACGAGAGCGTCGACGGCCACCGGCCGGCCGGCGCCGTCGACGACGAGCGGGTTGAGATCGACCGACGCGACGTCGGGCCGCTCGATGGCGAGCCGGCCCAGGGCCATGAGCACCTCAGCGAGGGCGTCGCGGTCGACGGGTGCCTCGCCCCGGAACGGACCGAGCAGCGTCTGGGTGGCGAGGTCGTCGATCATCTCGAGAGCACAGGTCTCGGTGATGGGAGCCAGGCGCAGCTGCACGTCGGCCACAGCCTCGGCCAGGATCCCGCCCACTCCGACCAGCACACACGGCCCGAACTGCCGGTCGCGGACAACCCCGGCGATGAGCTCGCGGTTGCCACGGACCATCGGCGCCACCAACACCGATACGTCGCCGTCGTCGGGCGTTGCCGCCGCCAGCAGCTCGGTGGCGGCGGCGGTGACCTCGGCCTTCGACGTCAGGCCGAGGCGCACGAGTCCCCGTTCGGTCTTGTGGGCGATGGCGTCGCCACACAGCTTGGCCACGGCGGGCAACCCCAGCTCGTCGGCGGCTGCGGCGGCGTCGGCGGCGGTGGTGACGAGCCGTTCGGGAGCGATCGGCACGCCGTGATCGGCGAGGAGCAGCTTGGAGCGGTGCTCCGAGAGGATGGGCACGGAGGCGAACCATACGCGCGGCGGTACCGTCGGTTGCAGTGGACCCATCTTCCTCCCCCCTCTCTGTCTCCCGCTTCGCCACCTCCGTGTCCGAGCATCCCCTGGCCACCCATGCCGTCGGGGAGGTCGTCGGCGAGGTGCTCGAGGAGCTCGGCGAGGAATGCGACGTGGCCGTGCTCTTCGTGTCGGGCGACCACGTCGGCGCCTTCGAGGAGATCGCCCAGACCGTCCGGCTCGTGCTCCGGCCCAAGACGCTGATCGGCACCTCCACCGCAACGGTCCTCAGCGGCAGCCAGGAGATGGAAGGCCGCTCGGTGGTCAGCGTGTGGGCCGGCGCCGGCGTCGACGCCCAGTCGCTGCGCATGCGCGCAACGGCCACCGACGGTCCCGAGGGACGGCGCCTGACCTTGTTGGGTTGGCCCGATCCCGACGCCGAGGGGCTGAGCGCGGTGGTGCTGCTGGTCGATCCCTTCTCGTTCCCCGCCGACCACCTGCTCGACCACCTCGGCGAGACCCTTCCGGGCGTCCCGGTGGTGGGGGGTCTGGCCAGCGCCGGGCAGAGGCCGGGAACGAACCGGCTGGTGGTCGACAACGCCGTGGTCGATGGCGGCGCCGTCGGGCTGCTGCTCCGCAACGTGGCCGTCGAGGCCGTCGTATCCCAGGGCTGCCGGCCCGTGGGAGACGCCTGGGTGGTCACGGAGTCGGAGGGCAACGAGGTTCGAACCCTCGGCGGCGAACCTCCGGTTCAGCGACTCGAGCAGATCGCCACAGACATGACCCCCGACCAGCGCGAGCGTCTGGCCCGCAGCCTCCAGGTCGGGCTCGCGGTCAATGAACAGCGCGAGGTCCATGAGCAGGGCGAGTTCGTGATCCGCGCCGTGATCGCCGCCGACCGGGACACCGGGAGCCTGACGGTAGGGGCTCCGGTCCCGGTGGGCACCCTCATGCAGTTCCAGATGCGGGATCCCGACGCGGCGACCGAGGATCTCCACGAGGTGCTGGCCGGCCGCCAGGCGTCGGGAGCGCTGGTGTTCACCTGCAACGGCCGCGGGTCAGCGATGTTCGGTGAACCCAACCACGACGCCGGCGCCGTCACCGGAGCGCTGGGGCCGATCCCCCTGTCGGGGATGTCATGCGCGGGCGAGATAGGGCCCGTCGGGTCGAGGTGGTTCCTTCACGGCTTCACCGCGTCGTTGTTGCTCGTCGGTGGCGCATAGGGTGGCGCCAGCCGCCTCGTCAGCAACAGGAGCCCCAGTCCCGTGAAGCAATCCCAGGACCACGCCGCCACGGAGCGGCTAGCCATCGACGTGCTCCGCGGGCTGGCCATGGACGCCCCCGAGCAGGCCAAGAGCGGGCACCAGGGCACGGCGATGGCGCTCGCCCCCCTGGCCCACGTGCTCTTCACGAGGATCCTCCGTCACGACCCGACGGCGCCCACATGGCCCGACCGCGACCGCTTCGTCCTGTCGGCCGGTCATGCCTCGATCCTGCTCTATGGCGTGCTCCACATCGGCGGCTACGAGGTGTCGCGTGATGATCTGGTGGCGTTCCGTCAATGGGGTTCGAGCACCCCCGGACATCCTGAGGTGGGTCACACGCCCGGCGTCGAGGTGACCACCGGTCCCCTGGGCCAGGGCGTCGGCAACAGCGTGGGCATGGCCATCGCCGAACGCCAGCTGCGCCGGCGCTACGGCAGCAGCGTGTTCGACCACCGGGTCTACGCGGTGTGCGGCGACGGCGACCTCATGGAGGGCGTCAGCCACGAGGCGGCGTCGCTTGCCGGCCACCTCGGGCTGGGCCGGCTGATCTGGGTGTTCGACGACAACGGCATCACCATCGATGGTCGCACAGACCTGTCGTGCAGCGACGACGCCGCCCAGCGGTTCGGGGCCTATGGCTGGTCGGTGATCCGCCTCGACGATGCCGAGGATCTCGGCGCCATCGAAGCCGGGTTGCGCCAGGCCGCCGCGGAGGAGGAGCGCCCCACCCTCATCGTCCTCCGCACCCAGGTCGCCTTCCCCTCTCCCAAGTGGACCGGGAGCCACAAGGCCCACGGCAACCCCTTCGACGCCGAGGAGATCGCAGTCACCAAGGAGCTGATGGGCTTGCCCCGGGACCATACCTTCTGGGTGCCCACGGAGGTGCGCGACTTCTACCGCAAGACGTGTGAGTCGGGGCAGCGTCAGCGGCGCGAATGGATGGCGCGACTCGACAAGTGGGACGGCGACCGTGGCGAGCTCGACGCCGCCCTCGCCGGACGCGGCATCCAGGGCTGGGCCACCAAGCTGCCGTCCTGGAGCCCCGGCGAGAAGGTGGCCACCCGGGTGGCGTCCAACGCCTGCATGGACGCCGTGGCTGATGTGGTCCCGGGCCTGGTGTCGGGAGCGGCTGACCTGACCGGCAACACCGGGACGGCCATGGCCGGCGCCGACGCCCAGACCGCCGCCACCCCCGCCGGCCGCCAGGTCTATTTCGGCATCCGCGAGCACGGTATGGCAGCGGCCATGGTTGGCATGGCTCTCCACGGTGGCGCGCTGCCGGTGGGTGGCACCTTCCTGGTGTTCTCCGACTACATGCGCCCCGCCATCCGGCTGGCCGCGCTGAGCGGTGCCCACGTCATCTACTCCTTCAGCCACGACTCGGTCGGGGTCGGCGAGGACGGGCCCACCCACCAGCCCGTCGAGCACGTGCAATCCCTGCGGGCCATCCCCGGGCTCCGGGTGATCCGTCCCGCCGACGCCAACGAGGTGGCCCAGGCCTGGCAGGTGGCGGTGGACGCCGATGGTCCCACCGCGCTCATCCTCACCCGGCAGGCGGTACCGGTGCTCGAAGGAACGGTCACCGGAGCGGTCGACAAGGGCGCCTACGTCCTCCACGAGCCCGACGGCCCGCCCCAGATCGTGCTGATCGGCACCGGCAGCGAGGTGGCGGTGTGCGTGGCCGCCGCCGACGACCTCGCCGCGTCGGGCCTGGCCGCCCGGGTGGTGTCGATGCCGTCTTGGGAGCTGTTCGTCGAGCAGAGCGCCGGCTACCAGGAATCGGTGCTGGGCGACGGGCTGCCCCGCCTCGCCGTGGAAGCCGGGGCCACCCACGGCTGGGAGCGCTGGGCCGATGCCACGGTGGGCATCGACCGCTTCGGTGCATCGGCGCCCGGCGGTGTGGTGCTGGACAAGCTGGGCATCAACCCCGACAACGTCGCGCAGCAGGCCCGAGCGCTGCTGGGATCGGAGAGCTGACCAGTGCCGGACCGGCTGCACCGCCTCTACAGCGAACACGGTCAGAGCCCGTGGCTCGACAACCTGCGACGCGACTGGATCACCGACGGCACCCTGGCCGACCGCATCCGGTCGGGAGTTCGGGGGCTCACGTCGAACCCTTCGATCTTCCAGAAGGCCATCGCCGGATCCGACCTCTACGACGGCTCCTTCCGGTCGCTGATGGCGGAGGGTCGGAGCGTCGAGGATGCCTACTGGGAGATGGTCTGCGACGACATCGCCGGCGCTTGCGACCTGCTGGGCCCCGTCCATGAGTCCGCCGATGGCCGCGACGGGTTCGTGTCGGTCGAGGTGTCCCCGTCGTTGGCCCATGACACCGAGGCAACCATCGAGGCGGCGCAGTGGCTGCATCGCCGCGTCGATCGTCCGAACGTGATGATCAAGATCCCCGGCACCCGCGCCGGCCTCGGGGCGGTCCGAGCCGTCGTGGGGCGGGGCATCAACGTCAACGTGACCCTGCTGTTCTCCACTGACCGCTACCTGGAGGTGTTCGAGGCCCACCTGGCCGGGCTCGAGGACTACGCCGCCGGCGGGGGTGACGTGTCGAGGGTCAACGGAGTCGCCTCGTTCTTCGTGTCACGCGTCGACACCGAGGTCGACCGTCGCCTCGAGTCGATCGGGAGCGACGACGCCCGCTCCCTTCGGGGCACCGCCGCGGTGGCCAATGCCAGGGCGGCGTACTGGGGCTTCGGGGAGCAGGTGGCCTCCGGTCGGTGGCAGGCGATGGCGGCGGCGGGCGCCCCGGTGCCCCGGCCGCTGTGGGCGTCGACATCGACCAAGGACCCCGCGTTCCCCGACACCCTCTACGTCGACACCCTCATCGGGCCAGACACCGTCAACACTCTGCCCGATGCCACCCTCGACGCCTTCGTCGACCACGGTGTGCTGGCCCGCACCGTCGACGCGGAGGAGACCTACCTCGACGATCTGGTGGCGGTGGCATCGGCTGGGGTCGATCTCGACGCGGTGTGCGCCCAGCTGGAAGATGAAGGCGTGGCCGCCTTCCAGAAGTCCTTCGACGAGGTGCTGTCGGCCCTCACCCGCAAGGCCGCCACCTTCTAGCCCGCGCCAGTCGGTCGGGCGTGTTCGGCTCGGCGAACAGCGAAAGTTACACCACGTTGCGTGGTCCTTCTTGACACGGGGTGGTTGAGCGGAGTTGTATCGCATTTGGGGGACAAGTCTGGCTTGGCGGATTTAGGCGCCTTGTCGGTGCCATTCGCAGAGCGGCACCAAGTCCCGAGTGGGTAGGGGATGGTGAGTTGGACATGAAGTTCGTTCGATCAGGCGGAAAGGTGACGAACATGCGGGGGAAGTACCGCCACGTTGCGCGATTGGCGATCATGATGGTGATCGCCCTGGTGAGCGTGGGAGCGCCGTTCGATCCGGCCGGTGCCCACGACGACGGGGTCTCGGGCAACAGCGGGCTCGGACTCCTGGGAGACATCTTCGAGATCGAGGGCGACACGCCCGACAACCCGGAGATCCCCGGCGACGACTGGGACACACCGCCCGAGGGCGCGGGCTGGCAGACCATCAACTTCACCGACGGCGAGGACCAAGACGACGACACCGCGTTCACCCAGGGCTCGAAGTGGCAGGAACCCGGAGGTGACGATCCCAACGCCGGCTGGACGTGCGGCGAGGGCGTGGGCTTCGACAAGGGCGACATCGTCGACGGCACGCTCGCCTTCAAGACCATCGGTGGGAAGCAGTACGTGGCCGCCAACTACAACCGGGCCTCACCCAACGGCGACGTTCACCTCGACTACGAGCTCAACCAGACCAACACGCCCAACGACGGCTGCACCGACCTGCCCGATCGCACGAACGGCGACATCGTGATCGCCTTCGACACCACGAACGGCGGCGCCAGCTTGAACCTCAGCCTCCTCGAGTGGCAAGGCGATGCCAACACCGGCACCTTCGCCGACCTCGGTGCCGGCGACCGCCACGTGACGTGGGACGGAGCCGTGTCCGGCGGCGGCAAGAACAAGGCCGGCACCTTCGGTGAGATCCTGCTCAACCTCACCGACACGCTGGGCGAGATCGCGTGCGGAGAGTTCTCCACGGTGCACATGGCCAGCCGCGCCTCCACCTCACCCACAGCCGCCCTGCACGACTACACACTCCCCCGGGTTGCCGACATCGGCGAGTGCCCCGACTCGCAGTTGGTCAAGGACGTCCGAAACGTGACCGACAACGGCACCTTCGATGGTGACGGCGAGGCCACCGCGGACCCCGGCGACACCGTCGAGTACCAGCTCGTGTACACCAACGACGGCCCGGTCGAGGCCACCGGTGTGACCGTCACCGAGGAGGTGCCCACCGACACAACGTTCGTGGCGAACAGCTGCACCACCACCGACGGCACCTGCACCGACCCCGCCGACCCCTCCGAGGGCAACCCGATCACGTGGGACCTCGGCACCCAGCCATCAGGCGCCACGGCGACGATGACGTTCCGGGTCACGGTCGACGATACGTTCGACTCCAACACGTTCGAGATCACCAACATCGCCCAGGTCGAGTCCGACCAGGAGGATCCGAAGGACTCCAACGAGGCCACCGTGACCGGGGAAGCCCCGGCGGAGTTCACCGTCACCAAGTCGCCGAGCAAGGGCGACGTGTCGGTGGGCGACACCTACACGGTGACGATCACGGTCACCAACGAGGGCAGCGGCCCCGGCACCACCGACGTGGTCGACGACTACGAGTCCCCCGACAAGGTCACCGTGACCAACATCGACCCCACCGAGACCTCCCACGACAAGAACAACGGGATCATCACCTGGGCCGACCAGGAGTTCGACGCCGGCCAGTCCCGTGACTACATGTACGACGTGACGGTCGACGGGCCGTTCAACGAGGGCGACCCGCAGGGCGAGTGCGACACCGGCGAGTTCAGCGTGATCAACACAGTGACGGTCACCGGCGACAGCGACCAGGCCGAGGTGTGCGTGACGGCTGACCCGGCCTTCGACGTCGACAAGTCGGTCTCCGACAACGACGTCGATTTCGGCGACACCGTCATCTACACCATCACGGTCACCAACGTTGGTGACGGTCCCGGCTCCACCGACGTGGTCGACGACTTCGACGAGGACAAGGTCACCGTCTCCAACATCAGCGACGGCGGCCAGATCGTCGAGGACCCAAACGATCCTGGGTCGGGCAACGAAGTGATCCTGTGGACCAGCGACACGCTCGACCCCGACGAGCCCCAGTCGTTCACCTACGACGGCACCTTCGACCAGCCGTTCTCCGACGGTGACGCCACGGGCGACTGCGGACTGAACCAATTCCTCGTCCAGAACACCGTCACCGTCGACGGCGACATGGACCAGGAGGAGGTGTGCGTGACCGCGGACCCGGCCTTCGAAGTCACCAAGACGGCGTCGGAGACCGACGTGGAGTTCGGCGACACCGTGATCTACACCGTCACGGTCACCAACGTCGGTGACGGTCCCGGCTCCACCACCGTCACCGACGACTTCCCCGAGGACAAGGTCACCGTCTCCAACATCAGCGACGGGGGACAGATCGTCGACGACGGCGGCAACCTCAAGATCCAGTGGACCAGCGACACGCTCGACCCCGACGAGCCCCAGTCGTTCACCTACGACGGCACCTTCGACCAGCCGTTCTCGTCCGACGACCCGCAGGGCAGCTGCAGCCCCGGCGAGTTCGAGGTCGTCAACACGGTGACCGTCGACGGTGACGACGACAACGAGATCGTGTGCGTCGAAGCCGACCCCGACCTCAGCATCTCGAAATCCACTGATGCGGGTGACACCGTGTTCGAGGGTGATGACATCACCTACACGATCGAGTACACCAACGCTGGCGACGCCCCGGCCAACGATGTGGTGATCACCGACGAGGTTCCCGAGAACAGCACTTTCGAGAGCTGCAGTGACAGCTGCAACGTCGCGGGCGACACCGTGACGTGGGAGATCGGCACCGTGGAGGTCGGCGACCCGGGGTCGGTGACCTTGACTGTCACCGCGACCCCCACGGCGGCATGCCAGATCTGCAACACCGCCACCCTGTCGGCCAGCAACCACACCAGCGTCGACAGCGACACGGTGTGCGTGAACGCCGAGCCCACGCCCGACGTGTCGGGGGCCAACGCCTCCGGCAGCGCCTTCGGCCTCCACGTCGGGGTGGACCTGCTCGGCGTCGACGAGACCCTGGTGCCCGTGAGCAGCTCCCAGAGCGGCTTGGGCTCCGACAGCGCGGGTGACCAGGTGCTCGGCGTCGACCTCCCCGACGACGGCTCGGTGCTGGCGGTTGACCTGCTCACCACGTCGAGCGACAGCACCGTGTCCGAGAACCCGGCCCAGGCCCGCAACGTGAGCGTGGCCCAGACCGCGGGTGTCAGCGTGCTCGACGGCGTGGTGACGGCCGACGTGATCACCGCCGTGGCCGAGGCCACCGCCACCGGCACCAGCTCGGCGTTCAGCTCGGTGGGTTCCACCATCGAGAACCTCCAGGTCGACGCCGACGGCCCCGGCGGCGATGACCCAATTGCCATCGAGGACGTGGTGCCCGGCACCGTCATCGATCTCGAGCCCAACGTGTTCGGCGACGGCAGCTACGTGGCCATCTACGAGCGCATCAGCTCCACGTCGCAGCCTCCGGCCGACCAGGTCAGCGGAGGGACCTACGCCGCTGACCTGACGGTCAACATGATCCACGTTCACGTCACTGGTCTGCTGACCTTGACGCCCGTCGACGTGATCGTGTCGCAGGCCGTGGCCCACGCCGACTTCCCGCAGACCTTCGTCTGCGAGGGTCTGGCCGACCAGTCGGTGAGCGGCCATGCCTTCATCGTCAGCGAGCAGACCAACCCGGCGCTGCTCCTGGTGCTGCACGGCTTCGTGTCGATCCCGGCCAGCGGCAGCGGCGGCTTCGAGCAGCAGCAGCTGCTGTTCGTCACCGCCCCCGAGGACGGCTCGGTGGCCACCACCGCGACGGCGTGGAGCGAGAGCTCGGGCATCAACGGGGCCAACACCAGCACGGCGTCGAGCGAAGCCTACGCCGAAGAGGTGTGCCTGCTGCCCGATGAAAACGGCGACTGCCTGGTCGCCGCCACCGCGGTGAAGTCACAGTCCAACAGCACCGCCGACGCCACCGGGGCGTCGTCGGACGACACCGGCACCGAGCTGGTGGGGCTGAACGTCGCCGGCACTCCCATCGCCGCCACACCCGACCCCAACACCGAGGTCATCAACATCCCCGGTGTGGCCATCATCGTGCTCAACGAGCAGTTCTGTGATGGCACCGCCGACCTCGCCAACAGTTGCCAGGCGGCGAGCGGCGACAGTGCTGGGCTGACGGTGCGGGCGATCCACGTGATCCTGCTCGACCCGGAGAACCTCGGTGCCGAGGTGATCGTGGCAGAAGCACACAGCGACGCCACCTTCACCCCGGCGGTCGCGTGACCGTCACCACAACCAACTAGTCCGCGGGCAGATCGGAGCTCGGGTCCCGCTACGACGACGCGGCGTCGCGGCATGCGACGTCGGCTGGCGCCTTCGGGCCTACCGGTCGGTGGCGCCGCCGTTACGGTGCAGGGATGACATCGCAGGACCGTCCCCGCCCGTCCTCGCCGCGACTCGCGCCGCTCGACACCTCCACCGCCGACGAAGAGACCCAGCAGTACGCGCCGCCGGGCTCGTTCAACATCTTCCGGACGCTCGCGCACCACCCGAAGCTGCTCAAGCGCTGGCTCGTGTTCGGGAACCACGTGCTCGGCAAGAACACGCTCCCCGAGCGTGAGCGCGAGCTTCTCATCCTCCGGACGGGCTGGAGCTGCCGTGCCGTGTACGAGTTCGGTCAGCACACCGTCATCGGAGCGAACGCGGGGGTGGCCGACGACGAGATCGTGGCCCTGACGAGGTCGCTCGACGAGCACCCGTGGGGTGACGACGACCGGGCGTTGCTCACCGCAGCGGACGAGCTCCATGCCGACCAGTGCATCACCGACGACACGTGGGCGCATCTGACACGATGGTGGAACGAGCAGCAGCTCATCGACATCGTGTTCACCGTTGGCCAGTACACGCTGGTGTCGATGGCGCTGAACACGCTCGGCGTCGAGCTCGACGACGGTCTGCCGGGGTTCCCACGGTGAGACTCGCGGGGAAGGTCGCGCTCGTCGTCGGTGGCGGGCAGACGCCCGGGGAGACGATCGGCAACGGACGGGCGATCTCGGTGCGGTTCGCGCAGGAGGGCGCGTCGGTGGTGGTCGCGGACCGTGTCCTCGACCGTGCCGAGGAGACGGTTGCGCAGATCGTGGCCGACGGTCACGCCGCCGTGGCCGTCGGCGGCGACGTCACCTCGTCCGACGAGTGCGCGGCGATGGTCGCGGCTGCGACCGAGGCCTTCGGCCGCCTCGACATCGTGGTGAACAATGTCGGCATCGGCGGCGACGACAGCGGACCGGTCGGTCTCGACGAGGCGGTGTGGGACCGCATCCAGGACGTGAACGTCAAGGGCATGTTCCTCGTCTGCAAGCACGCCCTGCCCGTGATGCGTGCGCAGGGCAGTGGCGCCGTGGTGAACATCTCCTCGATCGCCGCCGTGGCGTCGACCAACATGCTCGCCTACAAGACATCGAAGGCCGGTGTGAACGCGCTGACCCAGTCGGTGGCGATGGGCAACGCACGCCATGGCATCCGCGCCAACGCCATCATGCCCGGCTTGATGGACACGCCGATGGCCGTCGATGCGATGGCGGAGGCGCTCGGCGTCGACCGCGCCACTGTCGCAGAGCGCCGGGCCGAGCAGGTCCCGCTCGGTCAGCGGCAGGGGACGGCCTGGGACGTCGCCAACGCCGCGTTGTTCCTGGCGTCCGACGAGGCCAAGTTCATCACCGGCGTCGTCCTCCCCGTCGACGGCGGCCAGTCAGCCCGCATCGGCTGAACATTCGATAGCAAGGCCGGGGTAGATCTTCCGATCCCGGTCAGACCCGGGCGCTGAACGTACCCATGGCCAGGGTGGGCGCTCCGGGCACCATGGCCGGCACCCAGAGACGGCGGTAGCCGGCGGCCCGGGCCGCGGCGGCGAGCTCATCGAGGCGATCGGCGTCGAGCACGACGCCAGGTCGGGGCCGGGCCACGCCGGTGGGGAACCGGCCGGTGCGTGCCCGGCGTGCGTGCCGCCACGCGGTGCGGAGCGTGAGCCCGGCCAGCTCTTCGATCAGATCAGGGATGATGACGACATCGCCGTCGCCCACCGTCACCATGGCGTCGCGGTAGGGCGCCAGCCCGGCGGGCACCACCGTCCCCTCGGCTGGCGCCGACGGCGCCGGCGCGACGGGCCCGGCTCCGTCCCCGCCCAGGTCGAGCCGGCTCCATCGCTCCGCTGGACCGGGCCGCATTCCGGTACCGGCCAGCCGTCTGGCGTAATGGCGCGGGTGCCAGGGCAGGCCGGTCACCGCCGGCTGATCGAACGCCCCGACCCGAAGCCCGGCCTCGTCGGTGGGGGTGAGCGAGTAGGGGCCCTCCAGCCGGGTCGCTCCCCGGGCCCCAAGCCAGGCGGTGGCCGCCCCGACCAGCGCCGCGGCCACCGCCGGGTCATCCACGCACTCGAAGAACCCGAACCAGCCAGTGGCCGTGTCGCGCGGCTTCTGGGCGCTGATCCTGCCCGCCGGCCTCCCGACCCGCCGAGCCAGGAAGAAGGCAGCCTCGCCTCCCTCGGCGAAGAACGGGTGGAGTCCGCGGTCGATGCGGAACCGCTCCACCGACATCAACGGGGGTCGCCAACCTCCCACACCGCGGTGCAGGTGGATGGGCAGATCCAGGAACCGGCGACGCTCCCGACGGTCCCGCACTTCCTCCACGGTGATCGGCGCCACCAACCGACGGTACAGCGACCGGATCGCTGCGGCCGCCCGCTAGGTTGCGGAACCATGACCGGCTGGGGCGACCACGAAGTGCTCGGCGCCTCGTCGGACGAACTGGCGGCCGAAGCCCGCTCGGCCCGGGCCGCCGCGCGTGGCATCCGGGTCACCTACTCCCCCAAGGTCTTCATCCCCCTCACCAAGCTCTGCCGCGACCGGTGCGGGTACTGCACCTTCGCCCAGCCCCCGGGCCGGCTCGACGCCGCGTTCATGTCGATCGACGAAGTGCTGGAGGTGGCTCGGGCCGGCGCGGCCGCCGGTTGCCACGAAGCGCTGTTCACCCTGGGCGAGGCGCCCGAGGACCGCTACGCCGTCGCCAGGACGTGGCTGGACGAGCACGGCCACGCCTCCACCGTCGACTACCTGGTCGCCGCCTGTCGGGCCGTGGTGGACGAGACCGGGCTACTCCCCCACGCCAACGCCGGTGCCCTGTCCCGCCCCGAGCTCGAGCGGCTGCGGTCCGTGTCCCCCAGCCAGGGGATGATGATCGAGACGCTCCGAGCCGATCTCGACTGCCACCGCCGTGCCCCCGACAAGACGCCCGAGCGGCGCCTCGCCACCCTCGACGCCGCCGGCCAGGCCGCCATCCCCTTCACCACCGGAGTGCTGGTAGGCATCGGCGAGGATCGGGCCGACCGCCTTGCCGCACTTCGAGCCATCGCCGCCAGCCACGACCGCTACGGCCATGTCCAAGAGGTGATCGTCCAGAACTTCCTGCCCAAGCCCGGAACGGCAATGATCGATCACCCGGCCTGCCCCACCGATGAGCACCTGTGGACCGTCTCGGCCGCTCGGGTGATCCTGCCTCCCAACGTGAGCGTCCAGGCTCCCCCCAACCTCAGCGACGACCTGCGGCCGCTGCTCGACGCCGGCCTCGACGACTGGGGCGGCGTCAGTCCACTCACCGTCGATCACGTCAACCCCGAGCGGCCGTGGCCCCACCTCGACAAGCTGCGGGCCGAGACGGAAGCAGCCGGGTTGGAGCTGGTCCCCCGCCTCACCGCCCACCCCCGCTTCGTCGCCGAGCCGCAGCGCTGGATCCACCCCGACCTGCACTTCGCGGTCCTGGATCGCTCCGACGCCGAGGGGTTGGCCCGCGACCACGCGTGGGCCTCGGGCTCCACCACCCCGCCACCGGCGCTGGTACCCGCGGCCCTGCTCTCCCCCGCTCGGCGGGCACCGGCGCACGGGCCGGTGGGCGAGGTCCTCGATGGGGTGCTGCTCGGCCACGAACCCGGCGTCGACGAACTGGTCACCCTGTTCTCGGCTCGGGGTCGAGAGGTGCAGGCAGTAGCCGAGGTGGCCGACGAGATGCGGGCGGCGACCGTGGGCGACGCCGTCACCTGGGTCGCCAACCGCAACATCAACTACACCAACATCTGCACGTTCAAATGCCGGTTCTGTGCGTTCAGCAAGGGCCCGCTGTCGCTCAACCTGCGTGGCGACCCGTACCTCCTCGAGCTGTCCGAGGTGGCTGAGCGGGTGGCCGAGGCCTGGCAGATGGGCGCCACCGAGGTGTGCCTCCAGGGCGGCATCCACCCCGACTTCGACGGCGACTACTACATCGACGTTGCCCGCGCCGTGCACGAGGCCGCCCCCGGCATCCACATCCACGGCTTCACCGCGCTGGAGGTGACCGAGGGCGCCCGCCGCAACCACGAGCCGCTGGCCGACTATCTGCGTCGCCTCATGGCTGTCGGTCTGCGGACCCTCCCGGGAACGGCGGCGGAGATCCTCGACGACGACGTCCGCGCCCTGCTGTGCCCCGACAAGATCAACACCGACGAGTGGCTCGAAGCCCACCGCACCGCCCACGGCATCGGGCTCCGATCGAACATCACCATCATGTTCGGCGCCATCGAGCACCCCCGCTCGTGGGCGCGCCACATCGTGGTCACCCGCGATCTCCAAAAGGAGACGGGCGGGTTCACCGAGTTCGTACCCCTCCCCTTCGTGCACATGGCGGCGCCGATCTACCTCCAGCACAAGGCGCGGCGGGGGCCGACGTTCCGCGAGACGCTGCTGATGCACGCGGTGGCCCGCATCGCCTACCGCGGGCTGATCGACAACATCCAGGTGTCGTGGGTGAAGATGGGAGCGGCCGGGGCCCGCCAGGCGCTCCAGGCCGGAGCCAACGATCTCGGCGGCACGTTGATGGACGAGAACATCAGCCGGGCCGCCGGTGCCTCCCACGGCCAGGCCCTCGACCGGTCGGCCTTCGAGGACATCGTGGCCGGCCTCGATCGCCGGCTCGAGCAGCGCACCACGCTCTACGGCCGCGTCGCGGCAGCGTGAGGGCACAGCCGGTGCCGAGGAGCAGGCCCGGTCACGCCCAGAACTCTTCGGGCAGCTTCGACTCGATGTCCCGCACGTGCCGCCGGGTGCAGGCGCCGCACTCCCACGTGACCCGGCCGGTGGCCTCAACGCCCATGCTCCAGCCCTGGGTGGCGGCGTCGTCGGGGCCGCCGTCGAGAACGGTGCCACACTGCGAGCAGCTCACCGTGGTGTCATCGCCCATCGAGCGCAGACTCTAATGACCGGCCCGCCCTCCTCCGAGGACTCCGACGCCATCCGCCAGGCGGTGGCCGATGCCGCGGGTGTGGTTGATGCACTGGGACCCAAGACCGACCGTGACCAGCGACGGACGATCGCCCGAACCGCCATGCGGCTCGCCACCGAGCCCCACGATCGACTCGACCTCAAGATCACCGCCGCCGCCCTCAGCGAGATGCGGCGGGCCTACGCCATGTTCGCTCCCCACCGGGGCCGGCGGAAGGTGACGATCTTCGGGTCGGCCCGAACCCGCCCCGACGACCCGCTGTACGGCATCACACGCCATCTCGCCGCCCGGCTGGCCGAAGCAGGGTGGATGGTGGTGACCGGCGCCGGCCCAGGGATCATGGCAGCGGGCATGGCGGGGGCGGGCCGGGACCAGGCCCTCGGCGTCAACATCCGGCTCCCCTTCGAGCAGGTGCCCTCCGAGCACGTCGATGAGGACAAGCTGGTCGAGATGCGCTACTTCTTCACCCGCAAGCTGATGCTGATGAAGGAGTCGAGCGCCTTCGTGGCCCTCCCGGGCGGGTTCGGGACGCTCGACGAGACGTTCGAGCTGCTCACGCTCCAGCAGACGGGCAAGTCGGTCCCGGCCGCGGTCGTGCTCCTCGACCGGCCGGGCGGTCGCTACTGGACGGCGTGGCGCGACTTCCTCTCCGGCGCCGTCGCCGAGGACCGCTACATCGACCCCGCCGACCTCAACCTGGTGTCGATCACCGACGATGTCGACGAGGCGGTCGCCACCATCGAGCGGTTCCACGCCGTGTTCCACTCCAGCCGCTACGTCGGCGACCGTCTCGTGCTGCGAGTGGCGGAGGCGCCCGGCCCCGCCGACGTCGAGGCGTGGTCCACTGAGTTCGGCGACATCCTCGAGGGTCCGATCACGGTCGAGAGCGGTCCGCTGCCCGGTGAGCACGGCGAGCTTCCCGATCTTCCGCGGGTGGTACTGGCCTTCGACCGGCGTGGGCATGGGCGTCTCCGCCAGCTGATCGACCGGATCAACGACGGTCGCCGGCCCTGACGGGGCGGCGGATGGGGAGCGGCTCAGGCGTCCCAGATGCCGTCGTCGGGCTCGGTCAACAGGTTGACCGCCTTCTCCACCGCCCGCCGAGCGCGGGTGAGCCGCTTCTCGTCCACGGGAAGCTCGTGACCGCCGGCGTCGATGGAGTCGCGGAGCCGCACCAGCGCCAGGTCGGCCAGCTCCTCGGCGATGACTTCGAGCCGGTTGCGGATGTCATCGAACTCGCCGGCCACAGGACCGACCTTAGAGCGAGGATGTTCTGTAGGGTCTGCGCCATGGTTGCGTTCACGGTGGAGGCCCTCGCGGAAGCAGCAGATGAACATCGGCTGAAGCTCCCGCCCTACGTCCTCGAGCAGCTGGTGACAGCGATCGATGCCGGCAAGCACGTCATCCTCACCGGACCTCCGGGCACAGGGAAGACCACGCTGGCCGAGCTGGCGGCGTCGGTGGCCAAGCGCTCGATGATGTGCACCGGCCATCTGCCCACCACCGCCACCACCGAGTGGACCACCTTCGAGACCATCGGCGGGCTCCAGCCCACGGCCGAGGGCCTAATCTTCCGCTCGGGTCTGTTCATCGACGCCATCGAGAACGGTCAGTGGCTGGTGGTCGACGAGATGAACCGCGCCAACTTCGATCGGGCGTTCGGTCAGCTGTTCACCGTGCTGTCGGGCCAACCGGTGATCCTGCCGTTCAAGCGTCGCGGTTCGTCGTGGCCCATCGCCCTGGTCCCGGCCAGCGGTGAGGCACCACCCGAGACCGACGTGATCCGCTTGCCGGCGAGCTGGCGCATCATCGGGACCATGAACGTCTTCGACAAGAACCTGCTCTTCGAGATGTCCTACGCTCTGATGCGCCGCTTTGCCTTCATCGAGGTCGCGTCGCCGAGCGAGGACGACTTCCGGAGCCTCCTGGCCGGTCCCGGTGAGATCGTGGGCGAGTTCCTCCCCTTACGCCGCCTCAAGGACCTGGGCCCCGCCATCTACCTGGATGCCGCCCGGTACGCCACCCGCCGCGAGCTCACCAGCGCGTCGAAGAGCCGAGCACTCTACGAGGTCTTCTACAGCTACTTCCTGATGCAGTTCGAGGGCATCGACGACCACACCGCGGCGCGGCTCGTCGACATCGTGTCGGGACCACTCGACGAACCCGAGATCGCCGAGGTCCGGCGGGCTGTCGTCGAGGTGTTGGGCAACGAGCTCCCCAGCTGATCGCCATGTCTCGCTTGTGACGCCCACCGCCCACCCTGCCCGCGACCTATGGGACCGGATGGCGTCGCCGATCGAACCGCTGGCGACGGTCGAGGCGATTCTCGGGCTCCCTCGCGCCGGGGTGATCCTGCTCAGCGGGGCGTTGCTGGCCACCAGCAACGAGGCCGAGCACCTCCTCGCCACCATGGGCGACCTCACCCGCCGCATGGCCGTCAGCACCAAGCAGCAGGCCACGCGCACCGTCGGGCAGATCCGGGGACCGATCCTGTGGTCCGAGACGGTTGCCGCCCGTGCTTCCAGTCTGGGCGACGAGGGCGTGTTCGTGTGCCAGGCCACCGCCAGGGCCTACGACACCTCGGAGAACCGGGTCCTGGCCCATTCCCTGTCGCTCCTCCAAAAGGCTGCCCACGACGTCGAGCACAACCGGGCGACTGGTCAGCTCAACGAGGTCATCACCCTGATCCGTCACGTGGGTGACCGCGCCGTTCGGGCTCTCGACCACCGAACCCTCATGGAGGTCCCGCGCGGTCGGCCCACCATGCGAGACGTGCAGCGAACCCGAGCCGGGATCCGCCGGCGGTCCTACCAACCCGCCCTCGCGGTGCTGGACCGGGCGGCAACCCCATTCATCGCCGGGGACATCGTGGCCGTCTGCGACGACCGGTCCCGTCGCTGGCTCCAGCTTCTCGCCGATGTGCTGGCCGCGGCCGATCACCGCCGGCTCGATCTGGCTCGACTCCGCGCCCAGAGCGGCGTCATCTTCACCGGCCCGGTGTCGTTCCGCCACCCGGGCCATCGAGGGCTCAGCACCCAGCTTGCCGGCGTGGTCGTCGGCGACGTCCGTCTCGTACCCGGCGGGGACGAGACCGACGGCGACGGCCGAGCACCCGACGACACCACCACCCGTCAGGTGGTGTCGGGGCCAGGTGACATCGAGGCGGCGCTCGACCAGCTCACCGGCTGAGCGCGCCGACCGATGGCCAACCGCCGACTTCAGATCGCTCTCGCCGGGGCCGCGCTCACCGGCGCGCTCGTCGGACTGGTGGTGGGCGGCTTCGAGTTCCTGGCCGGTGAGGTGCTGCTGGAGTCGGTGCTCGAAGCCCCCTTGTGGCAGCAGCTCGCCGCGCCGTTCGCGGGTCTGGTCGTCACCGCCCTGCTGCTGCGGTGGATCGCCAGCGGCGCTTCGGCGAGCACTTCCGACGAGTACATATCCAACTTCCATGCCCGACGCACCAACCTGCCGTTCGGACCGGTGCCCGGTCGGATGGCGGCGGGCGGCGCCACGGTCGGTCTTGGTGGGGCGATGGGCCTCGAGGGTCCGTCCATCTACGTCGGTGCTGTGATCGGTCACCACATCCAGGAGCGGCTACGCCGGTTCTTCAGCCGTGAGGATGCCAAGCTGTTGTTGGTGGCGGGTGCCGCCGCCGGTGTGTCGGCGGTGTTCAAGGCTCCGGCCACCGGCGTCATCTTCGCCCTCGAGGTCCCGTACAGGGACGACGTGGCTCGCCGGGCGCTTCTTCCGGCGCTCATCGCGTCGGCCAGCAGCTACCTGGTCTTCGTCACCGTCACCGGGAGCACCGAGCCCCTCTTCCCGGTGTTCGGATCGATCCCCACCTTCGAGCTGGCCGAGCTGGGTGGCGCCGCCGCCATCGGGGTGGCCGCCGGTGCCGGCGCCCGGCTCCTCAGCTTCCTCGTCGGCCGGGCCAAGGATCTGGCGTCGCGCATCCCGGCCTGGAAGCGGGTTCCGATCGCCGGCGTCATTCTGGGGCTGCTCGTCGTGGCCTCCGAGGCTGTCGCCAACCAGCCGCTCTCGCTCGGCCCCGGCTACGAGACGCAGCTGTGGGTCTCCGACGCGAGCATCGAGCTGTGGGCGATCGCGGCGTTGTTCGCCATCCGCGCCGCCGCCACCACCGCCACCCTTGCCGGGGGCGGTGCTGGTGGTTTGTTCATCCCGTTGGCGGTGCAAGGGCTGTTGCTCGGCCGGTTCGTGGCAGGCGTGCTCGACCAGCCGGGATCGTCGCTGTTCCCGTTCATCGGTCTGGCCGCGTTCTTGGGCGCCGGCTATCGCACACCGATGGCCGGCGTGATGTTCGTGGCCGAGTCGACGGGGCGGGCCGGGTTCGTGGTTCCGGCCTTG
Source organism: Acidimicrobiales bacterium (assembly GCA_036397895.1). Classification (GTDB taxonomy): domain Bacteria; phylum Actinomycetota; class Acidimicrobiia; order Acidimicrobiales; family DASWIA01; genus DASWIA01. The sequence continues at coordinate 41,616 of DASWIA010000055.1, read as the reverse complement.
GTGGCGGCGGCCGTGTCCCAGCTGTTGATGGGAGACGCCGGGGTGTCACGCAACCAGAAGAGCGTCCGTGCGGGCCATCTGGAACAGCGGTTCCAGCTGCCGATCGCCACCGCCCTCACCACCGACGTTCTCACAGTGCCACCTGATGCCACCATGGCCGAGTTCGTCTACGTGCATGCCATCGGCAACCGTGAGCAGTCGGTGCCGGTCGTGGAGGACAACCGCTACCTCGGGATGTGCGACCTCGAGCTGGTCTCGGAGGTGCCGCGAGAGCACTGGGAGAGCACCACGGTTGAGCCGATCATCCGAGATGATCTCCCCGTCGGTCGCCCGACGTGGTTCCTTCGCGACGCCATCGCCGCCATGGAGGAGGCCGACGTCGATCGGTTGGCGGTGGTGGATGGCGACAACCTCTTCGTGGGTCTGGTCACCCGCAGCGAGATCCTCAAGCTCGACGAGGTGCTCGACCGCACCGGCGGCTGATCCCCCACCTTGGGGGTGCGGCCCGTGGCGCGGCGTCAGTCGTCGTCGGCGGAGTCGTAGCCATCGTAGGGGTCCTCGGCGGTAGCCAGGCACCACGACGCGTGCGCGGCGCCGGGCGCCGCGCCGCATTCGTCGCATGGTTCCGGCGGGGCAGGCGCGATCTCGTCCTCGTCGAGGAGGACGTTGTCGAGGTCTCCTTGGAAGCTCCGCTTCAGTGCGCGAGCCTCCTCGAAGCGCCGATGACGACCCTTTTTCACCGCGGGCTCCCAGGCGTTCGACGTGCTGTGGCCGTTCAACCCTAGCCGCCTCGCGGGCCATGGCGGCGACTTGGGAAGTGCGTGATTAAGTGAGCATGCGCTTGCCCAACGCTAGCGATGGAGCCATTCGGCGTCCGGGACGGCCAGGTCCACGGTGATCGGGCGTTCCGAACGCTCCTCGAGCGCCAGCCGGCCATCGGGGCGGAAGACCACCGCGACGTCGCCGTCGATGAGTCGTTGAACCGGTTCGGCCAGCAGTCCATGGCGCCATCCGGTGGCCAGACGTGCACCGTCGGCGCCGGAGAGGAACTCGAGGACATCGGTGCGCGTGGCCAGGAGCGCCGGGTCGATGCGAAGGTCGCGACCGAGCTGGCTCAACCAGGCTTGCACGAGGGTCACCGCCGGCCGCAGGCGCCGCTCGGTCTGGCGCGAGCGGTCCGGTGGCCGATCCACGATGGGATCGTCGACACCGGCCGCCACCGCGTCGAGCAACGCCTCCGCCACCCCGCGACGCAGGTGACGGCCGTCGACACCCCGGATCTGGCGCATGGCATCGAGGTCTCGGGGCGCGGCCTGGCTGATGGCGACCACTGCCATGTCGGTCATCACCCTGCGGATCGGCTCGTCCCGCCGCGCCGCTTCCGTCTCACGCCAGGTGGCCACTCGATGAGCGACGTTGGCGGCACGCCCCCGCATCGAGCGGATCTCCTTGATGCGACGCCAGGCCTGGCTGGGATCCGATGGCGTTCCTCGGCGAACCCGGAGCTGCTCGGACTCGTCACAGGCCCAATCGAGGCGACCAGCACCCTCCAGCAGTCGGACCAGCTCCGACCAGACGGCGTCGAGGTGGATCACGTCAGCGGCCGCGTAGTCCATCTGCGCCTTGGTGAGCGGTCGGCGCAGCCAGTCGGTGAGACGGCTGGCCTTGGGGATCCGCTCACCCGTGACCCGATGTACGAGATCGGCGAGCGACGGAGAGTGGAGACCCACGAACCCCGCCGCCACCTGCGTATCGAACAGCCGGCGGGGAATCGCGCCGCATGCGTGCCGCAGCACCTCGAGATCCTGATCGGCGGCGTGCATCACCACCAACCCCTCGCCTTCGAGGAGCGGCCGCAAGTGCGACGGATCGGCGGTGAGAGGGTCGATGAGCGCCACCTGGTCGGCCCAGGCCAGCTGCACCAGCGCCAGCTGCGGGAAGTACGTCTTCTCGCGGTGGAACTCGGTGTCGATGGCATAGCGTTCGACACCGACCACCTCGGCAACCACTGCCGCCAGGCCGCGGTCGTCGTCGATCCAGTGCACGTCAGGAGGGCTGCGGCCCGGTGGCGGACTCGAACCCGCCTTCCACCCAGGCCATGGTGCCGCCCGCCACGTTGGTGGCGTCTCGCCCCGCGACGGTCAGCACCTCACAGGCCATGGCGCTCCGGGCGCCGGTCCTGCAGATCACCACGAGCTCGCCCTCGGGCAGCTCGTGGAGGCGATCCGCGAGCTGGTCGAACGGAATGAGCACCGCACCGGGAACGTGTACTTCCTCGTACTCGTGAGGCTGGCGAACGTCGATGAGGCCCACCACGCCGGCGTTGCGACGCCGGTCGAGCTCGTCGACGTCGATCTCGGAGAAGCGCGGCACAGACATCATCGGACCACGCTGGGATCACCACCCGCAACCGCCGGGCCCGATCTGGTCGAGGCGGGCCAGGTGCTCGGGGTCGTCCACACTGGCCGCCTCCGCCTCGTCGACCTCGACCTCGACCACACCGCACGTGGCCAGGAAGCGCCGCGGGCTCGCCTCGCCGCCCTCGACAGCAGCCACGACCGACGGGAGTGCGTGGCGGGACCAGGCGCCCAGGAGAGGCTGGCGAACTCTGCCGGCGACGGCGATCGCGGCCACCGGTGGTGGATCCTCGCTCGCCGTCGCGTCATCGAGGCGGCGCACCAGCGTCGTGATGGTGTCGGGCCGCACGCACGGCATGTCGCACCCCAACACAACAGCAACGTCGCAGCTCCGAGGCAGCAACGCCAGAGCAGTGGCGATTCCGCCGAGCGGACCGTGGCCCGGCACGCTGTCGGGGTGGCGGGTCAGCTCCTCGCCCTCGATGGAGGTCGAGCCGCCGACGACCGCCACCTCGACGGCACCAGCGTCGGAGAGTGCGGCGGCCGGCCAGTGGACCATCGGTCGCCCCCACAGGCGGGCCATCTCCTTGGATCCTCCCATGCGCGTAGACGCCCCGCCGGCCAGGACGAACCCGGCAAAGAGGACATCGCTGAGGACATCGCGCGGTGCGGTGGCATGGGCCATGGCGGGCGGGATGCTACAGATGCAGGGCGGGAGCCAGCCTCCCGGCCACCTCCACCATGGATCTAGAGCCCCTCTCCGAGCACCAGCTTCTCGTCTTCTGGACGCAGTTCCTGGTCCTGCTGCTGACCGCACGCACTCTCGGGGCAGTGATGCGTCTGATGCGCCAGCCCACGGTCATCGGCGAGCTGGCCGCAGGCGTGATCCTGGGCCCGTCCCTCCTCGGGGAGGTGGCCCCGGGATTCAGCGACTGGCTCTTCCCCGACGATCCGCGCCAGACGGCACTGCTGCTGGCGGTGGGGTGGATCGGTGTGTTCCTGCTTCTCGTCGACACCGGGTTCGAGACGGACCTCTCCCTGATCCAGTCATTGGGCTCGGCCGCGATCCGGGTCACGGTGGGGAGCCTGGCGCTGCCGCTGGTTGCCGGCTTCGCGCTCGGCATCGTCATCCCGTCGATGTTCATCGGCGAGCACGACGACCGGATCACCTTCGCACTGTTCATCGCCGTCTCGGTCTCCATCACCGGCCTGGCCGTGACGGCCAGGGTCCTGGGCGATCTGGGTCTCACCCGCCGCAACGTCGGTCAGCTCATGCTGGCTTCGGGCATGGCCAACGACGCCATCGGCTGGCTCCTGCTGGGTGGCATCGCCGGGTTGGCCACCTCCGAAGAGCTGTCGCCCGCCGAGCTGCTGCTCCCCCTCGTGGGCATGGCCGTGTTCCTCGCCCTGGCCTTCACCGTCGGCCAGCGCCTGGTCGACTTCGCCCTGCGGAGCCTTCGCCGGTTCGACGCCGGCATCACCGGTTCACTCACCGTCACGGTGGTGGTGGCACTGGCCGCTGGTGCAGCAACCCAGGCGATCGGGACCGAAGCGGTGCTCGGTGGGTTCGTCGCCGGCGTGCTGCTGGGTCGCTCGAAGTTCCAGCGGCCCGAGACCCGGCCCCACCTCGAGGGCATCACCGCCGCCGTGTTCGCCCCGATCTTCTTCGCTACCGCAGGCCTGCGCGTCGACCTGCGCCTGCTCTCGGAAAGCGACGTGGCGACGTGGGCCGCGGTGACCACCGCCGTCGCGTTCTTGGCCAAAGGTGTGGGCGCGACGCTGGGCGCTCGCAACGCCAACCTCCCCCTCCGGGAGGGTGTGGCCCTGGGGCTCGGGCTCAACTCACGCGGAACACTCGAGATCGTCGTCGCCACCGTCGGGCTCGCGCTCGGGGTGTTCAACGACGCCTCGTACACCGTGATCCTCGTCATGGTGCTGGTGACCACCACCATCGCTCCCCCTCTGCTCCGGCTGGCATTTGCGGGATGGGAGGGCACCGAGGAGGAACAGGTACGCCTTCAGAGGGAGGAGGAGCTCGCTCGCAACGTCGTCGTGCGCACTGATCGGATCCTGCTCCCGAGCCGCGGTGGGGCCAACTCCCGCCTCGTGGCCCGGCTCTTGCACCACGCCTGGCCGGAGGGGGTCGAGGCGACGGTCTTGAGCGTCGGCAAGGACGTCGACCGGTCCGAGGTCGACCTGGTCGTCGCGCAGCTCCGTGGGCGACCGGTCGAGCGCAAGCACATCGGGGGCGATGATCCGGTGGCGGCAGTCCTGAAGTACGCGGGACTCGGCTACGGCGTCATCGGGGTCGGCGCGCTGGAGCGACCGACCGACGGCCAGATCGTGTCGCCCTTCGTGGACGAGCTGCTGGCCCGCTCACCGTTGCCGCTGGTGATCGTTCGCCAGCGGCGGACCAAGGCGGTGGCCGCTGAGGAGCCAACGACCGAGCACGCGATCCCCGAGCCGGCAGGGTCTGAGTCGGCAGGGTCTGAGTCGGCAGGGTCTGAGCCCTCCACCGCGTTCCGGCGGATCATGGTCCCCGCGGTTGGCACCATCGGCGCTCGGGCCGCCCAGGAGGTGGCGTTCGGGGTCGCCGCCACGCTGCGCTCGGAGTTGATCCTGGTCCATGTCGCAACCCGACCGGGCGCCGGTGAAGCGGCGGCCGCCGCGGTGGTGGCGGGACCCAACGAGCCGCGAGCCGAGGGATCCGGACGACCGCGGCGGATGTCGCGGATGCTCCGGCGCCGTCGTGACGTGGAGCCGGTGCCGTCCTCAGGGAAGGAGCCGGCCGCCGCCCGTGTCGTCCAGGCCGCCCTGCTCCGCGCTGAGCGCCAGGGAGTGCATGCGTCGGCCATGATCCGCGAGGCGTCGTCCACCGCTGACGAGCTGGTGCGATGCGCCAAGGAGATCGACGCCGACCTCGTGTTCCTCGGTGCCACCATCCGCGAGGTCGACGGGCACCCGTTCCTGGGCCACAACATGGAGCACATCCTCGAGAGCCTCGACGCCACCGTGGTGCTGGTCACCGCACCGCGCTCGACGACGCCGTAGGTGACGTCCGGACTCTTCAGGAGGCGGCGATGGTGGCCAGGTCGCGTCGGTCGGCGTCGTCGAACTCGACTGGCGGGCCGCCGCCCAGCAGCTCGGCCACCAGGCTGGACTCGATCGCCCAGTACATGACGCTGTCCTCGTTGCGCGAGTGGCCGGGGTGCTCGGGGTCCTCACGCCCGGTGTTCAGGACTATGTCGACGAGACCCAGGAGGTGGCCCACCTCGTGGAGGGTCACTGCCTTCTCGATCCGGGCTGCTCCGACGCCGAGGAGCGGGTTCCCGGCCCCCTCGACCTGGTCGACGAAGATGGCGATGGTGTCACCGCGGACAGCCATCCCCAACACCCTCTCGCCCCCTTCGCCCGCGGCGCGCCCACGGAGCAGCAGCAGGCGCAGAACGGCCCTCTCGCGGGTATGGGCGACGCCGGAGGATGCGTCGCTGGCGGCGCGGATCTCATCCGCCGTCCACTCCCGGTCGCTGCTCGCCACGGTGCCACCGGACGTATCGACCGGCTTGCCCGCTGCCTGACCCAAGCGTGATCGAGCGTGCTCGAGGCTGTCGGAGCGAAGGGTGGCGCCGTCCTGGGTGAGCACCTCGATGACGATGCTGGTGGCCGGGGCGGAGCGAAGGTAAGCCGGGGCGTACGAACCAGTGGACCCCGCCGGGTCGATCGAAGGGCCACTCGGCGGCGGGCTCGTCGGCGGCGGAACGGAGCCATCTCCGCTGGTGCTATCGCCGCTCCCACCATCGCCACCGCCACTCGATCCGCCACCGCCACTCGATCCGCCCTCGTCGCCGGCCGCAGCCTTGCCGTCTTGGCCGTCGTCGGTGACGGTGGCCTCCGCGTCGCCGCTGGCGGACACCTCGCCGTCATCGCCGCCCGACGTGCAGGCGGCGGCGACCAGTCCCGCGGCGAGGAGGGCGGCGATGAACCGGCGTCGGGCTGTCACTCCGCCGGCCATTGCGGGTCCAGCTGGATCAGGAACTGGGCGCAGCGCTGGTCCTCATCGGTCTCGCCGATCTCGGCGGCGGTTCGACGCAGTCCGTCCAGGGCACGGAGGAAGCCCCGGTTGGGCTCGTGCTCCCAGCGCACGTAGCCACTGCCCCGCCACCCGCTCTGGCGAAGCCGGTCGAGTCCGCGGTGGTAGCCGACCCGATAGCAGGCATAGGCCTCCACCGGATCTCGGGCCAGATCTCCTAGAGACGCCCAGGCAGCCAGCATCCGGGGCCAGCGGGCGACGACGCCGGCCACCGCGGCACGCCGTTCGGACTCGGGTGCGGCGAGAGCACTCTCGAGAGCGGCGAGCGCGCCGGCTGGTTCGGCGTCGAGCACCGTCTCGGGAGGGCCTTGACGGTGGAGGTGGATCTCGTTCACGGCCCTACGTACTACCTCATCCTGCCGATCGCGATGCACCGACCCGCACGATGCGCAGGGAGTCGATGCCGGTTCCGCCAGGTACCCCTGTGAGAACGGCCACGACATCCCCGGTGTTCACGTGACCGTGAGCGCAGGCAGCGGCGATGGCTGCTGCCGCCATGGCATCGGGTGATCCGGCATCGTCCATCAGCACCGACCGGGCCCCCCAGGTGAGCGAGAGCTGCCGTGCCGTCCGCTCGCTGGTGGTCAATCCCAAAAGGTGGGGTAGCGGGCGGAATCGGGCCACGGCGCGGGCGGTCGTACCCGATCGCGTGCAACAGATGATGGCCTGAGCGCCGGCGTCGGCGGCGGCCCGCCAGGCGGCATGAGTCATGGCCGCGGTGAGCGACAGCTCGGCGTCGAGCTCGGCCTGGCGTTGGAGCTTGCCGAGCCGGCCGCCCCACGCCACGTAGTCGGCCTCGTCCTCAGCTCGTTGCGCGATGTGGGCCATGGTGCGAACGGTCAGTGCTGGATCGTGACCGATGGCTGTCTCGCCCGACAGCATCAGGGCGTCGGTGCCGTCGAACACCGCGTTGGCCACATCCGTTGCCTCCGCCCGCGTGGGTGAGGGGGCGTGGATCATGGATTCGAGCATCTGGGTGGCGGTGATCACCGGGCGGCCGAACGCCACGCACTGCCGGATGATGCGCTTCTGGAGGTGCGGGATCTCGGCCAGGTCGCACTCGACGCCGAGATCGCCCCGGGCCACCATCACCGCGTCAGAGGTTTCGATGATGCCATCGAGATCACCCAGCGCGCCCTGGGTCTCGATCTTGGCCACCAGCATCAGTCCCGAGCCATCGGTCGCCTTTCGGGCTCGTTCGATGTCGGCAGCCGACCGGACGAAGCTGATGGCCACGAAGTCGAACCCGGCGTCGGTGATGATCTCGAGCAGGTCGAGATCCTCGGGCGTGGGCACCTCCGCCCGTGTCCGGGTCACCGGCAGATGCACTCCGGGGCGTCCCTGCACCCGAGCGCCATGGAGGACCTCGGCGACCAGTCCGTCGTGGCGCCGATCGGTGATCACGATGCGAGCTGCACCATCGCCAAGCGCAACCTCGTCACCGACGTCGAGATCGTCGGACAACGTCGGGTAGTCGACATGGACGACATCGAAGCTGGACGGGCCGTCACCGGGCACCAATCGGAGCTCGTCACCCTCGCGGAAGTAGACACCCTCGTCGGGGAAGGTTCCGGCTCGGATCTTCGGTCCGGGTAGATCAGCCAACACCCCGACATGGCGGCCGGCGTCGGCGGCGACCTCACGGATGCGGGCGAACCGGTCCAGCTGCTCGGCGACGGTGCCGTGGGCGAAGCCGAGTCGGGCGACGTTCATCCCACCGGCGATGAGATCACGCAGCACCTCGGGGCTGTCCGATGCCGGCCCGATGGTCGCGACGATCTTGGTGCGGCGGGCCACACACCGAGAGTACCCACCACATCTCGATAGCAGGAGAGGGGGACCGCTAGGTTCCCCCCCATCGACGATCGTCGGCCGGCGCCGAACCCAGGGGGAATGCAGTGTTTCCAGGTCTCCACGCCAAGGAGCGTCCCGACCATCCAGCTCAGATCTGGGCCCGCACCGGTGAGGTCCAGACCTACAAGGAGCTCGACGACGCCTCCAACCGCCTGGCCCAGCTGCTCTTCGACGCGGGTCTGCGACCCGGCGACGGCTACGCCTACTTGATGGAGAACCACCCCCGCTACCTCGAGATCGCCTGGGCCGGGCAGCGCAGCGGGCTGTACTACACCGCCATCTCCAGTCGACTGACCGCGGATGAGGTGAGCTACATCGTCAACAACTGCGATGCCAAGGCCATCGTCTTCAGCCACGCCAAGCGCGACCTGGCCGAGGCGCTCGCTGACCGCATGCCCGACGTCAAGGTGCGACTGATGGTCGACGGTGCCATCGACGGCTACGACTCCTACGAAGACGCCGCCGCGACCTATCCCGCCGAGCCCCTGGCGAACGAGGTCGAGGGCAACGACATGCTCTACAGCTCCGGCACCACCGGCCAGCCCAAGGGCGTCCGGAGGCTGTTCAACCCGGTCGAGGCGGGCACCCCCGACGGGCTGGCCACGCTCCTCCAGCTCCTCTGGGGCTTCGACGAGCACACCCGGTACCTCTCCCCCGCGCCGCAGTACCACTCCGCCCCGCTCAAGTTCTCCTTGGGCCTCCAGCGTCTCGGCGGCACCGTGGTGGTCATGGACCACTGGGACCCCGAGGACTGCCTGCGCTACATCGAGCAGTACCGGTGCACCCATGGCCAGTTCGTGCCGACCATGTTCCTGCGGATGCTCAAGCTCCCCGACGAGGTCCGCAACCGGTACGACCTGTCGTCGCTCACCAGTGTGGTGCACGCCGCGGCACCGTGCCCGGTCAAGGCGAAGCTGGCCATGATCGACTGGTGGGGCCCCGTCATCGGTGAGTACTACTCGGCCACCGAGGGTGCAGGGTTCTGTGCCATCAGCTCCGAGGAGTACCTCACACACCAAGGGTCGGTGGGCAAGGCGTTGGTGGGTGAGATCCACGTCTGCGACGAGGACGGCAACGAGGTGCCCACCGGTCAGCCGGGCCAGATCTTCTTCGGAGGCGGCATCGACTTCTCCTACTACAAGGACGACGACAAGACCGAGCAGTCTCGGCATCCCCAAGGGTGGCGGACGTTCGGCGACATCGGTTACCTGGACGACGAGGGCTACCTCTACCTCACCGACCGCGCGAGCTACATGATCATCTCGGGTGGCGTGAACATCTACCCCCAGGAAGCGGAGAACGTGCTTTCGATGCACCCCAAGGTCCATGACGTGGCCGTCATCGGTGTGCCCAACGAAGACTTCGGCGAAGAGGTCAAGGCCGTCGTTCAGCCATCGGACTGGGAGGCGGCCGGACCTGACCTCGAGCGCGAGCTCATCTCCTTCTGCCGGGAGCACCTGGCCGACGTGAAGTGCCCCCGCTCGGTGGACTTCGACCGCGAGCTCCCCCGTGCCGATACCGGCAAGCTCTACAAGCGCCTCATCCGCGACCGCTATTGGGAAGGCGACAGACGCATCAGCGGTTGAGCGGCCCGGGTGGCGATGGAAGCCCGAAGGAGATGGCGGCCGGTCCAGGTGGTGGCCGCCGCTGCCAGCGCCGCGGCGGCGGCCAACAGCCACGACGGCCCATAGCCCCAGGCGTCGACCGCCAGCCCGAACAGCACCGGGCCACCGACCGCGCCCACGTAGGTCCCAGTCTGGGTGATGCCGGTGGCCGCCGCCGCCGATCCCGGGTGGTGCCGCACGATGGACAGGTTGAACAAGCCGGGCCAGCCCCAGCCGACGGCGAAGATGAACGGGGTGGCCAGAGCGATCACCGGCACGGACTCGCTGGCCAGCAGCAGGTAGCCCGCCGAGCCGCCTGCCATCAAGGCGACCACGGTGGCCAGCTGACCACCGGTCACCCGGTCGGCGCGCCGACCGAGGAGCAGCCGAGCGCTCAGCCCCACCGCGGCACCGAACGCGAACAACAGCCCTGCCGCGCTCTCCCCCATGCCGGCGTCGACCGCCGCTGAAACGATGAACGCGCCGATCGTTCCCGCCGCGGCGGCACCGAAGGCGATGCCGCAGGCGAGGACGAGCAGGGGACGAAGGTGCAGCGGTGCCGGTGCCTCGATCGGCTGGCGGGCGCGGGTTGGGCGAGGGTGTTGACCATGCACTGCACCGACGTCGGCGACCGGCCGGGCGGGGACGGTGAGAGCGGCGATCGGCGCCCCGATTGCGGCGATTGCGAAGGCCCAGCGCCACCCGATCGGTACTGCCACGGCCGGGACGGCAAGGCCACCGATCAACATGGCCGCGGGGATGGCCGCCTGCTTCACGCCGAAGGCCAGACCCTGCTGGGCTGGCGGAACGTTGTCGGACAACCAGAGGTTGGCCGCGGGTTGGGCGAGGGCGTTGGCCACCCCACCCAACGCCAAGAGGACCAACAGGGTCGCGAACGACCGGGCCAGCAGTGCGATGGCCATCAGGTCGGCCCCGGCGGCGAGCGCGGCCACCCGCAGGGCGCGGTGAGAGCCGATGTGTTGAGCCCAGCGGCCCAGCATCGCGGATCCGATGGCGCCGGCACCGAAGAAGGCGCCGAAGAGCAGGCCGAGGTCACCGGCTCCGAAGTCGAGGTCGGCCCGCAGCTGCACGGCGACCGTTCCGGCCAGGAACGACGGCAGCACACCCACCGCCGTTGGCAGCAGGGCCGCCAGGAGCACGCGACGCATCGTGGGTGCGGGGGCGTCGGTGGTCACGAGCAGCGATCGTAGGGCGGTCCGCTCTGTGGAATCAGGGCCGTTGGTCCAGGGTTCCGGTCAACGTGGTCAAGCCGTCGGGTCTCATCGCTGTCATCGCTGTCATCGCCGTCACGGCCGTCGCCTGCGCCGGGACGGGCGGCGGCGGTGCAGAGGTCGATGTTCGATCGACGGGCGACCGTGGTCCGTCGGCCCTCGTCGATCCCAACGCTCCCGGTCTGCCCGAGCCGCTGGTCGACACCAGCCGGATCATCAGCGGTGGGCCGCCCCCCGATGGCATCCCACCCATCGACGACCCCACCTTCGAGAACCCGGCATCGGTGGACTGGCTGAACGACCGCGAGCCGGTTCTGGCCATCAGCGTCGACGGCGACTCCCGTGCCTACCCCGTGCAGATCATGACGTGGCACGAGATCGCCAACGACGTGATCGGCGACGTGCCGGTCACCGTGTCGTACTGCCCGCTGTGCAACTCGGCCATCGCATACGACCGACGCATCGACGGCGGCGAGGTGCTCGACTTCGGTACGTCCGGTCAGCTCTACCTGTCGGCGCTGGTCATGTACGACCGCCAGACGCAGTCTCTGTGGAGCCACTTCACCGCGCAGGCGATCGCCGGCGTGCTCACCGGCACGACGCTCGAAACCGTCCCCATCACCACCGTCGCCTGGGCGGAGTGGCGAGATGCCAATCCCAAGGGGCGCGTGCTCAGCCGAGACACCGGCTTCAGCCGTGACTACGGTCGCAACCCCTATCCCGGGTACGACGACGTGTCGACGAACCCCTTCCTGTTCGATGGCGAGCACGACGGCCGCCTGGCCGCGAAGGAACACGTCATCGGTGTCCGAGACGACGCCAACGCCGTGGCCATCAGCAACAGCGCGGCCCTGGACCGAGGCGTGATCGAGATCTCGCTGGGCGATAGGCCTCTGGTCGTGTTCAAGATCGCAGGGACGGCCAGTGCGCTCGACAGCGGCTCGGTGGCCGACGGCTTCGATGTCGGCGCCACCGGTGTCTTCTCGCCCGTCGTCGACGGCCGGTCCCTTCAGTTCACTCGCGCTGGTGGAGCCTTCGTCGACACCGAGACCGGTTCCTCGTGGAGCATCTTCGGTGAGGCCACCGACGGGCCGCTCGCCGGCACCCAGCTCGAGACGTACCCCCACGTGGACACCTTCTGGTTCGCCTGGGGCGCATTCGAGGTCAACACGACGATCGTCACCTGAGCCCTACTGTCAGGCGCTGTGCCATCCCGTCGATCCCGTCCGTCCCGTCCATCTCGTCCACCGGCACCCCATCCGTTTCTCGACCATCCTGTTCCCCTGCCCATCGCCCACCGCGGGGGTGCGTTGGACCAGCCCGAGAACTCGATGGCCGCTTTCGAGGCTGCCTACCACCTCGGGTTCCGGTGGATGGAGACCGACGCCCACGTCACGGCTGACGGTGTCGTCGTGGCGTTTCATGACGATCGTCTCGACCGTGTCACCGATCGGGTGGGGATCGTCGCCGAGCTGGGATGGGCGGAAGTGAGCGCTGCCCGCATCGACGGTCTCGCTCCGATTCCCCTTCTCGCTGATCTCATCGGGGGGTGGCCCGATGTTCGGGTGAACATCGATCCCAAGCACGACGCGGCGGTCGGACCCCTCATCGACGTTCTGCGGCGATCGGGGGCCCTTGACCGGGTGTGCGTGGGATCCTTCAGCGACACGCGTCTTGACCGGCTTCGCGCTGAGCTCGGTCCTGGTCTGTGCTCATCGACGGGGCCGGTCGGCGTCCAAGCCGTGAAGCGCCTGGCCGACGGCGCTGTTGCTGTCGCACCCCGCGGCGCTCAGTGTCTCCAGGTTCCCCCCGCCGTGGGCGATCTCACCTTGGTCGACGAAGGCTTCGTGGACACGGCCCACGGCCTCGGGCTCCATGTCCACGTCTGGACGATCGACGACCCCAACGAGATGGTGCGGCTGCTCGATCTCGGGGTCGACGGGGTCATGACTGACCGGCCCGCCGTTCTCCGCGACGTGTTGATCAGCCGGGGTGAGTGGGTGGAAGCAGCACCGCGGGATTGAGGATCCCTTCGGGGTCAAGAGCCCGCTTGAGCCGCCGGAAGGTGTCGATCTCCGCGTCGGAGCGGGCCAGGTGCAGCCATGGGCGTTTGGCAACCCCGATTCCGTGCTCGGCCGAGATCGAGCCTCCAAGGGCCGACACGAGGCGCAGCACCGCGTCATCAACCGCGTGGCCTCCGTCGGTGGCGGGCGCTCCCGTCACGTTCACGTGAAGGTTGCCGTCGCCGGCATGACCGAACAACCACACGGCCGCGTCCGGCGCGACGGCGGCGACGGACGCGGGCACCTCTGACGCGAAGGCAGCCAGCGCGCTGAGAGGAAGGGTGACGTCCAGCTTGTGCACCGGGGCGAGGGCACCGATGGCGCCGGTGTGCTCCTCACGCAGCGCCCACAGGGCGCGCCGTTGTGCTGTGCCGGTGGCGATGATCGCGTCGTCGATCCCGAGACCCCCCAGCAGGCGGGCCACGCCGTCTGGGTCGTCGCTTCCGACCCGCTCCACCAACACCATGACCGGTGGAAGCGGGTCGAAGGGCGGCGGCCCGCCGAGCCGGTCCAAGACGAGTTCGACACCGGCGCGGGTGACGAGCTCGATGGCCTCGACAGCGACGTCGGTGTCGCGGAGCGCAGCACAGGCCTCCACCGCTGTCTCGAAGGAGTCGAAGCCTGCCATCGCCACGGCCGCACCCTTCGGCCGCGGCAACAACCCGACCGTGACGGCGGTGACCACCGCCAGCGTGCCCTCACTGCCACACAGCAGGCTCGGAAGGTGATACCCCGTGTTGTCCTTGGCCGGCGCGTCCAGGTGGCTGACCACGCGACCATCGGCGAGGACGGCCTCGGCGCCGATCACGTGTCGGCGCATCCCGCCCAGCCGCAGGAACCGCAGCCCGCCGGCGTTGGTGGCCACCATCCCGCCGATCGTGGCCGAGTCGCGGCTACCCAGGTCGACTGGGAACCGGAGGGGTTGACCACCCGCCGACGCCTCGGCCAGCGCATCTGCGGACGCGCAGGTGACGCCGGCGGCCAGCGTCACCGCGGCGGCCAGCGGATCGACCGGCCGTGCGCTGACGAGTCGAACCAGGCTCAGGAGCACCTCTCCATCGTGAGCCACGCTGCCGCCGACCAGCCCGGTGTTGCCGCCTTGGGCCACGATGGCGACGCCGTGTTCGGTGCACGTGGCGAGCACGGCTGCCACCTCCTCGACACCGGCTGGGCGCACGATGGCGGTCGGGGGCGAGCCGAAGCGACCAGTGGGTTCGTGGGCGGCGGCGGCCAGCACATCGGGATCGTCGATGAAGCCGGCGTCGTCGAGGTTGGAACGGAGTACGTCTAGGGCCGACGGCATCGGTCCGAGTGTGGCAGGTTCGGGTGGTGACCAACGCTGCCGTGGCCTCCCCCGATCGCCGAGCCTCCGAAGCAGGCGCCGCCATCTTGGAGCGGGGCGGCTCGGTGGTCGACGCCGCCATCGCCACCAGCGCCGTCCTCACCGTGACCACCCCTCACAACTGTGGAGTGGGCGGTGACCTCGTGGCCGTGTTGGGCGGCCCGGATGGGGCGATCGACACCCTGATCGCCGCCGGCCGGGCACCGGCGGCTGCCGGCCCGGCGATGGCGGGTGGATCGGTCGAGCCGATCGCCGTCACCGGTGACGTTCGAGCCATCACCGCGCCCGGCTGCATCGACGGGTGGTTGGCGCTGCACGAACGTGGAGGGCGGCTCCCGCTCGACGATGTGCTGGCGCCCGCCGTCGAGCTCGCCGAACAGGGCTTCGAGGCATCCTCGTTGCTGGCGATGATGGCGCCTCTGGTCGCCGGGAGACCAGGAACGGAGTTCCTCGGGCCTCCGGGCACCTTGGCCCCAGGTGATGTGGTGCGACGAACCGGGCTGGCCACCCTGCTGAGGCTCGTGGTCGTCGAAGGTCGCGATGGCATGTATGGGGGTCCCGTCGCCGCCGAGATCGCGGCCGTGACCGACGGATGGCTCACAGGACGAGATCTGGTGTCGGGTTGCGCCGAATGGCGACGCCCGGTGACAGTCGATGCCGGCGGTGTGCGACTCCATACGCCCCCACCACCGTCACAGGGCTACCTCTCCTTGGCCGGGTGGTGGATCGCCGACGGCGTCGGATTGCCCGACGACCCGCGCGACCCGCGCTGGATCCACCTCCTGGTCGAATCGGCGACCGTCGCCGGCTACGACCGGCCTGACGTGCTCCACGATGGAGCCGACGGCCAATCGCTCGTCGATCCGAGTCGGCTCGAACCACGACGAGCCGCGGTCCTCCCTGGCCGCCGGGCCGGCTTGCCGGTCACCGGGGGTCTGGGCGACACCATCCATCTCTCCGTCGCCGGGCCCGACGGCGCGGTGGCCCTGACGCAGTCGAACGCCTCCGGCTTCGGGTCCGGGTTCTTCCTGCCCTCATATGGGGTCGGCCTCCACAGCCGCGGACTCGGCTTCAGCACCACTGCCGGCCACCCTGCGGCACTCGGGCCCGGGCGCCGCCCGCCGCACACCCTGTCCCCTCTGGTCGCCACCGACGCCGGCGGCATCGCGGTGGTGGCGGGGTCGATGGGAGGCGACAGCCAGCCCCAGATCCTCCTCCAGGTTCTGAGCCGGATCCTGCGCCATGACGAGACGCCGCAGGACGCGGTCAGCGCGGCCCGCGCCGTCTTGGCGGGCGACCCGGCCCTCGGCGGCTTCGGGGCATGGGTGGACCCCGGTAGCCAACGGGTGATGGTCGAGGGTCACGCCCCGAGGGGGTGGGCGCCGGGTCTGGCCCAGCGGGGCCACCGGGTGGAGATCGGCCGCCGGTTCGACCACGGTGCGGGACACGCCAACGTCGTGGTGAGGACGGCGTCAGCCGCCGCTGTCGATGTGAGCTGGACGCCCGGCGCCGATCCCCGACCGCCCGAATCGGGCGGCGTCGTCGCAATGGCACCGTCCCGATCCACCGAAGACTGAGGGCCCGGCTCAATGTTCTGTGACGCCTGGCCGATTCATGGAGTGCAGGCCCTGCCTGTTCCTCATGACGTCTCGCCGATCAGCCACCTCCGCTGGGGCCCATGCTCCCGCCGTTCCGTCTCGAGACGTCGCGCCCGTGCTGGCCTGGTGCTTGGGGGTGACCGCGGCCGTCGTGGTGGCCATGGTCGGGGTTGCGGTAGGTCGCCGATCCGGCGACGCCGTCAGTGGCACGGTGCTGCTCCTGGCCCCCGTCGCCGTTCTGGCCCTTGTCCTCGGGATCGAGGTGCTAGCGGGTCCCTCGCGGCGCCGGCGAGCCGTCGCGGATGCAATCGATGCCCTCCACCGCTCGCAAGCGGAAGCCAACCTGCTTCGCCAGCGCTTCACCGCGGCGTTCGATCATGGGCCGACCCCCGCTCTCGTCCTCGATGAGGGCGGCGTTGTCCTGGAGGTCAACGGCGCCTTCTTGACCGCGGCAGGCCGATCAGCGACATCGGTGATCGGGCGTTCACTGCCGTCGGTGATCGACGACGCCGGGGGCGCGGTTGCACGCGCATTGAGCCGACTTGGACCGTCGTTCGATCAGATCTCGGTGAACGCCTCGCTGGGCGATGGAAGCTGTGTCCTTCAGGGCGAGGTCCTGCATGGCGCCGTCCTCCATGGCGAGCTCCGGCTGGCCCCGGGTGGCGCGGGGGCACCGGTGTTGGCGCACTGGATCGATACCACGTCGGCACGGCGCGCCCGCGACCTGCTCGACCGCCAGACCGACATCCTCGAGAGCATCACCGCCGGTGACCCGCTTCCCTCCGTGCTCGAGCGGGTGATCGACCTCGCCGTCACCCATCTCGATGCCGTCGCCGCCGCCGTGCATCTGACATCGTCGACAGGAACGCTCGAGCACGCCGCCGGGTTGGCAACCGCGCCCGCGGACGTGCTCCAGGCGCTGGGCCAGTGCGCGGCGGATGCCGGAGCAGGCCCCTTCGGACCGGTTGCACATCACGGTCAGGCTCTCCTCGTCGGCGACGTGGAAACCGATCCCCTGTGGTCGGGGCACCGCCAAGCAGCGCGGCGGCTCGGGTGCCGCACCTGTTGGTCGCTTCCCCTCGTGACCCAAGGTGATCGTCGAGTCGTCGGTGTGCTGTCCGTGTTGTGGGGCCAGCGGCGGGTGCCCGACGAGAAGCATCGGGCGACGGGAACCCTGGCCGCTCACCTCGCGGCCCTCGCCGTCGAGCGGCACGATTCGGAGACCGGACCAGCGACCCGAGCCCTCACCGATGGGCTGACGGGTCTCGCCAGTCGTGGGTTGTTCGTCGACCGGGTCACCAATGCCATGGCCCGAGCGGAGCGCCGTGAGACGACGACGGCCGTCATCGTCGTCGAGCTTGATCGGTTCACTGCCGTCAACGAGACGCTGGGCCGTGGCGTCGGTGATTCCGTGCTGGGCGAGATCGCTGACCGGTTGAAGCGCGCCATCCGTTGCGGAGACTCCGTGGCCCGCCTCGACGGTGCCCGATTCGCAGTGCTGTGCGAGGAGATCGACGGGCGGCAATCTCTGGACGCCGTCGCCGAGCGCCTAGCCCAGTCGGCACGTGACCCCGTGGCCCTCGAGATCGGGGACGTCACGGTCACGGCATCGGTCGGGTCGGCCATCGACGACAGCCCAGGCGGCGAACCGCGAGAGCGGACGGAGCGGCTCCTGCGAGAGGCCGAGTCCGCCGCTCGGATCGCCACCCGCAACGGCGGTGACGCCCGCGTTCTCTTCGACTCCGCCATGCGCGAACGAGAGGCGGCGCGTGTGAGCCGGGAGCACGAGCTTCGTCGCGCCCTGGCCAACAACGAGGTCTGGGTTGCCTATCAGCCGACGATCCAGGTGAGCACCGGCCGCCTGAGCGGGGTCGAAGCACTCGCCCGATGGAACCATCCCGACCACGGTGCGGTGGCACCGGACAAGTTCATCCCCGTAGCGGAGGACTCCGGCCTCATCCACCCGCTCGGGGAGCACGTGCTCATGACCGCCCTCACCGACGTCGCCGCATGGCGCCGGCTGCGCGGCGGCCGCCACCTCACGGTGTCGGTGAACGTGAGTGCCCACCAGCTGACCCATCCCGATCTCCCAGATCGGGTTCGGCGCGCGCTCGGCGCGGTGAACGTCGACCCCTCCGCCCTCCGGCTCGAGATCACCGAGGCGATCCTGCTCAGCGACTCCGACCTGTTCCTCAGCCGGCTGGAGGCCCTGTGTGACCTGGGCGTGGGGGTGGCCCTCGACGACTTCGCAACCGGATGGGACCGCCTCGCCCACCTGCGCAGGCTTCCAGTGCAGGTGCTGAAGATCGACAGATCGATGGCGAGCGGCATCGACGACGATCCCGACGAGCGAGCCGTGGTGACCGCCGTGGTCGAGCTGGCCCACACCCTTCAGCTGGAGGTCGTAGCCAAGGGAGTCGAGACGGCCGCGCAGCTGCGGTCAGCCCTCGAGATCGGTTGCGACCAAGTGCAGGGGTTCTACTTCTCGCCTCCGGAGCCGGCAGCGGCGATCCCCGGTCTTCTCGGTCGCACGTTCGCGGCGGTCCATGCTGCCGTCGGTGTCTGAGATGACGACCCCGTAGCCACGACTACGATCTTCCCCATGTCACGCAAGGATGCACACCTCGACCACTTTGCTGAGATCCCGATGTTCAGTGCCTGCACCCGCAAGGAGCTCGGGCTCGTCGGTCAGCGAGCAGAGAAGGTGACCATCCCGAAGGGATCGACCGTCGTCCATGAGGGGAAGACGGGACGTGAGTTCTTCATCATCATCGAGGGCACCGCCAAGGTCACCCGCAATGGTCGCAAGGTGGCGTCGCTCACGGCCGGTGATCACTTCGGTGAGCTGGCGCTGTTCGAACGGGTGCCCCGCAACGCCTCGGTCACCGCGACCAGCGACCTCGACGTCGTGCTGCTCGATCGTCGTGAGTTCTCCGGGCTGCTCAACGAGGTGCCGACGCTGGCCTTCAAGCTGCTCCAGGGCATGGCCGGCCGGCTACGCGAGGCCGACCGCTCGAGCATCAACTGAGCGAGGTTTGGTCCCCTCCTGGCTGTGCAGATGGTGCTGGTAGAGCAGAAAGCGAACCACGGTGTCCACTGCCGCCCGGCACCGGCCGTTCTCGTAGACATCGAACGCGTGGTGGGCGAAGGGGACTTCGAGCATGGCCACCGCGTTGCGCGAGACGTGATCCAGCCGTTTGCGGAACTCGCGGCCATCCTCGATGGGCGCCAGATTGTCGATCGATCCGTGAACCAACAGGAACGGCGGCGCGTCAGCATGGATCTGGTCGAGGGGTGACGCCTTGGCGTAGGCCTCGGGGTCGTCGGTGAGGCCGGTCTTCATAACGAACGGCGCCACGAAGTCGCTCACCCATCGGTCAGGCATCGTGCCCAAGCGGTTGGTGAGGTCGTAGATGCCGTAGAAGGGCACAGCAGCCGCCACCGTGGTGTCGACGTGTTCGAATCCGGGCTGATACTCCGGGTCGTTGGCCGTCAGAGCGGTGAGGGCGGTGAGGTGTCCCCCGGCCGAACCGCCGGTTACGCAAATGAAGTCGGGGTCGCCGCCGAAATCAGCGATGTTGTACCTGATCCAGGCGATGGCCTTCTTCACGTCGACGAGGTGGTCGGGAAAGGTGGCCATGGGACTGAGCCTGTAGTCGATGTTCACGCACACCCAGTCGCGTGCCGCCATCCGGTTCATCAGCGGCATGCCCTGGTAGGTCTTGAATCCGAGGATCCATGCGCCGCCGTGGATGTGGAGCAACACGGGACGGTTGGTGCCCTCGGTCCGCGGAACGACCAGATCGAGCTTCAGGTCGCGGCCCAAGCCGCGGGCGAAGGGGATTCCGCGGATGTGGCGGGTGCGCCGGTCGCGCACGGAGAACGGGCGCAACGTACCGCGCATTCGGTCTTTGTCCCCGCGTTGGCTGGCCAGCTCGGCCGACTGCGCGGCGCCGTCAGCACCGAGGGCTGCTTTGAGCACCTGGGAACCCCGAGCCACCGTTCTACGGGCGTGACCCATCCCTCCGGCCAGCACGATCCAGGACCCCATGCTGACCCCCAGCCCCACCCACCCGAGTGGATGACCGAGCGCTCTTCCACCGATGAACAGGATGGTGACGATGACCTCGACGACGATGACATGGAGGGCCAGCTCCGAGCGCAGCCAGCCGGGGAAGAAGCTGATCGCCTGGAGATACTGATTTCGCGTCGGGCGCATGGCGTTGAACGTGAGTGACGCTCCGAGCAAGGAGAGCACGAAGAATGCGACTGGCATGGACCCAGTCTGTCGGGCGGGGTACCCCGCTGTCGACGCGCCGGGAACGTGTCAGGGAACGATGACGTCGAGGGCCCGCCAGCAGTACCACGCGGCTACTGACCGCCAGGGCCGGTACCGCTCTCCCGCCTCGGACAGCTCATCGACCGACACGTCGCCGTCCCGCCCCTGTATCGCCGCCCACCCCTTCCGAACCCCGAGGTCGCCCACCGGCCAGACATCGGGGCGACGCAGCTGGAAGAGCAGGAACATCTCCGCCGTCCACGGGCCGATGCCCCGCACCTCCGTGACGCTCTCCATGATGGCGGCATCCGGTCGGCGAGCGATGCGCTCGAGGTCGAGCCGGCCGTCGGCACATCGGGTGGCGAGATCGGTGATGGACGCGGCCTTGGCGGCCGACAGCCCGGCCGATCGGAGGGCGGCGGGATCGGCGGCCAAGACGTCGTGGGGGGTGGGAAGATCACCGACAGCCTCGAGGACCCGGCCGTGGATGGTTCGTGCCGCCTGCCCGGCCAGCTGCTGGAAGGTGATCGCCCGGACCAAGTACCGGAAGTGGCGGTTGGGTCCCTGGACCGGGGTACCGAGGCGAGGTGGTCCGACTTCGGCGATCACCGCGCTCAGCGCTGGGTCGCGACGAGCCAGGTCGGCGGCCGCGGCTCGCATCGACCAGGACGGCATCGCCGCACACTAGGCGCCAGCCCTATGCTCGGCTCATGGCCTCCCCACCTGACATGCAGATCGACACCGCCGCCCTCTACGACGTCAACATCGATGTCGGCGATGCCCAGATCGTCATGGAGCTTGATCCGGCGCTTGCACCCAACACGGTGAACAACTTCGTCACCCTGGCCCGCTCCCGCTACTACGACGGGCTCACCTTCCACCGGGTGGTCCCCGACTTCGTGATCCAGGGTGGATGCCCGCAAGGCACCGGCTCCGGGGGACCGGGCTACAAGTTCGCCGACGAGCCGGTGGCGGGCGACTACACGCTCGGTGCGGTCGCCATGGCGAACGCGGGACCGAACACCAACGGCAGCCAGTTCTTCATCTGCATCGATGACTGCACAGCCAAGCTCACGAAGGACTACAACCTCTTCGGCTATGTCACGTCGGGCGTAGAAGTCGCGCAGGGGGTCCAGGTGGGCGATGTCATGGAGACGGTGAGCGTCATCGAAAAGGTCCGCTCGTGACGTCGGTGGCCTAGGCCACCAGCGACAGCACCAGGCCGATCTGACCCAGGTGGTAGGTGGTGATGATCACCAACCGGGCCGAGCTGACCTCGGCCACGAACCGGTTCCAAGCGATGGTGGCGTCGGAGGCGTAGAACAGCAGGGCCCCGGCCATGGCGATGGGGTGACCGGAGCCGAAGGCGACGATCACCATGGCCGAGATGACGCCGATGTAGGCCATCACGGGGCCAACCAGCGCGGTGTCGGTGCTCGCCACCGCCTTCACGATCCTCGGCCCGAGCACCGCCAGCGAGGCGACGACCACCACCGCCCCCAGCGTCATGCCGCCGGCTCCGGGATCATCGGCGGCGAAGCCGGCGATGTAGAAGACATGTCCCACCGCGAAGCTGGCCAGGCCAGCCATGAACATGTCGCTGGGCAGCATCAGGAACACGTCGCCGGCAAGGGAGAAGACGAGCGCGGCGATGAACCAACCCTGGGGCCCATCGGGGACGTCGAGTGCGGCGGCCGCCCCGATGAGCGCCACCAGCGTGGCCGGTTTGAACAGGTACTCGGCTGGTCGGTGGGATCGGTGGACGGCGACCCAGTCGGCGACGGCCAGCACGCCGGTCAGGCCGAGGAGCAAGGCGGAGAGGGTGGTCACGGCCGGCGACGGTACGGCAACTCATCTGCATGCGTCGATGCCGTGCTTTCGGGCTCGATAGGGTCGCCGTCCGTGAACGACGACCGGCTGTACTTCCGCCAGATGCTCGCGGGTCGCGACTTCGCTCTCGGTGATCCGCTCGCTCGCCAGATGGTGAACTTCGTGTACGTCATCGGCGATCGCGACACCGGCGACGCGCTGGTGGTCGATCCCGCCTACGCCGTCGGCGAGCTGGTCGATCTGGTGGAGGCCGACGGGATGTCGGTCACGGGTGTGCTGGCCACCCATTACCACCCCGATCACATCGGTGGGGACATGATGGGGCACTCCATCGAGGGCGTGCGGGAGCTCCTGGACCGGGTCGGTGTGAAGATCCACGTCCAGCGCGACGAAGTCGAGTGGGTCAAGCGGGTTGTCGAGGTGTCCGACAGCGATCTCGCGGTCCATGACGGCGGGGACCTCGTCCACGTCGGCGCCATCGGCATCGAGCTGATCCACACCCCGGGTCACACGCCCGGCAGCCAGTGCTTCCTCGTCGACGACCGTCTCGTCGCTGGCGACACCCTGTTCCTCGACGGCTGCGGGCGCACCGACCTTCCCGGTGGCGACCCGGCCGCCCTCTACCAGAGTCTCACCCAACGGCTGGCCAAGGTGCCCGATCGCGCCGTCCTGTATCCGGGACATCTGTACTCGGTGGCGTCTTCGGCGACCATGGCGGCGACCAGGGAGCAGAACTACGTGTTCAAACCGGCAAGCATCGAGCAGTGGATGGCGATGTTCGGCGGCTGAGCAGCGGTCACCGGGATCGGAACCCGATGAGTGGCGGCTGGCATGCTGGTGGCTCCGCGCCATCGCCGAGAGGACACGACATGTACGAGTGGGACGAGCAGCAGCAGATGATGCGTGACGCCATGCGTCAGTTCTGCGAGAAGGAGATCGCGCCCCACATCGAGGAGCTCGAGCACGGAGACCGCCCGCCCTACGAGGTGCTGCGCAAGATGTACTCGACATTCGGGATCGACCAGATGGCCGCCTCCTCCTTCGACGCCCGCATCGCCAAAGAGGAGGCCATCGCTGCCGGCGAGGATGTCGAGGATCCCGACGCCGGGTCCGGGCTGGGCGGGGGTGGGGGCGGGATGATGATGCTGCCCATCATCGAGCTGTGCCGGTGGTGCCCTGGCATGGTCACCGCCATGGGAGTGTCGGTGGGCCTCACCGCGGCAGCCATCAACTCGAAGGGCACCATCGCCCAGAAGAAGCGCTGGGCCCGTGACCTCCTCACCCTCGACAAGATCGGAGCCTGGGCCATCACCGAGCCCAACTCGGGCTCCGACGCTTTCGGGTCGATGCAGTCGACCGCTCGACGAGACGGCGACGAGTACCTGCTGAGGGGGTCCAAGACGTTCATCACCAACGGCCCCTACGCCGACACCATCGTGTTCATCTGCAAGCTCGACGAGGGGAACCCGCCCGCCGAGCGCACGGTGCTGTCATTCGTGCTCGACTCCGGCATGGAGGGACTCGAGCAGTCCAAGCCGCTCCGGAAGATGGGCCTGCACTCCTCCCCCACCGGTCAGCTCTTCCTCGATGACGTCCGGGTGGGCAAGGACCGCCTGCTCGGAGAGACCGAGGACGTCTCCAAGGGTGGGCGCGACGGGGCCAAGGCCACGTTCACCATGGAGCGGTCCGGGGTGGCAGCCATGGCCCTCGGCATCATCGAGCAGTGCATGGATCTGTCGGTCCGCTACGCCAAGGATCGTGTCCAGTTCGGCAAGCCCATCGGCGAGTTCCAGCTCATCCAGCTCAAGCTGGCCAAGATGGAAGTCGCCCGGCTCAACGTGCAGAACCTGGTGTTCCGGTATGTGGAGCTCCAGGCGGCGGGCCACCAGATGAGCTTGGCCGAAGCCTCGGCCATGAAGCTGTACTCAGCCCAAGCCGCTACCGACGTGGCCATGGAGGCCGTGCAGCTCTTCGGTGGAAACGGCTACATGTCGGAGTACCGCGTCGAGCAGCTGGCCCGTGACGCCAAGGTGCTTCAGATCTATGGCGGTACCGACGAGATCCAGGTCACCCACGTGGCCAAGGCCCTCCTGGCCGAGCAATGAGCATCGAAGCGGCCCCACCTCGACCCATCCCGATCCACGATCCGGACTGGTGGACGGGCAACGTCTGGGCCGACCTGAAGTGGCTGCGGACCCACGATCCGGTCCACCGCGTGTCCACGCCGGCCGGTGACGTCTGGGCCATCAGCCGGCACGCCGACGTGATGGACATCTCGCGACATCCCCTCGACTGGCCGTCGGGTCGCGGCGTCCTAATCGACGACCTACGCCGAGTGGTGGCCGGCAACGAGTCGATCATCTACCTCGACCCCCCCGACCATGCCCGTCACCGCAAGCTGGTGAGCGGCTGGTTCAAGCCGTCGGTGGTCCGCGCCTTCGAGGAGCGCGTGCGGGCGCTGGCCGTCTCGCTGCTCGACGACGTCCCCTCCGGTGAGACGTTCGACGCCAACGAAGCGCTGGCCATCCCGCTTCCCATCCGCGTCATCGCCGAGATGCTCGGCGTGCCGTCGGCCGACCAGGACAAGTTCCGCCTCTGGTCCGACGAAGTGATCATGGAGGGGTCCTCCCAAGAGGTCGAAGGGAGCGAGTTCGCGCCCGGGGTGCTGGCGCTCTACGAGTACTTCGAGCAACACCTCGCCGAGCGCCGGGTCACCCCTGGCCACGACGTCCTCTCGACCCTGGTCGCTGCCGAGCTGGATGGTCACCAGCTGAGCGACTTCGAGATGCTGGCCTTCTGCATGACGCTGTTGGTGGCCGGCAACGAGACCACCCGCAACCTGTTGGGCAATGGCCTCGAGGTCTTGGCTGGGAATCCCGATGAGTGGGACCGGCTCCGAGCGGAGCCCGAGCTCATCCCCCTGGCCGTCGAGGAGCTGTTGCGGTGGGTCACCCCGGTGCTGCACTTCGCCCGGACCGCCGCCCACGACAGCGAGATCGCCGGGGTGCCGATCGCCTCGGGTGAGATGGTGGTGCTGCTCTATGCCTCAGCCAACCGGGACGAGGCGGTGTTCGGACCCACCGCCGATCACCTCGACCTGGGTCGCGACCCCAACCCCCACGTGGCGTTCGGCTTCGGCGAGCACTTCTGCCTTGGCGCCCAGCTCGCCCGCCTCGAGGCCCGCGTCTTCCTCGAGGAGCTGGCGGCGCGAGCAGCCACACTCGAGGTCACGGGCCCCGTCGAGCGCCGGCGCTCGAACCTGATGCGCGGGCTGTCGGCGCTCCCGATGAGGTTCGGTCGATGATCGACGAGATCGTCGGCACGTTCATCGGTCGTTGGTATGTGACCGCCTTCGGCATCGCGTTCCTCGTCCTCGCCCTGCGGCACATGGGCGGACGGCGGACGGCCATCTACACCGCGGTGGCCCTCATCGTTGGGGTGGCGGCCGAGAACGGGTCGGCATCGGATCTGGGGCTCCCCTACGGCCGCTACGAGTTCGACCCCGCTCTGCGCGGCGAGGAGATCTGGGTGGGCGACGTCCCGCTGATGGTGTCGATGTCGTACACGTTCATGTCCTACTTCGCCTTCGCCACCGCCCGCCTGGTGGTGGCCGGCCCCTGGCGGACCCGCGTTCCATCGATGCAACGCCTCGAGTACGCGGTGGCCGTCATGCTGGCAGTGTGGATGATCTGGGTCGTCGACCCCGTCTCGCGACTCGGGGAGCACTTCTTCCTCGGCCACCTCTTCGACTACGAGGGACCCGGGTTCTGGTTCGGCCTCCACGTCCACAGCCAGCTTGGTTTCACCTTCACCTCGGCCATCCTCGTCGGGACCCTCACCTGGCTCATGCGCAACGAAGCCGACGAACCGATCGAGCGAGCCGTCGCCAATCCCCGCCTCCCCGCCATCGGTGGTTACCTCGGTCAGGTCCTCTTCATGGCCGGGACCGCCTGGTGGGTGGCTCGCACCAACGCCGACCCGGCGGTGGTCAAGGAAGCCGATGCTCTGGCGGGGTCAGCGGTGCTCATCTTCGTTCCGCTGCTCGTGGCCGTCGCCGTGCACTGGCGATCCCTGGCTGAGCGCCGGGCCCGGGCTCCGGTCAGCGTGGCCGCTTGATCTCGGCCATCACGTTGGTGATCTCGGTGAACCCCCTCACCGATTCGAGGCCACCCTCCCGGCCGACACCCGAAGCGCCGTGGCCACCGAAGGGCGATGACGGGTGGACGCCCAGGTAGGTGTTGATCCACACCGTGCCGGCCTCGAGGCGACGCGCCGTCCAATGGGCGGTGTGGATGTTCTCCGACCACACGCCGGCCACCAAGCCGAAGCGGGTGTCATTGGCGATGCGCACGGCATCAGCGGGCTGGTCGAACGGCACGACAGCTATGACGGGTCCGAAGATCTCCTCGGTGCAGAGCCGGCTGGTGAGGTCGGCGTCGGCCACAACGGTGGGTGACACGAAGTAGCCGTCAGCGAGGTCGCCGCCGAGGCGCTCACCGCCCAGAACGACGCGACCGGCCGACGCCGCCTCGTCAACGAAGCCCAAGACCCGCTCCAGGTGCGCTTCGGAGATCAACGGCCCCACCAAGGTGCCGTCATGGCGCGGGTTACCGAGCGTGTACAGCGCGCTGTACTCGACCACCTTCTCGATGAGGGCGTCGTAGACGGGCCGTTGCACCAGCACCCGTGAACCGGCAGTGCACTGCTGGCCGGTGTTCACCAGGAAGCCTTGGCACACACCGTTGGCAGCCGCGTCGAGATCGGCGTCGGCGAACACGATGTTGGCGCTCTTGCCGCCGAGCTCGAGGGTGAACCGCTTGTGGGCGGCGGCGGCCTCGGAACCGATGCGGGCGCCCAGATCGGTTCCGCCGGTGAACGTGATCATGTCGACATCGGGGTGGGTGACCAGTGCTCGGCCGGTGCCGGCCAGGCCGGTGACCACGTTCACCACGCCCGCCGGCAGCTCAGCGCGCTCGGCACAGCGGGCCAGCTCAAGTGGCGCCAGCGGGGCCAGCTCCGACGGCTTGAGCACCACGGTGCATCCGGCGGCCAGCGCCGGGGCAAGCTTGGCGGCGCTGATGAACACCGGGATGTTCCAAGGCACGACGGCAGCCACGACCCCGACGGGGTGACGGATCGTGTAGTCGAGGGTCGAGGTCTGGGGCATCACCGGTGCCTCCCCCGCCAGCTTGTCTGCCCACCCGGCGAAGTACTCGATGTAGTCGGCCACGTAGGCGGCCTGGCCGACGGTGAAGAGCAGCGGCATGCCCACGTCGTCGGTGTTGATCTCGCCGATGGTCTGCGCGGCGGCTCGGACCTCCCCGGCGAAGCGGATGAGCAGGCGGCGCCGATCGAACCCGCTCAGGGTCGACCACGGGCCGTCATCGAGTGCAGCTCTCGCCGCCCTGACCGCGGCGTCGACGTCAGCGTCATCGGCGACACCCATGGCCGCCAGGTGCTCGCCGTTGGCCGGGTTGATCACAGGCTCGGTCGAGGCGGTCGACGCCGACCGCCACCCCCCGTCGATGAACAGCTCGGTCGTCACCACGCCCGCCATGCCCATGCCCTTCAGGGAAGGATGGTGGTGGGGATCTCGTCCCCCTGCGCCTGGAGGGCTTGGCAGTAGTAGCCGTAGACGGTGGTGGCATCTTCGATCATGAGGATCTGGTCTTCCTCGTCGAGGAGCACCATGCCCTTGTCGATGGTGAAGATCACGATGGTGGGCTCTGTGTTGGCGGCGGGCACCTGGAGCGTGTGCACCGAGTTGGGCGGTTCGTAGATGTAGTCACCGGCGTTGGCCACCCAGTCGTACTCCTTGTAGTGCCACCGGCCCTGGATCGTGTAGGCGTGAACGTCGCCGAAGTGGCGGTGCTTGGGCAGCTCGACACCGGGAGCGAATCGGGTCATGAGCGTGTATGTGCCGCTCTTCTCGCCGAAGCGCAGGAACTTGATGTCGATGCCCTCCCACAGCGTGCCCCACGGCATGTCGTTGGTCGGGCATAGGGACGTAGCGGTGTCGACGTCGGTGATGGCCATGGCTGTGCTCCTCACGTGCCGGTGTAGTCGGGGGTTCGCTTCTCCAGAAACGCCCGAGGGCCCTCCCGGGCATCCCTCGAGGACATCACCGCCATGCCCAGCTCCTGCTCCGCCGCCCAGGCCTCGCTTTCGGCCAGCCCGTCCGCCGCCCACACCGATGCCTTGATGTTGCGCACAGCGAGGGGACCGTTGACGCAGATCGCTTCGGCCAGCTCACGGGCCTTGGCCACGGCCCCGCCATCGGGGGTGGCGTAGTTGACCAGACCGTAGGTGGCGGCCTGGGTACCGGTGATCTCGGTTCCGACGATGAGCATCTCCATGGCCTTGGCAAACGGCATCTGGCGGACGAGGCGCACGGTGCTGCCGGCCATCGGGAAAAGGGCCCGTTTGACCTCGCTCACCGCGATGCGGGCCGACTCCCCCGCCACCCGCAGATCCGTTCCCTGGAGGTACTCCGTTCCTCCGGCCATGCAGATGCCCTCGATGGCGGCGATGACCGGAGCCGCGGGGCGGTACTCCTTGAGAAAGCCCTTGTAGATCAGCGTGAGGTCTTCGAGGATCGCCGCCTCGAACTCGGTCTCCGGTGGCTCCCCGCTGATCAGTGCGCCCACCAGGCGGTCGAGATCGGCGCCGGCACTGAAGTCGCCGCCAGCCCCGCTTACGATGATGGCGCGCACGTCGGGATCGGCGTCGGCCTCGTCGTAGGCGCGGCACAGCCGAACCAGCATCTCAGCGTTGAACGCGTTCTTCTTGGCGGGCCGATTCAGCATGATGGTCATCACGTGATCGTCACGCTCGACGAGGACGGCGGGGTCGGGCATCGGTCGGCTGGGCTCCTGGGGATCGGACCTGACGGTGTATCAGGACGGTAGCGCGACGGGTTCAGGTGAGGCCCAGCAGCGTTCGCAGCTCCGCCTCGGCGGCGCGACCATCGCCGGTGACCCAGATGGCGTGCAGACCGACGGCCCGTGCTCCATCGACGTTGCCGGGAGCGTCGTCGAGGAATACGGCGCGGTCGGCGCTCACCTCGAGCTCCTGGAGGGCGAGCCGGTAGATCCCGGGGTCCGGCTTTCGCATGCCGACCGCCGACGAGTCGATGATCACGTCGAAGCAGTCGACCGGTGCGTGGACCCCCCACTGCTCGCGGCCTTCGGCGATGTTGTTGGTCACCATGGCGAGCTGGTAGCCGGCCACCGACAGCTCCTCCACGAGGTCGACCATGTGCTCGTGAGGTTGGAGCCCGCCGAACGTCTTGGCGAAGCGAGCGAGGTCGAGCTCGACTCCACGCTGGGCCAGCCTCCCGACCAGGTCGTCGAAGTAGTCCCCGAAGCCGATCTCGCCACGTTCGATCCGGTGCCAGGGGTGGTCGGTGTCCTGGTGGTACGGCCCGAACACCTCCTCCAGGAAGTCGCCGACGGGGAACGGCAGCTCCATGGCCACCGCCAGCTCATGGAGCGCCTCGAACGGCGACGAGATGAGCACGCCGCCGAAGTCGAAGAGAACGGCATCGAATCGCCCGTTGCCCTTCTGCGGTGCCACGCCGTCAGACCGCAGCCGGCCGACTCAGGTGGGCGCGGACAGCTCGCCGCAGTGGTCCAGGCAGACGGAGCGGGTCGACATCGATGGCCGACAGACGGCGAGCCATGCCCCCGAAGACGGCGTCGAGCAGCTGAGGGGTCTTGCCGAGTCGCAGGAACGCCACCAGGGGCGCGCCACCGGCGCCCCCGCTCCGCGCCATGTTGAGGAACATCCGGCGTGCACCTCGGGCCGCCTTGTGGGCGCCCTCGGGGTCGGCGTCGAGCAACGCACGGAGCTGGCGGGTGGCGGCCGCCTCGTGCTCCACCTCATCCTCGATCACGGTGTCGATGAAGGCGGCGGTGTCGGCGTCGACGACCTGGCGCAGCCAGGTGAGGAGGTCGTCGGCGATGCCCTCGCCCAGATAGCCCTGAACCGCCTCGGTGATCGGATCGGGCGCCTCGTTGCTGTGGTACCTGTCGAGGACACGGTGGTAGGGCTGCATGGCCCGATCGGGATCTGCCCCCATCGCCTCGAGACGGGCGACGAACCCCTTGTGGTGCCGCAGCTCCTCGGCCGCCACCTTCCTGAGTCGCCTGCGTTCGACCTCGTCGGCGGTCGCCTCCGCCTCGGCCCGGGCACCCTCATGGGCCTTGAGCTCCCCGTAGGCGACGGCTCCAAGGACCTGGATCAATGCGGTGTTGGACATGGCGGCCAGACTACTGACCCCGCGATCGGTAGTCGCTCTCACACGCTGGTGCTGGCGCCGACCCGATCCAGGACCTGCTCGGTGAAGGCCTCCACGGCCGGGAGCAGCTTGTGGCGGTGGAACGCGTGGCGGGCCACCACGTTGCCGCCGCGCTCGCTCACCATCCGCTCGAGCTTGCGGATGGCATCGCCGGGGTTGATGGCATATGTCATGAAGCAGGCGGTGGACTTGCCGGTGAGCACCGGCATCTTCTTGATCTTGCCGGCGCGGCCGGGCCGGTGGCCGACCAGGATCAGTCCGTCGACCCAGGTACCGACGAAGACGACGTCGGCCTTGGCCAGCTCCTCGAGGTTCGGGCGGGCGATGTCGTAGACGCTGGCCTCGTGGCCCCGGTTCCGTGCTGCGGCGGCGATGAGGCGGGCCGCCTCCCGGGTGTTGCCAGTCATGCTCTCGTAGAGGACCACGGCGCGCATGGCGCGATCATGCCATCTCGTCGGGGGGCTCGCGGCGGTCGAGCCAGGTTCGGCTGACCCGCAGCAGCACCTCCTGCGCGAAGGTGGCGCAGAGGTTGCCGGCCTGGTCGTAGACGCGGCCGCGGGTGAGGGCACGGGCGCCGCGGAGCTGGTGGCACACCACGTCGTGGAGGTGCCACCCGTCGGCGGCGAGTTCGCGGTGGAACCAGATGCTGTGGTCGAGGCTGGCGGTCATGAACATCCCGTCCTGCCACCCGCCGTGAGACCGTGCGAAGGGGTGGAGACGCACCGCGGCCCCGGTTGGGAAGTCGTCGGACAGGTAGGCCACGGCCGCGGCGTGGTCGATGTGGCGATCGGGCAGAGCTGAAGACGCCCGGGCCCACGCCGACTCGCGACCAATCTCGTCGGAGGGGACGAGGCGCCGATCGAACGCCTTGCTCCAGGTGTCGTCGGCGAGCGTGTCGGGGCGGGGGACGGCCGGCATCGGGACGTCAGCCTCGTCGGTCTCGTGCTCCTCCGCGTGGAAGGAGGCCGACAGGTTCAGGATCGCACCCACCGCCTGGCGGGCGACGACGGCACGGGTCGCGAAGGAGCGGCCGTCACGCAACCGGTCGACCTCATAGCGAACCGGCGCATCCTGGTCACCGCCGCGGATGAAGTAGGCGTGCAGCGAGTTGACCTTGTAGCGGTCGGGGACGGTGTGCGCCGCCGCCTTCAGTGCTTGGGCGACGATCTGGCCTCCATAGAGCCCGCCCCAGGGGTAGCGGGGTCCTCTCCCCATCCAGGTGTCGGGTCCGTGGTGTTCGAGGGACAAGATGTCGGGCAGGTTCACGGCCGGTGAGGATACGTTGGCGAACCGTGCTCACCGCCAGCGGGTTGTCGATCACCTTCGGGGCGCGTCTCATCTTCGACGATGTCACCATCACCCTGGACCCGGGGCGGCGAGTCGCGCTCGTCGGTGGAAACGGCGTTGGCAAGACCACGCTGTTGGAGTGCATCGTGGGGCGCCGCCAGCCCGATGGTGGCACCGTCACCCAGCCCAACGACATGACGGTGGGCTACCTGCCCCAGGAGGGCATCGAGTCAACGGGGGGCACGGTGCTCGACCATGTGCTGGCCGGGGCCGGTGAGGTGGCTGACGTGCACGTCGAGCTGGAGCGGCTGCACCGCCAGCTCGAACGCATCGATGACCCCGATCACGACGTGACCGTCGCCGCCTACGGCGAGGCACAGTCGCGCTTCCAGCAGCTCGGGGGCTACGCCCTCGAATCAGAGGCCCAGCGGATCCTGGCCGGGCTCGGATTCGCGCCCGATGATGGCCATCGCCGCATCGGTGAGATGTCCGGAGGGTGGCGGATGCGCGCCGGACTGGCGCGGTTGCTGGTGGCACGGCCCGATCTGCTCGTGCTCGACGAGCCGACCAACCACCTCGATGTCGACAGTGTGGCCTGGCTCGAACGGCAGCTGGTCGACAGCACCAACGCCCTTCTGTTCGTGAGCCACGACCGCGACTTCATCGACGCCGTCGCCACCCACATCATCGAGCTCAGCGGGGCCACGGCCACCACCTATGTCGGCGGCTTCGCGGAGTTCGTGGCCGAACGGGAGGAGCGGCTCGAGCAGCTCCGTTCGGCGGTAGCCACCCAGGCCCGCCAGATCGCCCAGACCGAGCGGTTCGTCGATCGGTTCCGGTACAAGGCCACCAAGGCTCGCCAGGTCCAGAGCCGGATCAAGGCCCTCGAGAAGCTCGATCGACTGGAGGTACCCACCGATGACGAGGTGAGGGCACGGTTCCGCTTCCCCACCCCTCCCCGCTCCCCCCGGGTCCTGGCCGAGCTGGACGGCGTCACCGTCGGCTACGGCCAGCAGCCGGTGCTCACCGGCGTGAACGTGGTCGTCGAGCGCGGCCAGCGGCTGGCCCTCGTCGGGCCCAACGGAGCCGGCAAGACCACGCTGCTGCGCCTGTTGCTCGGCGACCTGGCCGCCGACGCGGGAACGGTCCGACTCGGAAGCGGCGTACGCGTGGCCAGGTTCGACCAGCATCAGGCCGAGGCGCTGAACGAGCAGCGAACCGTGGTCGAGGAGTTCAAGGTCGGGCTCCCGCCAACCTTCGCCAAGAACATGCGCACCTATCTCGGATCGTTCGGCTTCCCCGGCGACACAGCCGACCAGCGGGTGGGCGACCTCTCCGGTGGAGAGCGCACCCGGCTGGCTCTCGGACGG
Source organism: Acidimicrobiales bacterium (assembly GCA_036397895.1). Lineage (GTDB taxonomy): Bacteria > Actinomycetota > Acidimicrobiia > Acidimicrobiales > DASWIA01 > DASWIA01. The sequence goes on along the minus strand of DASWIA010000055.1, from coordinate 8,411 downwards.
ATCATGGTCGAGCCCGCCAACCTCCTGGTTCTCGACGAGCCGACCAACCACCTCGACCTGGCGTCGTGCGACGTGTTGGAGGACGCCTTGCGGGCCTATCCCGGCACCGTGCTGCTGGTCACCCACGACCGGTACCTCATCCGTGAGGTGGCGACCGACCTCGTCGTCGTCCGCAACGGTCGCGCCGACTTCCACCACGGTGTCGATGAGCGCCTGCTCGCTCCCCCCGACCCCTCGGGTGGTCCCACCCGCCGCCCACCGAAGCAGTCGGGCGACGACCGACCGAGAGCTGTCAAGACGGAGCGGAAGCGCCAAGAGGCCGACGCCCGCAACTCACAACACCGCTCCACCAAGGAGCTGCGCAAGGCTCTGCTGGCGGCCGAGCGCAAGTGGGAGGCGGCCGAGGCGACGGTGGCCGATCTTCAGCGTCGCCTCGCCGACCCCGACCTCTACGGCGACGCCGGGAAGGTGAAGGCCATCACAGCGGAGCACACGGTGGCGAAGGACGCAGCCGAGAGGGCGATGGCGGCCTATGAACGAGCCACCAGCGCTCTCGATCGCGCCGGCGGCCGGCGGTGAGCGCCGGGTGGGACTCCCCCGAGCCCCTCGCTGGCCTCGATGACGGCACGGATGGCGGCACGGATGGCGGCACGGATGGCGACAAGGATGGCGGCGCCGGCGTGGCCCGATCACCGCGGCTGGTGGTGGTTGCCCACTCCCGGACCGGATCTACGGCCCGAATGACCGGTGCGGTGCTGGCCGGCACCCGCTCCGAGGGGATCGACGGTGTCGAGGTCATCACGATGGACCCCCTTGCCCCCGACCCGCTGGCTGTGTTTCGGGCCGGAGCCGTGATCCTCGGCACGCCCACCAACTTCGGGTACATGAGCGGAGCGCTCAAGCACTTCTTCGACGAGATCTACCGACCGCTGCTCGATCGCACCCGCGGCAAGCCCTTCTCCTTCTACGTCAAGGGCGCCACCGACACCGACGGCTGCGTGCACGCCATCGGAACCATCACCACCGGCCTGGGATGGCGCGAGGCCGCCCCGCCGGTGGTGGTCACCGGTGACCTCACCGAGACACACCTGGCCGCGTGCTTCGAGCTGGGCGCTCAGATGGCGGCCAGCCTGGCCGAAGGCCTGTGGTGACCGAGATCGAGACCCCTCTGCTCCGCTTCGACGACGTCGTGGTGGGGGCGAAGGATCATCGGTTCGGTCCCGTGACCCTCGACCTTGCCGATGACCGTCTCACCGCCGTGGTCGGCCCGTCCGGCGGTGGCAAGTCAACCCTGCTGCGCCTGGCCGTCCGGCTGGTGGTCCCGGATCAGGGACGGGTGCTGCATCGAGGACGGGACATCGCCGGCCAGGACGCCCGAGCCATGCGACGAAGTTTCCAGCTCGTGCTCCAGAAGGCCACGCTGTTCGCCTCGTCGGTGATCGACAACCTGGTAGTCGCTGATCCTGACCTCGACGAGGCCGGCGGGATCGCCTTGCTCGACCAGGTGGGACTCCCGCCGTCGTTCCTCACCCGAGACGTGGCCTCCCTGTCGGGTGGGGAGGGCCACCGGGTGGCCCTCGCTCGTGGGCTCGCCGTCCGGCCGGATGCACTTCTCCTCGACGAGCCCACCGCCGGCCTCGACGAGCGCTCGGCCCATGACGTGCTCCATCTCCTGCAACGCCTGGCCGGCGACGGCACGCCAACAGTGGTGGTGCTCCACGATCTGGACCTCGCTGTCGAGCACGCCGACGATGTCGTGGTGATGGCCGGTGGCCGGGTGGTGGCCCACGAGAGCGCCTCGCGTCTCTCGACCCAGGCGCTCGCGCCGTTCTTCGGGCACGGCCCATCGACGGAGGAGCCGCCCGATGACCGGTGATGTCGGCTTCGTCGACCTGAGCCTGGCGCTGAGCCTCGTACTGATTGCCGCCGGCGTCTCCCGCTGGAACCGGCTCGACCTGGAGCGCTCGATCCTGTGGGTGTCGGCCCGCTCCGTGGTCCAGCTGCTTGCAGTGGGAGCTGTGCTCGTGCTGCTCATCGGCCCCGATCGGCCACTCGTCGGCGGGTTGGGATGGGTGGTCGTCATGGTGGTGATCGCCGCCGACGTCGTCGGTCGCCGGGTCCCCGACTTTCCCGGTGCCCGGCGGGTGGCGCTGGGGGCGGGGGGCGTGGCCGTCGTCGTGACCCTGCTCATCGTGTTCGGGCTCGGGGTGTTCCCGCTCGAGGGGCGGGCCGTCGTGCCCGTCGCCGGGATGACGGTCGGCAACACCCTGGGAGCGCTTGTGCTCGCCCTCCGGCAGTGCATCGAGGCCGCCCGTTCGCAGCGGGACGAGATCGAAGCGCGGCTGGTGCTCGGCCTCGATGCCGACGCCGCCGCGGGCCCGATCGTTCGCCGCGCCCTGCGCGACGCCGTGACTCCACAGGTGGAATCCACCCGGACTGTCGGTCTCATCGCGTTGCCGGGAACGATGACGGGCCTCATCCTCGCCGGCGTCGATCCGGTTGATGCCGTCTTGGCTCAGGCGGTGGTGATGCTGATGATCTTGGCCTCGGTGACCATCGCCGTCACCCTCGCCGGGCGGGCCGCGGTCTCCCGGTTGATCACCGCCGACCTCCGTCTGGCCGAGGTGGTGGCCCACTCAGCTGCGACGTGAGCCCTCGAACGTTCGCAGGCGCAGGCTGTTGGTGACGACGAACACCGAGGAGAACCCCATGGCTCCGGCAGCGACGATCGGCGCCAGCAGACCGAACGCAGCCAGCGGGATGGCGGCGGTGTTGTAGGCGAACGCCCAGAAGAGGTTCCCTTTGATGGTCGACAGGGTGCGACGGCTGAGGCGGATGGCATCACCGACCGCGCGGGGATCTCCGGTCACGAGGGTGAGATCGGAGGCCTCGATGGCCACATCGGTACCGGTGCCGATGGCGATGCCCAGGTCGGCCTGAGCCAGCGCCGGAGCATCGTTCACCCCGTCGCCCACCATGGCCACCACCCGGCCCTGCTGCTGAAGCCGCTCCACCTCGGCCAGCTTGTCCGCGGGCAGTACCTCGGACACGACGCGGTCGACACCGACCTCGGCCCCGACCGCCTCGGCGGTGGCCCGGTTGTCACCGGTGACCAGCACCACCTCGAGGCCGAGGTGGTGGAGGGCCCCAACGGCATCGGCGGCTCCGGGCTTGACGCGGTCGGCGATCTCGAAGGCGAGACGAGCTTCACCACCCCATCCAGCAAACACGGTGGTCCGTCCCGACGCCGCCGCGTCGGCCGCGGCCCGGTCGAGCACCACGGGGATCAGGTCGAACAGCGACCGCCGACCGGCAGTGACCACGGTGCTGGAGATGACGCCCTGAACCCCCTGGCCAGGCAGGTTCACGAAGTCGTCGACCCGATGGTGGTCGTCAAGAGCCACGGTGGAGGCGATCGCCTGGGCGATCGGGTGCTCTGAGCGCCCTTCGAGCGATGCGGCCCATCGCTTGGCCACCACAGCATCGACCGAGGGGGCGAGGTGCACGCCCACCACCGTCATCCGCCCCTCGGTCACCGTCCCGGTCTTGTCGAGCACGACGGTGTCCACCCGTCGAGTCTGCTCGAGGATCTCTCCACCTTTGATCAGGATCCCGAGCTGGGCCCCCCGACCGGTGCCCACCATGATGGCCGTCGGGGTAGCCAGCCCCAGAGCACACGGGCAGGCGATGATCAGCACCGCCACCGCCGCCGTCGCCGAGTCGGTCACGCTGCCGCCACCGACGAGCCATGCGGCGAGGGTCAGAGTCGAGATGGCCAGCACGGCGGGAACGAAGACGGCTGACACGCGATCGGCCAGCCGTTGCACGGGCGCCGATGATCCCTGGGCCTGCTCGACGAGAGCGATGATCTGGGCCAGGGCCGTGTCATGGCCAACGCTTCGGGCCTCGACCACCAGATGCCCGTCGGCGTTGATGGTGGAGCCGATGACGTCGTCGCCCTCACCTTTCTCTACCGGTACCGGCTCGCCGGTGAGCATCGACTCGTCCACGGCGCTGTGGCCCGCGGCGATGACGCCGTCGGTAGCGATCCGCTCACCCGGCCGCACCTGGAACCGCTGGCCCGCGGCCAGGTCATCGAGGGCGATCACCGAGCCGTCCTCGAGGGTCACCTCGTTGACCCGCAGCTCGGCGAGGGCCCGGAGCGCCTTGCCGCTCCGTCGGGAGGCTCGCGCTTCGAGCCACTTGCCCAGGAGGATCAAAGCGATGATGGCGGCCGCGGTCTCGAACCACACGTGTCCGCCCTCTATGGCCACCAGCGAGATGGTTGACCACAGGTAGGCGGTGATCGTGCCCAGCGAGACGAGGGTGTCCATGGTGGTGGTGCCGTGGCGGAGGTTCGCCCACGTCGCCTGGTGGAATCCCAACCCGCCCCACAGGACCACCGGCGTGGCGAGGGCGAAGGCGACCCAGTCCGCACCGTCGAACGACAGGCCGGGGATCATGGCGATGGCCATGGTCAGCGCCGCAAGTGGGAGGGAGACCGCCAGCCGGCGACCGAGAACCGCGATGCGGCGCCGTTCGGAAGCATCCTGGTCGTCGGCCTCGGGCACGCCGTAGCCGAGCCCCTCGATCGTCGACACCAGGTCGGAGTGGCCGACGGACTCGTCGTCGAAGATCACCTGCGCCCGATGCGAGGCCAGGCTGACGACGGCACGCTCCACGCCCTCCAGCTCGTCGAGGCTCTTGGTCACCCGAGCGACGCACGACGCGCACGTCATCCCGTCGACGGGGAGATCCAAGCGGGTTCTCATGCCCTCACGATAGAGGGGTGGTGGCCGCTCCCCTACTGTCGACGTCCATGGGATTGGACCTCGCCGGATCACACGCCATCGTCACCGGGTCATCGTCAGGCATCGGTGCTGCCCTGGCCGACGCCCTCGTCGGACGGGGCGCGGTTGTTCTGGGCCTCCTGGCGCGCCGCCACCACGAGCTGGAGGCGGTGGCGGACCGTTGCCGGGGCCGGGGAGCCGAGGTGCACACCTGGCTCGCCGACCTCGACGACGTCGACGCCGCCGAGGCCCTGGCCCCACAGATGTGGGAGGCGCTGGGGCACGTCGACGTGTGGGTCCACAACGCGGCGATGCCGATGCGTCGTCATGTCACGGCCATGACCGTCGAGGAGCTGCAGCAGACGATGCGCGTCAACTTCGAGGCGCCAGCCCGCATGACGATGGCCGTGCTCGACCGCTTCGTGGCTCGCGACCGCGGTCAACACGTGTATGTCAGCTCCATGGGTGGGCGTTGCGGCATCCCGGCGGAGACGGCGTACTGCGCGTCGAAGGCGGCGCTCTGCGGGTGGGCCGAGGCCATGCAGATCGACCTGTGGGATTCCGGTGTGGACGTCCGGCTGGTGATACCCGGGCCGGTCGACACCGACATCTGGGACCGCCCCGGCAACGATCCGGCCCACTACGACGGCGAGCTGACACCACCTTCGGAGGTGGCGGAGGGGATCTGCTCCCTCATCGAGGGCGACACGTTCGAGGGCTACTTCCCCGACCTCAAAGGTGTGGCCACGTGGAAGGCCACCGATCCCGACGCCTACCTCGCCGGCGCCGCTGCCATGGCGAGTCGATGAAGGGGCTGGTGTTCCTGACCGATCCCGACCCCTGGGAACCGCCGGCGGGCATCGGTGAGCGGACCGCCCGTCTGGCCGCAGCTCCCGTTGCCCTGAAGGACCTACCCCGACCGGCGCTGCTGGGCCCGGACTGGGCCGTGCTGGGGACCCGCATGTGCGGCATCTGCGGTTCCGATGCCAAGCAGATGTTCATGGACGACGCGGAGGAATCGGCCGACAACGCCATGACCGCCTTCATCACCTTTCCGCAGGTGCTCGGCCACGAGGTGGTGGCGGAGGTGGCCGAGGCCGGACCCCGGTTCGGGCTGGCCGAGGGAGCTCGTGTCGTCCTCAACCCGTGGCTCTCGTGCGCGCCTCGTGGCATCGAGCCGGTGTGTCCAGCCTGTGAGGCTGGCGACTACTCGCTGTGCTGGCACTTCCACGACGGCCGGCTGTCGGCGGGCATCCACACCGGGAACTCGTCGGACGTGGGTGGCGGGTTCGCCGAGATGCTCCCCGCCCATCGGTTGATGGCTGTTCCCGTCCCCGATGAGATCACCGATGAGGTGGCGGTGCTCGCTGACCCGGTGTCGGTGTCGCTCCATGCCGTCACTCGCACGCCCCCTCCACCCGGTGGGCGTGCTGTGGTCTACGGAGCCGGTGCCTTGGGCGCCACCACGACGGCGTTGCTGAAGGCTCTGCACCCCGACGTCGCCGTCGCCGTCGTCGCCGCCCACGATGGGCAGGCCGCTCTGGCGCACCAGTTCGGTGCCGACCTCGTCGTCCGCCCCGAGCCCCGGGCCACGCTGGTGGAGCAGCTGGCCGACTGGTCGGGAGCGACGCTGCGCACACCGTGGCAGGGACTTCCCGTCGCCCATCCGGGTCATGTCGACGTGGTGTACGACACTGTCGGGTCGCCCGCCACGATCGAGGTGGGCGTGCGGTTGCTGGCGTCACGCGGCTCGCTGGTGGTGACGGGGGTGGCCGCTCCCGGACGGTTCGAGTGGACTCCGCTCTACTTCAAGGAGATCCGGCTGGTCGGCTCCAATGCCTTCGGGATCGAGACGGTCGGTGGCCGGCGCCAGCACGCCATCAGCCACTACTTCGACCTCGTGCTGGGCGGCCGCCTCGACGTCTCGGCCATGCTCACCCACACCTTCCGCCTCCCCCAGTGGCGCGAGGCCTTCGTGACCCTCGGCGACCAGGATCGGACCGGCGCCGTCAAGGTTGCCTTCGATCACCGGCCTGACACCGGGAGTATCTGACACCGGCGTCAAGTACGCTCCGGGCGTGTTCGAGGAGAACGACGACCTCCAGGCTCTCCGCAAGCTGGCCCGCGACTTGGCTGATCGGGAGCTGGCACCCCGCGCCGCCCACTGGGACGAGCACGAGGAGTTCCCCCACGAGATCTGGCGGCTGCTTCGCCAGGCCGATCTGTTCTCCATCACCATCGACCCCGAGTTCGGCGGCATGGGCCTGGGCGACGTCGGTGCCACCATCGTGCTGGAGGAGCTGGCCCGGGCCGACGTCAGCTGCGCCATCCTGTGCCAGCTCATCTTCAACGGCCCGCCCCGCGGCATCGAGCACCTCGGGAGCCAGGAGATGAAGGAGCGCTGGTTGCCACGAGCCGCCAGCGGCGAGACGCTCTTCTGCATCGGGATCACCGAGCCCGATGCCGGATCGGCCGTCGACCACATGCGGGCCGCACTGACCCCCGATGGCGACGGCTACCGCCTCAACGCCTACAAGAACTACGTCACTGGTGGGCACGTGGCCGGCGCCTGCCTGGTGTGGGCCCGCTTCCCCCGCAGCGAGGGCGCCAAGGGGATCGGCGCCGTGGTGGTGCCGCTCGACCGCGACGGTGTCACCGTGGCCGGCACCCACCGCAAGATGGGTCTGCGCGGCTGCACCGAGGCCGAGCTGGCCTTCGACGATGTTCGCATCGATCCCCTCGAAGTGCTGGTGGCCGGCGACGCCGGCGATGCCGAGGCGTTCAAGACGCTGCTGGCCCACCTCAACCACGAGCGCTGTGGCAACGCCGCCATGTGCATTGGGGCCGCCCAGGGAGCGCTCGAGGTTGCCATCGGATACCTCAACGACCGGGCCACCGGCGGCAAGCGCCTGGCCGACCTCCAGGGGCTTCAGTGGAAGATCGCCGACATGGCCACCGAGCTGGAAGCCGCCCGCCTGCTTCTCTACCGCGCCGTCTCCCTGGCCGGACCCCACGGCACCCCCCCGCCACTGGAGACGGCCATGGCCAAGGCCAAGGCCAACCTGGCGTCCCGCCTGGTGTGTGACGAGGCCCTCCAGCTGCTCGGGGGCTACGGCTACAGCCGGGAGTACCCGGTTGAGAGGATCTACCGCGACGTCCGTGGTCTCAGCATCGGCGCCGGCACCGTCGAGGTCCAGCGCAACTACATCGGCACCCAGGTGCTCCGCGGTCGGCACCCGGCGACCCCGGCCTGGCGCGATCCCAGCCTGGGGTGAGCGCCGACCTCCCGCTCGACCGGCTTGATCGGCTCGTCCTCGAGGGCTGGGCCCGCCGGCGGGGCGGTGCTCCGGTCATCGTCGACGGAGACGTCCGTCTCACCGCCGCTGAGGCCACGGCCTTGGTGGTGGAGGCAACAGCCTTCCTGTCCCACCTTGTCGGGTCGGCAGCCTCCCCGGCCGCGGCCGGCCAGCCCGGTCCCGTCGTCGCCGTCCAGGCGACGAACCGGTGGGAGGTCATGGCCCTTGCGGTTGCCGCTTGGGGGGCGGGAGCCACCGTGCTCCTGGTGCCGGCGCGAGCGGGGCGCGCCGCGCTGGCCCATGCCCTGGAGGCAACGGGGCCGGT